>CAZQUE010000055.1:0-29891 GCA_964596185.1 uncultured bacterium | reverse complement strand
CAACCTGTCGAGCCAGGGGGGCATAGATTGTCCGCCCGCTTCCACCCTTTTGCAATCGATTTCAGCCATGATCTTTTTAACCGCTACCAGTTGTGAAAAATCAAAGCGCAGTTGAACATTTTCACAGCTGACAATCTGATAGGGGGAGGCTTTTCGCCAGATCAGCCTTTTTATGGACACGCCCTGCCTTAGTGAACCAGACAAGCCCTCGAATTCAAGTTTAGCGGCCTGGGTTGCCACAATACCCGACAAATACTCGGCAGCAAAAAGAGTGAATCGTTCTGAATTCAGTAAAGACACACCGATCGCGAGAGTAATCGAAGAAAGAATTAAAACGATCAGGAAAATTTTCAAATAAACTTTTGTAGGTCGGGGTTTGGCTTCTGGGGTAATCAAAACCATGCTTCCTGTGAGTCAGATAAAAAAACTCTCCGCACCTGGGAGAGCTTTCTTTTCGGTCAAGCGGGTTTTCTAAGCGTAGTATATCCAGCTTTCAAGTTCAAGACGGTAATCCAAAATTTCCTGTTCAGTGAAGTAGACTTTAACTTCATGGGCATAACTGTCGGGGCAATCGGAACCGTGCACCAGATTATGTTTGACATCCAGGGAAAAGTCACCGCGAATGGTTCCCGGGTCTGCATCGAGAGGCTCAGTTGCCCCCATGATGCGTCGACAGAGCTTGATCGCGTTTCGGCCTTCCAGGACAAGGGCAAGGCATGGCGCCGAAGTGATGAATTCAACCAGAGATTCAAAAAAGCGTTTGCCTTTGTGAACATCGTAATGGCGTTCAGCCTGTTCTCTGGTGACCTGAACCAGCTTGGCAGCAACGATCTTCAGACCTTTTTCTTCAAATCTGGAGATGATTTTGCCGGAAAGCCCTCTCTGAATGGCGTCTGGTTTCAGTAGTATGAAAGTTTTTTCTTTTCGGTCGTTGTTCATTTATCATTCCGCCGGGAGAAGATTGAACTGCATAGAAAAGCATGCATGCCGGCCGGCTTCACTGATAATCTTGAAATCATCAGTCATGCTTATGACATGGGCCATCATTTCCCGCAGTTTGTCTTCGCTCAACGGAGATTCGACTGCCACCGGTTCCTGGTCATCAGCAAGCATGAAATCCTCAACAGTTATCTGCAGCTTATCTTTAAACATTGAGAATTTCAAGTCAAACAGACCAGAAAATTTCTGATGCGACAGGTCGATGGATTTTGCCAGGGCCGATTCAAGGGTTTTTTTGATGCGATCTCGAGAGTGGTCGCTGACACTGAAATGTTCACAGATCCCTTCGAGTGTTAACAGTGCGTTGTCCAGATAACACATGTCTGCGGGAATCCGCATATGCAGCGAGAGCTCATCTTTTCGGTATTTCAGCATGTTTACACCTGATCTTCCCGATCAACCCCGGCAAATTGCAAATTATTCTTTTGCAGCGATAATCTTAATGACTTCTTCTTTGCTTTTGGCTTTTTTGAGGTCTTCGATCAGATCCTGATAGCGCAACAGCCTTGAGATTCTAGCAAGCAGTTTGAGGTAGAGACTGCCAGATTCAACCGGAGCGGCCAGCAGGAAAATCAGGTGAACCGGGTCACCGTCAACTGAATTGAAATCGATACCTGAACCAGAGCGGGCAAAAGCTATTGAAACTTCATTAACTGTATTGGCACGAGCATGAGGAATGGCGATGCCTGCACCGATTGCTGTACTGCCAAGTTTCTCTCTTTCGAGAACAGCACTGACGAAGTGTCCATGATCACTGACCTTGCCCGATGTACAAAGCATACCCGAAAGTTTGTCAATTGCGGATGCCTTGTCATTTACGTCGAGTTGAAGATCAATAAAACTGTCTTGAAGTAATTCTGATATCATAGCTGTTTCTCCTTGCCTAACTTATGACGCTTAACAACTAAACAAGCAATTTTTATGCCAGGCCCTGATTCTGGTTTATTGGGAACTTTCCGAATGATTCGCTGGTGCAAATTTCACACAGAGGGTACCCATGTGTAAATATAACACAGATTACAAAAGTTGACAGTGAAAATTTTCATCATTTTTCAGAATCATTTTCAAGGTCGTGTTTCTTTAATTGATGCCTGAGAGCAAACCGGGTCAAACCCAGCATATCCGCCGCCTTAGTCTTCTTACCCTCTGCTTCGTTCATCACTTCTATGACAATCTGCTTCTCAACCGAATCGATGTAGTCTTTAAAGTTGAAGCCCGGCAACTGCCAGGGACGCTTCTCGCCAGGATCATAAGCGACGCACTCGAGCTCGGCTGCCTTTTTTAATTCCTCTGGCAAACTCGAAGGGCGAATCTGCGCTGAAGTCTCAAGAAGTGTGGCACGCTCGACGATGTTGCGCAATTCTCTTACGTTGCCCGGGAAATTGTAGCTTTCAAGCACGCGACAAGTATCTTCGCGAAAGCCGCTAATGTCTTTCGAAAATTCTTTCCTGAATTCTTCAAGGAAAAACTTGGCCAGCAGCATGATATCGTCGCGACGGTCACGCAAGGGCGGCAAATTGATGGTAAAAACATTGAGGCGATAAAAAAGATCCTGACGCAGTCTGCCGTCTTCGATGGCTTTTTCCAGATCAGCATTGGTAGCCGAAATGATTCTCACGTCGACATGAATGTCCGAAGTTCCGCCAACTCTTCGAAACTTGCGCTCCTGCAATACCCGCAGCAATTTTACCTGCAAAGAAGGATCAAGATCTCCAATTTCATCCAAAAACAGAGTGCCACCGTTGGCGAGTTCGAACAAGCCTTTCTTCTGCTTCTGCGCGTCGGTAAAAGCTCCTTTTTCGTGACCGAAAAGCTCTGATTCAAGCAAAGTGCTGCTGACCGCGGCGGCATTGACGTCAATAAACGGCTTGTCTGCCCTGGCGCTCTGAAAGTGAATCTGCCTGGCCACAAGCTCCTTACCGGTTCCGGATTCACCGCGAATCAATACCGTCGTACGGTCTGTACGCGCCGCCATTTGAATATGCTCGCGCAACTGCTTCATTTTCTGATTATCGCCCAATATGCGCGAAAACTGGTTTTCCAGTCGTTCCTGATAATGATGCAGCTGGCTCTTGAGCAAATTTGCCTGAACGATCTTCTTGATCAGCAAACTGACTTCTTCAAGACTGTACGGCTTCGAAATATAGTCGAAAGCCCCGCGCTTCATTGCATTAACAGCTGTTTCAACATCTCCGAACGCAGTCATGATCACCACGATCGCATCAGGGTCAATACGCGTAACTTCGAGCAGAAGGTCGAGCCCGTTGCTGTCAGGAAGCCTGACATCAAGCAAAACTATATCCCCGCCATTGGCATTGAAATAACTCAAAAACTCTCGACCGTTCTCGAAAGTCTTCAGATTGTACCCTTCGCTCTCGAGCGCTTCCTTGAGCGTCCAGCGAATCATCTCCTCATCATCTACTACAAGTATATCTATTGCCATTTTCAACTCAACAGTCCGGTTCGACGCACCGCCTCGACAATCTGAGGACGGATCTTCTCACCAGAAATTTTAAATAGTGTCAAAAAACTCTGATAGAGTATTTTGCTCTTACTTCCTTCAAGACGATTCAAAATGTATCGCTGCAGATCTGCCTCCTGATCGGCAAAACCATCGACAAGCATTTTGACCGCATCGTCGGAATCTACGCGCAAAAGCTCATCAGCAGCGATTTTTCTCGCCCGATTCGAAAGATCACGCAATAACTCGCCAAGATCTTTTAAATACAGGCTCTTACCGGTTTCACGATAGAAAATTCCACAGACCCCGGCGCGAACCGCACCATCTGCATCTTCAAGCAGGTGTTCAAGGTGGCGCAGCGCATCTTTACCCGAAAGCCGATGCAAAGCCCTGGCTGCGCTCAGACGCACTTTCCAGCTGGCTTCCTTGGTTGAACCCAGGATAACTGGAACAACTTCATTCTTGCCAATACTGGCAAAGGCATCGATAATGGCACTGCGAAACGCAGCTTCCTGTGCTTCAGGAAAAATTCTTTTCAAAAGACCCAAAGCCTGTTCGCTGCCGATAACCTTGACCGTTTCAAGCGCTTCAAGCGCAACCTTTTCATCGGCATCGGACAAAAGTTCGAGCAAAGGCTGTATCATGTCGTCAAGCTCGAGATATCGGTAAGCAACCGCTACCGCACGCCTCGAGAAGGCATCTTTGTGCGAAGCATAAGCAGCAATCTCCTCAGGCTTATTCCAGCCGACCAGCTCGAAAAGCGGCAAAGCCGGCAAGGGCGAGCGCATTTTTATCGGCTTCCACTCACGGAAATCAAATAGAGGCAAAGCAGCCTTATGAATCTGTTCGTCAACGTAGATTGAAAAATCACCGGCAGCTTCAGCCAGAGTTTCGGCCATATAAACCGCTTTTCCGATCCAGGAAGGCTCGGCGGCAATGCCTCGCTTGACTTTTACAATTGAGCCAGATGACAACCCGACAGAAATCCGCGCTTTGGCATCGCGCAAGGCGGAATCAGATTCAAGCATTTTTTTGAATCGGGAAACGGCTTCGAAGGCAACGACCAACGCTTCAAAAAGTTCGTCATCACGACTTTCGTCTTTTTCAAAAATCATTATCCGGTCGAGCTGAGCCGAATGATAGCTGGCAAAAGGAAAGGAAAACTCTTTTTCGAAAAGATTCTCGGCCCTTTTTATCAATTTAACGAAGGCATCACCCGAGGAAATAATTTCTTCAGGAAAGCGCAACTGAATCGCCGCGACGACCGCTTTAACCTCTTCATGGCCGGTCGGAGACGGTAATCGTTGATCGAGCATTATTCTCAGGCGTAAATCTTCTTCGCCACCTGGCTCAACCATAGAGACTTCTTCAGCAGGTCTGGCCCGCACCGGTCTGGGCTGCTGCTCAATCGTAGCCCTGGCCTCGACTTCGCCCGGCTTTTCCTGTTCAATCTCTGCCGATTCAACGGGCGCCTCGACCGGATTTTCGGCGTCCTGCTCCTGCAGAAAGTCAGTTTCTTCTTCCTGATCATCGAGCGAAAACATCACAAAAACCAGAAGTAGAATAACCAAAACTATTACTATCGTAAGAATCGCGCTCATGTTATGTCCTTATCATCATTATAGTTGGAGAATTGGCCGACTGCCTATTCCTGACGGTAACCGAGACGTTGTATCCACTCCTCACTCCTGCGCCAGTTTTCTCTAACTTTTACCCACAACTGTAAAAAAATATCACGTCCAAGCAGACGGTTCAACCTTTGTCGTGACTCTTTGCCAAGATTCTTGATTCCGGCACCGCTTTTTCCGACAATTATCCGCTTGTGACTGTCTCTTTCAACAAATATGTTGGCTTCAACAAAGGTTTTACCATTGCCACGCTCTTTAAACTGTTCAACTTGAACGGCTATTGAATGGGGAACCTCCTGAAAATAGCTCTCCAAAGCGACTTCTCGAATCGTCTCTTCAACAATTTCACGTTCAGAAAGACTTGTGTAGTAATCTGCATCATAGGCATGCGGGCCTTCGGGGGCGAGTTTCATCATAAAATCGCGCACATCGTTTACCGCTTTCTGCTTGCGTGCAGAAATCACGAAGGTTCTGGTAAAGGGAAAAAATTCGGCGTAAGTCTGTTCAGCCTGCTTTACTAGCTGCTCTTCGACGAGGTCGGCTTTATTAAAAACCAGCACCAGCGGAAACTGCGTTTCGGAACGCATCTGTTCAAGGTAGTTCTGATCTTCTTCCGGACGCAGATCAGCCAGGTCGACGAGATACAGCCCGGCCTGGAGACCTTTCAGGGTTGCCATTATTTCCGCATGCATGAATGCGTCGAGCTTATTTTTAATCTGATGCAAACCCGGGGTATCGCAAAACACCAACTGGGTATCTTTCTCGGTCATGATACCGAGAATTCTTTTGCGGGTTGTCTGAGGCTTTTTCGAAACAATCGAAACCCTCTCACCAACGATTGCATTTATCAGGGTCGACTTGCCGGCATTGGCACGACCAAAAAGCCCTATTGCTGCGAACTTTTGCATTTCAACTCTTTTCTGCGGCTTTTTCAACCTTGGTTTCAACCGGTTTTGTCTTGTCTGCCGCTTTCTCTTCTTTATTTTTTTCTGGATCAACTCCATTGATGACGACTTTAAGATTAGGCGAAACTACCTGAATCCAAATCGGACGACTCTTGTCAAATACCAGACTTTTGCCCTGAGCATCGCGATAATCGGTCATCGATTTTTCATCTTTTTTGTGCCAACGCGCTGCGATCATCGTTCCGCGATAAAAGATTTGCGCTGAACCGCTGCCGACGAAACTTATTTCCTGACGCCCCGCAGAGTCTACGGTTTTCATATTGGCCGTCTGAAGAATTACCGTTGCCGGGGCAATATGCTTGCCGTTTTCACGGTCGACATGTTTAGCACCATTCATATATCGTTCGTATAAGCCATTGGCAAACTTATATGAGGTATTATAATTTCCGTGATATCTGATAAAAATTTCAGTTCCGGGCTGGCTGCCCAGACTGGGATTCAAGCCATAATTCAGAGGCAACTGTTGCTTTGCCAGCTTCATTGGCACAGAATTCTGCATATAATCGACCAGGCTGCTGCCACGGCTGTAAAGGTTGTGTGGCGCTTTTCGGGAATTATCACGATAAAAAGGCTTGCCATGTTTGATTTCATCGATCGAATTGATCTTTGATTTGCTCAGATAGGCATAGCCTTTGGGGCTACCACCGCAATGCACATACAGAGCCGAGATTTCCAGGGCCCGATCGACAAAGTATTCACGGCAACTGCGCACCGGGCCGAGGATTCCGGGGACATGCAGAAAAACAGCCATGAATCGTGTTATTCCCCCTTCGACCGGCATTTCATAAACCAGTTCAGCGTCGATAAGGCCACTTTGCGGGCGGGCTTTACGATGATTTTCGATCATTACCGCCAGCGGTCGCATAAATGCGGCCGAAGCAGAAGCGTTCGACAAAGTCGGCAAAGTCGCCGAAGCCACCGGCACAATAACGGCAGCACTCGCAAGATTCTGTTCGAATGGAGGCGGCACAACTTCAACTTTTTTCTCAACAATAGGGTTCACTGGGGTTTCAGGGCGAGCCGACTGCGTAGCAACGGTTTCAATCTTTGTCTCTTTCGGCAAAACCGGAGCGACAACTTCTGGCTGAGCGACAACTTTTGGGATGTCAGCTACCTTCCCGGTGGTTTTCAGATGTGCATTATCGCTCAACTCGGTTTTTTCAGGCAAACTGGTTGGCGGCAAATGAATTTCTACCTGAGTAGAGGCCACGACCGGCAGGACTTTGTCTGGAGCAACCGGTATCACTGATGCCGGCGCGACCATAGAAGCCGGAGAAGAGGATTTTACTGGCACAGTTGGTCTAACCGGCGCAATTGGCGTCTTGTTGAACAACTCATTCTGACTGGAGCCAACAGCGATATTGGTCGCATTCGAGGCATTTTCCTGCATCTGATTTGCCCAAACCTGCTCAGCCTTCTTCAAATCTTCGTTTTTCAGTAAACCAGGACTGAACAAGGTACGCAAATCTATTGGTTTGAAGTAAGGACGGGCCTGAAGATCATTTGCAGCAGAAGCTGTTTTTTCTGAGACAACCGGGCTTTTAAGTTGATTAACAGGCTTGCTGCGGATTTTCACCAAAACATTGGCGTATAAATACCTGGTTTCTAGAAACAGGCTATTGAGATTGCGAATATAGTGTTGTTTCAACGGCGTGTTCATTCGTGCAAAATCTTTGACCCGGCCTTCGAGAAACATCACCAGTCGGGTAAGGTTTTGCTCGGCAGCCTGGTCAACAAGCATCGGTGAACGGGAGCCCGGGGCCAGCGCCCTCTTCATTTCAAGGTTCACCAGACTCAGCGTATCTCTGAGTTCAAAATATTTTTTGATTTCATCAATTTTTTCAGCCTGCAAAACACAGCTGAACCCCGCAAATAGCAGCATCAACAAATAAATAGTGCGTCGGTTCATCAAATTTCCTCGTAAGCTTGATTAGTGGGGAATGGCAAACTCATCGAGTTTTGCCTCTTCAGCCCCTTCAGGAGCACGTCCCGGCTGGACCAGTCCACCGGAAATAACTACTTTCATGGCCTCTTCAATATCCATGTGCGTATCGACAATGCGCTCTTTCTCGATAATCAAAAGAAATCCCGAAGTCGGGTTCGGCGTCGTCGGAATGAAAACCGTAGCCATTTTTCGCTCATCGATTGTTTCTGAGCGCAGCGGCACGGTAAAGTCCGCAGTAACGAACCCCAGCGTCCAGCTGTGTTCCTTGGGATATTCAACCATGACGACTCTTTTGAACTCGCCGCGGTTTTTCTGAACTACCACGTCGGCAACCTGTTTTATACCATTGTAGAGAGAGCGAACCACCGGAATGCGCTCGAGCGAACCCTCGATTCCCGACAGGATTCGTCGGCCGACATAGTTTTGCGCAATTATTCCAGCGACAATGCAGATAAGCGCGGTTAAAAACAGCCCCATGCCTGGAATCCGATAACCAATGGTTTTGGCAACAGCCACTCCCAGCAGTCCATCGGTTAGCTGAAATAGAAAATACATAATATAGATGGTTACCGCCATCGGAACCAGAACCAGAATGCCGGTCAGCAGGTATTTTCGCAGCTGCAGCAGAAAATTTTCGATGCGAACCACCGCCCGGTCAAGGGTTCGATTAAGTCTTTCGTGTTGAATCGGCAGCTTCATTTTTCGACCTGTGTCCTTAAAATCTTGATCCATTCAATTTTTCGCTCATCACTGGCGATGATTCGCATACGAAATCCGTCAAGCAGAAAAGATTCGCCTGCGCATGGTATTTTACCAAGATAAGCCTGAATCAGTCCATTAATTGTTGCAACACCTTTTATTGAAGTGAAATTGAACTCTTCAACCTCGTTCAATTCAAACAGCGGAACATCTCCACGAACGGTTATCGAGCCATCATCGTTAAATTTGATTTTGTTGCGCGGCTTGTCGAATTCGTCATGAATTTCGCCGACGACCTCTTCAACCAGATCTTCAAAAGTTACGATTCCGCAGACACTCGAATATTCGTCGACAACAATCGCAACCTGAGAGGCTTTTTCACGCATTTCCCTGAAAAGCTCGATAGCCGGCTTCATTTCCGGAACAAACAGAGGCTTGAGCATTATTTCTCCCAGAGATTTTATCTTGTCGCCCTTGAGAAAAAGATCTTTGAAATAAAGAATGCCGACGATCCGATCTATTTCCTTTTCGTAAACAGGTACCCGGGAAAAACCCGATTGAATTACAGTTTTTCGGGCCAAATCTATGGGTGTGCTGATTTCAAGAGCCAGAACCTGTGGTCGCGGAATCATGATTTCTTTTACGTATGTTTCTCGCAATTCGATAATGCCCTTGGCCATTTCACTGGAGCTTTCCTCAAGGGTTCCGGAGTTAAGACCGTAGGTCAGCAGAATCAGCAATTCTTCACGGGACAGCCGACCTTCAATCTTGTCGGTAGGCAGATTTAAAAGAGCCATAACCTTTCTTGTGAGAAATGTAACGATTTTTACCGGCAGATAAAATATGAATTCGGCGATTACCAGGATCGGCAAAAATTTTAAACAGAATTTCAATGGCCGATCGCTGAAAATCAATTTGGGTAGAAATTCACAGGCAAAAAAAATGAAAATTGAGTCGACCAGAGTACCGATCTGCAGAGCCCTTGGCCCAAGTTCTTCCAGAAGAACGGTCAACAGAGAGGTTGAAATGACCAGACAACTGTTGATTCCCAGGAGAGTTACTGCCAGATAGTTCTCTGGCGATCTGGCAATTTTCAGTAAACGATTTTCTTTGCTGGGATTGGACTTGGTGCGAATCTTGAATTTTAGATAATCAATATCCAGGGTGACCAGGCCTGTTTCAGCGCCGTTGAAAACAGCATTTAACGACAAAAACAGTGCAACCAGCAGAATGTAAAAAAGATAGCCCATCGAACCTGGCTTTCAACGGCAGATTCAGCTGCCGGCAAAATTGTATTCGGGATTTTTGTTGAATCTGACCCTGAGAATCCGGTTTCCTTTTATTTCAGTTACTTGAAAAGTACCCTGAGGTTCTGTGAAAACCTCGCCTTTTTGTGGAATTCGCCCAAGTTTTTCGAGAACAAAACCGCCGACCGTCTCTGAATCTTCATAGTCAAGCTGGAAGCTTAGCTCTTCTTCGAAGTCCTTGATGCTGTATCTTGCATCGACGCTGAAAACATTTTCTTCGATGCGCATCAGTGGTTCCTGCTCTTCAAGATCATATTCATCGACGATTTCACCGACAATTTCTTCAAGCAGATCCTCAATCGTCACCAAGCCTGAAACTCCGCCATACTCGTCGACAACCATCGCCATGTGCTGTTTTCTTTTCTGAAATTCGCTAAGCAGGTCATCGAGCTTTTTGGTTTCCGGCACGAAAAACGGAGCACGCAAAAGCTTGAATAGATCATAGGATTGTTTGATCTCATCGAGCTTCATCAAAATGTCCTTAACATAAAGAATACCAACTACTCGATCGAGACTGTTGTCATAGACCGGAAAACGGGAATGCCCGTCCTCTCTGATAAATTGTAAAAGATCTTCAAGGCTGATGTTTATCGGCATTGAAATGATATCCGGCCTGGGAATCATCACTTCCCGCACCAGGGTTTCGCCAAATTCGAAAACTGAGTTGATCATTTCCTTTTCATCACGCTCGATAATGCCAACTTCTTCCCCCAGGGTGAAGTAGCTGTCAATCTCATCCATCGAAGTCGAAGACCCCAAATGACTGTTCCAGTCTGAATAGCGCGGAAAAACCCGCCCCATAAACCAGGTTACCAGAGCTGTGATCGGGTAAAACAGCAACATTGCCAGACGCAAAGGTTTGACCGCTATGCGTGAATAGCCATAAGCGCCGTAAATAGCGATTGTTTTCGGCGTAATTTCGCCAAAAATCAGCAAAACAATAGTCATAACCACCGATGCGATAGCAACGCCCATGGTGACACTCGTGCCAAGCCATTCTGCTACTGGCGATTTGGGCAGGTAATTGACGATGAACTGAGTAGCCATCGCAGTTGCAATAACGTTAACCATGGTGTTTCCGAGCAACAGGGTCATAAGCATCCGTTGCTTGTCGGCCAGCACCTTTAGAATTTCTGCAGCGCGCTCGTCGCCCTCTGACTCTATCTTTTTGAGTCTAAGTGGCGAAAGAGCAAAAAAAGCTGTTTCAGTCGCTGAAAAAAAAGCTGAAAGGCCGAGAAGGCCGATAAAAATTAGACCAGATAGGGAGTCTTCCATAAGCTTAAAAAATATCCACCTTTACTGTCTAGTCAACTTCAATAGCTCTTTTAATAATAGGAGAGCATTCATCTGTTTCGAGACAATTTAGCAACTTTTTCTCACACAGGTGTCGAAAAATTGAAACTTCTCTGTCACGCATCTGCCTGCGAAAAATCTTAGTAGAATGTTCGTATCCATGCAAATGCAAAATTCCATGAATCAGAAGAAAAACTACTTCGAGAAAAGGATCGTGCTTGATCACATCCGCCTGGCGCATTGCAGTTTCGATACTGACAACGACATCACCAAGCATGCGAACTTCAGACTCAAAGCTTTCTTCATCCATAGGAAAGGATAAAACGTCGGTTGGCTCATTTTTTCCGCGGTAGTCTTTATTGAGTTTCTGAATGAAATCATCGTCACAAAATACCAGAGACAGTTCCGCCTTTTCGGGGCTTGCCTCGAACTTCATAATTTCCTGGGCAATTTCTTTGATCTTCTCAAGATCTATTTTCAACAAAGACTGATTGTTACTGATCAGAACTTCCATCAGTTGCTCCCTTCGGCTGGTTCGAAAGTTTACCGGGATAATCTATTCTGCCATGGTACATTGAAGATATCGTTCTGACAAATATCTGTTCGATTTTTTCAATGTCTTTCAGGGTTAGATCGCTTTCATCAAGCTGATTTTCGTCGTTCAGCTTGTGTTCGATAATTTTTTGCACCAGGCCTTCGATTTTACTATGAGTGTGTTGAGGCAAGGTTCGCGCCGCGGCTTCAACTGAATCGGCCAGCATAACGATGGCGGCTTCTTTGGTCTGCGGCTTTGGCCCAGGGTAACGGAATCTTTCTTCGTTGACCTCTTCGCCATCTTTATTTTTCTTGGCTTCTTCGAAAAAGTAACTTATCAGGGTCGTGCCATGATGCTGCGACATAATCGACAGCACCCGCTCGGGTAGACCGTATTCGCGGCCCAGATCGAGGCTGTCGCGAATATGACCGATCAGAATCAGACTCGACATGTAGGGCGTAACCTGGTCATGGCGGTTTTCATCGCTCTGATTTTCACTGAAATACATCGGTCGTTTCAACTTGCCGATGTCATGGAAATAGGCCGCAATCTTGGTCAGCAATGGATCAGCATTGATACCGTTGGCGGCAGCTTCAGCCAGAGTGGCCACCGCAACGCTGTGCTGATAGGTTCCCGGGGCTTCCTCAGCCAACCTCTTGAGTAAGGGTTGAGACAAATCGGCAAGTTCGAGCAATCGCGAACTCGTGGCCAGTGAAAACATGCTTTCCATATAGGGCAAAACCCCGTTGGCCAGGATGCCTGAAAAGACACCATTCATCAGACCGAACCCTGCAACCATAAGGATTTCCTGAACATTCATGGCTGAAAAGCTTTCTGTGTCGAGCAAAATGAAAGCAAGCATCGAAATGCTTGAAGCAATGCCGATTTTTAAGCCGGATGATCCGATGAGATTGCGCACGTCACTGGCTCTGGTGGCAGAACGCCAGGCAAGTATGCCGGTAATTGCACCAAACATGCTGACAACAACATATTTAACGTTAGCTTCGCCGATGATGAACATCAGCATGCCCATCAGCACAACATGAAACAAGGCGATGGTTGAATCGAGAAGCATGGTCATCAGTAAAGCCATCGTCGGCAAAGGCGTAAGCAGAACTGCAAGATGCGGCTTATCAAAAGAAACGGCAACTCCATGCACAACCTTGGCAAGAGCGACGGTTATAAGACATAACACGCCTAGCAATCGCAATTGTTCATGATCCTTGAGAATATTTGGACTTTCGAGTCGCAAATAAACCAGAGAAGTTACCAAAACCAGCAAAACCATCAGAAAATTTCCAGACAGTGACAGAACCTTGTTTTTTTGCAGCTGCTTGGCAATTCTTCTAAGCACATAATAATCATCAGAAGATACGATAACCCCCTCATCGATGATTTTCTGCCCTTTCTGAAAGGTTCTTTTTACCGGCTGAATTGATCTTGCCGCCGCTTCTTTTCGCTGCCGCGTCAGCTTTTCATCTTCGATGGCATTTACCAGAAGAGAGTTTCTTATCAAACTGGTCATCAATAATTTAAAACTTGCCCCTTCAGGGTATGCATCGACCATGCCCTTCACTTCGGCCTTGATGACTTCAAGATTCTGCGAGGTAATAATTTTCTGACTGATATTGCCCAGAATACGCCGGGAAACCGAAACCAGGCGCTCCAGCTGAGCCGGCTTGAACGTTTTCAGCTGAATCAGACGCTCGGGTTCGAGCAGGCTTTCCGAAGGGAAATAAGATGCAATGAGCGTTTCGGGCGATTCCGCCGGTGAAAGTTCACGTAAGTCCTGATAATAATCTTTCAGGCTTGAAGTAAAGCGGTCGAAACGATCGAACATCTGCTCTTCAGCATTTTCTATCGGAGCGTATACCGGCAAAACCTTTTCCATTTCAAGGTTTCGCAGCTCTTTAGTCTTCTGTTCATCTACGAAACTGATCAACCGGGGACATCTTATCGTCTTGGGCGCAGGCCGCCCCTCTATGACATCAGGACTGAAGCCACTGGGGTCGATGACCATGACAAAGACCATCAATATAAAAAGAGCAGCCAGACGAAAAAGAAATCGCTTCTGATCCTTGGCCGGAATGCACAGCCATTCGAGAAAACTCGATAATATTATGTTGGTTTTTTCACTCAAATTCTTTTATTGTTCCTGTTTAAAAAATTATCAAATGCTTTGATTATTCGGCAGACTATTTCATGCCTTATCACGTCTTTATCAGTCAAGTCAATGAAGGAAACCGAATCCAGTCCGGTTAGGATATGCTGTAAAAACAATAATGAAGAGTCTTCACGGTGAGGAAGATCGATTTGGGTATGATCGCCGGTGACTACCATGCGAGAACCATAGCCAAGACGGGTTAAAATCATGCGCATCTGCGCCAAAGTCGTATTCTGTGCCTCATCGAGAATCACGAACGATTCATTGAAGGTGCGACCGCGCATATAAGCCAGCGGAGTGATTTCAATGATTCCCTGGCGCAGAAACTGCTCGAACTTGCCGGTACCAATGAACTCCTGAATTGAGTCATAGAGGGGCTTGAAGTGAGGATCGACCTTCTCTTTGACATCTCCCGGCAGATAGCCAAGACTTTCTCCGGCTTCAACGACCGGGCGCGACAAAATTATCCGGCTGACCTTCTTCTCTTTTAAAGCCCTGACTGCCATTGCGGTTGCCAGATAGGTTTTGCCGGTTCCTGCGGGTCCACGGGCAATGGTAACGATGTTCTTTTCAATTGCGTCGACATAGGTCTGCTGCATCAGGGTTTTCGGCTTTACCGAACGCCCGGCTGAAGTCTGAATTACTTCAGCAAAGGAAAATCCCTTGCCATTATCGCGGCCGGCCTTGATAAATTCCGGATCGTTCATCTGTTCAAAAACCCTTTTTACTTCGAAGGGATCCAAGCTTTCATCATTACGCAATTTCAATTGCAGAGCCTGCAAAAACCTTCTAACCAGAGCGATTTTTTCCGGCTCACCATCGAAAAAAAGACTATTGCCTCGAGCACGGGTGGTCAGTCCAGGAATGCTCTGCAACAATGCCAGGCCATTATTTTCCGACGGACCGAGCAAATGTCGGGAAAGATCTTCACTTAGTTCAAAACTTTCTCCGGACTCAAGCATCTGCTTCCTCCGAATCACTCTCTAATTCTGACTCGACAAACAGCATATCCCGATCAGACTTTTCAATGGTTACCGGGCCAAAACCTCCGGATTGAAATCTCTTGATCAGATCCGCGGCAGCACGATTTTCGTCAACTTCACCGCCCTTGAGCAGAAAATTCATTTTACCCGCATACTCGCGCACAAAATGATCAAACTGGCCCTCGGCTTCCAGAAGCCCAGGAATAATGTTAGCGCAACCAGTTAAGGTAAGAACTTCACATAAAAGCCGAGCTTGCTCCTCCGAATCATTTTCATTGCCAGGCATGGTGTTAATCAATTTAAGAATATTGCCGCGGCGAAGCAACGAAAAGTCGAGGATACCTGGTAGATCAAGTAATTCAAGCTGGCCGGACAACTTTATCCATTGAATATCCCGGGTTACCCCTGGCATATTGGCGGCACGAGCAGCCTTTCTGCCCGCCAGAGAATTGATCAGCGTCGATTTCCCGACATTGGGAATTCCGATAATCATCACTCGACGCACTTTCCTGGTCGGGGTCTTAACCCCTGGCTTTTGTGCAAAAGCCAGCTTTTGAATCATTGCCGCAACCTTTTTAACCGAAGAGCGGTTGCGGGAATCAAGAGCCAGACAAGCATTTCCTTCGGATTTGAACCGCGCGATCCATTTTTTTGTTTCTTCAGGATCTGCCAGATCAGATTTGCCAAGAGCAATCAGCGATTGCTTGCCAAGGCGGTCGATTAGGCCAGCCAAACGCGATCCCTGCGGCATTCTGGCATCGACAAGTTCAACAATCAGATCGACAACTGGTAAAAATCTATCGATTGATTTAAATGCCTTTTTTATGTGACCAGGCAGTTCTCTTTTCATGGCTCAGATATCTGAACCCCCGGCCTCTGCCGCTTGACGGACATAAGGATGAGGGTAACTTCGAATCGGGTGAATTCTTTTTAACGGCAGATAAGCAAAAATCGCCTGCCCCTTGAGGTTGGTCAACGGCATTGCCCCCCAATATCGGCTGTCAGCGCTGTTGTTTCGATTATCACCGAGGCAGAAAACCGTTTCGGCAGGAACCACAGTCTCATAATCTCTTACCGGAGGTTCTGCGATATAGGGTTCCTGAAGAGCAACACCATTAACATAAACGATGCCGTTTTCAATTAAAATATGATCGCCGGCGATGCCGATGACTCTCTTAATGTAATCTTTTGGCGGATTGCTCTTATCGGGGTCGGGATATTTGAAAACGATGATATCGCCCCGATTGGGTTTTTTCAGCCATATTCTTGGCCCAAAAGGCAGCCGGCCATCAAGTGAAAGATCGATTACATAAGCAAAGCGGCTGACCAGAATGCGGTCGCCATTGCGCTCGAGCTTTTGAGAAAAAGGTTCGCGCTTTTCACCCAAAAGGGTTGGTTCCATGCTTCCGGTGGGGATCCAGAATGCCTGGATAACCAGGCTGCGAATGATAATCGCCAGAAAAAAAGCGATGAAAATCGTCTCGTTCCATTCGCGAAACGAGCCTTTGTAATGCAATTCAAATTCCTTGCTGTCTAAAACAGCACTCTCGGAATCAACAACACTGAGTTTCAGTTTGTTGATTCCGTTGTGCAGCTTCAGATCAGTCCGGAATCTTCCGCGATTTATTTCGATTTTTTGAACATCAGCTGACCTGAGTTTAAAGGCTGGCCGATAAACCCTATCAATTCTCAGTTCAATTCCATCTTCAAGCTTTCCGCTGACGCTGCCTGAAAGCTGCAATTGCCTCTCGGCAAGCACTTCTTCAGTATCCAGCGCATCGAGCGGAATAACCTGCTCAGCATATCTGATCGATAAATCGTGGATATACACTCCGACATTGCGGTCGGACGAGGTTGATTCTTGCAAGATCAGTTATTGTCCTTAGCAAAGATTTTGTCTTTGACGCGGGTTTTCTTGCCAACTCTGGCACGCAGATAATAGAGCTTGCCACGAGCAACTTTACCACGGCGCATTACTTTGATTGTAGCAATGCTGGGTGAATGCAGCAGGAAAGTTCTTTCGACACCAACGCCATAAGAAATCTTTCTTACGGTGAAGTTTTCGCGCAGACCGGCATAACGACGGGCAATTACCACGCCTTCAAAAGCCTGCAGTCTTTCTTTTTCTCCTTCACGAACCTTGATTTCCATGCGAATGGTATCACCAGGAACGAAAGAAGGAATGTCGCTTTCTTTTTTCTGATAGTTTCTTTCAATACTTTCAATAACAGGATTCATTGATAAAACTCCTTCCGGATTGATTTTCAAAAAATTTAGTCAGTCAGAACCCGATTTCAGCAGCTGCTGAAATTCATTGCGGTCTTTATCATCAAGACCAGCGGTTCTGAAAACGTCGGGGCGGTTAACGGCAGTATTCAAAAGTGAACGCGCTTTGCGCCACTTTTCGATAGCGGCATGGTTGCCCTGTTGCAGCACTGCCGGCACCGTTTGCCCTTCCCAGGTTGCGGGTCGGGTATATTGTGGGTGATCCAGCAGACCGTCAAAGAACGAATCCTGCTCTACCGATTCCTGCCTGCCAACTGTTCCCGGGATCATGCGAGAAACTGCATCGACAATTGCCATTGCCGCAATTTCACCGCCAGTTAACACATAGTCACCGATTGACAGCTGCAGATCAAACTCATTGATTATCCGTTCATCGAAGCCCTCGTAGCGCCCACAAACCAGAATAATTCGCTCATAATGAGCCAATTGCCTGGCAGCCTGCTGATCGAACCGAACTCCCTGGGGAGTCAGGCCAATGACCGGGGCCGGCTGGGCTGCTGCGCGCACTTCGTTTAAACAGTTGATCAGGGGGCCTGGCTTCAACACCATGCCCGGACCACCGCCAAAAGGTGTGTCGTCAACCGTTCTATGCCGACCATCGCCGTATTCACGAAAATTGTGCAGAACTATTTCGATCAGGCCGTTTCTGATGGCCGAGCCGAGAACGCTTTCAGCAAATACATTGTCAAAGATCCCGGGCAGCAGGGTTATAATGTCTACCCGCATTTCAATCTGCCGGCACATGCACAGAGAGCTCCTGGCTGAGCCTCAATCGTGCTTTCTTCTTGCTGATTTCAGCAAAAAACACCTTGCGAAACGGAATCAGAACCTCGCCATATTCCCTGGAATCAACTACCAGGTAAGGGCTGGGAGCATCGGCTTCAAGTTTTAAAACCGTTCCCACCTTTTCGCCCGAAGGCGAAAGAAGGTCCAGACCCTGAATCTCGTCAGGATAAAAGCTCGAATCGTCAGTCGGTTCCCGTTCACTTTTGGGTATCACCAGATACGCGCCTGTGAATGGCAGAACCGCATCACGATCATCGAGACCGGCGAACCTTACTTCAAGAATGTTCTCGTTGTAATGCTCGCGAACATCGGCAACTGTGCATGGCACGGGCGAACCCGCCCTGGTCTGAAAATGAAACTCGGCTCCCTCTTCGAACCTGTCTGGGAAATCAGTCATGATACTGACACGAACCCACCCATCGAGGCCGATAGTTTTAAGTATCTTGCCCACCGCCACCCATTCTGATTGTTCATCAGAAGAGTTTTTGTTGAACTTGAAAACTCCCGGGGTCATCATTTTCAAACCGGTCTGAGCAATGCTCAGACTAGTTCCATAATCACTTTCTTGGCACCAGTAGTGGCTGATGATCGAATAATCGTGCGCAGAGCGTTGATCGTTCTGCCTTTTTTACCGATTATTTTTCCGGTATCGTCGGCATGAACCTGAACTTCAAAAACGACAGTGCTGTCGCCTTCGATCGGGGTCACGACCACTTCATCCGGATGCTCTACCAGAGCCTTCACCAGCTTTTCCAGCATACCCTGAACCATTGTTGTCATTTAACAGTACTCCAGAGATGTGCTATTAAGCACGTTTGGTCCAAACGAATCTAACTTCGCCCTTTTCATTTTTCTGGGGAACCTTGATGATACCCTTCTGCTTGAGAAGGTTCTTCACGGTTTCAGAAGGAACGGCACCGTCGTTGAGCAGTTCAAGAACGGCGTCTTCACGAATTTCCAGGCCTGCAGGCTCGGTAAGGGGAGCATACTGTCCAAGATTTTCGAGGGTTTTCCCGTCACGGGTTTTGCGACTGTCAAGAGCCACAATACGGTAACAGGGGCGATGTTTTGTTCCAAGCATTTTCAGTCTGATTGAAACGGCCATTGATATAAACTCCTTTTCTAATACTAAAACCGCGTAAAGCGGCGCTTACATTCCAAAGAACTTTGACATTTTCGAACGTTTTTTGCCAAGACTGCCAAGCTGTTTCATCATCTTACGCATCTGCGCAAACTGTTTGAGCAGCTGATTGACATCCTGAATATCATTACCACTTCCTGCAGCAATGCGTTTTCTTCGCGATCCGTCGATCAGATCGGGACAATTTCGTTCCGCATTGGTCATGGAAAGAATAATTGCTTCAAACTTTTTGAATCTCTTATCATCGAAGGAAAACTCAGAAAGATTACCGGCCATTCCGGACATTCCCGGAATCATTCCCAATAGCTGGTCGAGTGGCCCCATCTTTTTTATCTGGCTCAGCTGGTAAAGAAAATCATTGAAATTGAATTCAGCTTCAAGAACTCTCTTCTCCATTTCCTTCATTTTTTCGGCATCCATATTGGCCTGGGCTTTTTCAATCAAGGTAAGCACATCGCCCATACCAAGGATTCTCTGAGCCATTCTTTCGGGATAGAAAGGTTCAAGAGCCGATGCTTTTTCACCGATACCGACAAACTTAACCGGTTTTCCGGTAACTTCTCTAATTGATAAGGCCGCGCCACCTCTGGCATCGCCGTCAAGTTTGGTCAAAATCAGACCGGTCAATTCAAGCATTTCATTGAAACTCTTGGCCATGTTGACCGCATCCTGACCGGTCATCGCGTCGACCACCAGCAGAACCTCATGGGGGGCAGCGACTTCTTTGAGCTCTTTTATTTCGCCCATCATCTGCTCGTCAATGTGCAAACGACCGGCGGTATCAAGAATCACTACGTCAAAATCGTTGTCTCGAGCATGCTCTATCGCCTGTCGGGCGATTTCTGCAGGTCTGGTTCCGGTCTCGCCGGCAAAAACCTTCATGCTCAACTGATCGCCGAGAACCTGCAACTGCTTAATCGCTGCGGGACGGTAAACGTCGCAGGCAACCAGCAGAGGATTCTTCTTTTCCTCTTTTCGCATATACAGCCCGAGTTTGGCAGTTGTCGTGGTTTTACCCGAACCCTGTAACCCGGTCATCATAATCACCGTGGGTTTTTTGGGTGAGATCTGTATTTTGGCTCTTTCCTGGCCCAGCAACTGGGTCAGCTCCGCCATAACGATCTTGATTACCTGCTGAGTAGGAGTCAGACTTGAAAGGACCTCGGCCCCCATCGCCTTCTCTTTAACGCTCTTGACGAAATTTTTGACAACACGAAAGTTGACATCTGCTTCAAGCAATGCCATCTTAACTTCGTTAAGCGCAACTTCGATATCTTTTTCCGTGAGCTTGCCGGATCTGCGCAATTTATCGAAAACCGAAGCAAGCTTTTCAGAAAGATTCTGAAACATCGATGAGACTCCTTTTTCAATACCTCAGAGCATAAATGGAACGTTCAGTATATCCCAACAACGTTTTTAAGTCAAGGAATTTAGGTACCCTGACCCGGCGGCAATCGTACAGTTGATCAACAAACAATTTATTTATTCTGATCTCTGTGTGATAACTCTTGATTGTTTTTTAACTTTTTTTGTTGACACATATTTTAAAGTATGTCTATATTGCATTCAAATCTAATTAAGATTAATCTATCAATCGCTTTTATTAGAAAGGGGTTATCGTCATGCCGAAGATGTTTGAAAATGAAGAAATTAAAGTTCTCGCAGCCCAGACTGACTGGGATGACCTTGACGATGAAGATGAAGAAGATCTCGACGACGAAGACGATTTTGACGACTTCGACGACGATGATTATATAGATGATGAAGAAGAAGATCTCGACGACGAAGAAGAAGACTTCGATGACGACGAAGAAGACTTCGACGACGAAGAAGAAGATCTCGACGACGAAGATGACGACTTCGAAGAAGATGAAGAAGAGGAAGAAGACGAAGACGATTTCGACGACGAAGAAGAAGATCTAGACGAAGAAGAAGATCTTGACGACGAAGACGATTTCGAAGAATACGACGACTTTGAAGACGAAGACGACGATTTCGAAGACGAAGACGAATAATCACGCCAATAAAGCCTGAATCAGCAGAGCTGCCTCACCCGAGGCAGCTTCTTTTATTCAAGATTAGTCACTACCGACATTGAAAAGCACTCACAGCCCTTGCTGCCAACCCTCTGCAATGCGGAACCAATAGTATGTCGCTTTGTCGCAAGAGCCTTGGGATAATTCTGCACACCCGCAACCATTTTCACCGACACAATGCAAATTTCTTTGACGGCACTTTTAATTGAACGATCATCGAGATTTTTGCAACAAAAAAAGCACCCGCGGCCATTATGCAACTTGAATTTTACAATGGCGGACGAGTGTCTTTTTTTGCGACCTCGGCTCAACGGCTTTCCAGAAAGAAAAACCCTTTACCGAAAAACAATTCAAAAACTCATTAAAACCGGATCAATAATGGTTTCGCTGAACCCAATAACGGGTTTTCTCTTCTTCGAGAATTCTTCCGATATCTGCTTCTGAGAGACCGTATTCGCGAATATCCTGGCGATTTATCAACCAAAGCCAGTCTTCATGATTCCACTGTCCACTCTTGGAATGGACGAATTCACGAAGTTTGCCGAGAAGAATTTCTTCTGGACTGAGCTGCCGGGGCTTAGGCTGAGGTTGAGCTGAAACAGGTGCCGGAGCGGGAATTTCAGCAACTTTTTCTTCTTCTACGACAGCTTCATTGCTTCCAGAAAAAGCGTAAACCTTCAAACCACCTCTTTTGCCTTTTTCAAGAAGATAACCTTCTCGAACCATTGCTTGAAACAAGCGATACATTGAACCTTTTTCATTCTTGTCAAGCTTACTCTTGAACAGGTCACGATTGACATCGTTTGCGGTCAAATCATCTTTTGACTCGATATACTTCATGATCTTCCGCACGTTTTTGGAAATGACCTGATGCAGATGAATATTTCGATCCTTATCGCATCTGCGCTTATTTCGGGTGCCCTCAACAACTCCTTTACAGAAAGGAAGTTCGCAAGTTCTCTTTCGTCCCACAGTTCTACCTCTACATTAAAATCGCTTTGTATACCAAAGAGTACACTGTTTCCATTTCGTAATAGATTAACCAAGCTTAAGCTTGTTGTCAACTAGATTTTGCCTATTGTTCCTTCTCTGCGCACACAGCCAGAATCCGTGCATTTCAGCGCCGATTTCACAGCACCCGGTGCTGAATGTTGTGCAAAATCTACTTTTCCAACTGTACAGGTTGATTTTGATTTTCTTTTTTATAAAATTGATCAGCCCGGTAGGCTTGGTGTATAATACCTGCAAATTAGACAATCCCGGGAAGGGAAATCCTGTTAATGCCACAACTGAGAAAAGATCCTGTAACCAAACGCTGGGTGATCATCCTTCACGAAGAAGCCAAATCTCCCCAGGACTTCAAAATCGATATTGCGCCGCGTCAGAGCAACAAATGCCCCTTTTGCAGCGGCAACGAAAGCATGACCCCCAACGAGGTCATGTCCTATCGCAGCCCCGACAGTTTGCCGAACCAGCCAGGCTGGGAAGTCAGGGTTATACCCAATAAGTTTCCGGCACTGCAGATTGAAGGAGATCTCGACAGGACTGGATTGGGTGTGTACGACATGATGAATGGCATTGGCGCCCACGAAGTTATTATTGAATCTCCCGAACATGAAGATGGGTTTCAAAATTATTCCAGGGAACAGATTGCAAGGATAATTCGGACCTATGCCGATCGTTACCGCGATTTAAAGCGTGATCGACGCTTTCGCTACATCCTGATATTCAAAAATCATGGCGCAGCTGCGGGAGCAAGTCTCGACCACCCTCATTCCCAGCTCATTGCAACGCCCATCATTCCCAAAAGAGCCATGGAAGAGGTCGAGGGTGCGAAAAGATATTATTACTACAAAGAGAGATGCGTTTTTTGCGACATTATCCGTCAGGAACTTAGTTCAGGCAACCGCATCATTCATGAAAACGAACAATTTGTTGCATTTTCCCCATTCGCCTCGCGCTTTCCTTTTGAAACCTGGATTGCGCCGAAAGAACACAAAGACTCATTTGGGGATATAGATCCGGGTGAAACCGAAGGATTGGCCGACATCATGCATGGCACCCTGCGCCGCCTGGTAAAAACCCTGGGCAACCCGCCATTTAATTATGTTATTCACACTTCGCCCTGTGGTGAGCTTTGTTCTGATTACTTTCACTGGCATATCGAAATTATGCCACGGCTGACGAAAGTTGCCGGGTTTGAATGGGGTTCCGGCTTCTATATCAACCCGGTGCCACCGGAAAATGCCACCAGATTCTTACTCAAAAACGGTTCAGACTGAACCCAGGAGCTTAAAAAGTGCCACAACTAAGAAAAGATCCAGTTTTGAAGCAATGGGTGATCATTTCGCCAGAGCGCGGCAAAAGACCTTCTGATTTCAAAAAGATTGAAGAAACCATCGATGACCCGGCAACCTGTCCATTTTGTGAAGGAAATGAGAATCTAACCCCCGATGAGACACTGGCCTTTCGAACCGCTGGAACAAGTGCCAACAGTAAGGGCTGGTGGGTTCGAATTATCCCGGATCGTTCACCAATTCTGGCTCCTGAAGGCGATTCCGGTCGCGAGGGAATCGGCATGTTCGATGCCATGAATTCGATTGGTGTTCATGAGGTGGTCGTTGAAACCCCTGACCACTACACGAGTCTCCAGAATGCAAGTGACGAGCAGATGCGCGAAGTAATCTGGGCCTACAAACAACGACTTCTTGAAATCAAAAAAAATCCGCGCTTCAAGCATTTCATGATTGTAAAAAACAGTGGCAAGGGAGTTTCAAACTTTTCCCACTCCCATTCTCACATTGTGGCGACACCGATTATTCCCAAACGTATAGAAGAAGAACTCGAAGGCGCTCGCGAATACTACCACTACCATGATCGCTGCCTTTTTTGCGACATAGTCAAACAGGAATCCAAGGAAGGCGCAAGGGTTGTCTACGAAGACGACCAGTTCATAGTTTTTTGCCCATTCGCGGCGCGATTTCCTTTTGAAATGGAAATCACCCCCAAAAATCACCTGGCTTCATTCGAGCTTATTGAAAACAGCCTGGTTCCGAGTCTGGGAAAGGCATTGCAAACCGCGCTGAAAAAAATGCAGGCCTTGCTGCCTGGACAGCCTTTTAACTTTGTCCTACATACTTCGCCCTGTTCTGATTCTTACAAAGATTTTTACCACTGGCACATCGAAATAATTCCCAAACTCACCAAAATTGCCGGCTTCGAATGGGGTTCGGGCTTTTATATCAACCCAACTCCACCAGAAGATGCGGCAAAAATGCTGCGCGAAACAAAAATTGACTAAAATCTTGACGCGAAATCAAAAATATGGTATTTTAGATTTTACCAACATGGGGCTGTGGCGCAGTTGGGAGCGCGTTTGAATGGCATTCAAAAGGTCGTCGGTTCGATCCCGATCAGCTCCACTCAGAGACAGTAAATTAAAGTCTCTCAAAGTCTAAAAGACCCGCTTAACCAGCGGGTTTTTTGCTATATGGCAACATTGGTTAGACTGTAATCTGTCTGACTGTGTTTACTTCAGGGCGCCAGTATTGGTTTTGTTTATTGTTGCCGATAGAATTACAAATAAGCAACCTGGAGCCTAAAAGCATGACAAAAGACTTGATACCGGCAAATCTTGAAACGCGTATTTATACCATACGCGGCCAGAAAGTCATGCTTGATTCAGACCTTGCCGAGCTTTACCAGGTAGAAACGAAAGCGCTAAAGCGTGCGGTAAGACGAAATATCGACCGCTTTCCAGATGACTTTATGTTTGAACTGACGAAAGAGGAAGCGGAAGAAACAAGGCGCCAAAATGGCGCCTTGAACAGTGGGCGCGGCCATAACATCAAATACTTGCCCTATGCCTTTACAGAACAGGGGTTGGCAATGTTGTCAGGAGTTTTAAACAGTCCGATTGCTATCAGGGTAAATATTGAGATCATGCGAACCTTTGTAAAGCTTCGAGCTATTGCGGCAATACATGGAGAGGTTAACCTGAGACTTTCAGAACTCGAAAGAACAGTTAAAACACAGGGAAAGAGCATTGATTTTATTCTCGACCTGATCGACAAAGAACTGAAAAAGAAGAAAATCGGCTTCAAGGCAAAGTAAACCAGATCGAACTTGCCTAAGATCATGCAAGGCAATCAACAGAAATTTCGTGGCGGCCAGAAAAATTTTACAAATATTTTTTTGTGGTAATAATTTGTGGTAATTTCTTCAATCCCGAAACAAAAACACCAAAAGCAACCCCCGAGTCCAGATTGCTGAACCCGGGGGCTGCTTTTATGGCGGTTAGGGTTTTAAGTCAGCCTTTACCGTTGGAACAACCGGTTTTTTGAGCACATCTTCAAGCTTGGTGCCCTTCAATAGCTGGGCAAAAACCTCGGAAATGCTTTTACCACCAAGAATTGCCAATGGCGCCATGCTTTCGGCCATTTTTTCGGCCAGAGCCTTGTCGCCAAACGCCTGAAGAGCGGCAACCAACTCTGGTGAAACTGCCTTGGCACGATCAACTACGCCGCTGACTTCGGCCTTGAGCTCTTCCAATCTTAGTTCAAGTCGCTTTTGTTCGATTTCAGCTTCAAGTGATGCCAGATCACGCTTGCGACCAATCTCTTTTTCTTTGATCTTATTGATTGTTTCCTGGTTTTCGAGCCGAGACTGCAAAGCCTTCTGCTGCGCCTGAATTTCGGCTTCAAGCCGTTCAAGGCTCAGCAACAAATTGGCTTTGGTTTCTTCAATCTGCAACTCAAGATCCTGTCGAGTTGTCGAAGACTTCATCGTAGCGATTTTCTGCTTGATCTGCTCAGACTGTTCGACATAATCAAGATTGCGCTTTTCCGAAGAAATAGCGAGGTTCTGTTTAACCACAGAGTGCTGGGCATGTACCAGAAGATTTTCAATCGTTTCATCACCAATCTTCACATCGAGCACTTCAAGATCGTAAATTCTCATTCCATTTTCGGAAAACTGCCGACCTGGCCTTTTACCATCTGCAGTAGCTTCACCAAGCACATTGTCGCGAACGATCTTGATAGTGTTGGCATAAAATTCTTCAATCTTATGCTTCTTGATTACACCACGAATCAACGAACGCATGTGATCGGTGAGAAATTTGACATAGTTCTCAACGTTGAACCATTTCTCAGGCTCACCTTCAAAATTCACCCGATATGAAAGACGCAGATAAACCTTGCACAAATCGCTCGTCTCAGCCTCGATCAGATCGGAAACCTTGTTGTGCATGCAGCGCAGGAAAGCGGTTTTAATGGTCTTCGTATCAGATTTTGGCGTTCCGGTCGATAGCTCCATTGCTTCGAGGATCTGATCATATTCAAGCAAAACCGTCTGCGGGCCGGCAACCACTTTTCGATCCCCGGAACGACCTACGATCAATACAGCGTAACCGGTCCAGATATCAATTGAAACCGCTCCCTCATACTTGGTATCAAGAGTTATGGTGCGTGGTTGGCTGAAATTCGGACTTCTTTTGAAATCATCCCCGGCGAACCCATCAGCGGCTGGTACAGCTGGTGGTGGGGCCGGCATAGCAACATTCAGCCTGCTTTTCAGCTCGGTGTCGGTGAGATACTCTTCTTTACCCTTGTCTTTGGCCAGGGTTCGCAGACGAAAATTGTATTCAAGCGCTTCCTGATTGCCGGGATAAAGCAATTGCACCTGTTTAGCCTCGAGAAAGCGCCTCACGATGACCTCATTGCGTGGATCGGGCAGAAACATTTTCGGGCCGTGAACCAGAGAAATTGTTCCGGTCAGGCGATTGAGTACGTAACGCCCTTCACCAGCTGGAATAGCTACTGCATAATGGAGTTCGCGATCACCATATTTAATTATGGCATGCTCAGGCCGCGGAAAATAAATCATCTGATCTTTTCCGGTAATGAAAAGTTCTTCGCCAACCTTGTGCTCGACACCATTTTCAGCATAAGGGGAAATGACCTTGATGTAGAGCCCGCTAATCTCGTTGAGTTCAATTGCCTTGAACTTGCAGGTATTGTTTCGGCGAACAAAGGTTTCGGTCGGCTTTGGAAAAACCACTGCGGGCCCTTGAATAAAGCGTTTATTGCCGTCTTCGTCGAGAAGAATACAGTATTCAAGGCGTTCCAGAGTCACCGCCGTGCGCAGATAATTGCCGTCAACATCACGAACGACTTCAACGCCGGTGGGGGGAATATAAAATGAAACTTCAGTTCCTGTGATGATCAACTGTTTTCCCATTGTCAATTCGGGAACACCCTCGCCGATTTTGGCAGGCTCTTCGGTTGTTCCGGCCTGGGGCTTGACTACAGCCTTCTTCCAGTTTTCGCGAGCGGCATCTTCGTCGTAAACCCGGACAATCAAATATTGATTTAAATGCAAATAATGCCCCTGAATAACCCGAACCATCTGACCTGGCCACAAAGCGAAATTTACTGGTCCAGGCATGTTGACTTTATGACCGATTTTCAATTCCGGCAAGCTGTTCGAACCGAAATGCGGCGGCTGAATACTATCTTTTGCCGGATTTTTCAATACCAGATACCAGCCTTCTGGCGCGGTGGCAAAAACCGAAATGGCCTGTTCGAGAGTTACTCGTTCAAATTTTTTGTTTATACCATTGAAAATTACCGGTTGGTCTGTGTTGGCCAGACTGGTCTTGTAAGGCCCGACATAAACGACGATGTGTCCCTTGGTCTGATCAGAAATGAAACAATATTCATTCGGCGAAAGAACCAGGTCGCGTTCGCGATTTGGGTTTTCAGGCATTGGTTTGTCTCCTCTTAAAATTATCATCCTGAATGAAATTATAGAAGAGCTGGAGTTTTTATACAATCAACTCGGGTAAACTTATTGATTTTTTTCTGGTATTATTGAGTACGGTACCTGCCCTGAAAATTGCCAGGAGGGAATATGAATCACAAAGCCCTGCTCTGCGGCCTGCTGATAATGGCTGCTTCAAACCCGAACCATGCTCAGAATCCTTTTAGCGAGAACCCGGTTGAAGTTCTCTTCAATCAAGGTTCAAATTCTACTTCTTCGGTTATTTCAGAAATAGAAGGTATTTCTGATGAAATAAACTCACTACTGAATCAGCCGCAAGCTCAAGAAAATCAGGATTACCTTGTCGTGAGAGGCAATACCCTTTCAGGAATTGCCAGACGCTATCTTGGCAGCGCACATCGTTGGCGCGACCTTGTGCAATGGAATATGGACAGATACCCTTCTCTTCTGAAAAACCCCGACCTGATTCTGGTCGGCTGGCAACTTAGATTGTCGCCACCCTCTTCTGCCGACACCAAAGTTGCAGATCAGAATACCAACGGTTCAACAAACTCTGAAAACCAGCAAAACGCTCTTATAACAACCGAAGAAGACATGATCAACAACCAGAATGATGCAAACTCCACAACTCCTGCACCTGCCTCAGGCAATGCGCCATTGATAACCCCTGACAGCCGGGTATTACATATCGGCGATTCCCACACCTGTGGGATCTACGGCAAAGCAATGGACGAACTGATGCGCAGCACTGGAGCCGCGATCAATACCATTGGCGTTTCAGGTTCTTCTCCCTCATGGTGGTTGAACGGCACTGTCGGCAAATCAGGCTTCTTTGCCAAAGATGAAGCCGGAAAAATCGATCAACCCGCAGATTGGCGCACCCCACGTGAAACTCCGAATCTGAATAAGCTGATAAAGGATTATAAGCCCGGCATCATTGTTTTTTCATTAGGCGCAAACATGATCAATGCTTCACCAGAAGCAATCAGAAACCAGGTAAAATCAGTTTGTGAAATTGCTAAAAAAGCCGGTTGCCAGGTGGTCTGGATTGGCCCACCCAATGGCCGGGCAGACAAAAAACCAACCGAAAAGCAAAATAGGCTCTATAACAATCTCAAAGCTGAAGCCGAAAAATATGGCACCTTCGTCGATTCACGTCCTTACACTCATTACCCTGAAACTGGCGGTGACGGAGTACACTATTGGGGGAGCGAAGGCACAAAAATTGCCCGGGAATGGGCCGGTAAAGTATTCGATCAACTGCAAAAGCCCTGAAAACCGTTTTTTTTATTATCTGACTATTTTCAAGGACGAACCGCCGCTACGCATCGAAGCACCAAGTTTGTTTTGATGCGGATAATCATCGTTTGCCGGATGATCGAGAAAATTGGAATCGGTAGCGGCAGTCGTATCGGGAGCTTTGGTCCAGGAAGCAATCAAGGTTGGATCACTTGGGTCGTCAAGCTCAAAACTGGTATTTGAAGCAATATTGGTCGAGGCACGCCAATAGTAAATGTCAGCCGTATCCCATAAATAAGTTGGCACAGTAGGATCTTTTATATCTTCTTCTCTAAGATAATTTTCAGTCGCCAGTTGCTGCAAAGCGGCCTTAATTCCGGCACTATTACTTAAATCTGGAGCCCAGGTTGGTTCAGACTGCCACTTAAGATCAAAGGCTTCACGAATCTGGCTGAGATTCGAATGCAAGCTGTTTTCTTTCTGTCTTTTGGCAATGACTTCTTCCTGGGGAAGCATTCTCAGAGCAACAATCCCGCCAACAATTATTACCACAAGCAGCATCAGCATCAGAGCACCTTTTCGGCTCTGCAGAATCTTCTCTTTACCATTCATAATAACTGGGTCCCCCTTCCAGTGTTTCG
>CAZQUE010000054.1:0-29976 GCA_964596185.1 uncultured bacterium | reverse complement strand
CAGCCTGATTACGAAAATTATGCCGCGTATTACGACTATTTTGAACTTGCCGGGTTTGATGAATCTGAAGAGCTCAATATCTTCTTGAACGAGCTTTTTAAAATCAACAAGGTTAAAACGGTAGTTGATTTTGCCTGTGGAACTGGCGCACAGAGTCTCGGCCTGGCAAAATACGGTTACCAGGTGACCGCTGCCGATTTAAGTTCAGAAATGTTGCAAATTGCCAGTAAAAAGGCTGCCAAACATAAAAACCTCAATCTGACCTTCAAGGTCTGCGACATGGTTGAAGCCGAACTCGGTGTATTCGATGCCGCTATCTGTATTTTCAACGCCATCGGCCATCTTACCAGACAACAATGCCGGGATTTTTTCGCCAACGCCCTGCGCCATCTGACGATTGGCGGGATTTTCGTTGTCGACATCTTCAATTTTCAGGCGCTTGTTGCCGGCAGTTTTGAAGAATACAACTACATGAGCCGTGAATTGCTCATCGACGGGCAGTTGATCAACCACGTCAGAAACTGTGAACTCGATGAAAAGGAGCGAATAATCAGCATTCGCTCCAAAACCAGAAAACAAAATGGCTCGCACCAACCGGAAGAGATTGACGATTCCTGGCAGATGCAGGTTTATGAGCAAAAAGAGTTGAAATCTATGCTCAAAGAGGCTGGTTTCAAGGAAATTGCCTTTTTTGGCCCCACCGGCTGCGAGTTTGAGCCGGAAAAATCTGATATAATTCTGGCGGTCTGCCAGAAATGAAAGGATGAAACACATGACTACAGCACGCGCAAGACATATCCTCGTAAAATCCAAGAGACAGTGTCTCGAACTTCTTGAGAAAATCAATTCCGGAACTGATTTTGCAGAAATTGCCCGAGACTACTCAGAATGCCCATCAGGCAAGAAAGGTGGCGATCTTGGCGAATTCAGACCAGGTATGATGGTCAAGGAATTCGACAAAGTAGTTTTTTCAGGCAATATCGGCGAAGTTTACGGCCCGGTTCAAACCCAGTTCGGCTATCATCTGATTGAAATTTTGAGTCGCAGCTAAATTTCTGTTTCACTAAGAACAGCGTCGTGCTATTCTTTTTTCAAATTCACTAACAGGACTGGAGTCAGAATGAAGATAAAAGTCTGGGGATGCCGTGGAACTCTGCCAACGCCAGGGACAAACACCATAAAATATGGTGGCAACACAACCTGCATCGAAATAAGGAATCAAGACAACTATCCGACCATAGTCGATGCGGGCTCGGGAATTCGCTTTCTCGGCAAAGAACTGTTGAAAGAAAAAAATCTCGAGGAAATGTGCCTGGTTCTAACGCATTCACACTGGGATCACCTGATGGGCTTCCCATTCTTCATGCCGGCCTATTTCAGCAGGTTCAAAATTAATGTCTGCGGCGTTGCATCAGCCAAAAATTATATGTGTCAATCTTTGGCAAGGCAGCTTGAAGCCCCCTATTTTCCTGTGAATTTTGAAGATTTAAAAGCCCGCTTCAGCTTCGGCTGCTCATGCCCCGGCTGTGCCCAATGCACAAAAATCAGCATGCAGCCGATTTCTCTAAGTCATCCGAACGGTGGCTTCGGCTACAAATTTCACGAAAACGGAAAAACATTCGTTTTCCTGACCGACAATGAACTCGGATTCCAGCATCCCGAGGGAAAACTCCCTTATGAGTATGTCGATTTCGCCAAAGATGCCGACCTGCTTTTTCATGACGCCCAGTATACCGATGAAGAATACGAAAAAACTCGTGGCTGGGGCCATTCAACCTACAAACAAGCATTAAAACTTGCTCTGGATGCCAAAGTTAAAAAATTCGGCATTTTTCACCACGATCCGGACCGCACCGACGAGCAACTAGACCAGATAGTCGAAAACCTGCAACAAACGGTGCGAGAAAAAGGCGCAAATCTCGAAGTTTTTGCGGTAACTGAAGGAATGGAAATAGATCTCTGATGCGCGTAAAACCTGGCCGCCCCTTTCCCCTCGGAGCAACTTTCGACGGAAAAGGCGTAAACTTTTCTCTTTTTTCAGAACACGCCGAAGGGGTTGAGTTATGCCTTTTCGACCAGTCATTGCAGGAAACCCGCATATCGTTGCGGCATCGAACCGCTTTTGTCTGGCATATTTATATCGAAGGTCTCAAACCTGACCAGCGTTATGCCTACCGGGTGCATGGCCAATACAAGCCTGAGCAAGGCTTGCGCTTCAATCCGCGCGCTTTGCTCCTGGACCCTTATGCAAAAGCAGTCAGCGATGTCGAGCATCATGAGCATGGACTGTTTGCCTATGACCTGAACAGCAAAAACAAGGATCTGACAGCAAGTCTGGAATATGCTTCCGGCACGCCACTAGGCATAGTCATGGAGTCTGACTACGACTGGCAAGGCGACCAGCGACCGCGCCATCCTTTCCACAAATCGATTATTTATGAGGTCCATGTCAAGGGCATGACCATGCAGCATCCAGAAATTCCCGAAGCCATAAGAGGCACCTATGCGGCTATGGGATCAGAGCCAATAATTAAATATTTGAAAGAGCTGGGCATCACCACCCTTGAATTATTGCCGGTACATCAACACATCGACGACCCGTTTCTCGTCGAGAAGGGCCTGAAAAATTACTGGGGCTACAGCACCTTGTCATTTTTTGCCCCGGAAATTCGCTATAGTTCTGACAAGTCGCCCGGAGGAGCAGTTCGCGAATTCAGGCAGATGATCAAGAATCTGCATCGAGCTGGTATCGAAGTAATCATCGACGTGGTTTACAACCACACCTGCGAAGGCAACCACAACGGGCCAACGATGAGCTTCAAAGGCATCGACAACAGAACTTACTATCGTCTGGTAAAAGATAATCCCAGATTTTACAAAGATTACACCGGCACAGGCAATACGATCAACGTAGTTCACCCACAAACACTGCAATTAATCATGGATTCTCTGCGTTACTGGGTTCAGGATATGCACGTTGACGGCTTCAGATTTGATCTATGCTCGACTCTTGCGCGCGAAATGCATTATTGGAACCAGCTTTCAAGCTTTTTCACCATCATCCACCAGGATCCGGTCATCAGCCAGGTAAAATTGATCGCCGAACCCTGGGATGTCGGTGAAGGCGGTTACCAGGTCGGGAATTTTCCGGTGCTCTGGGCCGAATGGAATGGAAAATACCGCGATGTCATGCGCTCGTTCTGGAAAGGTGATGGCGGATATGCCGGCGAAGTCGGCTATCGACTCACCGGAAGCAGCGACCTTTACGAGAACGACGGCCGCCGGCCATACATGAGTGTAAATTTTATTACTGCCCATGATGGTTTCACTCTTAAAGACTCGGTTTCATACAATCACAAACACAATCATCAGAATCTTGAAGACAATCGTGACGGGCACAATGACAATCGCTCCTGGAACTGTGGCATCGAAGGCGAAACGACCAATGACCGCATAAACAGGCTCAGGACCAGACAAATGCGCAATCTGATGGCAACCCTGATTTTCTCGCAAGGAACACCGATGATATGTGGTGGTGACGAGATTTGCCGCACCCAAAAAGGCAATAACAATGCCTATTGTCAGGACAATGAAATCAGCTGGTTCGATTGGCAACTCAACGATGAAGCCAAACAAATGCTTGATTTCACCAGAAAAATCATCGATATTCGCCTGGCTCACCCAGCACTGCATCGAACTAAATTCTTTCAAGGGCGTCAGATTCGCGGCAGCAATGTTCGCGATATTATCTGGTATCGTCCGGACGGCGGCGAAATGGATGATGAAGACTGGACCAGTCCGCACACCCGCGGTTTGACTATGTTTTTGTCCGGCACCGGCATAGATGATGTCGATGATGACGGAATTCCATTGCATGACGACAACTTTTTGCTTATGCTAAACGCCTCAGGCGTTGATGTCGAGTTTTACACTCCGGCTTTTGCTGCAAAATGGGAACTTTTGATCGACACTTACGCCCCGGAATCGCAAGAAAATCTTAAGGGCGCGGCACAAACGACAATTCGTGCCCGTAGCATGAAATTATTCGTCTGCAACTGCGAGGTCCATCCCTTACCAAAGCCCTCATTCTAAATTGCCTCAAAAGAATAATTGAAATGCATGCTGAAGCCTGCCTGGGCAGGCATGAGGATTATGAATTTTGAGATAAATTCTAGTCTATAGAAAGATCGGTCTTGCCGATACTTGCTTTCTGCTTAGAATAGACATAGAGATGCGAAGCAAACCAGGCAGTTATCGGAATAGCCAGCACCATGCCGCACAAACCCGCCAGAGATCTAACGATCTCTGCACCAATGAATTCCATGTTCATGATTTTAATTAGTGGAAAATCTTCGCGCTGCATGGCAAAAACAAGAATCAGGGTAAGAGATGCGCCTGTGTATGCCAGAATAAGCGTGTTAACCATCGTGCCGATGATATCTCGACCGATATTCATACCACTTGAAAAAAGCTCTTTCTGACCAAATTCACGATTGGCAGCAGCTAACTCCTGAATCGAAGAAGCAATCGAAATTGCGACATCCATAACCGCGCCGAGTGCACCAATAATAATGCCGGCAATCATGATGCCCTTGAGACTCAGATTAGCGTTCATAACCTGTAAAAAAGTGCTTTCGTGACCGGTATACCCTGTTAAATGAAGAATTTCCGTAGCAGCGTAACCGAAGATTCCGGCGAGAATGACCCCGGAAACGGTGCCTAGCGAAGCAACCAGAGCTTTGCGACTTCTTCCGGCGACGAAAAGCAGATTGATTATGGTTATCAGCAGGGCAGCCAGAACAGCCAATAGAATCGGCGACCAACCTGCGAGAAGGAAGCGGGCCATCACGCCAAAAATAATGATCAGGGTAAAGAAGAGTGCAAGCATGGCTTTTACGCCTGCCACGCCTGAAATAACGGCAATGATCAATATCAACAAAAATGACAAGCCCATTAGTTTTCGAGATTTAAAATACTCATCGATGCCAACGATCATTTGCCCGTCCTGATCTTCTACAACCGCCAGCACAATGTCTCCAGGATTGAGCTGCAGATTGTAAGCCGAACCAGGAGAATCGAAATGGTCAGCCTTAAGCGTTTTTCCGAGGTAAGGCCCAGAAAGAATCTCAAGCTCAACCTCGTAAATTTTATCGGCACTGCCGGGCTCTTCATTTGGTAATTCAACGATTGCGCCAACTTTTGCCCGGCAATAAATCCCGTGACTGGTAGAGCCAAAAATATAAAAAAGAATCGAAGCCATGCAAATCAGTCCACCAACGATCCATAATGTTTTACGATTCTTCATGGTTGTCTCCTCACCATAACCGATTGGCAACTGCGGCCTCGAGTTTGTCCTCATTTTCATCCGAAAGCGGGGCAAGAAAATCAAGGCCGGTGAGCTTCTCGATTTCATCTATTGAAGTTAAAAAACGGTCGAGCGGCTCATTGCCCTGAACGGTCTGAGGAATAATGAAAGCGAGAGTTCTAACCGTACCTTTTTGTTCGTCAAACAAAATTTTGAACAAGGCATCCGGCACCTCGACCTGGTTCTTAATATGCTGAATATGGGGATCAAAAATCGGGCCGGTGATTATCCAGACAGTTTCAAGATTCTGAGCATAATCGTTTTCCATTTTTTCGAGACGTTGCCAGACCTTACGGTTCAGATCTGGAGATTGGGGAACGATATTCGACATCAGAAAAGTTTCAAGCTGGGCTTCTCGACCATATTGGCTGGAAATCGCCGAATTGGGTGCGAGATGCCCGCGATCGTAGCCACTGGCCTTATAATCATTAGGGCTGATACGTGAGAAGGTTCGCATATCAGCCTTAAAGCCACCGGGCCGTTTAAGGTTATAGTTTTTACTGTTGCCATCAACCTTATAAGCGACCCAAAGAGGGTTTCTCCGCTTTTCACAATATCCGGTGTAATAGCCGATATTTCGCAGAATCGTCAATTCCACCTTTTTGGAAGCCGGTAAACCGCCATAAACCAGATTACGGGCTTCGCGGGTTGCCTGAGCCAGCCCAGGCTCGATCGGACAGGCAAATGGCCCACTTACCGGCGGCAGATCGGGATGTTTCTGACGGTGTTGAATGTAGTAATAAATCCCGATCCCGACAAAAGTCGCCAGCAGAATGAGCATTATAAGCTGATTTTGCCCGAGACCTCTACGATTTTTTCGAACTTTCATTTTTCAGACCCTTATTTCATCTTTTTCGCGGGCACGATTTCCAACCAGTAGTTGTCAGGGTCTGCAATGAAATATATTCCCATTTTCGGGTTTTCATAACAGATACAGCCCATCTTCTCATGTAAATCATGGGCAGCCTGATAATCTTCAGTTGTAAAAGCTATATGAAATTCGTTTTCGCCAAGATTGTAAGGCTCTGTTCTATCACGCAGCCAGGTAAGCTCAAGACTGTGCCCGGTTGAACCATCGCCGAGGTAAACGAGAACAAAACTGCCGTCTTCGGCCTGCTTGCGTCTTACCTCTTTCAGACCCAGGGCTTTCTGGTAGAATTCAAGGCTTTTTTCGAGATTCAATACATTGATATTGTTGTGATTGAATTTAAACTCCGGCATCATCTACTCCAGTTCAATTAAGAATTTAAAATGCAAATTTTCAGGTACGATTATGTGAGCAGCTCAATACTTTTTTTACGACTTTACAGACGACATCGGCGTTTATCTGATGGTCGGCAAAGCATTGCTCAAGATTCAGACAACTTTGCAGATACTCTCTTACACCTATCCGAACGGGGTTACGAAACTCAAGAGCGGCAATAAAACTGCCCAAACCAGTCTCGCGGCGGTTATCTTCAAGAGTGAAAATTTTATTAGCCTTTTCCACCATTTTTTTGAGGATCTTTTCGCGGTCATCAAAATGATTTACAGCGACAACGCAAAGCGGCATTTTCTCGGCGGCCATTATTTTTGCAGCCTTGAGAGCCTCTGCCAGCAAATGCGGTCCGGCAACAAAAAGAAGGTTTTCATGGTCAGCTTCTTTGGTAACCCGAAAAACCTGTGACTGGAACGGTCGAAATGGTTCCAGGGTCTCAGGCAGATTCTCAGGAAGACTGCGATGCAAACGGATATAAGCCGGCATGCTTGATTTTTTTTCAGCCCACTCGAGAGTCATGCGATTAACCAAATAATCAAGCATTTCTGAAGCCTGCTGTCCATTTAACGGCTCTAAAATCTCAATTTCGCCAAGTGAGCGCAACAAACCAAGATCATTTACCGCCTGATGACTTTTGCCATCGGTAAAATAGTCGGCGCCGCTGTAGTGGGCTGCAAAAATCACCGGAACTTTTTCGGTGATGGCATTGTAAATCTGGTCAAGACTGCGCCGATAAAAAGCGGCATAGGTATTGGTCACGGCAATTTTTCCGCAGAGAGCCAGACCGGTGGCTATCGAGCACATATCCTGCTCACTGATGCCAACTTCGATAAAACGTTCAGGAAATTTACGGGCAAAATTGTTCAAGCGACATGACTTTTCCAGGTCGGCATCGAGCACATAAAGATGCTGGTATAGCTTGCCGGCTTCGACAAGGGCTTCTGCAAACGCAGGCCCCGTTCCGGGAATGATTGGTGCTGAAGCCTGGTCAACCTGACCAGCCTCTTTTTCACTTTTCAAATACTTTTTAAAAAGCTCAACGATATCATGATTATCGGTTTTTAAAACAAGCTCCTTAACCGCAGAAACATATTGGCGATCATCGGGAATCTTTCCATGCCAGATTCCTTCGCGGCGAGGGGTGTCTTTCTTCATCGCCGTAAGGCTGCATCCCCCACCCTTTTCAGTTTCGGCAATGATGACCATTGGAGCATTGATGCGGATGCCCTGCAATATGGCATTCTCGATCTGATCAAAATCATGCCCATTTATGGTCATACAGTTCAGCCCAAGATGAGTCATGACCCTGGACCAATCCTGTGCGTCTTTGATATCGGCGGTCTGACTGTCTGACTGCAGGAAATTTCGATCGATTATGGCGATACAGTTTGACAGATTTAGCTTTTTCAAGCTCAAAAAGGCTTCGAAAACCTGTCCTTCCTGCAATTCACCATCGCCAATAATTGCAAAAACAGGGACTTCAAGGCCTTGAGCGCGATTGCTTATGGCAACCCCAATTGCTTTCGACAGACCCTGACCTAGTGACCCACTATCGGCATCGACACCGGGAACGTTTCGGTCGCTGTGCGCCGGCAGTCCGCCCCGTGATTTATAGGTAATCAGCTTTTCAGCGTCGAAGCAACCACGCCCGGCAAGCACTGCATAGTGCCCCATTGCCGCATGACCCTTGGAAAGAAACAAAGAACCTCGTTCGTTTATTGGCAACAACGGCTCTTTTATGAAACGATGATAAATACAGGTAAGAATATCGAGACAGGAAAACGAAGCGCCAAGCCAACCGTGTCCTGCCGAATAGAGGCCGGCCAGGCAATTGATGCGATAGGCCGCGGCCAGTTTTTCCAGATCGCTGGAGCTTTTATCGGGCATCGCAGCAATAATTTTGTTGCCAATCAGAAATGGTTGCATATTTTTCCCCTAATCTGCCTGCGAAAAGCCATTTACTCCTGCTTTGTTCCATTCAACGATCATGAGATGTTTTTTCAGCTCTTTGACCGCCCTTTTCAGATCTGCAGCAGGTAATACTGTTTCTTTCTGCAATTCATCAAAGGTTTTGAATGCCTCGCGGTCAAGCGCTGCAAGCACCTGGCAATTTGCGGATGATTCAAGGAGCTTAAGTATCTTTTGATGCAATTTCTTGCCTTCGGCGAGCGTAACGGTCTGCGGCTCACCCTTACGAGGTTTTGTAACGCTAACATAGGGCAGGCGCGAATTCCAGAGAACATCGAATTCAGCCAAAAAACTGTCGATAACTTTTTGATGATCCTTGTAAAGGCCGTTGAAGAACATGACGTTTTCGAAGTTCAGATATTCTGCCGAGCCAGACCAGTTATAACTGCCCAGAGCCATTTCACGGCCGTTGACCACCAAAGTTTTGTGATGTAGAAAAAGACTCAGATAGCTTATCAGCATCGGTCGTTTCTCTTCTTTATTGAAGCTGTAGGCATTGCGGCGGAACCGATAACGGACCTGAATGTTTTTCAGGCCCCGCTGATTAGCCTGGGCTTCAAGCCAGGGCGCGAGTTTACTTTCTTCAGGGTTTGCGTCGTCGAGCTGCGCATGATCGAACAGCAGACGAAATGTGGCCTCAGGGTTGCGTTCAGCGGCGCGCAAAACTTCTTCGGCCAGTTCCGGCCGGGTAAAACTGAACATGGCCAGATCGAAACGGCCATTAGGATCGACTCGCCTGATGAGATTGATCAAAGCATTGTCGATTCTGGTCAACTCAGTTTCATTCAATGGTTCGGCATTGAAAAGAATTCCGGCATATCCGGCAACCTGGTCAACTTCAATATATTTTTCAGGGGTGCCGGGGCCAAGAATGACGACGGAATATTCGTTCCAAAGGCGTGCAAACTCCTCCTGCAGCTGACGGGCCACCGCCGGCTGATCGTCGAAAAACACGCGATTTTCAGCATAAATTTTATCAGAGGTAACTGAAATATTGGCACTGCCATTGAAAGCTGAGTGCGGAACCGGATTACCCGGGCGATAAAAAATACCGAATTTTTCGTGCATGGTACCCCAGATCAGTTTACCATCATCTAAAGTAGCTTCCCGGCCATTTCGCCGCATAGCTTCAGCAGTTGTAATAGCAATCTGGAATTCAAAGGGCTTTTTGTCGGCCCAAGCCTGCTCACGGGCTTTTTTAACCCGATCAACGATTTTATCGCGGCTGGCAGCTGACCAGGTGGCCGCACCATCCAACAAAAGTTTAAATTGAATATTTTTTTCTCGACAAATTTCAATCATGGTGTCGAGACTTTGATAATCACTCATAGAATACATGGCTATTTTTACGGTGCTACCAGGTTCAAGCAAATGCAACCGGTGAATCAGCGAATTGGCAAGAGTAGCTTTCTTTACACTGCCATCGGGAAACTTCAGTAAGCGCTGATTGTTAGCTGGACTGAAACCGCCTTCAGGTCCGTAAAAGATATCAACCGATTCGGCATTTACCGACGCAAGAGCAAAAACGAAGGCGATAAGGCCCAGCAAAAGTTTTCTGATCATTTCTTCACCCCATCAATTTTATCAAGTTCAGCCGTATCTGTTTCAAGGCTGGCGAGCATTTCCTCTTCACTCTGTATCGGACTGTCATTTTCAATTTCGATTATACTGTCATCTTCGAGCAAAGGGTTGTTCACCAGGTGCAGCATACGATTATAGGCCTTGATGCTTTGTTGAAGGCCCTGTTTGATTTGAACGAAATGCCTTGCAATATCCTGATTGCGAAAGCTCTGATTTTCCTCAATGGTACGGCTGTACATTTCCTTTATTTCACTTATTTGCCGAAGTTGTGACTCAATATTGCGAAGTTGCTCATTTTCTTTAAGCAGATTACAATTTTCATCTTCGAGCTTTCGAGAACGCTCGCGAAAAACGGCCAATTCTTTGATGCGTTCATTGACTTCGTCATTTTTTTCCAGAGCATTTTTCAGATTTTGTTCAGCAAGATCAAGCCGTTGCTGAAGATCTTTAAGCGACTCATTTCTTTCTGACACGAGATCCTCAAGGTTCTGGTTCTTCTCGCGGAATTTTATGGCCTCGTGCTCGAATTTTTTCAAATCTTCGATCAGTTTTTCAAGAATCTCAATTTTCTTGTTTTTTTCTTCGAGAACCAACCGCTTTTCAATTTCCTGATTAAGACTGAGAATTTTTTCTTCGACCTGCTTTTTTAATGATTCGATACTGCTCTGCGCCTCTTCAAGCCTATTTCTGGCGACAGCAAGCTGGCTTTCGTTTTCACCAGACTTTTCCAGTCTGCTTTCAAGCTGTTTTTTTTCTGCATCGGCATTCTTCTCAACCTGACGCATGCGGGAATACATGAGAAACCAGGTAAAGAAGACGCCCAGAACAAATCCGAGTGTGGGTCCCAGCAACAGTAAATACTGATTCATCAGCCCTCCAGGAAAAAAATGATTCTTTAACATTCTTACATATCGCGATGCTTATTTCCAGTGCCTTGAGTTAATAAGTAAACTTTGCCAGAATGGCCATTGAATTGACAGCCACGAATGTGTTAGGTTGAAAAAAATCGTCCCTGATGAGGAGCTCCAATGTTTGCTTCGAGAGTAAGACTATTAAGCGACTACGCAGAGCGTTACCAGACAAAAACAAACGATCTTCCCAGAGAAACCGGCTTTTGGCCAGCTCTTTTGAGCATTTTCAAGAATACAGAACGTAAACAGACCATTTTGGGTTATTTCGGTGATGCCACTCAGGAATCAGAACTTGTTGAGGCTGGTTTTGCGCCCTTTTGTGAAATTGATCAGCGAAGAATTCTTTTCCATAAATCCCCCAAAGAAATTCAGGTGGCGATTATCAATGGTGAACAGGTCTGGAATCTTGCCGATTGGGGCGTTGACAAAGAATTTGTCACAAGATTCATCGCTGAATGCTTTTTTATGGTTACCCGGGATGATCTGAAAATAGACGAACAGGAACAGAAGGTTCTTAACGCAATCATTGGCTATATCGAACCCAGTCACGAAGAGGTTGAAATGGCGAGAAACATGGTTTACTGGACTTTGGTTGAAAATGTCATTGAAGATGATGTTGTAACCGAAGAAGAATCGGAAACCATGCTCAAGATACGCGAAGCTTTGGCCGTTGACGAAAAAAACGTCTATCATCTGCACAAACAAGCTCTAATAGATCGCTATCTGGAATTGAAAAATGAAACCGAGAATGAAACGGAAATCGATCTGGCACGTTTTGAAAAGTTAAAAAGAATGGCTGACCGACTGGGAATATCTGAAGAAATTTTCGATTGAACAGGCAGGTAAAAAATGGATGATTATTCGGTAAATCTTGCCTTTTTGAACTCTGAAAACCAGGATGAGCAATTACGTGGACTGGCTTTTTTTGCCGTCTTCGACGAGGCTGATCTCGACGAGAAAGTAATCGACCAGCTCATCGATCTTGCAGAAAATGCTCCGGCCCACATCGCCGACATTGCCAGCAGCATTATCTCACAGGCAGTTTCCAGCCATGAGCAAAAGGCGGTTGGCGAACTGGTATTGAAAAAACTCGCGCAGGGAAACGAATCGCGAATCAACATGCGCGACCTGGAATGGGCAACCAAGCTGAAAGATAAAAAATTCAAAATTGCCCTGGAAAAATATCTTGATCGCTGCACTGACCCCAAGCACATCAGCTGGCTGGTGAAGAACCTGCCGCGAGTCTATCCTGATCCTCAGCAGATACCTCTCCTGAAAGCCTTTCTCACCTACAGCGACGACCGAATTGTTGCCAACACCATCGAAGGCCTGGAGGCTCTTGAAACGCCTGAAACCATCTCTATTCTTGCACAAATGCTCACGCATCCATCACACCGGGTCAGGTCGGTAGCGGCTGCCGCCATTGCCAGAATAAACCCTGAAGAAGCACGAAAATATCTTTTCAGCATGCTGAATCAGAGTGAAAATCCTGATTCGATAAAAGCGGCCTGCCATGCAATCAGGCACATCAAAGGAAAAGGCTTCATGGATCTGGTCTTGCCATTGCTGCAAAACCGGTCGACCCGTGAAGAAGCAGCCAAAACCGTTGCCTGGATAGCCTATCAACGCTTGAGCAAACTGTTTTCCCTGCCGGTTTTCGCTAATCGCAATGACCTCAAATCCAGGGTTGCTGCTTCGATCATCGAGCTTCTACGCGAACAATGTCGCCGACAGTTTCATCTTTCTTCTGAAGATGAAGATTCTCCCGAGCAGGGCGCCTGCCAGCTGATGATCGGAGAAAAAGGCTTTGTCGCACTTTCACCGTTAATCTCCCCTGAAAAAGCCGATAAAATCGCCGAGGAAAACAAGCACCGTGGCATAAGCTTCTTTTCGCGACTGATTTATCGCCCCAAACCCGAAGAAATAAAATTGACCCGATCAGAGGCACGCTACGAACCGTTCTGGCACATGGCATGCGAAGCCAGGGTCGATTATGTCAGAGAAAAATCAGTTCACCTTGAACTCGATGAAAACGTCTGTGAACTGAAAATCGGCGATCAATATTTCAAAGCCGATAATGGCAAGGCTTTTGTCAGCATCGACGAAAGATGCGTTATCCGTAAAAGCAATGAACTTTTCATTGACGCAGTTACCGGCGAAAATCGTGATTTCAAAGAAATCTGCAACAGCAGGTTTTCGCGAATCGCATCAGTTGAAGAGATCGTAAATTCAGACTTTTCGCCGGTACCGGCCAAGGTCAAAGCGTCGATACTGGTCAGAGACATGATTTTCGATACGATGAAGCCTCTGAAGGCAATTGAAATCATAACTCAAAGCCTGAAAATAGAAAAACTCAACCTTTGTTTCCGCCCGGTTTACGTCTATGAATACACCTGGGAAGCCAAGAACCAGCACGTGGTTTTTGAAGTTGATGCTATCACCGGTAAGGTCAGTGAAGGTCGTGTGCTTGGCAAAACCAATGAAGGAGAGTTTTTGTCAGAAGCAAGCCTGTTCGACATTGGTGCTGACGCTATTGGCCTGGTAGTTCCCGGCGGGGAAATCGCCGCCAAGATCGCTCGTGCATTTATCGGAAAACATAAATAAGCTGTTTTTTTTCAACGATTAGATGGTATAATTTCGATCCAAATTTTGTTTTCTGGAGGAATTGATGAGCATTCTTGGCAAAGAAGCCATCCTTGAAGAAATTAAAAAGGGCAACATCCTTATCGAGCCCTTTAATGAAAAAATGCTTGGGCCGGCAAGTGTCGACCTGCATCTTTCTCACGCTTTTCGCGTTTTCGTTCACCTGCCAAATGAGCTGAGCATGACCGATGACATGGATTTCAAAGCTGCAACCAAGGGAATATTGGTTCCTGAAGGCGGCGCTCTGACCATTCAACCTGGTCAGACTGTTCTGGGCATCACCCAGGAAAAAGTAAGTCTGGGCAATGGCCTCTCAGGATGGCTCGAAGGCCGTAGTCGCTTTGCACGCGTCGGCTTGCTGGTTCATATTTCCGCCTCTTTTATGCAGCCGGGCATCAGCAATCACCAGGTTCTTGAAATTTCCAATTTCGGACCAATTGCTTTGAAGCTGATTCCGGGCACACCTATTTGCCAATTCATCTTTCAGCGCTGTGAAAGTCCAGGCAAATACCATGGCGTATTCGCCGGTCAAACTCCCGAAAATTTCTGGCTCGGCTAAAAAAACAACGCTCTGTGGACATTTATCGTCACAGAGCGTTGTTTTTCAGAAATAGTTACATACTGATAATTTCATAACCATCTTTCAGCCAGGTTGAAAAGGCCGGATGGCCATGCATTTCACTCAGAAGCGGCAGGTTCTGTTTTTCTGCCTCGAAAAGGCTATCCATTTTACCGGCACAGGCTTTACAAACCCCGGCAAGAATACCTTCATCGATTACCGCGCGATATTGCCGGTGAAACGGAGTTTCGTTAGCGCCAAGCGCTCCGATTAAGGCGGTTGCGGCGCCTTCGATAACCAGTTTCACTTCAAACCCGGCCTTTTTCATATCTAGAGCATTTAAAAGGGCATGGGCAAAACACATCAACTCGCCCTGAAATGCAAAGATAACTACTTTTTTCATCAAAATTTCCTCGACTCTCAAAAAAAAATGCTTCGGTCTTAAAGCAACATTATATTGCAAATTACGACCGAAGCAAATTTTTTTCAGCAATCAGTCATTGATTTTGTGAAATTTGCGAATTTCCTTGAGCAGATCGGCTAGATCCGATGAGGCGAGAACTTTGCTTCGAGCAACCTGCTCTGACAGAGCCTTAATCATAACGGTGTCATTTCGCAGCGCCGACAACTGTTTTTTGAATTGCGAAGAAAGGTTCTCGGCACGGGCTTTAAGATAATCGGTATAGCTGTCGCTTTTTCCAAAAACTTTTTTGAAAAGCCCGGCTTTTCGCTCAGCATAAGACCGCAAAACCGCTTCAAAATGAGCTGTTTCAAAGATTTTACCGTCTTTAATCAGGTAGTTTCGCGTATAACCATCTGGTTCTTCTGGCGTATAAAAGTATTTCCGCGCGAACTTCAAGGTCAGGTGATTAAGACCGGCCGAAAGCGGAATCTCGATTCTCGCTGCGGCTTTGGTTTTGATTTCCTTGCCATTCAAAAAGATTTGCAGCTTTTCAGGAGCGAGTTTCTTGCCGGCAGCGGTTTTGAAGCTTACTGTCGCCCCGTTGCGTCCGGTTTCAACTTCGGCCATTATTCGATGCGGAAAAACTATGCCCTGATAAAAGAATTTTACCGGGAAAGCACGTAAAGCCGGCCCATAGAAGCTGTCTTCGAGATAATCACGATGATTTTTGCCAAAGGTTTCGTAATATATTACTACCGGTTCGCCTTTGAGTTTGGCAGTACCGACGATATTTACCGCATGTACTCCCTGCAGAGTCAGCGAAACCTTGTCTTTGAAAAGTCGCGAGGTATGCTGGGCATACATTATTCCATATTTTTTCAGGTCTTCACGAATCTTTTCAATTTTGCCATTGCATTTGTTGAAAGAATTGTCATAGGGAAGGTCCATACCAAAGCCATTGGCCGGCAAATCGTGGACGATGTTCTTCTTCAGCGGGTCTCTCACTTGAGGCGGGGTTTTTAAAGAGCTCATGATAAAGGCGTAGTTCTTCGGTGAATAAGGAATTTTCTCGCCGGTAACCCGGTCGAGGCCAGTTTCTTTTACAAATGCGTAGGGGCATTTCGGCTGGCTGAAATAAAGGCTTTCTACCACTCGCGGATTCATTCCGTATTCACGTGCGCCATTTACGAAGGAATCGTATTTGCCAATTTTGTTGCCTTGGGCAATATTCCACCAGTCGCTTGAAAGGCTGGCCGAATAAGACAGACATTTCGAAGAACCGGTTCGGCGCCCCAGACTGGCTTTTAAGCCGTTTTTACTGGTATATTCTTCCCGTTCTTCCTGGGTCTTGCAGGGAAGCTGATCGATATAATCGATGAGAAACAGGTCGGTAAGATCTGATTTTTCAACAGGAACACCGGCACTATAACCTTCTTTCAATGGAACCAGCTCTTTGAGTTCTTCAAGCTGATCGGCACTTGCAGCTTTTTCCCATTTCTGGCGGTCAATAATGAACAGCGGTTCGAAAGAAGATGTCCATGGCAAATAGGAAAGGATTTTTCGGCCGTCAGCAGAAATCTGAAAAAAGCCACCAACCTTTTCTGAACTCATATTCAGCGGAACAAGAATCTTTACCACTTTACCATTCAAAAGCAAAGGCTTGGCCAGGCCAGGCTCGGATGATTTTTTCAAAACCTTTAGTAACTCACGGTAAAAATCAGAATAGTGCCCAACTTTTCTGGCAAATTCTGACTTACCCGACAAAGCCGCTTTAATTTCCTGGGCGACGGTGTTTCTGGCCGTCTGCTCTGCCGAAGCAAACAGGCTTGCAGTCACAAGAGCGAAGATCAAAACGATCAGCAAAACCGAGAATAAATTCTTTTTCAAAACAAAACCTCCCGAAACTTCAGGCTATTTTGTTAATTATACAGATTTTTATGAAGTTTGGGAGAGTGATTTTTACTTCAGAAATTCTGCAGCCAATCCAAGTCTGTAAACACCTTCCAACCAGACTTCCGTTGCCTGCTCCATGCTACGAAGAGGCTCAATTTCCCGCGGCTTTTCGACAAAAGATTTTTCGTTGAGGAGAAACCCTCTGATTTTTCCAAGAACGAATTCATGCTGTTCAACAAAGCCACCGTGTGCTGCGTTTTCGACAATTAGTAAACGGCTGTCGGGAATACCGTCTTTCATGATTTGTGCGTAGGCGGGCGGGCAAATAAAGTCTGTCTCGCCGACGACAATTAGAGATGGAGCAGAAATTTTCCCTAACTGGCTGATAACATTGTAGCCGGAGAAAAAATCGAAACCAAAGTCTTTTCGAAAATCAATTCGCGGCTGAATGATTCTTTCCATATTCCAGGCTTTGGTCCATGGAGAGCTGTCAGAAGCACTGTTTGCAGCTCTTTCATCAAGCATTTCAGTTGTTTGCACCAGAGCCAGAATGGCCGGAAGCGAACTGTATGAGGCACGGTTTCTTGAAATGGTCTGGGCACGCATTCGCGTCGCCGGAGCCAGAATCGCATCGAGAATGTCTGAGCGCCCTTCAGCTACGATCTGAGCAGCCATTAGCGCCATGATATACTGGCCACGATAGCTGTATGTATAACTCAAACAAAGCGTTAAGAAATCGTTCCCGCTAAGGCTGTAACCATAGGCATTGGTCACCTGGCCGTTGTCGAACATACCAACAGAAGTAATCATGTCCGACTTAACGCCGGGAAATTTTTTATCCAGCGCGCTGAGGCCATTTGAAAAATTGATGTGCATCTGGGTAAAATAGGCATTACTTGGTGAAGAATCATGAATAACCAGCTTGGAAACTGAATCTGGGAACATGGTCGCATAACGCAACGCGACCATGCCGCCGTATGATTCACCCAAAACGGCAATTTTTTTCTTTTTGATGACGTTTTTTCGAATTTCTTCTATATCCCGGGCAATATCAGACGAAGTATAACTGCGATAATTTCTGCCAATCATGTTGTTATAGCTTAGAGGGCTGGAATTGCCTGTACCGCGCTGATCGAAATAATAAACGTCGAAATGTGTTCGCAAAGGCTCGAACCAGTCGTGCTTATAACCTGAATCGGTTGCCTGATGAAAGCTGTCATGGGTCATTCCGGGACCACCATTGATAAGTATTATCGCCTGGGGAGCTGACGAACTCGATTTAAGTTTTTCCCAGTAGATATTTAACTTTTGTCCGGATGAATAAGAATAGTTTTCCGGAACCTCAAGTGTACCCCACTCATATTTCGCAGGGTGCGGAACAGCTGCCATTGCGGCGTGCAAGGACATGATCAGCATAAAAAGCAGCACTTTTTTCATTTTTCCCTCTGCCGGTAGATCAATTATGTTAAATTATTATCAAGCTATATTCATAATTCAATAATTTTCAAGTTCATTGTTAAAGACATTTACCAAAATCATGCAAAGATCAGACAAATCTCTGGAACAGCTGCTGAAACTGAAAATCGACTCCAAACCCAAAGATTTCAACGATTTCTGGCGGGCCAGATTCAATAAAATTGTTGAGTTTTCGCCCAGGCCCAAAATCTTTGATGCCGGCTTAAAAGGCAGTGTCAGAGTATTTGAACTTGAATATCGCTCGACTGAAAACGTCAGAATCTATGGCTGGCTCACCCTTCCATCGATGGGTTTGCCCAAAAGAGGCTTCGTCGTTCTTCATGGTTACGATGGTAGAACAAGCCCGGATTTTCATCTTCCCTTCAACGATTCGGCTATTTTCTACCCCTGCTGCCGAGGCCTGGGAATAAGTAGAAACCCTAATATTCCGGCCAATCCACGCAAGCATGTGCTTCACAGAATTGAAGAAAAAGAAGGGTATGTTATCGGCGGCTGCGTCGAAGATACATGGCTTGCCGTAAGCGCCATGATTGAATTTTTTCCGGAACTGAAAGGCCGCATCGGCATAATGGGTCTTAGTTTTGGCGGCGGTATCGCGGTGCTGGCCGCCGGATTCGATAACCGCATCGATAGAATGCACGTAAATGTTCCCAGCTTTGCAGCCTATCGCGCCAGAATGAGCATCAAAACAGTTGGCAGTGCCGCCGCGCTGCAAAAATATCATGCAATTCACGGAGATAAAATTTTCTCGGTTCTGGATTACTATGATGCCGCTTTTGCCGCTGAAAACATCAAGATTCCCACCCTTTGTGCCTGCGCCATGCGCGACGAAGTCGTCGCTCCCGAAAGTCAGTTTGCCATTTATAATAGTTTAGCCGGTCGCAAGGAGCTTTTTTTGCTCGATGCCGGGCACTGCAACTATCCAGGCAAGAATGATCAGGATGGCAAGTTGCTTAGCAGGCTGAGTATTTTTTTCAAATATTAATGTAATGCCCGCTGCTTGAATCACAGGCATGTTGATTAAACTTATGGATCAGAGTAGAATTCTCAAAAACCAACAGCAGGAAAAAACAATGAACGAAGCTGGAAAAAATTTCCTGATCAAAACTTTCTGCCGACAATGCCACGCTGCCGTTTCGGCCAACGCGGCCTGCTGCCCTATGTGCGGCGTTGCCCGTCCCAACTATGAAAAGCTCAATCCGCTCGAAAAAGAGTATCTTGAAAATCCACCGATGGTCCCCGGAAAATTTCATGAAATGCTTGAAACGGTTGATCCAAAGCTTAGCCTGGGTAAGAACATTGCCCGCGAAATGCGCAATTACCTTGGCAACCCAGCGATGGCGACCATTTTTTTCATTGCCTTTTTTACCGCGATTGCCGGCGGTGCCATGCTTCTGACCAACGTTCTTTTTCCGATCAGTTTCATGCTCTTCTGGGCCGCGATGGTCTATCTCGGTTATGATTCAATCAATTTCGGCCGGGCAGTTCTAACCTCTTATCTGGTCAAGAGATTACAGATGAAGCCTGGCATGTCACCTTATTCAGTGCATTTCAAATTCGAAAACCAGCTGGAAAAAATGCTGCAAAGCCTGCAATTGGTAATTAATTCATTCTTCGACCAGGACTGGCAAAACAACCCTGATTGCGCCGCAACCTCAGAAAATTTTATCAGTGCGGCCCGCACTATTTCAGAGCGCATCGCCAGATGCGCCAAGCTTTCTCTGGATACTTCAGGAATAATCTGGCGCAACAATGTTTATGCAATCGTGGCGATGAATACCAGTTCCCAGGAAAAAGCCATCGCCATCGGCAATAAAATCAAAGAGGCTGAAGCCATGATTTTCCGCTACCGCTGGTTGATGAGAATGCATGAGGTCAGCGGCGTTCTTGCCGACTTCACTCAGGGACGCCTGCTCGATGGCGCACCTGAAAACGCTTCTTATCGCCAGTTTGTTCTTGACCGCTTCTTTCTCTCGCAATATGGACCTATGACCGAACCATTTTCAGGCAACTTTGAGCATGTTCCATACGAAATTCCTTTTAAAATGCGATTTTTCTTCCATCAACAACTCCCGCCGTTTCCCCTGAATCCAGACGAACTGGTCAAAGAGGTTCCTGATGCCGCCGACCTTCTCGAAAGCATCAAACAGGTTCGTAAACTCAAACAGAAGCTTGAAGAGCAGATGGTTATCGATTGCGCTACCAACGCTGTTTCAGAAGTATCGGCCCTCGACCGCGGCAACGCCCTGGAAGCCCAGGATCTGCAAAGGTTCCAACTTTACTCGAAATTTCTCGATATTCCAAGATTTCAGCCCGACTCGCAGGAATTACAAAATGAAGTTGACCGGTTAAAAGCAGAGGTTCGAGTAGCTCTGGGATCAGAAAACAATCAGTTTTAAAAAAGCAAAAATTAGTCTTGACTAATTAAGTTAGCTCATGCTAATTTATTTTTGCCATGATTAAGACTTAAATCAGTCGAAGATTGCTGACAACAACCATGACCATGCAGACTAAACTTAAGCACTCCCAAAGTAAAGGGGCCATCTCGTAAGAGACAGCCCCTTTTTTCTATACTGATCTTTTACTTCTTTTTAAAGCTGGTCTTAACGATTTCAAGTCTGCTGATGCCGTGCTTATCAAATTCTTCGACATATTTTTCAGCGAATTCTTCATAAACTTCTAGCTGCTCTTCGAAGCTTTTAGGCTTCTTGCCGCCAAACTTCTTCTGCATTTCGCGATCAGCCATCTTGTTTACCAATTCCGACCAGAATGTCATATCTTCAAATTCATCAATAAAGGTTCTGGCAAGAGTTTCATCTTCCCAGTCCGGGTCAGGTTCACAGACATCATCATCTTCGATGACGAATTCTTTCTTCATGCCGTTTTCATGGGCAAAGCGATAAAGTTTTTCGGTCATAGCCAGATATTTATCCTTGCGCGGGTCATCTTCTTCATCGTGGGCGGTCATGACCCATTCGGCAATCATTGCCAGTTCAACCAGACATTCAAGCTCTTTTTTATCAAGTTCAAGTTTCATATTTCCCTCCGCATTCATTTTTTGCATTATACCCCAAAAAGCTCCCTTCAAAGATTGACATTTTTTTCACAATTAATTATAATCACATGTGTTTATGATGTTTTATAAAAGGACAAATGCTTCATGCTTAGTCAAACCAGTATTCATGCGATAAAAGCCCTGACCCATCTCGCCGCCTGCAAAAATTCCAACCCGATAGGCTCGGCACAACTTGCAAAAGAAATCGGGGCGCCTCCAAACTATCTTGGCAAAACCCTTAAGCAACTTACTCTAGCCGGTTTACTCAAATCACAAAGAGGCCTTGGCGGAGGTTTAATTCTGGCAAGACCTCCAGAAAGCATAAGCCTGTTCGACATTGTCGAGCCAATAGAACATGTCAGCCGAAAAAACCATTGCTTCATGGGGCAGCTCTGCTGTGGCCCTGCTCCTTGCAGCCTCCACCCTCGCTGGGCCAAATTGCACACAGACTTCATCGGTTTTCTCAAAGAAGTAAGTCTTGTTGATCTGTTAAAGGAATACAAGGCGATCTCTGCACATGACGCGCCCCCTTAGAAGAAAGGAAAAATTTGATGAGTATTCAGTTGAAACCTTCTGAATTGTTTAAAGCAGCGACCCTTCTCGAGCAAAAAGGAGAAAATTTCTATCGCAAGGCAGCCGAAAACTCTGCCGGCGAATGCCAACAACTGTTATTACAACTTGCTGAAATGGAAAAAGTGCATGCGAAGATTTTTTCAAATTTTGCCAATGAAGCAAACTTCGAGAATGAGATTCTCAGTGCTGAAGAAAAAGCTGAAGAACTGTCATTTCTCGACGCATTGACCAACGATCGCATCATTACCGAAGAATTGGCAGTTTCTGGAGAAGACAAGCTCGAAACTATCTTTTTTAAGGCAATGCAGCTTGAAAAAAATTCAGTTTTTTTCTATTCAGCCATTAAAGAAATTCTTACACAAAAAATGAGTCGGGAAGCTGTAGACAAGCTGATTGCCGAGGAAGTTAAACATTTTCGCATGCTCAACGCAGCCCTGAATAAGTTGAAATCAGCTGGAAAGCTCAGAGTAGGTTAATAAAATGCAATCACAAAAATTGACGCCACAGCAATTCACCGAATCATTTGCGAAAATAGGCGAAAAATTCAGGCTATTTGGACCTAAACGTTTGCCTGGGCGGGGCAGATTTTCTGATACAGATTTAATCACCTGCGGTTTTCTCAACAGCATCGATGAGCTTGAGAGCCTGGAAAAAAGCTATTTATCGCCAAAAGCAGTTGTTTTTCCGCCTGACGAAACAACCTTCGTTTTTAATAGAAACGATTTCACAGAACCTGAAATTGAGGACGAAAGGGAAATAATAGTATTTCTTCGTCCATGTGACATAAATGGGTTCGATCGACTAGACAAGATGTTTCTCGAAAATGGCGGGGAGCCGGATCCGTACTACCGAAGAAAGCGTGAAAAAGTGCATTTTTTCATGATCGAGTGTTGCAAGAGTTTTGAAAACTGTTTTTGTGTGGCGATGAAATCAAACCGCACCGAAAATTATGCCGCAGCCATTCGTTTTAATCATGACGAGATTCTGATCAAGATTAGTGATAAAAGGTTTTTACCATACTTTTCAGGCGAGCAAACTGATTTTGAGCCAGAATTTGTTAGCCAGGACGAGGTTTTAGTCGAACTTCCGCAAAACGGTACAATGCCGCCGGAAATCTTTTCCCATAAGATGTGGCAGGAATATGATCAACGCTGTATTGCCTGCGGACGCTGCAATACTTCTTGCGTTACCTGCACCTGTTTCAGCACCATTGACATTCATTATCCCGACAGTCGGGGCTGCGGCGAAAGAAGGCGCGTCTGGGACGGTTGCCATCTCGACGGCTTTACCGAAATGGCAGGAGGGCACTCTTTCAGAAAAAACAAAGGCGAGCGCATGCGCTTTAAAACCATGCATAAAATCTATGATTTTCGCAAAAGGTTCGGCTTTGACATGTGCGTCGGCTGTGGAAGGTGCGATGATGTCTGTCCGGAATACATCTCTTTTTCCAGCTGTATCAACCGGCTAACCTCAACACTGAAAGGGTTGGAAAATGAAGAATAATCCTTATCGTCCTGTCGCTACCAGAATAACCTCTATAACCATGGAGACGCCAATTGAGTTTACCGTTCGTGTGCAAGGGCAATTTGCGATTACCCCAGGACAATTTTTTCAGGTTTCTCTGCCACGCATTGGTGAAGCGCCAATTTCCGTAAGCAGTTACGGCGATGACTTCGTTGAATTTACTATTAGAGCCGTTGGCCGACTGACCAGTTGTCTGCAGGAACTTCAACCGGGACAAAGCCTTTTTATTCGGGGCCCCTATGGACATGGTTTTTGTCGAGACAATTTCAAAGATCATGATTTATTGATCGTTGCTGGAGGCTCGGGCCTCGCTCCAGTCAGACCTTTGATTCACAAGGCAATCAAAGGCAATTTGGGCAATCGTTCGCTTAAATTAATCATTGGCTTTAAAAATTCTGCAGGAATTCTATTTTCCGAACAGATCAGTGAATGGCAAAAAATTTGCGATGTCTGCCTGACGATTGATCAGCCGGAAGAAGGCTGGCAAGGCAATACCGGTCTGGTAACGGAACATATCCGAAAGCTCGAGTTTGCCGATCTGAGAAATACTCAGGCCGTTGTCGTCGGTCCAGGACCGATGATGAAATTCAGCACAGCTGAACTGTTACTTAAGGGGTTGAAGCAGGAACAAATCTGGGTTTCCTTTGAACGCCTCATGTCATGTGGCATTGGCAAGTGCGGCCATTGTAAGATTGATTCTACCTACATCTGCGTTGATGGACCGGTTTTGAATTTTTCTCAGGCCGCCACCCTGATCGATTAGCGAGGTAGATCATGTCAGCAGATATCAATAGAAAAAAGATTACCAAAAACGCATACAGAATCACCAAACGCCGCAATTTCACAGCTTTGAGAGTTCGTGTTCCAGGCGGGCACATTAATGCTGAACAAATCGCTCTCGTCGCTCAAATTGCGCAAGATTTCGGCGATGGCACAATGCACATTACGACGAGACAGGGCTTCGAGATTCCCAACATTGCCATGGTCGACATCGAAAAGGCAAATGCGGCACTGCAACCTCTTTTGCAAGCTTTTGAAGTCGCCAATGGCGTCGAACTGGTTGATCTGCAAAAAGGTTACCCGGCTGCGGGCATGCGCAATATCTCGGCATGTATCGGCAACCGGGTCTGCCCTTTTGCCAACACGGATACGACTTCCCTTGCTCAAAGAATAGAAGGAATAATGTATCCGCATGACCTGCATTTTAAAATTGCCGTAACCGGTTGCCCCAATGATTGTATCAAGGCCCACATGCAGGACTTTGGCATCATCGCCATTTGCGAACCTCAATATGATTATGACGCCTGCATCGGCTGTGAAGCCTGTGAAAAGGTATGCAAGCGCAAAGTGACCGGTGCTCTTTCGATGAAAAACGGCAAGGTTGTTCGCGACGAACGCCGTTGTATTGGTTGCGGCGAATGCATACTCGCCTGCCCTACCGGTGCCTGGACAAGGAATCCGCAGAAATTTTATCGCCTGCTGATCATGGGCAGAACCGGCAAAAGGAACCCCAGACTGGCCATGCCATTTCTGAACTGGGTAACAGAGCAGGTCATCACCCAGGTTTTAAAAAATACGATTCCCTATGTTGAACGCTACATACTCCGCTGCCTGCCGAAAGAACATATCGGCTACATAGTGGATCGCACCGGCTACGAAGTCTTTCGACGTGAAGTTCTCGAGGGAGTAGAACTGAACCCGGAGGCAAAAATAGCACGCAACATCACCTGGCCCGGTTATGACACGGTCAACGATGCAAACATGCGTAACGCTGACTATTGGAAAGGAAAATAAATGTATCAGGAAACCCTCGAAAAAATTGGCAATCTGGCGATCAGCAAGGTCAACCTGCTTAACCGCAGCTGGATGCGCTACTTCATTCTCGCAATGCTGGCAGGTTTTTACGTCGGGCTCGGTATAATTCTTATTCTTACAATCGGCGGAGCCATGGGCAGCGACCCGGGCAAAAAACTGGTGATGGGCGTAAGTTTCGGTATTGCCCTGAGTCTTGTCATAATGGCGGGTTCAGAGCTTTTCACCGGCAACAACATGATAATGACCGCTGGTTCACTCGACCGCAAAACCACCTGGAAAGATACTGGGCGCATCTGGCTCTGGTCATGGTTCGGCAACTGGGCCGGCAGCATTCTCGTCGCCGGCCTGTTCTTCATGAGTGGCCTGACCGCAGGGGCCACCGGCGAATTTGTCGGTCAGGTTTCGGCGGCTAAAATGACCGCCCCGGCAGTTGAACTGTTTTTCAGGGCTCTGCTCTGTAATGTTCTCGTTTGCCTGGCAGTTCTGTGTGGCATAAAAATGAAAGAAGAAACCGCCAAACTGATCATGATCTGGTGGTGCCTGTTTGCCTTTATCACCAGTGGATTTGAGCACAGCATCGCCAATATGACCCTTTTAACAATCGGTCTTTTTGCCGCTCCCGATGTCAATGTCTCTTTAAACGGCTATTTTTACAATTTAGGCATTGTCGGATTCGGCAATATTGTTGGCGGCGCACTGATTCTGGGTTTCAGCTACTGGATGGCCGGTCGACAGGACTAGAAATTACTGCTATCTCTTATCGATCAACTTTCTCATAAAAGCTGAACAGAAAAAACAAGGCCTATTGACTTTTTGGCATATGCCATATATTATGTTTTTAGCATATGCCAAAAAGGAGTTTCCATGGTCAGACCAAGACTACAGAGAAAAGTTAGCGGTGAATTCTGCGCAACTTATTTCAAACCGGCAGGAATCCCGGTGCGAGATCTGCAAACAGTAAATCTTACCGTTGATGAACTTGAAGCTGTTCGTCTAACCGATCTCGAAGAACTTTATCAGGCAGATGCTGCCGAAAAAATGAGTGTTTCCAGGCAAACACTGGGTAACATTCTCAAGTCTGCACACAAAAAAATAGCAGAAGCCTTGATCCAGGGAAAAGCGATAAGAATTGAAGGCGGGGCAGTAGATTACATTCGCAACCATTATTTTTGTACAGAGTGCGAAAACACCTTTTCAGGAAAAGAAAGCGAAGAATCCTGCCCAGAGTGTAACAGCAGCAACATTACCCCGCTGCCTGAACCGAATTCGTCGGGTAAAGAACAGTCCTGACTGAATTTGACAAGAATCCAACAAGATTCTTATCAGAATCAGCCAAAAATTTCAGGAGGAAAAAATGAAATACGCAATCTCAGTTAGAGAAAAAAATCCGGAAGCAACAGTAGACACGAGATTTGGCAGAGCCCAGATGTTCGCTCTTTATGACAGTGAAACCGGACAATATACCTGGCACGGCAATGCCCAGAACCTGCAGGCCGCTCAGGGAGCCGGAATACAAACTGCCCAGAATGTTGTCAATCTTGGTGCTGAAGCTGTTATATCTGGACATTGCGGCCCAAAAGCATATCAGGTTTTACGGACAGCCGGAGTCAAAGTTTTTACCGTCAGTGGCAACATGACCATCAAAGAAGCGGTAGCACAAATTGAAAGCGGTGCGATAAAGGCATCGGAAGGAGCCGACGTTGAAGGACACTGGGTCTGAATCATTCAAAATTGCTGTTTGCAGCGGCAAAGGCGGAACAGGAAAAACTACCTACGCCTTAAGCCTTGCCTGGACGCTCGGCAAAGCTTCAGAGTTTTCTTTGCCAGTTAAACTGATCGACTGTGACGTAGAAGAGCCGAATTGTCACTTGTTTTTGCGGGCTGATTACCAACAAACACAAGATGTAACGGCAGAAAAGCCGATTTTTGACATGGACAAGTGTATCGGTTGCGGCAAATGTGCACGCAAATGCCGATACAACGCGATTGCGGTCGTAAAAGGCAAGCCGATCGTATTCAACGACCTTTGCCATTCTTGCGGTGTTTGTGCAGCGATTTGTCCGCATGATGCCATCGAGCTTAAAGAACAGGGCATTGGTAAAATTTTCGTCGATGACAATCACCGACCATTCAAATTTGCTTATGGGCTTTTGAATATCGGCGAATCGCAAAGTCCGATGATCATAGACAAATTGCTTAAACAGGCGCTTGAAAATGGCGTAACGATCGTAGACGGGCCTCCAGGAACAGCCTGCCCTACCGTCAAAACCATTTCCGGAGCCGATAAGGTTGCTCTGGTCACCGAACCCACCCCGTTTGGAGCTCACGATCTTGCATTAGCTCTAAATCTCTGCAGTGAACTGAATAAGCCTTGTGGCATCATCATTAACCGTTCTGATGCCAACGATTCAATAATTGAAGAACTAGCCGCCAGACATCAGGTAAAAATCGTCGGCCGCATTCCTTTTAAAAGGGAATACGCGCGCGTCTGCTCTGAGGGACATATTCTTGCTGCCGAGCACCCAGGTCTGCGCGAGTCAATTATCGCAAGCTTTTCCGAATTACTCAGCGATGCGCGAATTCCGGTCAGAGTAGAACCTGAGCACCTTGAAACCGATGATTCATTTAAACCATCTTCGAACGAGGTCTATTCAGAAAACGGCTATCAGGAAATCACCATCCTCAGCGGCAAAGGCGGAACCGGAAAAACTACGGTAGCGGCAGCCTTCTCAGCTTTGGCCGAGAACAGGATCTTTGCTGATTGTGATGTCGATGCGGCAAACCTGCGACTACTGCTCAACGGGAGAACCCTATACGCAAAAGAAATCCGCCTTGGACATGAAGCGATTATCGATCCCTTCAAATGTACCAAATGTGGAATCTGCGCTGAAAAATGTCGATTTGGAGCTATCAGCCAAGATCCGGCAACAGGTAAATTTGTCGTAAATAGCTTTCTTTGCGAAGGCTGCGGCCTTTGTCTTGAAATCTGCCCGGCAAAAGCGATCGGCGAAAAAGAAGCTGAAACTGGGCGTCTTATGCTTTCAGAAACCGGCAAGGGAACGCTGATTCACGCCGACCTGGCTACGGCGGCAGAAAATTCCGGCAAACTGGTCTCGATGGTTCGAGATCTTGCAGCTGCAACGGCCGAGCAGCAGCAACGAGATTGGCTGGTCAGTGACGGCCCCCCCGGCACGGCCTGTCCCGCGATTGCAGCAGTTACCGGCACCGATCGGGTTGTTCTGGTAACCGAACCATCCGTAGCGGCATTGCACGATCTTGAAAGAATCATGAAGCTGGTAAGACACTTCGGTCTGAAACCGGCAATAATCATTAACAAGGGCGATATAAATCCCACTGTCTGCCACCGAATAAGAGAACTGGCCCAGAAGTCCGGTGCCGAAGTGCTTGGTGATATTCCCTTTGACGAAACGGTAAAAGAAGCCATAAAAGCAGGCAAGCCATTGACAGATTTCAATGACGGACCTGCCGCCAGGGCAATTAAAGAGGTATGGAATAAATTTAAGGAGAAAAAATCATGAAGATCGCGATTCCAACAGTTGAGGGCAAGCTTTGCCTGCATTTCGGTCATTGTCAACAGTTTGCATTCATTATCGTGGGCGAAGACAAGAAAATATCAGAAGTTGAAATGGTCACACCACCGCCCCACGAACCAGGCGTTCTGCCCAAATGGCTGGCTGCCAATCAGGTCAACCTGATTCTCGCTGGCGGTATGGGTCATCGCGCACAAAATCTGTTTGTTGAAGCAGGGGTAAAGGTGGTGGTTGGCGTACAGGGCGACCTAACTCCCGAGCAGGCCGTTGAGGCTTATCTGAATGACACTCTGCAAACCGGAGCTAACGCCTGCTCTCATTAATTATTGCTTATGCACAAGACCGTCTCTGCAAAGGGGCGGTTTTTTTCGCATGCGCAAAAAAACTGTGCTTTCAAACAAATCCAGGCCGTTTATTTAATCGAAATTAATTGCCATCCGTTTTATTTACAGATACTCCAAAAAATCTTATAATCAGAAAATAACGTAATCACAAAGAGGTGGGCCATGAAGCGGATAACTTGTCTTTGTACCCTTTTGTTTCTGCTGTTTTCAATTCTTTCAGGATCTTCTGCCCTGCAGGCTGCTGCCAATGTTGAAGATGTTTTTGATCGCATCAAAACCAACGCGGTTGATCCCGATGCCCGAATCAGATTTCTGCCGGAAAATGTAGATTCATGGTTCGCACGTTGGCATGTCCTGGAAAACGCCAAGCAGTCGATCGATGTAACTTACTTTATCGTCGAGCAGGATATTTTCGGCATGAGCATGCTTGGCATGCTCATGAAGAAAGCCCGGGCGGGATTGAAAATTCGCCTGATGGTCGATGCCCGCGGCACCAAGGGCCTGACTCGAAAGTTCATCGGCCAGGATGTTCTGCAGGAAATGGTGAAGTTCAAGAACGTTGAAATAAGAGTTTTCAACCCTGTTCATCGAAAACTATGGGCACTCTTTGACGATCTGCGCAAAATCACTGCTTCCAATCATGACAAAATTATCCTCGTCGATGACGAGTATCTGATTACCGGCGGCCGCAATGTTTCGATGAACTATTTCGTCAGCCCGAAAGACGTAAAAACCGTTTATCGCGACACTGACGTTCTGATTCAGAGCAAAAAGGTTGCCAGACAGGCAAAATTGGCCTTTGATGAAGAATTTAACGCCGGCGGCGTTTTTAAAATCTACAAAGATCTCTTTGGCAATGCCGACACCATGAGCAAAGAACTAGACCTGGCCTATAATGTTATGCGACGTTTCATCACCGGCGGCGGACTTTTCAAAGTGCCATCGCCCAATCTTTCAAAAGAAACCAACAAGCTTTTGAAAAAATACAACGATGAAATTGCGCAATACAAAAGCATGCAGCATTTTGCATCTTTCAGACTTTTTGAAGGTCAACGCC
>CAZQUE010000053.1:0-31263 GCA_964596185.1 uncultured bacterium | reverse complement strand
CATTACCTGACCTTGACTGCGGTCGGCGACTCGCCAGACCTCGGGCAATGGGTAATCCATGCCTTTACATAATGCGCACTATGCAAACCGTCCTCGTATAAGGGGTTTACAGGCTGTCGCCTGTTAAAATGGCTTTATTCACTTCAGTGCCGCTGCCCCTCCCGGAATATTAAAGACAGCAACTAAACAAAAAACAGCTGAAATTCTTTATTTAGCCAGCTTTTCATTTCATTGAAAGCCCGACCAATTCACGCATAGCAACCAGCCAGCCCGGCGGTTCCGGCTCGACCGAATGGTGAGCGGAGGCTTCAGCCCAAGAGTGAGGGGCAGGTTGCGGGTCCGTCTAATGCAGCTATTAGACGGCAAGCAAAGTAGCAAAGACCATGCCAAAAGGCGCTATGGATGGCGGTTCTTTGGCGTGGTCTTTGCATTGCCGAGCGGTCCGCCCCGCAGTTCTGCCGGCCCCTAACTCGAAGCCGCCGGGCGGTATTAGCAGCAGAAACTTCTGGATTTTTTTCAAAGCTGCCGCTGTGGTAAGATCAAAGAAAGCAAAATTTCCAACAGGTAAAAACGCATGAGAGGCAATCTGAAATCAGCTAGATTAAGGCTTCTGGGCCTGCTGCTGTTATTCCTGATAACTGCATCAGGGGTCTTTGCGTTTTCTTCCGCAAAATCGCATCAAGGCAAACCCGCTGTATCAGTAGAAACCGCACTAAAGGCGATCGACTTCGCCGCTGAAAATGACATCAGCATCGACAGCGAGTTTAGCGCAAACTTGCGTCAGAGTATCAACTTTAATCGTAACCGTTATTACTCACCAGCACTCGGTAGATTCGTTTCTAAAGATCCAATAGGCTTCAACGGCGACATTAATCTGTATAGATATGCCGCAAATAATCCACTAATTTATACTGACCCAACCGGCAAGGTCCCTCAAATAATTGTTTTCACATTAATTGCTCACGAATTGATGGTTCTCAAGATTACATATGATTTTTATGCTAATAACCTCTATCCAGTTTGTGAGAAATTGTGTCCTGGTGAAAGAGCCTACGTTTCTGGTTTGATCCCGCCTTTTTCAGGTTCAAAAATAATTGTTTATAAGCCAGCAACTGATGAAAGCTCTTCTGATGTTTTCGTTGAGCATGGGCTTCTTCCATTTGGCGATTGTGCATATGGTTTGGCTGGTTGCTCAGGTTATTGATTATGTCTTTCTTTCAGCAAATATTCAGAGGGCCTCTTTCTCTTTTTATTTCGTTGATTGTTTGCATTTTTGTTGTGTTATGCTTTCAAGCGATTAGTAAGCCACTGGCTATTGTTATCTTCATTGCATATGTTTACTTAAAGATTTGGGCAATTACCAGCAAGAAACGAAAGTAAGCTCTTATACGAAGCGTTTCCCCATCCCCGCCGGTTTTCCGGCGGCCCCGGTGTCGCGGCACATCCGTTGTTAAACCTCGGGGCGGCTTCGGTCTGGCTGCTCCCTTGCAACCGCACCTGAGAGCACATCCCGCGCTATGTTCCGCCCTAGAGAAAAGAGATTTTTGTTGTATTTTATGCGCCAATGGCGTATAATAAAAGTATGGAAATAATAGAAACTCCTGTATTTACCGCTGTCATCGTTAAGCTCATGCCAGATGATGAATACAAGGAAATGTAGCAGGCATTGTTACGTTGTCCGGTTGCCGGTGACCTTATCAAAGGCATGCGGAGGCTTGCGAAAACTGCGTTGGTCGGCAAGCGGCAGAGGCAAACGCGGCGGCAGCAGAGTTATCTATTATTGGTTTAAAGACCTGGAAACGATTTACATGCTTTATGCTTATGCAAAGAACCGTCAGGAAGATTTAACCCACGATCAGCTCAAAATCTTGAGTAAGCTGGTAGAGGAGGAACTCAAATGAAAGACAGTGACTTTAACAATCTGGTAACCAGCATTAAACAGGCCGGAAAAATTCGGCGCGGGGAGATGAAGCCAAGCAGAGTCTTTGAAATAACTCCGCTCGATGTAAAGCAGATCAGAGAGAAACTGCATAAAACTCAGAAGGAATTCGCGCTAATGATAGGCATAAGCGTTGCCACTCTCAGAAACTGGGAACAGGGTCGCAGAAGGCCGGAAGGCCCGGCAATGGTTCTACTGAAAATCGCCCAGATCAACCCGGAAGCAATCAGCCAGGCTTTACTGAACGCCTGATTTTTTTGGGCTGGTAAAGAGAATATATAATAAAAGACCCAACCCCCGCCGGGTGAAGTGGTAAAGTAAAAGTGGACACCGAGTTAAGATAGAATAAATTCAGTATCAATTTGATCATGATGAAAGATGAATAATTCCCACAACCTAGTCTAGGGAAAGCCAGGAGGGTGAAGCGATGAGAAATGCCTCTCCGAAATTGCCTGTTTTTCAAACTGATTTCTTTCAATCACCGTATGGGCAAGAATGGAAAAAGCTCAAGTACTTTAAGTAAGGAAAATCACTCCATAATTATTCCATGGTTAATGAACCATCTCTTGATGAAGATAAGATTTGCGGTTAACATGCAATATTGGATCTTGATACCTATTGAGAAAAAGAAACTTTTTTGGTATTATTATGTAATATTCCTGAAACTTACCCTTTCGTTCTGGAGGTTTAAATGTACGCTCGCTCAAAATTATGGAGAACCGGCCTGATTATTCTTCTGGCCATGTTTTGTTTTTATGCGCCCGGATATGCCGCAACCATAAAAGTGGCAATAGTCAGAGATGGTGATTCTCAGCAGGAAAGTCTTCTTATCGAAAAACTTCGCTCAGAACTTGAAAAGCTGAGTACCGATTATGACGATGTCCTGATTGCCGAAGATCTTCAATTTTCAGGACAAAACGACAAAGCTTCCCTTGAAAAGGCTATAAAAGAAGCGTTTGCCAGTAAAAAGGCCAACGCGGTTCTTTGCACCGGCCCCCTGGGATCGCACATCCTCAGTAAACAGAAAAAATTCCCGCGCCCAGCCTTTGCAGCTCAGGTGTTGAATTCCAGTGCCCAGCAGATTGTCTTTGCCAAAGACTCTCAGAGTAAAAGTAACCTGAACCTGATCGACTTCAATCTTGACCTGAATGTAATTCTCGATTCTCTACAGCAGATTCGCCGAGTTGAAAAGCTCGCGGTAATAGTTTCTCAAAACTGGATCAGTATTTTGCCCGAGCTATCATCCTCCCTTATTGAGAGCGCGACAAACCTCGGTCTAAAAGCTGTACTTATCGAAGCGGAAAAAATTGGGCCGAGCCACGAAGCTCTGGAAGGCTGCGACGCTGCGATAGTTTTCCCTCTTTCTGAGCCAGAACAAATAAGGGTTGCAGCCGGACTCAACGGTGCCGGAATCGTTTCTATGAGCCTGCTGGGCGCCCGTGCGGTTGAAAACGGTCTGTTTGCCTGTGTTTTTCCAGATATCGACTCGGTCAAGCTTTCCCGTCGATTGGCTCTTAATCTGCAGCGACTGCTTTTCAACGAAGATCCGGCTCAGTATGAAAGCAATTATGGCTTACCTCAGCGCCTGCATTTGAATATGAAAACCGCCAGAACTGTCAGGGTTTACCCGACCTGGGCGCAAATGACCGACGCGGTTCTGTATTTTGCCGAACCTGAAGATGTCGAACGCAAACTTTCACTGACCGAAGTCATTCAAACCGCGGTTGTGAGGAACCTGCAGCTGGCAGCCAAACAACAGGAAATCGAAGCCGGTCGCCACGGAGTCGACCGTGCCCGTGCAAATCTTCGGCCGAAAGTCAGTCTTTTTGCCCGTGAAAACGTTCTCGATGAAGATCGAGCCTCAACCATCATGACCCCGGCAAAATACACGACCCAGATCGGCTCTGATCTGATGCAGGTTATTTATAATGAGCCTGCACGCGCGAATATTGATATTCAAAAGCTCATGCTCGCAGCAAAGCGTGATGAAGAAAGAGCGCTTATTCTCGATATCATGCGAGATGCCGCTCTGGCTTATCTCAACGTGCTAAAAACCAAAACGCTGCAGGCAATTCAGCGTGACAATCTCGAAGTTACCCGGGCCAATCTCGATATCGCCCGTTTTCGTGAAGAAGTCGGGACTTCCGGCCCCGCCGAAGTGTATCGCTGGGAGATTCAGATGGCAAGCGCCCGCCAGGCAGTTATCGACGCTTCGGTGATGCGCAAAAAGGCTGAACTGGCCTTGAATCAGATTTTAAATTCTACCCAGGAAGAAGAATTTACCACTGCCGATTGTGATATTTTTGCCAAAGTCTTTATGCTCGATACTCAGAAGGTTGCGCCCTATATCGACAATGTTTTTGGCTTCAAAGTTTTTCGTGATTTCCTGGTTGAACATACTTTTGCCCGATCACCCGAAATCATGCAGATCGAAAAAAATATCGAGGCCCAGAAACGTGCTCTGCTCTCAGCAAGACGCCGTTACAATCAGCCTACCGTTGCCGTTCAGGGAAACTTTACCCGAACATTGAAAGAATCCGGCCCAGGTGAACCCAAGCCTGCCATGCCGCCTGCTTTCTCAAGCTTTTTCAGTTACCCCGATAAAAATGACTGGTTCATTGGCCTGAATGTATCAATACCTCTTCATGAAGGCGGAGACCGCCCTGCAGCTGTGAAGCAGACCCAGGCCATAATCCGTCAGCTCGATAACAATCATCAGCTTTTACTGCAGCGCCTTGAACTGAACACCCGCATTACCCTTGAAGATACCCGCTCTTCTTTTGCCAGCATCGGCCTTTCCAATACCAGATCTGAATATGCCGCCAAAGCCCTGGATCTGGTGCAAAGCGCTTATCAGCGTGGGGCAGTGAACATTCTTGATCTTATCGATGCCCAGAATGCTTCACTGGTTTCCAGGGAAGCCTCGGCCAATGCCATGTTCAATTTCTTCAGCGACTTTGTCAGAGTTTGTCGGGCAGTCGGCAGTTTCGATTTCATTCTGAAACAGGAAACCCACAGCGACTGGCAGGAAAAACTGCAGAATTACTACCGAGAAAACGCCGCTGATGCGGTTGTTGATCGGAAGCCTGCTTCTATTCAGCCTGTAATCAGCAAACCAATCAGCGAAGAAACGAACCTCTATCGGGAAAACTGATTTAGCGAATTAGTCTTTTATTAAAAGCCGCGCTGGCAGAAAATGCTTTGCCAGTGCGGTTTTTCGTTTAGCTGCAGATCTTGCGGAAAATATTTAGAAGCTTTTCGGCCATGCGTTCACGCAAAAAGCGTCTTTTTACCATCTCTCGGTTGAGAAATGCTTTCTGTGCAAGCTGCCTGTAGTTTTTCTGCAGCTCGATCGCCCTTTGCGCAAGTTGTTCCGAGCTGGCCGGGTCGTAATAACTATTGCCGCCACTTTCGGCAAGAATCCGGGCTGCTTCTCCCTTTAGACCGTAAAGTATCGGCCGGCCCCCGGCCAGATAGTCAAAAACTTTGGAAGGAATGGTTTTGTCCATGGTGCCGTCGTCTTTAAGATGCAGCATTAGCGCGTGGCTTTCTTTGATCAGCTCTATGGCGCGTTTCTTGTCGACTATTCCTGTGATTTCCACATTTTTAAGTGACTTTTTAAGTTTTATTTCCTCGAGCATCGCTTTTTCTACACCATTGCCCACCAGCTTGAAGCTGATACCACTAATGTTTTTTCTCTGCAGAATTTCTGCAGCATCCAGAACCAGTGAAAGATTCTGACAATAGCCCATATTGCCGATGTAAAGAATGCTTATCTCATCTGGTTGATGATTGAACGCCTCGGGTTCGCTACCGAGCATGGCCTCGGGAATGGCATTATAGATCACTTCAGGTCGCCGACGCTTTGAGATCGCGGCAATGTAGTCTGCCATAGGTTCAGCAACGCAGGTGATTCTGTCTGCCAGTCGATAAAGAGCTTTTTCGACAACCTTTGCGCTCTTGAAAAGAATGCCGGTATCGGAAATCTGTCCGGCAACAACCGCCGATTCTGGCCAGATATCGCGGATGTCGAGGCAAAATTTTGCCCTCTTGATTTTTGCAATGAAAAAACCAGCTATGCCTGTAAATAGAGGCGGACTCGATGCCCATACCACATCGAAAACTGGTGGGTGCAGACAGCTTTGTCGAATCGCACCGAACATGAATGAAAGATAATGTCGAATGTAGTTCCACTTACCGCCACCTTCGTATTTGAACAAAGGAACCCGGGTAACTTTTATCTGCGGATTGTCGACCATCTGCTGCTGCAATTGTCCCTTATGTGGCTCTCCTGCAATTATGTGCACCTGGCATCCCTTTTTTGCAAGCCAGTCGGCAGTTTCCTTGATGCGAAAGGCGCATGCAGTCACATCGGGATAATAAAACTGGCTGATAATTAGTATGCGTTCAGGTGTTCCAGCTGATGACATAGTCGATTGCCTCGGTTTCGTGGTTGCTGAGAATTAGTTTTACCGTTCTTTCTTCGCGGCCGAATTCAGGATAACACAAATGCATTTCGCTGCGAATTCTGGCACCAGTCTGAATGCTGAATTCGACTTCATGACAACTGAGATTGATAATGCCCTGATCACTGGCCGGCATGATCTGACAGTCTGGATGCAGATGGACAAGTGAGCAGAAAGTCCCGGTGAGTCGGCGATGATACATGCGATCGCGAATTCTTATGCTGGAAGGGCCGAAAACGATTTCCCGGCGAAAGTGCTGTGCATACTGGTCGAGCAATTCGATAATGAGTATTCCCTTTTCCGAATCGAACTGGCGACTGATGACCTTCGCCCTTGCACCTATCCGAAAAGCCCCCCAGATGTCTGATTGTTCACTTAGCTCGATGAGCGCTGTATTGTGTGAAGCAGTTTTGCGGCAATGCTCTCTGATTTGGGCGTTTTGGTAAGAGCCGCACCCGGTATCGATGATACAGCGCCGCCCGGCAATGGATAGTTCGTATGAAAGGATGTCGCAGTGGCTATGACCGGGTTGAAAAGGTGGTGATGGCTCTTTGCAACTGAGAACGAAATAATTGCTTTGCCAGCGTCTGACGAAAAAGCCCGAATTCTCGAGAAGATAGTTTGAAGGCTTCTCTGAAACTGGCAGATCTGATTTGATGCCGGTTCGAATAGCGCAGTCGTTGAATTGGGCAATCAGTCCATCAGGATGGGTAAGACAGGCAAGCCAGTCTTTCATCTGTGGTAGTTTTTTCTGGCAGATTTCGTGCAGGTTTGCCGCAAGCGCGACCAGCTCGGCAGGGAATTCTTCTGGTTGAGTTTTTAACAATTGCCGGCAACAATCTCGAACCTTCATCACATCGTCGAGCATATCGAGATGATACATTGGGCTGCGCTCATAATGTCCGCCATCTGCAAAAAACTGTTCATCCATTTGTTTTAAAAGTTCTTTGGCTGAGAAAATTGCCAGATCAGAGTGCATGACCGGCGTTTTTGTACCGCTTTCAAGCATGAAAATGCAACCGACGAAAAGGGCGGTCAGATTGGCAAACAGATGATTGGCCTGATTGTGAAATTCGAGGTCGTGCTGCAGGCGAAAAACCTGTGAATTGAGCGATTCAACTATGCAGTCCCGTAATGGCGTCGCTAATTCCTTGAATTCATCGAGCCAGGCTATCCAGTTCAGTATTCTTTTCGAGGTCGGAAAAGGCTCCCATGGCTCGCTATGCGCTGATCTTACATTCTCGATCCAGTCGAGAATCAGAAACAACTGCAACTCTTTTGCAACCGGATTTTTCTTCTCGAACAGCCAGTCAAAGTAATTCAGATTATACAACCAGAGCTTTTCCGGTTGCTGCTCTTCCGGCCAGTCCGAACTTTGCCAGAACATCTTATCGGCAGAGAATTCACAGGTTCTGTTTAAAAAGGTTAAAGAAAAACCTGAGGAGGCTGGCAACGGGTAAAGACGCTTCAATTCATGCGCTTCCCGTGCTTCGTCTCCTGCTCCTGCCGGCCCGAAGAATTTTCTTTTTAGCCAAAACACCGGCCGGCCAAGGATTTGAGCCGGTTTCAAATGTTTGATTGTGTTGAAAACTCTTATGGCGTTCATGGATTAATGATGCAAATGGTTGATCAATTTTCCGGTTCCAGTTCTTTTAGTCCTGCGGCCAGTAAAGTCGCCTTGCTGACCTCATATATTTCATTGAACGGAATCGGGCTTGCTTTTCCCGCCGCGATAGCTTCAATAAATGCCGCCATGCAGCTGGAATGCCCTTTGTCCTGTGCCCAGAGCGATTGATTCTTCACCCCGGCAAAACCAAAGCTGTTAAGAGATTTAAAGTTGTCGATCTGAAGTATTCCACCGTTGGCAAATATCTCGATGCGTTCTTTCGGAAAATCTTTATTGCCGTTGGCGAAGTAATGAATGGTTCCGATCGAGCCGTTCTTAAAAGAGATACTGATGCTGGCGGTGTCTGGCATGCGGTTATGCGCCTGCGGGTCGTTCATGAAAGTGGATTGAACCCCGATAATCTCGCTGCTGGCAAGAAAGCGCAACAAATCGATAAAGTGACAGCCTTCGCCGATGATTCTGCCACCGCCGGTAGAAAAATCCTGGGTCCAGTGGTCAGAAGGAATTGCGCCGGCATTGACGGTAATGATGATGCTGCAGGGTGAATTAACCGCACTCAGAGCTTGATGACAGGTTTGTACCAGCGGAGAAAAGCGGCGGTTGAAGCCGACCATCAATCTGGTTGCCGCCTTGCTTTGTTGTTCTTGATAGGCTTTCTCAATCTTTTCTAGTTCGTTAAAACTCATGCAAAGGGGCTTTTCGACAAAGACGTTTTTTCCTGATCTGATGCCGTCAATGACAAAACCCGCATGTGAGCTGTGTTGAGTAGTAATGACCACTGTATTGATTTCCGGGTCAGAATAAATGCGGCTGCTGTCGGTCGTGCTGATCGCAAAACCGTTTTTGCCGCCGATTATCGAGCCGGAAACGCCGGCGGAACTGGCAATCATTTTTAGCTGCGCTTCAGTAGCGGCAAGTGCCGGAATCAGGGTGCCTGCGGCAAAATTTCCAGCGCCGATAACACCGACGACGGGGGCTTGTCCACTGATGTCAACACTTGCGGGTAAATCCTTGAGGAAGATGGATTTTTGTTCAAGATCTACTTTATCACTATAGGTAAGAATCAGACCAAGAATGTCTTTGGCCTCAGCAACAAGCCTGTAGGCATCATCAGCATTGGAAAAATCTATTTCCCGGCTGACGAGCTCAGAAGTTTTAAGTTTCCCGGCGGCCATCAGATCAAGAATTGCTTCGAAATTCCTTTGAACTGTCCAGCGAACGAATCCGATCGGGTAATCCATCGATTTGCCTTCATATTCATTCTCATAGCGGCCCGGACCATAAGAACATGAAACCTGAAAACTGATTTCTTTTTTGTAAAAATCGTCTCGAGAAAGATTGAGGCCGGTTACGCCGACAAGAATTACCCGCCCTCGTTTGCGGCACATTTGCGGAGCCTGTTGAATCGGGTCGTTGCTGCTGGTTGCCGCGGTGATAATGACCGCATCAACACCGTTTCCTCTAGAAAAGTTCATGGCCAGGCTTACCGGATCGATGCCATCGCTTAGGTTGAATGCTTCGATGCCATAGCTTTTCGCCAGTTCAACTTTAGTCGCATCGAAATCAAAACCTATGACGCGGCAACCGTTTGCCAGGAGGATCTGGCAAGACAGCAGGCCGATCAACCCCAGACCGAGAACCGCAACCGATTCGCCAAGAGTTGGGTTTGCAAGGCGAATTCCCTGCAGAGCAATCGCCCCGACGACGGTGAAACTTGCACTGGTATCATCGACATTCTCGGGAATCTTTGCGCAAAGATGCTGAGGAACGCAAACCACTTCGGCATGAAAACCATTTGAAACGACCCGATCGCCTGGTTTGAAGCCGGTCACGCCTGCGCCGACCTGAACAACCGTTCCCGCGTTCGAATAGCCCAGAGGTAGTGGTTGGTCGAGTTTCTTAAAAACTGCGTTGACCGTTGGCATCAAACCATCGGTTTTCATTTTTTGAAAAACCTGTTTGACTTTATCTGGTTGCTGCCTGGCTTTGTCAATCCAGCCAGCTTTGCCAAAGTTGAGCAACATTCTTTCGGTTCCCAGTGAGATCAGGGTTCTGCTGGTTCTGATTAGTAAGTGTCCTGCCTTAACCCTTGGTACTGGCAGTTCAGCTATTTCAATCTCACCTGTTTTCAAGCTTTGCAGAATCTGTTTCATGGTTATTTCCTGTAGTTAGATTTTTATGCGGTTATATGGCGTGCCGTCAATAAAAAGCTGGCACCAGATTTCGATACATAATAGTGACAAAATGATATAGCTGCCATCGACTTTCCCGGCATTAGTGTCCTGAAGCAGCTGAGACACGGCTTGCGCCGAAAATAGTCCCCTGGATTCAAGGGTTTGCCGATTCAGCAGTCGCGCAATGACGGGTTGCAGATCCTGACGAACCCAGCGTCTTAGCGGCGAACCAAAATGGGTTTTCGGCCTGTAAATAACCTCATGGGGGAGGTATTTTTCCATCGCTTGTTTGAAAATCGCTTTCCCTTGAGTGAATGTTTGCTTGAAATTGGTGGGGATTTTAGCGGCCAGAGCAACCAGATCAGGGTCCAGAAGCGGAACTCTGGCTTCAACACCGTAGCGCATGCAGGTTTTGTCAGTATAATTCAGGTTGTGATCGGGCAGAAAAAAACGACTGTCGAGAAACAGCATTTTATTTATTGGATCTTTTTCTGTGCTGATTTGTTGCAAAGCTTGGGTTAATGCGGTCTCAGTCTTATCAGCAAAAGCTGTCTCGACAATTTCGGGGCTTAAAAGCCGGCGTCTGAGATCGTCCTGCGACCATTTATAATAATTGATCAGTCGTTGTTCCTGATCAAGATCAGCGTATTGCAGAACCTTTACCAGACGGCGCATTGTGCTGTTGCGCACATCAATATTTTTTACCGCCAATTTCCGCAGCAAGCTTCTAAAAGGAGCTGGAACATAATTCCAAAAGACATCGCCTTTGATTGCCAGGTGCCGCCGGTATCCCGTAAATATGTCATCGCCACCGGCACCGGAAAGAAGAACTTTAATACCGTCTTTGCGCGCCTGCTGAGCAATGAACATGGCGTTTACCGGCGCAGGGTCGGCTTGTGGTTCATCGAGAAACCAGATTAGTTCGGCAAGGCGTTCTATTAGCTGTTCGGGAGTTACCTGGATCTTGCAAAGATCAACCTTCAGATGCCTGGCGACCTTTTCTGCATAAGGCAGGTCGGCAGGGCAACCTTCGTTGTCGGCCTCGTCATTGAAGCCGATTGAGTAGCAGCGAATGCTTTTTTCTGGATTTATCTTTCGCATCATTGCAACGATTGCGCTTGAATCGAGACCGCCTGAGAGAAAAGCCCCTACCGGAACGTCAGCGATAAGCTGCATTCGCACAGATTTTTCCAGCTGGGCTTCAAGCATGTTTTGAATCTCGTCGCGGCTGCAATCGAGGCGTTCGCCATGGTAAGGCAATTGATAATACTGCCATTGCCTGGTGATTTTTCCATTTTTGATCAGGCAGGCTTCACCTGGGCCAAGCTTTTTTACGCTTTTCAGCATTGTTCTCGGTCCCGGACACCAGATGAAAGCCAGATGCTGGTTGACCGCCGCTGTATCGATATCGCGCTGAAGTTCATGGCAGGCAAGCAATCCCTTTATTTCTGAACAGAAAATGATGCCGGCGGCTGTGTTGCCGATGTATAGCGGCTTTACTCCGAGATGATCGCGGGCGAGAAACACCTGTTCATTTTTCCGGTCAATGATTGCAAAAGCGAAAACTCCGTTGATATCGGCAAGCATTTCGATGCCTTTTTCGGCATAAAGATGTAACAGAACCTCGGTGTCGGAATCGCTGCGAAAATTGTAACCAGCGTCAATCAACTGTTTACGCAGTTCGGGGAAATTATAAATTTCGCCGTTAAAGACGATATGCAGGCTTTGCTCGTCATTGCTCATTGGTTGGTGCGCTCGATCAGACAAATCGATGATTGAAAGCCGGGCTTGAGCTATTCCACAATGCATTTGCGGCTGGAAATAAAATCCCTGGTCGTCAGGGCCACGATGGGCAACCGCTTTAATCATTCGCGTCAGCAATTCAGGTTCGTAGTTTCCTGAAAATCCAGCGATACCACACATTGCCAGCCTCAGCCTGTCAGCCGGGAAAGGCCGAGAAAATCGAGAGCCTTGCCCAGGTCGCGTTTAAGTAAAGAGGGGTCGTGCATATAGGCTCGTCGGCGGGCAAAGCCGCGTCGTGCCATGTTGAAAATATTGCTGTTATGCTGATGAAAAACCCTGGTTGCTTCATCAGCCAATTCGGTGAAACGTTGGTGATCGATGTTGAGCAGCCGCTTGTGCGGATCTTTGAAAAACAAATCCTTCGGATTGGTGCTAAGAAAGTGTTCTAGCGGCGGATTTGGGTCGAGCAGGCCAAGTTCGACGCCCTGATTGAACAGTTTGGTTCTTGGGAAGGGGTTGTAGACGCCCAGACCACCATAGAAAGGCTTGACCTTTTTCAAAAATTTCATCGTTTGCCTGATATCCTCTTCGGTTTCGCGGGGCAGGCCGATCATGAAATAGCCGGTCCAGAAAAGGCGGTGGCGGTTAAGCATTTCTGCTGCTCTCAAAACCTGCTCAAGACTGATATCTTTGTCGGTTTCCTTCAATACTGCAGGAGATCCAGATTCAATGCCAACCGATACCTGGGCACAGCCGGCTTCTTTCATTGCTTTAAGCAGTTCTTCGTCAAGAAGGTCGACACGGGTCGTACAGTTGAAGGTCATTTTGAAGGGAAGTCGTTTGAATGCTTCGCAAAGCTTGATTACATGAGCCTTTTTTACGGTAAATGAATCGTCTTTGATTGAAAATTGCGTGGTGCCGTATTGGCGGTGAACTTCGATAATTTCGGCAATAACCGAATCAACGCTGCGATACCTGACTTTTTTTTCCCACATGTGGAAGCAGTAACTACAGCGAAACGGGCACCCACGTGAAGTAAGAATGACCCCCATATCTTCTGAGGAGTAATGTTCTGGGTTCATCAGGGCAGAACGGTCTGGCAAAGCCAGTTCATCAAGATTCTGGGCGAAAGGCAGGTCAGGGTTATGAATGATTTTACCCTCTTTTCGCCAGGTCAGGCTGCCGACTTCTGCAAAATTACGCCGCCCCTGCAGCGCTTCCAGTAATTGTGGAAAGCTCTCGTCGCTTTCGCCGCGCAGAACATAATCGACTTCAGGAATTTGCATGCACAGGTCTGGCATGGTGCTGGCATGTGCCCCGCCAATAAGAATCGGAACCTTTGGCAGTTCCTGGCGACAGAATCTGGCTGTTTGAATTGCTGAGCCGAATTTGGTTGTTAGAGCTGTAATGCCGATCAAGTCAGGGTTTTGCTCTTTAATCAGGCGTCGCAGAAGCTGCCAGGTCGGGTGTTCTGGGGCATTCAGAGCGGTAATGTAATTGTTGTAGCTTTCATATTCACGGGTAAAATTCAAACTTCCTTCTTTAGGTTCAGCTGCATCCATGTCGAGAATTTTACATTCGTGTCCGGCTTTTTTTGCTGCTCCGGCCACGTAAGTCAAGCCCAGCGGAAAATACAGGCTGAAAATGCCGGCAAAACTTTTGAATGGGGGGTCGATAAGAAGTATTTTCATTTTACCAGATTCCACAGGTGTCGATGACGATTTTTGGCTTCAGAAGCTCTTTGTCGATTACTTTGAACTGTCTATGGGGTACCAGCAAAGCGATAATGTCGGCTTTGCGAAGTAGTTTTTCTGCTTCGAGCAACTCAAATTCAGGATGTGATTTAATGAAAGGTTCACAAACATATAATTGCCCGATGTTTTCCTGTTTAACTCGGCGGGCAATATGCATTGCCGGAGATTCTCGCAGGTCATCGATGTCCTGTTTATATGAAAGGCCAAAAATGCCGATGACCGGGTTTTTAAGGCGATCAGCAGCCTTTTTTATCCGTTCGACGACAAAATCTGGCTTGCTGTCGTTGACTATTCGTGCAGCTTTTATCAGGCGCGCTTCTTTGGGGCAGGTATCGACGATGAACCAGGGGTCGACGGCAATGCAGTGTCCGCCAACTCCGGGGCCTGGTCGAAGAATGTTGACTCTGGGGTGCAGGTTGGCCAGCTTGATCAATTCCCAGACATTTAGGTTCAGACTGTCACATATCAATGACAATTCATTGGCAAAAGCGATGTTGACGTCTCTGAAGCTGTTTTCGACGAGTTTGACCATTTCGGCGGTTGTTGAGTCGGTAAGATGGATCTGCCCGGTGACGAAGGTTGTATAGAGGGCTTTGGCTTTTTCTGCCGATTCCGGGGTCAGGCCACCAATGACCCGGTCGTTTTCAACAACTTCGCGCATGATTTGGCCCGGCAAAACCCTTTCCGGGCAATGGGCTATGTGGATGTCGATGCCAGGTTTGAAACCGGCTTTTTCGACTATTGGTGCAATTATTTTTTCGCAGGTTTGCGGCGGAGATGTGGATTCGAGAATTACCAGATTGCCTGGTTGCAATACCGGGCATATTGCCTGAGTTGCCTGTTCGACAAAGCTCATATCTGGTTTTTTCTCGTCTTTAAATGGGGTGGGGACGGCGATAATGAAAACATCGGCGGGTTCGGGGCGGTTGGCAGCTTTGAGTTTGCCTGAGCCAACAGCTGCTTTTACAAACAAATCCAGATCCGGTTCGGCGATGTGTATCTGGCCATTATTGATCGTTTCGACTACTTTGGGGTTTACGTCGATGCCTAATACCGAAAAGCCCTTAGCGGCCATTATGGCGCTGGTTGGCAGGCCGATATAGCCCAGGCCGATAACGCAGATTTTTGCTGTTGTATCCATTTGCCCCACCTGTTAAGTATTGTTGTCAGGCAACTGTACCAAAAATATCAGATGATAACAACCCTGGTGCGCCGAAAAGAAAGAAATATGTCGTAGCATCGACAATCTGGGATGTATACCGCAGGTCTAATTCTGTTGAATGTCATGGGACTGTCTCGAACGCGAATAAGAGAAGCTGGCGATTTGTGAATCGTTTCCGTGCGCGTAATCTTAATCGAAATCTGAGCCTTAGGTCGGCGCGGGCTGGCGGAAATTGTAAATTGAAGCAGAGTCTGGTGATTCAAGGCCCGGCAGGGTACGGTGCGAGAAGGGCTGATCGCTGTTTTTTGCTTTGTTTTAGAGGTTTTAGAAAAAAAATAATAAATTTGCTTGACTGTAAATTCGAACTCTGTTAAGATGTCAAAGTTGAAAAACGAGGTCTTAACCTCGGGGCGTGGCGCAGTTGGTAGCGCACCTGGTTTGGGACCAGGGGGCCGCTGGTTCAAGTCCAGTCGCCCCGACCGTAGAAGTTCGTGCGGGAATAGCTCAGTTGGTAGAGCACAACCTTGCCAAGGTTGGGGTCGCGGGTTCGAGTCCCGTTTCCCGCTTTCTTTATTCTGGTTGCGCCAGTAGCTCAGGTGGATAGAGCAGCAGCCTTCTAAGCTGCGGGCCAGGGGTTCGAGTCCTCTCTGGCGCGTTGAAAGGCTTGTAAGGCCGTTGTTTGAAGCATGGACAAAGTAGCACAATGGTAGTGCACAAGATTGTGGATCTTGCGGTTGCGGGTTCGAGCCCCGTCTTTGTCCCTCGATTGCGCTTGTAGCTCAATTGGATAGAGTAACGGACTTCGGATCCGTGGGTTGAGGGTTCGAATCCTTCCAGGCGCGAATGGAATATTTAAGGGCCGCTAGCTCAGGGGTAGAGCATTTGACTTTTAATCAAAGGGTCGTTGGTTCAAATCCAACGCGGCTCACTCAACCGGGCATCGACACTTGTGTCGATGCCCTTGTCCTTAAGGAGCATTAGCTCAGCTGGTAGAGCAACTGACTCTTAATCAGTGGGTCACAGGTTCGAATCCTGTATGCTCTAATGATAGAGACCGCCGATTCCGGCGGTCTTTTTATTTAACTGCAAATTCAAGCCATCATTTAAAGTCGCAATTTGCGACCCTTGATCCTTGCGAGCTTAAATGATGACTTCGCATAAATTTAGCTTGCGCTGACTCAGAAAAAGCCGGCGGCAAGTTTTGTTGAAACCCAGCCTTGCCAGGAAATTTTGGCCATTCCGATTGCAGTGGCAAACAATTGCTCCTGGTCAGCTGGAATGGTCTGAGATGTGCTGGCGAAGCCCTGTAAAGGACTTTTACAATTTGTCTGCAGGGCAAGGCGTTCGCTGGCCTTTTTTCTCAAAAGCTCGTCCTTTGCGAATCTGCCGGAGATTAAAAGCTGGTCAAGCACACTAACTCCAGAGTTTTCATAGAAATATGCAAAGCTTCGCTCGGTTTCGTAAAGGGTATTTTCAATCAGGTCTTTTTCAGGATCATTGAGCATGTGTCGCACGAAAATCAGTTTGCCGTTTCGGACAACCATGATACTTGAGGTCAAAACCCCGACATGGATTATTCCGATTTTTTCATCGGTGATGGAATGGCTTTTTGCTTCATCGGAGGCAAAGGCCTTAATCTGTCCAAGAACATCAACCGAAAAATTGGGATTCGGCATTCGGGTTTTTTCGGCTATTGTCCAGAATTGATCAAGAATTGATTTTTCTGCCATCAACAGCAATACCTGTCTTTGCCATTTTGGCATGTCCGGATCTTCACCGAAGTTGCCGCGTCGTTCGAGCAGTTTGGCAGCGAAAATGAATGATTCGGGGTCGCAATAAGTCTGGCATTCGCTCTGCATGAGTTTTTTGAATTCAGGGCTGTTCGATTCTGGTATGCTGGTGAATCTGGTGGTTGTCATGAAGCCAGGAAGAGCGATGCATGAGTGTGTGTGGCGAGGGTTGTCGGTTATCAGCGATTCAATGCTGGCAAGTGCTTCAATGATTGTCTTTTGATCGATCTCTTTGTCTTTGTTGATTACCGAATGGGGAAATGTCAGGCTCTCGAAGCCCTTAATAACGAGACCTTCGTTTGATTCTGCCAGGCGAACGGCTTTTAACGAAGTTGAACCGATATCTATTCCCAGGTATTCTTCGATGTGATTATTGCTGGTCATACTAGATGCTCCTTTTTCATCCTTTGCAAAAAGGTTGAAGTCCAATTGTTGCCCGGCCGTACTCTGCCTGAATTGATTTGACGGCAATAATATAGCAGGGAAACGCGCATTAGTGGAACTTTCTGGCTTTTTGCCCGACAATACCCCAGCTGGCATGCCGATTATTTCTTCAGCCGCAATTTCAAAATAATTTGCGCCTGATACTTCAGAACCGAAGTAGGAGGCTGGTAACCAGAACACCTAACCGCCTAACTTACTTATAGCAGATTAAAGGCTACAACGTCAAGGCTTGGTTTGCTACGTGAAACTCTTAAGGATTTCATGAAGAGATTAGAAAACGGAAAGGTTTTGGCAAAATTTTTTCAGCAAACTCTGGCGATTCTGTGATTAAATGTGAAAAATACAACGTTAGAGTCGTTTTCTGGTTCAGCAAAAATCACTTTTACCAGATGGAAATGAAATGCTGTAGAATGTAACGATCAAACAGACTTTGGGAATCAAACTTTGTGATTTTGTCAGGCCAACAAATTTTCAAAATGATTGTCAGCACGGTCATTTTATTGCTGATCCTTCTTTTATCGCCACTGAAAGCTGAAATCGTTTTGCGTGTCTGGGTAATGGGTGGCGAAGCCAATTACATGCCAGAATTGGTTCGCCTGTTTGAAGCTGAGAATCCGGATATAAAAGTGCGAATTCAGGCTCTGTTCTGGGGTGGGTCTCAGGAAAAGCTTGTCGCCGCTTTTCTTGGGGGCGCTCCACCCGATGTTTGCCAACTTGGGACTACGATGATGTCCGATTTCCATGCGATGGGGGCTCTGGAAAATCTCGGCGACATTTTTTCCAGCCAGCAGCTTTTAGAAAAGGATTTTCTCCGGGAGTCTCTGGAAACAAACCGTTTTGATGGTGGTTTATATGGTGTTCCATGGTATGTGGATACCAGAATCGCTTATTATCAGCCCTCTCGATTGAAGGAGCTTGGTTGGGAACACTTCCCGCGAACCTGGGAAGAGTTTTTTGAACTTGGGCGTCAATCGATGGCGGATCGACGCCAGAGGGGTGATTCACAGGGATTTTATGCCGGCCTGCAAGGTTTTTCTTTCGAAATGTTTTACTGGCAAGCTGGCGGAGAGTTCAATCGCCAGGGTAATAATGAAAACTATTTTATGGAAGCGCCTTTGGTAAGGGCGCTGGATTATGTCAGATCGATGCGGCAAGCCGGATTTTATGGGAAACCGCGAGATTCTGGTCTTGATTACATCAGTGAATTTGATTTGGGAATCTACGATGTCGCCGTATCCGGGCCCTGGATGGCGGCAGACCTGAAGCGTGCTTCAAAGCGTTTGAAAAAAGAATGGGCAGTTGCGGTTTTGCCTGCGAAGGAAAACAATGCATCATTTCTTGGCGGTTCAAACCTTGTTCTTTTCAAAGATTCAAAACACAAAGCTGCCGGAAGAAAGCTTATCTGTTTTCTTTGTCGACCTGATGTTCAGGCAAGGTGGTATTCTTGTCAAATGATATTCCCGCCAACCTGAAAGCTTATTCAAATCCAGAAGTGAAGAATGACAAGATTTTGCCTGTGTTTACCCGTCAGCTGGAAACTGCACGCGTGGGCCCCTCTGGCAAAGAGTGGACCATCTTTTGGGAAAGAATGCATCAGCGCTATGCCGATTTTGAAGAAAAACAGAGTCCAACTGCGAGTGAATTTGCTCGGGAAATGAATTCGCAAATGGCTCAGGTTATAAAGGAAATTTCAGCGAGAAAGAAGCCTGTTTTTCAATGTTTTTTTGAACTGGCTGGGATTTGAGCCGATTGGCTGGTTGATTGAGCAGGAACTGGCACTGCCTTCATTGATAATTTTCTCGGTCTGGCGAAGTTTTGGGTTGAGTATGATAATCATTCTTGCCGGTCTGACCACCATCGATAAAGAGCTTTATGAATCGGTGAAAGTCGATGGTGGTGATCTTTTTGATGAATTTTTGCATGTAACCTTGCCAGGCTTGCGCAGAACCTTGTTTACCATTGCGATCGGTGCTTTTGTCGCTAATGTCCAGTTTTTTATCGAACCCTATGTTTTGACTGGCGGTGGCCCAAAATATGCAACCTTGTCGATTCTTCTTTATTCCTATAATCAGGCATTTTCATCATTTCAACTCGGCTATGCGAGTGCAATAGCCTTTGTTCTTTTTCTTTTTTTCGCAATGTTCAATCTCTGGCAAAGCCGAATGAGGAAAAAGCTTCAATGAAAAAGATTCTTGGCCGGGCAATATTTTTTCTGTATCTTTTCATTGCAGTCGGGTTGGCTGTTCTTCCTTTTGCGATAATGCTTCTTGAAGCCCTTGCACCGCAAAATTATGACCTGCCAATATTGCAGAGATATCAGCCGCAAAACTGGTCAATGTATTCGTTTAAGCGGTTGTTTGAAATAGGAGACTTCTATCGGTTTGTTTTGAATAGTTCTGTGCACGCATTTGGTTATACCATTCTCTCTCTGGTTCTAAATGCCATGGCGGCTTATGCTTTTGCAAGGCTGACTTTTCCGGGCCGAGAAAGAATGTTTTCGTTTCTGGTTCTGACCATGATGATACCGGGCCAGGTAATCATGATTCCGGTATTTCTGGTGGTCAAAAGCCTTGGTTTGCTGAATTCATATCTGGGGCTGATCTTGCCAGGCTGCGCCCATGCTTTCGGTATTCTGGCAATGCGCCAGTTCATGCTGGATTTGCCCGACGAGATTTTTGAGGCTGCCCGAATCGATGGCGCCGGCGATTTCGACATTTTTACAAGAATCGTCTGGCCATTATGTCGGCCAATCTTTGCCAGTCTGGCCGTGACCAGCTTTATATACACCTGGGATCAGTTTTTATATCCGCTGATAATTATGCAGGATGAGCCAATGTTCACTTTGCCGGTTGCCTTGATATCCTTGACCAACAAGAGCTTTGGCCATTGGGGCGTGCTTCTGGCAGGAGGCATCGTTACGGCAGTACCATCACTTCTGGTTTTTCTGCTGGCGCAAAAAGCTTATGTTGCAGGTATCACCAGCGGGGCAGTAAAAAAATAACCTGTCAGGGGATTGCTTCAGGGTCGTTAACTTCACCATTTTCGACGCGGCGCAGCTCGTCGGCAAGCAAGATATGCTCGCGCGGTAGTCCGGAGTCGGAAAAGCTGGTGATCGGGACGCCATTTTCATCCCTGGGAGTAATACGAATTATACCCTTGGTAAGGTTGCGGACCTTCAGAAGATTTTCGGCAAAAAAGCGGGTTGTGGCAATCCGCAGACGTTTTGGCCATTTTCGGTAAGTTTTTCCATCGAGTTTCAGGCTGCCAACCTTGTTGATCAGGGGAACCCCGAATTTATTGATTTTATAGGTGAGGTTGCTCGACGGGGCAGGCTCGTAAGACCTGGTTTTGCCACTGAGCATGGTCATCAGCTCGAGCATGATTTTTACCTCGGTTCGCGACAACGAGAAGATAACTACCGGTGCGCCAGGCGTACCATCTGGGGCAAAACCTAGTGGAGAGAACCTGAACACATCTGAAAATGCGTATGCTGCCGGCTCTGAATCTACGGTTAGATATTCTGATCTGACCATTCCATAGGTCGAAAAATATATGTGTACAGGATTTTCAAGCCGCCGGTTTACGGCTCTTTTCAAAGTTGAAGCAGTAAAAACCTGTGCCTGATTATCTGGAAAATGGCCTTTCCTGCGATCTTTGCTGACAGTGCAGATCATATCGTCGCTGGAAAAACCACAGGCTGACAACAGTCGATCAACTTCTTCTTTTGCCTGCTTGAGCCAGGCCAGAACATCTGGTGCCGCCGGAATTCTGTCATCAATTTTAAACATGGTGCGACCCGTGTTGACCAATTGTAGGCCCGAACTATCGAAGCAGAAATCGAGAACTCCAAGGTTGGCTCCGCCATGCCCAGTTTGTGAAATAATGGTCTTGCCAACTTTCCGTGTATAGGCTTCATGAGTGTGGCCGGCGACGATTAAATCGATGCCATTGACTTCTTTGGCAAGCGATTCGTCTTCGGGGGTGCCGCCATGCAAAAGCACTATAACCAGATGACAGTCTTTTTCCTTTTTGAGAAATTCGACCCGCTGTTGTACAAATTTGTGAAAAGCTTTTTCATCTATTTTGGTTTTTTCATCATTGAAACCGACGAAAGCCACGTTTTTTCTCGTGGTGGCACATAGTTTGGCCGCATCCGGGCCAATCAGACCAAGAATACCAATGCGTATCGGCGGCTGGTCTGCTCCACCTGGCAACTGCTTGATCAGATAGTCCTGAAAGGCTGCTTCATTTACCGGATTCCCTCCGGCTTTGACAAATTTCTGCAAAGGGCTGGTTTTTCCATCACTACTGGTGAATTTAATGTTCGAAGTAATGAAGGGAACGCGATAGCCAGCCCTTCGAGATTTTTTCAGCGCAATTGCCAGGCCATTTTCATCGGCATCAAAATCGTGGTTGCCCAGTCCAATCGCATCATAGCCGGCTTCAGAGATGAACCGATACTCGGGTGCCCATCCCGAATCCGGATTAGGGGCGAGCATATGAAACAAAGTGCCAAACATTCCGTCGCCAGCATCAAAAAGAAGGGTATTTTGCATGTTTTTAAGACGATGGGCGCGAATGCTGCGAATAACAGTCATCAATCTGGCCGCATGACCAATAACCGGGTCGTTGTCTCCGGTTTTTGGTGTGAAAAAGCTGTCTGGGCCGAGGCCAGTGAGCTGTGAATGGAAGTCATTGGTATGCATTACGGTGAAGCGAATTTTGCCTTCAGGATAGCCTTGGGTGCCTTGCGCCATGATGGAGCAGGTAAGACAAAAAACAAGCAAAATGGGCGTAAAAAACCTTGTGAAAAGAACCTTTGCCGAAAACTTCGATATACTCATTGGCGACCTCTTGTGAACTACTTTTTCTATTCCAGATTAATACTACTCCTATAACTGAATTTGAACAATAACTAATAATCGAGTTTCGTTGGTTCGAGGGTGTTGGCTTTAAAAAAGAATTATAGCAGGCTGAGGATGTCAAAAATTATCCCGATTAGATCCAGGCAGCTGGCAAAGCTAAATAACCCTCTGCGTAGAGTTGGATTCGTCAATACAACCATCAGACATAAAAAAATAAGAAACACAGGTTGATAAATAGCAAGCAGCACAATTACAAGCAATCCGGTTGCGATCGCCAGGAAGGTATACATTGCGCATTGCTCCTATGCTTTTCTTCTTTTTTTTTCTATAAGGTGGTTGAAGAGCAAATCGCATGCCAGAAAAAGCAGAGATAAAATGCGCTCATAAATATGATTTGCAAAAAAAAGCGTGGCTATTCGTGCAATAAGTGCGACTTTCTTGTCGCCGATTGCTTGCTTCAAGTTAACTCAGCGTGGGCAATGCGGTCGACGATGAGGTCGGTGATATGATCTGTGTGTGAAAAATGGCCCCGGTCCCCAGTGACGCCAGAAATTGATGCGTTCGACAACGACGACTTTTGTCGCCGTAGGCGGCGGCGGTTCTGCACAAACTATCGTTGAATGTGGGCTGAGTGTGGATCTTTTTTCCAGCTCAGTGAGTGAAACCCAGCCCATGATCAAGCTATCGTATGGCGGTCCTTCTCGACTCCAGACGCGGGCCTGACCGCCAACAACCTCGGCGATCCAGAAATAGCTGTCGCGGTAAAGTCGGTTGCCGCTGACGTTAAGATAATGTGAGGTGACTTTAAATGGTTGAGGCTGGGCACTTGCCGGAACGATTCTCTGTTGCGGCATTGGATTTATGGGGGTAATAGCGTTGGGCTCAACGTTTTTTTGCTTGTCGTCAATCAATTGCCGGCCACAATTTCGACAAAAAAGGTCTCTGTCTGCGACTTCATAGCCACAGGCCGGGCAAAAGGCCGCCAGTAATGAAGAAGCTGGCACGAACAAAAGCAGCATCAATAAAAGCAGGCTTGCAAATTTCATATCAAGGCTTCCTTTCGCAGAGAATTTGAAGACAAAGACTCAGGCTTAGCTCTCTGCAGGAATTATTTTTTGTAGCGTACACTAAAAAGCTAATCAGAAGTTAAGAATAGACAAGGGACTATTATTCAGTCAGACTATCGACAAGTTTTTGCAATTGCTGTGTTTTATGAAGCAAAGTGCGGTGATCGATCATGAAATTGGCCAGCAGAACATTGTTTGAATATTTGAGCCTTTCGTAATCGTATTCGTCTGGCATTGAGAAAAATGGGTCGTCTTGTGTGAAGTCCAGTTCTTTTAGATGATTGAAATACTCAAGCACTTCTTTACGATCAGCTATGTATCGTGTCGAGTCCTTGTAAGCTAAGGCTTTTTTTACCCTGGCAGGATCAAGATGGGCCGGCGAACTTTCATCTACTGATTCACCCTCGCATGTGCAGTTAACCTGTTGAATCATCCCGTCTGGCCGGTATTCGAGATGAAACTGTCCCGAATCGGGGCATTCAAGCTCGAGCTTCAAATAGCCTCTATCGATCAATTCATTTTGAACGACAGAGAAATCTGTTTCTGAATCGATGAGATAACCATCGAGCTGGGCCATTTCGATGCTTTTTTGAATCACCATTCGGAAAACACGGCATTTCTTTATATTTTCGCTTTCAAGTTTTTCAGCAGAAAAAAAATCGGCAAGGTACCGAGGCTCTTTTTCCAGCAGAATAATGAATTCAAGGAGCTTTTGATATTCTCTGGCAATGGCCTGTTGAATGTTGAATAATGGGCGCGACCGGCTTAAAAGAAAGTCTAGAGCCATTTTTCGTGCTTCAGGGTCAGAGGTCTGCTTTAAACATACATTTAAGGATTCAAGTGCCAATCGCCTTATCTCGATTCCATAAATCAGGCTTTGTTTCAGGTCAGCATTGATCTCAAGGCCGTCAGCAATCATCAAAATGCTTAAAAACATGTTAACGGCAAGACCTGGCTTTTCTGCTGCCATCGCTCGCCAGCCCAATGCATTTATGAAAACACAGAAAATATGGAAAGGTTCATTTGTAGCTTGATCCAATTTCAAAGTTTCGCCAATTGGCGGCAGAAAAATACATTTCTGGCATTCTCTGGCACTCATCAGGTGCTGGAAAAAGCCCTGCATCATAGATTGCTCAAGTTTTTCAATCAGCTCTGGCGGCAGATTTTTCAGGCTGGACAGATCTTTCACGTTATTAAGCGCACTGCACTCGCTTTTGCTGAGTTGCGGAAGCAGCCGCATCGCTTGCCGGTAGTGCAACGCTCCGTTGAGCATTCCTTCTTCGGCTGCGTTGCATGCAGGTTGCAACAAAGTGAGCAGCAAAAGACAAATCGAGAATAATGTTTTCACAACTTGCGACCTATCCTTTTTCTTTAGTTTAAAATAAAATTTGAACTTTGGCAAATTACAGGAAAAGCCGGAAATCGGAAAAAATGCCTTATTGAAGATCCGCCTCGGATTTGGTACAATCCTCCAAAATTTGAGAACCGTTCTAATATATATGCAATAACAGGAGTTTGTTTTGACCAAAAATTATTTCAAAAACTTTCCCGATGAAAACGGCCAGTTTGGTGAATATGGCGGAGCTTATCTACCGCCTTTTCTGATCGAACACTTCCAGGAAATCACCCACGCCTACCTGACAATTTCAAAATCGCATCGGTTTATTTCTGAACTGCGCTCGATCAGAAAGCATTTTCAGGGAAGACCGACGCCGGTTTATTTTGCCGAGCGCCTTTCCAATAGCCTTAATGGTGCAAGAATATATCTGAAACGTGAAGATCTCAACCACACCGGGGCCCATAAACTCAATCATTGCATGGGCGAAGCTTTGTTGGCAAAATATATGGGAAAGAAAAAGCTCATTGCCGAAACCGGTGCCGGTCAGCATGGTGTCGCTCTGGCGACCGCTGCCGCTTACTTTGGCCTCGAATGCGAAATTCACATGGGTGAAGTTGACATTGCCAAGGAGCACCCAAACGTGGTGCGCATGAAAATTCTCGGTGCCAATGTCGTGCCGGTAAAAGAAGGTTTGAAAACTTTGAAGGAAGCGGTAGATTCAGCTTTCCAGGCTTATCTGCAAGATCCGGTTACCAGCATGTATTGTATTGGCTCGGTCGTCGGGCCACATCCTTTTCCGATGCTTGTCAGGGAATTTCAGCGGATTGTCGGCATTGAAGCACGCGAACAGTTCTTTGAAATGACTGGGGAAATGCCCGACAATGTCGTCGCTTGTGTCGGCGGTGGCAGTAACGCAATCGGTCTATTTTCTGCCTTTCTCGATGATCCATGTGATATTTACGGTGTGGAGCCATCCGGGCGTTCTCTAAAACCCGGCGAACATTCTGCAACTCTCACCCTTGGAAAACCTGGGGTGATTCACGGTTTTAAATGCTATCTGCTTCAAGATGAAAAAGGTGAGCCATCTCCGGTTTATTCAATTGCCAGTGGTCTTGACTATCCTGGTGTGGGGCCAGAGCACTGCCATCTTAAAGACAGTGGTCGGATAAAATATGTCACTTCAAGTGATTACGAATGTCTTGAAGCTTTTTATACGCTTAGCCGCACCGAAGGAATAATTCCTGCACTTGAAAGCGCACACGCAGTGGCTTATGCTCTGAAATTGGCACAAGACCGAAAATATCAGTCGATTCTGGTCAATCTCAGTGGGCGTGGTGATAAAGACATCGACTTTGTTACTGAAAACTATGGCTATTCAATTGAAGAGATGCAGAAGAAGTTTGCCGATCAGCCTTCTTGTTAAATTTTTTCATAAGTGTTAAAATCTCAAATGTAATTTGAAATCTTTGGAGGGAACCGGGCGTGAAAATCTGAACTGAACGCGAGTAGACATGTCCTGATTTTGAAGGCTTGTTGTTGCGTCAGTTTTTGGTTTTTCGCATCAGGTTCTTTTCTTTTGTCTGATTAGCGAGTCGTGAAACTGTCGCATTTCGAGTCCTTCTGTTGGTTTTGACTGGAGGTCTTATTATGTTGCAATTCATCGATGTTTCGTTCTCTTACCCCTCGGCCCCTGAGGATTTGTTCAGCCATATAAGTTTCAATTTCGATCATGGCTGGATCGGAGTTGTCGGCGCAAATGGCTCAGGAAAATCAAGCCTCTTGCAGCTGGCCGCTGGGCTTTTGTCACCGGATTCTGGTCAGGTCAAAAATGACGGCCTGGTTGCGTTTTGTCCTCAGCGTACCGACAACGCAGCAGATTTCAGTCTGTTGTTTTCCGAAGAAACCTATGATGCTGAAATCGACCGTTTTCGGCGAATACTCGGCGTGCAGGCCGACTGGCAGAATCGTTGGGAAACCTTGAGCCATGGTGAAAGAAAGCGAGCTCAGCTGGCAGCAGCATTGGCAAGAAAGCCTGATCTGTTGCTTGTTGACGAGCCGACCAATCATCTCGATGCAGTCGCAGCAAATATGGTCAGATCGGCATTGGCAAACTTTTCCGGGGTTGGCTTGCTGGTAAGTCATGATCGGGAATTGCTCGACAAACTTTGCGCTTCAACGATCTTTGTTGAGTCGCCAGGGGTTTGCGTTTTGCCGGGAGGTTATTCAGCGGCATCCGAGCAAAAAGCCTTACAGGAAAAATTTTCATTTGAAGAGCGAGAGAAAATCAAGCGACAGGTAAAAAAGCTCGATCGTGAAATGAAGCGACGGCAGGCTGAGGCGGCCCGTTCTGATAAGCGAGTATCCAAAAAACATTTGCATAAAAATGATTCAGATGGTCGGGCCAGAATCAACCTTGCCAAATTGACCAGCAAGGATGCTGTTGCCGGAAATCTTGCGGCGAGCTTCTCTGCCAGACTCGATCGTGCCCGGAACCAACTTGATGAAACCAGTTTCAAGAAAGAATATCAGCTGATTTTTGCTCTTAATGCTGAGCGTTGCCGTCGTGATCTGGTTTTAAATGCGCCGGCAGCAAAATTGTCTCTTGGAACAGGCCGATTTCTGGAATTGCCGGAAATCAGGGTTGGAACCTGCGATCGGATCGGAATAGTCGGCGATAACGGAGCCGGAAAAAGTACGCTGGTAAGATATCTGGTTGATTGTATGGATCTGCCTGCTGAGCGGTTGATTTATCTGCCGCAGGAAATCAGTTCCGAGCAAAGCCGGGCAATGATAGAAGATATTCGAAAACTGCCGGGAAAAGAAATGGGTGAGCTTTTTACCTTCGTTTCATGTCTGGGGTCCGCTCCGGCAAGGCTTCTCGATACAGATTTGCCGAGTCCGGGGGAAATGCGCAAATTGATGTTTTCACTTGGACTTACCCGCAAGCCGTGGTTGATCATCATGGATGAGCCGACCAACCATCTTGACTTGCCGGCAATCGAGTTGCTTGAAGAAGCGTTGGCAAACATTCCCTGTGCTCTAATACTTGTCAGTCATGATCGAAGATTTCTCGATCGGCTGGTAGAAAAAACTTTCTTTTGCAGTTCGTCCGGTAAGCTGATTATCAGCTGAAAAATAGCAGGTGGCAAGCAATGCCCGCGGTTTGTTAGAATAGTCGGGAAGAAAAGAATGGAGAATTATATGGGCAAACGATTAAAAAATGAGCCGGTAAGAGTTCTAGCACCCCTATCAGGTATTCTTTTGCCGCTGGAAAAGGTTCCAGACCCTGTTTTTGCGCAGAAGATGGTCGGTGATGGAGTTTCTCTCGATCCGACCAGTAACGTGCTGCTGGCACCTGTTTCAGGCAAGATAATCCAGTTGCATGGTGCTTCACACGCTTTAACCATACAAGCAGAAGACGGAGTCGAGATTCTGGTGCATATCGGTCTCGATACCGTGAAGCTCAAGGGTCAGGGCTTTGCTGCCATGGTAAATCTTGGCGATCAGGTTAAGGTTGGTCAGCCTCTGATTGAATTCGATGCAGATTTTGTGGCGGTTAATGCTAAGAGCTTGCTGACGCAAGTTTTGGTCGCGAACCCTGAAAGAATAGAGCAATTGGTATATGCTGAGGGAAGCGTAATTGAGGGCCAGGATATGGTTTTTTCTTATTTGCCGGCAGAAACGGTTTCGGCATCTTCAGAAGATGATGCTGGCAGTCGTATCGTTTCTGAGGCGGTCGTTATCGTTAACCCGTCGGGAATTCATGCTCGCCCGGCTTCTGTTCTCGCCGGCATTTCACGGCAGTTTAAATCTGAGCTGCAGTTGCAGAAAGGCGACAAGTCTGCCAATGCCCGTAGCGTTTCAGCTCTGATGGCCTTAGAAGTTGATAAGGATGACAAAGTTGTTCTTGTGGCTCGTGGTCAGGATGCTCAACAGGCGATTGACCACATTTTGCCGCTGTTACGCGAGGGGCTTGGCGAAAACCTCGAAGCCGCCGCAGGAGAAGGCGGTGAATTCAAAAAGGGTGAAGCCACTCGTGAAGGGCAACTGGCTGGTATCGGTGCTTCCAGGGGCATCGCCATCGGGCGGGTTTTGAAACTCAAGGCTGAAAAATACAATATTCCCGAAAGAGGCAATGGTACAAAGTTTGAACTGGCTGAATTCGGTAACGCCGCCAAAAGGGCTACGCTTCAGCTGGCATCTTTGTGCGACAAGCTGAAAAGGGCTGGCAACCCTGAAAGAGCCGCAATTTTTTCGGCCCATTCAGAGTTGCTCGATGATCCTGAACTGCTGGAGCTCGTTGAACGGGGTATCATTAGTGGCAAAAGCGCTGCCTACGCCTGGAATATGGCTTTCAATACTCACGCATCGCGCCTGGAAAGCCTCAATAATCAATTGCTGGCCGCGCGAGCAAACGATTTGCGTGATATTGGCCAGCGTGTTTTGCGAATTCTTCTGTCGATTGAAGAAAAGACCATAAATCTTGATGAAAAACAGATTCTCATTGCCGAGGATCTTACACCCTCAACCATTATCAACATCGATAAGCAGATGGTGGCAGGCTGCTGTACCATCGCTGGCGGGGCAACCTCTCATGTGGCCATTCTCGCCCGGTCCATGGGCTTGCCGGCAATAGTTGGTCTCGATCCGGCCGCTCTGGAAATCGAAGATGGGACATTGGTGGTTGTCGACGGCAACAATGGGATTTTAAGTATTGAACCGGATGATAATGAAATCAAACAGATCGAAAGAGAAATGCGGGCAGAAGAGCAGGCCAGGGTTGAAGAGAATACTCATGCCGGTGAAAATGCTGTCACCATCGATGGAATTGAGATAAAGGTCGTGGCTAATCTTGGCGACTCTGCTTCGGTTGATCAGGCTGTCGAGCTTGGAGCTGAAGGTATCGGCCTGCTACGCTCTGAATTCCTCTTTATGAACCGTGCGGTTGCCCCGGACGAAGAAGAGCAATATTCAGCCTATAAAAAAGTTGCTGAGAAAATGGGTGCTGATCGACCGATAATCATCCGCACCATCGATGTTGGCGGTGATAAACCATTGCCTTATCTGCCAATTCCCCAGGAGGAAAACCCCTTTCTCGGTGAACGAGGTATTCGAGTCTGTTTAAACCGCCCGGAAATTTTTACAACCCAACTACGTGCCATACTTAGAGTAGCTCAGGAATTCGATATTCGGGTGATGTTCCCGATGATTGCTGATATTGACGAATGGCGGCAGGCGCGACAGATTTTGCATGAAACCGCTGCTGCAATGAAATTGCCGATGATCAAGGCGGGAATAATGGTTGAGGTGCCGGCCGCAGCCATGCTGGCCGAGAGCTTTGCCGGCGAGGTCGACTTCTTTTCAATTGGCACCAATGATCTGAGCCAGTATGTTCTGGCCATGGACAGAGGTCATCCAAAACTGGCCGGCCGAATAGACGCTCTGCATCCTTCTGTGCTGCGCATGATAGGCATTGTCGCGGAAGCCGGAAGAAAGCGCAAAATTGAGGTTAGCGTCTGTGGCGGTTTGGCAAGTGACTTCGAAGGCGTTGCTGCGCTGATAGGCCTGGGAATTAGCAAGTTGAGCGTCGACGTCCCTGTGGTGGCCAAGATAAAGGCCCTGGTTCGTCGTCTTTCAAGCCAAAAATGTCACGAACTTGTCGCTGAAGCCTTAAGAATGAGCGATGCGAATGAGGTTCGCAGATCTTTCAAAAATCTGCTTAACGAAATGCGGGGTGAAAAGCAATGAAAAATGTTTTGCGAAACCTTTTCGTAACTCTGCAGAAAATTGGTAAATCAATGATGCTGCCCGTTTCGGTCTTGCCGGTAGCAGGCATATTGCTTGGAGTCGGCAGCTCAGAATTCAGCTTCATTCCTGCCGCTGTCTCGAAAGTAATGGCACAGGCCGGTGGAACGATTTTTTCAAACCTGCCGGTAATTTGTGCGATTGGTGTCTGTCTTGGCCTGACCAGCAATGATGGGGTTGCAGCTCTGGCCGGGTTGGTCGGCTATGCGGTAATGGTTGCAACCATGGGGGTTATGGCGGGTTTATATGGTGTTGAAACCAGAAACGTCATGGGAATGCAGTCGATCGATACCGGAGTGCTGGGCGGAGTTCTCGCTGGTCTGGTTGCCGCCTGGCTTTTCAATCGATATTATCGGGTGCAGTTACCGCCATACCTTGGCTTTTTCTCAGGCAAACGCCTGGTGCCGATTCTTACGTCCTTTGCCGCAATAATTCTGGGGCTTGTTCTCAGCTTGCTCTGGCCGCCGGTTGGTGGCTGGATCGGCAGATTCTCTCGCTGGGCAGCTTCCGAAGATCCGGCAACTGCTTTTGCAATCTATGGCGTCGTTGAACGTGCCTTGTTGCCGTTTGGCCTGCATCATATCTGGAATGCTCCTTTCTTTTTCGAAGTCGGGGAATTTGTAAACTCTGCCGGCGAAACGATTCGCGGCGAATTGCATCGTTACGCTGCCGGAGATCCCTCTGCCGGCAATATGGCCGGTGGCTATCTTTTCAAGATGTTTGGGTTACCGGCTGGAGCAATTGCCATCTGGCTGACCGCCAAACCCGAAAATAGAACCAGGGTTGGCGGGATCATGGGTTCTGCAGCACTTACTTCCTTTTTAACCGGAATCACCGAACCAATCGAATTTTCGTTTCTTTTTCTCGCGCCGATGCTGTATGGAATTCATGCCGTTCTGGCTGCAGTTGCTTATTATATCTGTATCGCACTGGGCGTAAAGCATGGAATGACCTTTTCGCACGGCTTTATCGATTATGTGCTGCTTTATTCAAAATCGACCAATGGTTCGTGGTTGCTTTTGATAGGCCCATTATGGGGTTTGATGTATTATTTTGTTTTCAGATTTTTCATATTGAAATTTGATTTG
>CAZQUE010000052.1:0-32650 GCA_964596185.1 uncultured bacterium | reverse complement strand
CGTTACCCGCAATGACTTTTTGCAAAATTAGGGAATTTTGACTTGCAAAAAACACTATGCCTATTTACGATTTAAAACTCATTTTTAAATAAGCATTCATCCAGCCAAACCTTAACAGAAAATGCCATCGTCTTTAAAGGGAGGCATTGCATTGAACTCATTAGAAGCGGCTTAATCTGTTGCAGATGGATCGGTATACCAGTTCCGGTTCAAGCCCGGATTATTGACCAAAGCATTTAAAATCAATGGATTGATCGTTTCGCAAAATTCAGCAATGAACATCGTGTCAGGATTAGGCGGTACAGATTTGTCGGCATTGGCATCCTGATCGAAAAGCTGTAATGAAGCCCTGAAAAATGACCGGGAAAAACCGGCACTGTCTATGGTTTCCGGACGGATTTCGAAAAAATTAACCTTATCGCTGAGGACTCTTTTGCGCCCTTCAGGTCTATAACCAGCATGATGAGGGTGCAGGTAGACGATTCTCTCAAGAACCTTGAAGATCGAACCAGGTTTTGAAGACAGGCGATACTCAATGCGGTTGAGTCGACGATAACTTTCTGCACCGGTAGAAGTTGGGCGCACCTGTTGCTCGTAATCCCCGCCACTGAATGAATAGAAGGTTATTTTTATATTTCCGTCAGCATCACTTGTTTCGCTGAAAATATTATTGACATTAATATCCTGTGTATCGGCATCGCTGAAAGGAAAAGCAGATTCGACAAGATCAGATTTAATCTGACTGAGAATGTTTTGCCCTTCCATGATGATGCTATTGCGCTGAACACCTTTAATTGCAGACTTGGAGCCATGCGAAAGGATCTTGTAGGTAGGCAGAATTATCAGCATAAGAAGACCGCAAACCACCATCAGCTCGACCATTGTAAAAGCAGAGGTGAGTCTTTTCATCTTTGCGGCTTCTCCATTACTATCGTGGTGTAACTGATGAAATTGCGGCTTAACCAGGTACTGGCACGTCCCTTTTCCTTGACTCGAATATCAACGGTAACGAGAACACCATTGCCGGACTTACTGACCTTTTTCATGTTAACGCGGCGTTCGAAAAAGTCTGCCTCACGAAAATAACTGGTATCTGAAAAAATAGGTTTCTCAAGAATTCCATGCCAGGTATCCAATGGGAAAAGATCAGGCTTGTCCATGAATTTCAGGGACCACTCATAACCCATGCCCTGAGAAAACTCGACCAGTTCTTTGCCGAGAGAATGGGCGAGAAATTCATAATACGCATCCATACTTTTACTGTTGGAAGACTCATTAACCATGAAAAAAGAAAGCAGGGCAATCTGCATGATCACCAGGCCGATCAAAACTTCTACGAGAGAAAACCCTTTACGCTTCAATGCTGTCAATCCTTACTGAAACTGATATTCTCAAACCGCACCCAGGGCGAAATTGTCAGGGCAAACACTTCCTCATCTTTTGCCTTCACCCTGAGCCGGGGGTCATATTCAATTTGCGAAGTCGCTGCCGGATAACGGTTCAAAGACAGTCGGTCAACCCCAACCGAACCTACAACCTTAAAAGGTTTGCTTGGCACGATCGAGGCATTATTAGAGTCGTTAAATGCCAACAGACTAGCTTCTATAGGTTCATTAGTCACGATATTGATATTGGCCTTTCGGGTAAAAAGAATACACAGATCTTTATCCGGATTGTCTCTTTTTATACCAGATTGTATGGTGAAACCATAGGGGGCAAGAAGAGCACCCTGGCCTTTGACAACGAGGCTTCTGCCTGAAGGAGCAGAAAGAACGACTGGGTCAAGTTCAACGCTTATAATTCCGCGCAAATTCAGCACTCCATCTTTTCGATCGAGAATACCGCTTTTTTCCAGGTCTTCGGCACGCAGGAATCTGGTTGTCCACAAGGTGCAGTGTCGAAAAGGCCTGAAGCCTTCGCCACCGGTTTGATTGATCGAACTTAACAGACTGCCATCGCGGGCAAAGAATTTTGGCGGAGCTGGGAATTCTTCGGGAGTGATGGTTTTGCTCAGAGTTTGCCCTTTGAAATATAGGGCCTCTTCGACCAGCTTTGAATGAAGTGAAATTGGCGGATTTAACCGATTCATGATTGCCTGAATTTTCGCTGCATGAATTTTTCTTGTCTGTTTTGCCTGGGAGTCAGGAATGCTACTTGAAGAGAGATAAGGACAAGAGGGGTCGAGTGAGATAAAACCCTTGATTGAATCACGAATTTTCTGCTTTCCTTCTTCTGGAATCGGGTCTCCCGCTGCAGTTTCCATGTTTGAGGTGTCGAATGAAAATTCTGAATAATAAAGAAACCTTTGCGTCACGGCACCTCTGACAAAGCTTTCAAGATATGCTCTGGACTTGTCGCCCTCAATAACCAAACCGGCTGGAGCAGCTGGAAGTCGCGAATTGTTCTGCAATATCTCAAGATGAAAGCGGGTAAGATCTTCCTTTTCGTTACCGGAAGCAGCTGCTGCAGCCGGCATAACCCTGGTAGTAAACACCCCTTTGAGTCCTCTATAGGTTCCTCCAGTGTCAGCAGCTGGAATAAGCCTTATACATTCGTCCTGATCAATTTCGAAGCGGTTTCCGGTTATGCTTGGCAACAGATCAGTTTCAGCATCTGTGGTATTGAGATAAATCCTTTTGGCATCGGAATTCGTATCGGCGTTACCAAAATATAGCAACCCACGTCGATCGTCAGAATAAGCGCTCTGGTCTTTAAGAACCAGCTTTTGCCCAGAATTCAAGGCCTGGCCGCGATAGCCTTCACTGAATTCGCGCAGGCCATCGCGAACCAGCAAGGCAAAATCAAGTGGAAAAGACATTGCATAAGAATTTTCACGTTGCTCAGAACTTGAAACCAGACAGGCAGATTTAAAATCATACTGCCGCCGACGCAGACAGCTGACCAGCACTTTGCTACCAGATTTCAAAGAGGCATTTAACTGAAGCTCAAGTGTTCCGAGCCCTTCTCCATCGTGATACTTGTGACCACGCGGGTTCTCGATACGCTTATCGAAAACCCTTGCGCCAAGGCTATATTCAAAAGTAGCACCTAGAAGCAAATCGGACTTGTATTCTTCGAAAAGAGGTGCCGGAACGTCAAAATAGCTACCATCTATTGATGAACTGCGCATCTGAGCGATTATTTTCCTTGAAATATCGCTGTCGGGATCTCTGGTTTCATATTGAATATTGGCAAAGGCAGAATCGAGGATAACATCAGAAAGATTCCTAAGACGCTCTCGATTAGCATGATGAAACGATGAAAAAGCAAGCTGTCGGGAAAAACTGTGGTAAAAACCGATAAAAATACCCATTATGACAACGACCGAGAGCACAAGATAGAAAACCATGCCTCGGCGCTTGTTCAACCGCCCGTTTTGCAACATCTTTTTCAGATAACTCGTCCGTTTCAATTTTATCTGGTTTTTATGTCTTCCTGGTCTGGTGAGACGATAATACTGTTTGTAGCATCTATTTTATCCTGTTCAGCCGAATTTTGCCACTCATACTGATCTGCTGTCGAAGACGCAGTTGCAGAAGCCTTTACGTTGCCCGATTCTTCATTCACAGAATTTTCTGCTTGAATTTCACCGGCCACATTTTCAGTCAGAGGTGCTTTATCTTCAGACTGAATATTATTGCTGGGCGACAAAGGAACCTTACTGGAGGAATTATTCAAAGCAGCCATTGTTAGGACCGCAACGAAAAGAACAACCAGAGCCGCCTTGGCGAACAAGCCGACAGTGGCCCCGGCTGCGGCGCCTGAACCAGCGGTAGCAGCTGAAGCTGAAGCGGCGGCTTCCTTGCCGATCAAACCAACAATACCGGCTATTGCAGCGGCTTCTTTTGCCGATATCCCTTTTCTGGCAGCCTTGAGACTTTTTATCGATTCAAGGTACTGCTGGCATTCGGGACAGGTAAGAACATGGCTTTGCAGTTCCGGCGATAGCTTTGCCGAATCCGAAGAAACTTGCTCAATAAGTTTTTCACAGATGTTCGCCATAATGTTCCCTCTTGATGCCTGCTTTCATACGTTCGAGAATTCGCATGACCCGCATTTTAACCGCACCAACTGTTAAGCCGGTCAATTCGGCGATCTCCTTAAATTGCAAATCCTGAAAGAATCTCAATTCAACCAGAATCTGCTCTTCAGCCGAGAGTTTGCTTATCAATTCTCTTATATCCGAGCGATTGTTTGCATCATCTTCAAACGTTTCGCTGAATTCTCTGACAAAGTTCTGCTCGAGAAATTTCCTTTGCGTTTTCTGACGTCTGGTCCAGTCGATGAAAGTGTTTTTCGCGATCGAGAACAACCAGGATTTAAACGACCTGCCTTCATCATATCTGTCCAGGGCTCGATAGGCTTTGATATAGACCTCCTGGGCCATATCATCCACCTCGGGCTCGGGCAGACCGAGATACCTTAGAAAGAAGCTCAAAGACCTGTAAGTTTCTTCGATCAGCTGCGAAAATTCTTTTTCATTGCTCACAAGGAATTTCCTTCTATCAATTAATACGCTTCAAAACCAAAAAGATAACAGATATTTCAAATTTCCTTCTTGATCGAAATTGTTTTTACGATCATAGTTCCATCCGGAGCGATCTTAAAAGGCAATCCCTTCAATTTAATACGATCTCCAGGATCAAGAAGAAACAATTTGCCGGGACGTGGAATGGCCCTGACGAATTTTTTATCGGCCGTCATGCCAATCAAAGCTCCATCGAGTTTGTCAATGTTTTGCACGATCAGGGTGTAATCCTGAACGGTTCCAGCCAATGGAACCGTCTTCATCGCTCTTCTGGTTTCTACAGTGTCAGTATCAGAGCTTAGAAACCAAAAAATTGCAACAACAATTACTCCAACCGGAACTAGTAACTTCAAATAAGGGATGAAAGAAATTCTCTCAGGCTCAACTGCAGCAGGCTTGCTCCATTTAACCCGGCTTTTGATCGACTCAAGCTTTTTCTTCTCGTGAGATTCTGCCTTGTCGCCCTTCTGAGCGGCTTCAAGCTTTTGCTCTCTCTCCTGAATGAAGCGATGAATCTCTTCTGGATTGGCAATCTTGAGCTCGTCAATAATGCCAATAAGCATTTCTCTGGCTCGAGAAAAGTTTTGGGTAAATTCTTTTCTTTTTTCAAGCATCTTCAAATCATAAACACTTTCCAGAACCGGGTTGGCCAGATAAAAAGATAAACAGGACTCAATAAGCTCCTCACTATTCTCACGACTGAGATAGTCAGTCAGAACTTCTCTAATAGAAGCAAATTCAAAGTGAATGATTGAGCCCAATGCTTTTTCACGCGTAGTCGGCTGGGCATCGTTCAGCATCGATGTCAGAAGTTCACGGGCGACTTCACTCGAAATTCGGCAGACATTACGCAATAAAGTTGTTCTTACCAGCAGTGAGGGCGAATTCACATAACCACGCAGCAGTAATAGGAAGTTTTCAGCATCGAATGTCGCAAGATATTCGAATGCTGCAGCAACAACTTCCTCATTTTCACTTTTCAGGTAAGCCTTTACCCGACTCAACCAACGATTATCTTTGATGGTCACTGCTGCTCGAAAGGCCGCGCTGATCAGTTCTGGTTCAGTCCCGGCAAAAGCACGGGCTATTTTTTCATGTGGCTGGGCAATCTCGCCGGTTTGACATATAATCAGTTGCCGAAGAAGAGTTTCCTCACCAGTTAACTTCTGAGCTTCTTCTTTTGCGAGTTCCGTTTCCACTGTTTTCTGTTCAGAGATACTTGATGGAGCAGCCTCAGGCTTTCTAAAGAGGGTTTTAACAATCGCAGGTTGTGTTTTTTGCAGTTCGGACAAAGCCTTTTGAACTTCAGCATTCCTGACTTTTTCGTCGAATAATTTGCGCAACTCTTCCTTGCGCACTTCACTTGCCTGCGAAATGGCATCGGCAAAGTTCAGCACCAGATATTTTGCCTGGACATTGCGGTTATATTTCTGAACAGAATCAAGATACTCCGAAAAATCCTCTGACAATTCGGCGAGTTTGATCATCTCGCAACATTTTCGGATAAGATCTTGGAGAAATTTGCTGTTTTCGGATCCACCTCTGGCGATTATTTCGCACAGACGGTAGGGAATCTCTTTATCAGGGTTGGAAACGACAATGGCGGCAGCAATTTTAAGAAGTCGGGGATCTTTTTCGGTATGCAACAATTCCAGCAGGCTGTTTTTTATTAGATCGAACCGCATTACCGAGCAGACTCTGAGTGCCGCCAAACGCCCATAATATTCACTTTTACGCAGACATTCAGCAAGAAACTGAGCGGCACTCTCAGGAAAATTTCTAGCCAGGCCCCTAATGGCCAAAGCCCGTAACAGTGGGTCGGGCGCAAGAACCAGTTTTTCAAAGTTTTGCTGCAATATTTCGGGGCTGTGAAAAATGATTGCTTCGACACAAGCCAACTGCAAAACGGAAGAAGGCGAGAAAAGGTTTTGTTCGAGATAGTTTATTTGCGTAGAAGGCCAACTTTGCAGGCATTTGCGAATCAGCTCGGCGGCAACGACCGGATGTGCTGCTGCTTCCAAGATTCTCGCGATACGGTTCTCAGAGCCTTTTGCGCAAAGGTATTTTCGGCCGGCATTTTTTATGAATTCCAGTTGCTGAGCTGGCTTAAGGGATGAGAAATTCTGCAGAATCTTTTCATTGTCGTGCCCTGACTGGGAAGGGGTGCTACCTGCAACCAGTCGTTCTTCAATCGAAGCGACAGCATGTTCCAGTAAAAGTTTGCATTCAGGATCAGTTTCTGTCGTTAGACATTTTTTCAATGCCGCAAGAAGCTCGGGAGATTTCCCGGCTCTGATCGCTTTTTCAATGGCAAAAATGCGAAAAGTCTTCAGAGGAACATCGAGTTCCTGAATAATATTTTCAAGTTCATTCACTTAAAGACTTCCAAAACTGCAGATTTACATTCATACATTCTGCCTTATTCTGGTTAATCTTTCAATCTGTTTCAATCATCGAAAAGATTGTAAAAGTTATTCAAAGACTTTTTCTTATTTTTTTTGCTTATCTATTGCTAGAGTCGAAATTTTCTGTATAATCAAAAATAAGTCGTATCTAGTAATCTAATTTTTCGTACCCTATAAGTAATGAGTATGAACAAGGGGGAAAATATGCTAAGGCATATCATCAAGAATCTTTGGCTGGCAGTTTTAATCGTTGCATTGCTGAGCACTAGTGCTAACGCCGAAGAAAGAAACAGCAAAACACCACAACAGCTTTACCAAAAGATTTTACAGCTTGTAGATGATTTGGAAGTAAAATCACCCCAGTCTCAGGTTGAAATTTTCAAGCTGCGTGCTTCGCTTGACGAGCTATATGGCTTTACGTCCGGCGGACTGTTGACTGATCCGGTTGATCAAAATGGCAATCACATCGTCATTGACCTTCAACGGGGCGTCGATCTCTACGACCCCTGCCAGGGTCTCGATGACGAATCCTTAAAAGATGCTCTGTTGAAAATTATCCGAAATCACACGCCGATCGGCTATCAGCAAGCCCAGGATGAAATTTTCACTAACATCGACAACCATGACGGCTGGGTAGAATGCGTTTATACTGGCCGCAAACTTAAGACGAACTGCGAACCAGATGCCAGCAACATGAACGTTGAACATACCTGGCCCCAATCCCTCGGCGCCACTGGCATTGCCAAAAGCGACCTGCACCATCTTTTCCCCTCAGATTCCAGAGCCAACGGAATCCGTGGCAACCATCCCTTTGCTGACATCAGTAACCCGGATTGGCAACAGGGTGGCAGCAAATCTAATGGCCAGGCATTTGAAGTTCGACCTGAACAACGTGGCAATACCGCTCGCGGCATGTTTTATTTCGCCATTCGCTACGGCAAAAGAATCGACCCACGTCAGGAAGAAACCTTGAAAAAATGGCACAAGGAAGACCCGGTCGACGAAGCTGAAAAAACAAGAAACAATCAAATCGAAAACATTCAGCACAACCGCAACCCGTTTATCGATCACCCTGAATTCGTTGAACGAATAGCCGACTTCTAAAATAGAATTCAAGCAAAAACCGCAGTCTGTAACAATCTTCAGACTGCGGTTTTTTTTTGGTAAATTCAGTAGAATAAATTAGCTTTAATCTGCAAGTATCTCGACCAGATCTTCAGGTTCAAGGCGATATTCGCTACCACGGCCGCCAAGGAAACCATGGGCAAGTGCTAAACGCAGGGTAAGCTGATTCCATTTAAACTTTTTACCACTTCTGGTATCGGTCATGTCAACGTCGCCCTTTTCAAAAAGACCGTCGTTCCACGGGCTTGGAATCTTACCGCGATCATCACGAACCTTTATCAGATAACGGTTGTCGACCATAACTTCCTGTTCCATCAGGTCACGGCCGCGCTCAGTAAGATCTGCAAGCTTTTTGCAAAGCTCTTCAAGATCAATTCCCAAGGTATTTAGCGCAAGCTTATCGGCAGCGATTATATCGGCGAGTTTTCGGTCATCATCGCCAAGGAAACCCCTAAGAGTCAGAACTCCAGGCTTCATTTTCTCCTGAATTCGATCCATTTCAGGTGTTTGTTTCATAAATAACGATCCTTTCTCAAGAAAACTTGTCGTAGAAGATTCTTTCGACCGGCATTCCTTTGCCGGTCAAGACCTTCTCACAAGCTCCGATCATACCAGGGCTCCCGCAAAGATAGGCTTCCATCTCTGCCAAACTGCCATAGTTATTGGCAACAACATCGGTTATCAAACCATTTGCGTATGGATGTTCGGTTTTATCATTGGAAAGTGCAGGCACAAATTTGAACCATGCATGCTCTTTTTCGATAGCTCTGAATTCTTCAACATAGTAAAGATCGCGCTGAGAAACCGCACCAAAAAAGAAAGTCGCCTTACGATGGCTGATGCCGCGATCGATCATGTCGAGAATAATGCTTCGAATGGGTGCCAGTCCTGAGCCTCCCGCAATACAAACGATCTCGCGATCGCTGTCACGCAGGTAGAACTCGCCGAATGCGCCGATCAATCTTGCTTTCTGCCCTTCTTTAAGATGATTGAATACATAGGTCGTAACCATACCGTTCGGAACATACCTTATGACCAGTTCTATGGCTTTGTTATCAGAAGGTGCAGAGCTGATTGAATAGGCACGTGAAGTGCTTTCACGGACATCTTCGTAAGGTTCGTTGAAAAGGTTAACGAACTGACCAGCCTTGAATTTAATTGTTTCTCCATCAGGAAGCTTGAAACGCAAACCCTTGATATCATGGGTTAGATCAGTAATTTTTTCAACGACAGTATCGAACTCTTTGATGCTTAAAAGCTCTTCAGGAACCTCTATTTTTACATCGTTTTTAACTTTGATCTGGCATGAAAGCCGAACATCGGTTTTCTTTTCCTCATCGTTAAGGTAAGGTATTTCAGTAGGCAAAAGCGGCCCGGCACCATCGAGGACACGGCATTTGCAGGTGCCACAGCTTCCTCTTCCGCCGCAGCCTGAAGGCAAAAACAACTTTTGGCTGGCCAGAGTCGAGAGCAAACTCGCTCCCCCCTCGACCTTGAAAGTTTTTTCTCCAGAATTAACGTCGATGGTGCATTCTCCATAAGAGGCGAAAAAGTATTCGGCGATAAGCAGTAAAATGGTCAAAACTCCGCTGAGAGCGCTTAAAACAAGCGTTGCTGTTATTATCTGGTTCATTTTAACGTTCCTCAGTTAATTTTGACGATACCGGAAAACCCGATAAAGGCCATAGCAATGATTCCTGTTATGATAAGAGCGATCCCCGGCCCCTCAAGTTCAGGAATGACCTTGGATTTCTTTTCCATTTTGTTTCGAATACCTGCCAAAGCGGCGATTGCTAATGCCCAACCAGTGCCAGAGCCCAAACCGTAGGCTATAGACTGAATCAGGGTATACTGGCGAATTACCAGAAACAGGGCCGCGCCAAGAATGGCACAGTTTACGGTTATCAGAGGCAGAAAAATGCCCAGAGTCAAATACAAACCAGTACTGAGCCGCTCGATTATCATTTCGATTATCTGCACGAAAGCTGCAACGACGATGATAAAAGCTATATACTGCAGGTATTCAAGACCATAGGGAACCAGGAGTTTGTAATATACAAGCCAGTTTAAGGGTGCGGTAAAGGTCGAAACAAAGATAACCGCTCCACCCAGACCAAGAGAGCTCTTCAAATCTTTTGAAACAGCAAGAAAAGAACACATGCCCAAAAAGTTGGTCAAAAGAATGTTGTTCGTAGTTATCGCGGCAAAAAAGATTACGAAAGGATGAATGCTTTGAATGTCCATTACTTCTTACCTCCGCTACCCTTGAGTGACCGGGCAATCCAGATGTAAGTCGCCAGTCCGAAAAAGCCGCTCGGCGCAATAACCATCATGTTCCAGCGGGTCCAGTCAGCAGGCAGAACGGGAATGCCGAAAAAACTGCCAAGCCCTAGAGGCTCGCGAACCATGGCGATCGGTAACAAAACCAGCGAATAACCTATGCCTGCGCCCAACCCGTCAAGAACCGCGTCAATAGGCTTGTTGGCCATAGCATAGCCTTCAGTTCTTCCCATCACGATACAGTTGGTTATGATCAGTCCAACATAAGGGCCCAGTTCATTGCTGATTTCAGGCAGGTAAGCATCAAGAACAATCTTGATGATGATGACATAAGCAGCGATGATCAACACTTGAATAATCATTCTGACACGACGGGGAATGACATTACGCATCAAGGAAACGGTAAAACAAGAGGTGATCAGGGTAAAAACCAGACCTAGACACATCACCAGGGTATTTTTTACCAGATTGGTTACGGCGAGAGCTGAACAAATGCCAAGAATCTGCCCGATAACCGGATTTTCGTCCCACAACATTCGCTTTAAGGCAGCAAAGCCTCTTACCGGTCCTCCACTCATTTCGCAGCTCCCCTTTCATTGATTTCGAGAATTTGGGAAATCGCACCGTTAATGATTTTTTCGAGCGCCCCGGTAGTGCCTGTTGCCCCAGTGATTCCATCAATTTCATCAGCGCGGCCGGCAGTGCCTTCAGCTACGAACTTAAGTCTAAGACCATCACTGCGAACGGCTGCGAAAGGCTTGCCAACAAAGCGAGCCTTGAACTCTGGCTCACTGATGCGCCCACCAAGACCAGGTGTTTCGCCATGCTGCGTAAACTCGATACCTTTAACGACCTTTTCAGAAAGATCGATCGCAATAAAGCCTTTTATAGCATCCCAAAAGCCTTGACCGGAAAATGAACAAACCTGCAAACTGCCATTGCCGTCTTTCAACAGAAAGCTCTCAATCGCAGTTCCTCCAAATTTTGGATTATCAGCAATCTTTTCGGCAAAAACTCCCGGAATCTGCTCTTCTGGCAAGCTCTGAGGGTTCAAACCAAAAAGTTCAAGAATTACTTTCTGCCGGGCAATCAGCTTGTTGGCTGCGATTTTCTCTGAAAGAGCCGCATTCACTCCGCTGACCAGAATCGCAAAAACAGCAGTGACGGCAATGGTGAAAATTACGGTACGCAATTTTTCGTTCATGCCTTTTTCTCCTTCTGCTTTTTGTCCCATGCTGTGAATCCGATATCGATAAGTGGGCCAAAAGTATTGCCAAGAAGAATGGCAAACATGAATCCGGCATTGAATGCAGAAAGACTGCGAATTATCGTCGCCAGAAACCCGATCAGAGAAGCGTATACCCAGCGCGCCTTGTTGTTAATCGGCGCGGAAATCGGCTCGGTAACCATGAACACCGCGGCAAAAAAAGTGCCGCCGGCCACGACATTTATACCGAGACTCTGCATAAGAGGAAAAGAATCAAGCCCGACAGCTTTGAGAAAAAGTTTGGCCAAAAGCATGCCAATGAACGGACCAATAAAAAGAGGAAGAAAAACAACCTTCTGATAGAGCAACCAGCCCAGGGCAACGAGAATAAGAATGGTGCTGGTCTCACCCAGACTTCCGTTGATATTTCCAACAAAAAGACGACGCAAAGAAATGTTGTTGAAAGAATTCAAAGCTTTTTGCGCATTTTCATCGTCACCTTTTTGAAGGGCCTCACGATAGAAACCGTGCAGCTTCTTTACCGAAGTCAAAGTTGTGGCACTGGTTACGGCATCTATATTGAACAGGCTTGAATCTACATCTGCAGTTCGAGCCTTTATCATATCTGGAGCGTAATTGGCAAATCCGGCGACACCGCCCTGAAAGGGAGCAAACCAGGTTGCTGCCAAAGATGCCGGGAAACAGATATACAAGAAGCAACGCCCGACCATTGCCGGATTGAACATATTTTTTCCGAATCCGCCAAAGACCATCTTGGCAAAAACGATACAAAAGATACCACCAACGGCTATCTGCCAGAACGGCACATTTGGAGGACTTATCAGGGCAAGCAGCATTCCGGTAACCAGTGCTGCAGCCGAAGCTGGCTTGGATTCCTTGCGCGTAAAAGCATATTCAGCAATCCAGCAACAGAACATTGAAAATGCAGTATAAAGAGCAGACCGCCAACCAAAGTTGTAAATAGCCCCAGCCAGTGGAAAACACAGGGCAATCAGCATATTCACCTGGGGCTTTTGATATTGAACGTATTGCTTTAAAAACATATTACCTCATCGATTCCATAATGATCTCAGCGCATTTGTCGGCATGAGTCAGGGGTAAGGAATGCCCAGCCTGTTCAATTTCATGAATGTTTGCCTGAGGAAATTTCTGCCGAATCAGTTCAAGCTGATTTTTCGCCGAACATACCAGGTCTTCTTTGCCGATAATTACGGTTACCGGGCATTTTATCTCTGTCATCTTTTCGTGCACCTGATCAAGAATGTAAAGCATTGAATTCTTGTCACTCATCATCGCCATGAGCGTCTCAAACCTGGTATAGCGAGGCAACCAGGTTTCAAGATATTCTTCGCTCAACTTTTGTGGCGAAAAAACTTTTTCAAGATGACTCTTCATCTTGTTCTGGGATAAAATCGGCAATACCGCCCCAAGAAAAGTTCCCAGAATAGCACCTTTTGCCAGATTTGGCAGAGATGAAGGCTCTTCCTTGGTGTTATCAGGAGTAAGATATGGAGCGATAAAGACAAGCCCCTTAACTTTTTCAGGAAACTTTTGCGCGATTTTACAGGCAATGAAGCTGCCCAATGAGTAACCCGCCAGCCATACTTTTCCCGAGGCCTTTTCATCGATAAATTGTGCGTAAAATTCGGTTTCCAGCCAACAATCGGGAGTATCGTAAATGATTTCTTCGCTACTCATGTGCCCGAAGCGATCTGGAAAAATGCAGCGAATGGAATCGCTCGCCATTTTCTCGGAAAGAGCAGAAAAATCTTTTCTGCTTCCAGGATTACCGTGCAAAAAAAGAATTGGTTCGCCCTTTCCTGCTTCGGAAAAGGATATTCGCGTCTCTCTGATGTTTACAGCTGAGGTTTGCTCAAGATAGCTCATTTTTTTCTCCTGCTGATTTTTTGCTATTCTAGCATAGCAGAAGTTAAACAAGAAGCATTATTGGCAAAAAACAAACCAGCTCTTGGGGTACCCCGAAAAAAATGCTATAATGAAATTGGAAGCAGGAGTGCTTCGTTTTGCCTTATCTCACCCCGGGACAAAGTGGGAGGCACCAGAAGAAAAACTAAATCACCGTTACAGAGAAGAGAGAGCTCTGTATTGAGGTTATCATGAGGCCAAAACCGGTCTCTTTCTTTTTTAGGGGATTCTGTACCAACCCGGTTTACGACTGTCTTCTCTGAAAATACAGGCATCCGGAGAACATGGAGATTTCAGAATTGCATAGCGACTGCAGGTTTTGCACTCAGGTTGAAGAACATTTCGGACTGTTTTTTCCTTACTCATTTCAGCCTCCTGTTTGTATGCTTCTGATTTAGTTATCGGCATTTTGCCCATCGATGTTTAAATTTGTTCTTTTTGATTTGCCAACCCTCAAAAGATCTTACACGTGCTCTCTTGTTTCATGAAAACTGATTTCAGGCCATTCTTTCATAATGTAATTCAAACGCCATTTATCTTGGGCAAGAAAGGTCAAAGCGTCGGCAGTATCGGTTGCCAGACTGGTTTTGTAACGTTTTTTAAATTCTTCGAGACGAACTTTATCAGCTGAATCGATCCATCTCGCCGTTGAATAATCTACTGAATGATAAATGGCATCGACCCCGTATTCTTCTTTGAGGCGCGACATGGTTACATCGAATTGCAGTGCCCCGACCGCGCCGAGAATGAATTCATTACCGATCAGCGGTCGAAAAACCTGAACCGCACCTTCTTCAGAAAGCTGCAAAAGACCTTTTTGCAGCTGTTTTGATTTTAGAGGATTCTTCAAAACTACCGACTTGAAAATTTCCGGGGCGAAATTAGGAATCCCGGTAAACTTCAAGGGTTCTTTCAGCGAAAAAGTATCGCCGATTTTGATGGTTCCACGATTGTGAATACCGATGATATCGCCAGGATAAGCCTCTTCGACGTTTTGCCGATCCTGAGCCATGAAAATAGTTGCATTGGCAAAGGTAACTTCCTTGCCCAATCTATGGTGCATCACCTTCATACCGCGGGAAAACTTACCCGAACAGATTCTTACGAAAGCAAGCCGATCTCGGTGTGCCGGGTCCATGTTTGCCTGGATTTTAAAGGCAAAACCACTGAAATCTTTCTCGTATGGCGAAACAATTCTACTTTCAGCTTGCCGCGGTGTTGGCGGAGGAGATAGCTCGACGAAGGCATCAAGAAGCTCTTGAACGCCGAAATTATTCAAAGCGCTGCCGAAAAATACTGGTGTCTGATTGCCTTTTAGATAATGTTCCTGATCAAATGGGCTGGCAGCACCCTGCAATAATTCGATCTCATCACGCAAATCGCCGGCCTGAAAACCGAGAAGTTCATCGAGTTTCGGGTCATCGAGATTTTTGATGGTAACGTTATCCTGGGGTCTACGGGCCTGACCGGATCTGAAAAGCACCAGCTCATTGCGATAAAGATTGTAAACTCCGCGAAAACTTTTTCCCATGCCGATTGGCCAGGAAAGTGGAGCACATTCAAGCTGCAGCTTGTCCTCAATCTCCTGGAGCAGGTCAAGCGGCGACTGCCCTTCACGGTCAAGCTTGTTAATAAATGTAATAATCGGGGTATTGCGCATACGGCAGATTGACATAAGCTTCTCAGTTTGGGTTTCAACTCCCTTGACGCTGTCAATAACCATCAAGGCGCTATCTACTGCGGTAAGAACCCGATAGGTGTCTTCTGAAAAATCCTGGTGGCCTGGAGTGTCGAGAAGGTTTACTTCGTAATCGCGATAATCAAATTTCATCACCGAAGTAGTCACTGAAATACCGCGTTCCTGCTCGATCTTCATCCAGTCACTGGTGGCGTGACGATCGGCTTTTCTGGCCTTGATCGCCCCGGCCATCTGAATAGCTCCGCCAAACAGCAGCAGTTTTTCAGTCAGGGTCGTTTTACCGGCATCAGGGTGACTGATAATACCGAAGCATCTTCTACGATCGACTTCTTTTTGATTGAATTTCTGCATCTGTGGCTCCTGCGGTTATTTAACGATTTTTCGTGAAGCACTATACTCTATTCAAAGCCACAGGTCAAATAAGTGAAAAGGGGTCAGGCGGCCTTATCGATCATACTCTCGGCAAAATGCTTAATCTGCATGGCTTCAGTTAAGCGCCCACGATTTGGATTTGAAAAAACCGGTGGCATAACCGCATCGTTGATAACCTTGTTAGCCAATTGCAAAGTCTTGTGTGGATTGCCAGGCACAACTCTGAGTTGAACCGGTTTCACATCGATGGACTGGCCGTCAATATAACGGTATTGGTCAATAGGCAAAAGTTTATGCATTCCCTGCAAATAAGGTTTTTCCAAAGCTGAAGAGTTCTCTGATACCCCGTCCGGGTTTTTGTTTGAATTTGTCTGTTGAAGTTTTTTCAGGTTTTCAAGATTCTCAGGGCGTAATGCTGAATCATTTCGGGTAAAAGAAGTTATTCCTGCGCCAGCTTTATTGATGTTCATGTTTGCTCTGCCTTGTTTGTTTTTGTCTGCTTATATGCTGTTATCGGAAAATTTCCAGTCCGGCTTTAATAAAGAATTTGCTGAACAACGGCGCTTTTATGTTAGAATTCTCTGAAGTAATCATTTTCCAGAGGTAAATATGAAAAACGCACAAAAATTCGCAGAAGAACTCATAGATTTCTGTTATAAAAGCCCGACTGCCTACCACGCCGTAGCCCAGGTCGAAGATATACTTTCTGAAAATAAATTTTCCCGACTTGATGAGAAAGAAAGCTGGAAGCTGAAAAGTGGCGGAAAATACTATTTCATCAGAAACGATTCGGCTCTGGTAGCCTTCATTGTCGGTAGCGGCAAACCCGAAAAAGAAGGCTTCAAAATTGTGGGTGGGCACACCGACTCTCCCGGGTTCAGAATCAAACCGGCTCCAGAAATGTTGTCCGAAGGCAAATACCTTAAACTCAACACCGAAGTTTATGGTGGCCCAATTCTCAACACCTGGCTTGACCGTCCTCTGGCTATTGCCGGCCGCGTCGTTCTCGCCGACAAATCCCCAATGCGGCCAGTAGTGAAGCTGCTTAACATCAAACGACCTATCTGCATCGTTCCCAACATTTCAGTACACATGAACCCTGAAGTGAACAGCGGCTTTACCCTTAACAAGCAGAACGATACCTTACCTTTACTGGGAATAATCAAAGACCGACTCGAAAGCAAAAATTTTCTGCTTCGCCTTCTGGCAAAAGAATTAAAAGTGAACGCTTCGGCTATTCTTGATTTCGATCTATTCCTCTATGACCATGCACGGGGCGAGTTGGCAGGCCTTGAAAACGAATTCATATCGGCCGGGCGAATCGATGATCTTGAATCGATTCATGCTGGAATCAGCGCCATAACCACCGTCACAAAGCCCAAATCAACCTGCATCATGGTTTGCTTTGACAACGAAGAGGTTGGTAGTTCAACTCAACAAGGTGCAGACTCACAACTATTGCTAACCACCCTTGAGCGCATCCTGATATCGCAGAAGTCCGGCAGAGAAGAACTGTTCAGAGCTCTGGCCAACTCTTTTATCGTTTCAGCAGACGGCGCTCATGCAGTACACCCTAATATGGGCCATAAATGTGACCCAACATCAAGGCCATCAATTAATGATGGAGTCGTCATCAAGATGAGCGCGAACAAAAGTTACACTTCTGACGGTCTCTCAGCAGCTATTTTCGCTGAAATCTGCAATAAAGCCAAAATTAAAACCCAGAAATTCGTTAATCGTTCGGATATGCGTGGTGGTTCAACGATTGGCCCTATTTCTGCAACCCATGTAAGTATAAATTCAGTGGACGTTGGGGTTCCGATGCTAGCAATGCATTCTATCAGAGAGCTTTGCGGAGTAGCGGATCACTTCGCCATGTTCAAAGCACTTGAAAGCTTTTATAAAATTTGACATGCTAAGGAAAATTGTCAAACGCGTCGTTATACTATTGGTCCTTGGTACAAGTCTGCTGATTATCTTTTTCGTCTTCATAATCAACATGATGATCAACCGACCTCAACTGATTGATCCAAGGGCTCTGGATGATCGCGACTTCACCGAATTCTCCGCTAAGAACGAAAACGGGCATAAAATACATGCCTGTTTTTACAAGGGCGCACCAGACCAGGGCGTGGTGATACTCTGTCACGGTCATGGGGTAACTCATGGTCACATGAACGACATGGTCGCTTTTCTTCGCCAGGCAGGCCTCGGACTGATTCTTTTCGATTTTCGTGCGCATGGCAGCAGCGAAGGCAAGCTCTGTACAATTGGATTGCACGAATGGAAGGATATCCAAGCAGTCGTCGCTGAGGCCAAACGAAAAGGCTTCATTGATGAAACAACAACTCTTGCCGGCTACGGCAGATCTATGGGTGCGGCATCTCTTATCAACGGGTCAGCACAACTACCAGAGATAAAAGCCTTCATTCTCGAATCGAGCTTCGAACGACTGCGAAATATTGCTGCCCGCGATGCCAAACACAACCTGAATCTTCCCGATACAATCATCACCGATATCGCGTTCAAAATCATCGACAAAGTTACCTCAGCAGCTTATTCTCAGAATAATCCGGTCGAGAATATCGCCGGAATAGGCTCTAGGCCCGCCTTGCTAATCCATGACGACCTTGACCACCGTGCCGACGAGGATGCCTTCAAATCTCTCAAAGCAGCTTTACCCAGTGCTCTAAGCTATGTCGCTAAAGATTCTCGACATGTCCAGGCACACAAAGTCCACCCTGAAGAATTTGAGAAAATTTTCCTGGATTTTCTTGTCGATACGGAAGTTTTAAAAAAAGACTTAAATTGATAAAAGTTTGAAAGCAATTATATATAAAATAGCCGCGCCGACGATCTCGACTTTTTTCCCAAAACGCACAGAGAGCTTCCTCCCGAGACAGATTCCTGCGTATGTCATAAAAGCAGCAGTTATACCAATAATGATGGCAGGTTTAAGCAAAGTCATCCTGGCAATTCCCATGCCAAAACCCACCCCCAGAGCATCGATGCTCGTCGCAACCGAAAGGCCGACAAGAGAAAGTCCGCGGGTAGGGTCTTTTTTGCTTTCAACCTCGTCTTCAACTTCATCCGCTTCCTCCTCAAAGCTTTCTTTAAGCATTTTTGAAGCAATGACGAACATCAATAGAAATGCGACCCAGTGGTCATAATCCTTGATGCTTTCAACCAGCGAAGTACCGATATTCCAGCCGATAATCGGCATCAAAAACTGAAAAAGCCCAAAATGAAACCAAAGCCTGAAGGAAGCTCTACGGCAGGGATTTTTTGTACCAACTGCCAGTCCAACTGCGAATGCATCGCAACCAAGCGCAAATGCTACTCCGATGCTGAATATTAACTCACTTAGCGTCATGGCAATTCCGAATCTTTTTGTGTTATATTTAGCCGGATAATAGCACAGAATTCTTGTGATTGCCATTGAAGCATCGTGCCACACAATATATTGCAGGAGATACCATGAAAAATCCGCTTCTAGAAAAATGGGAAGAAAAGCTTCAGGACATTTTCGATGAAATCGATCATATTCTTGAAGAAAAATATGGTGATCTTTATCCTCTCCGGCCGAACCGCCCAAGACACAAAAATGGAGTAACCCCTGATGCTGACGGTCTTTTCGATCTCGGCGTCTCATTTACCGCAGGACTTGGTTCTCAACTTGGGCCTGGGTATGTCTTCAGAGTCAAACTGGCCACTTTGCATCGAGTTCCCGAAGAGCTTCAGGAAAAAATTGAAGACGAGGTTATAAATCTGCTCGAGCAACAACTGCCAAAGTCATTTCCAGGTAAAGACCTGAAAGTTGCTCGCGACGGCAAAGTTTACAAGATATTTGGTAATCTCGATCTTAACTAAATCCGAGTGTTTGCCTCCACGAAATCCGCCACAGAATTGAAAAACAAAAAAACAGCTTTACCAAACCGCAGAATTTTGTAAATTATTAACTTTAGTATCTTCTTTAAGGTTTAAACTCTCAAAATCCTGGCCGCGAAACAATCATGAATCAAGACTCTTCTGAAAACCAGAGAATCAAGTGCCCATTTTGTGCCGAACTGATTTTGCCAGACGCAAAGATCTGCAGATTCTGCAGATCTGACTTGGGCAAAGATTCTGCTGCACCAGAAAAAACTTCACCTCCAGGTCTGGGCAGGGCAATCATCCTGAATCTTGTTTGCCCTGGCCTGGGTGCCTGGCGTCTTGGCCATAAGATTCGCGGGGCAATCGTATTTTTTCTGGTCATGGGGCTTTTGTTGCTTTACATACAAGAGGTCATTCCGGTTATCAACAAAGCGGTAAATACTGCGATAAAAACTGGGAACATGCGAAAGCTGAACTCACTAACCAGGAATATTAAGCACAATCAATGGCTCGACTGGACAATGTATGTTTATATTTACTCGTTTTTTGAGTTGTATTTCCTTGTAGAGAAGAAGAAAAAATCACAAGTGGCTCAGCCCGATGCAAAAGAATTATAAGCAAAATCAAAAGCAGCAACGAGTAATTCTGCCAATCATACTTTGGCTGATTCCTTTGCTGACACTGAATTTCGGCTTTGTCTTTCTGAGCACAATTGATTTGCACTGGCGTGAAATTGAGCAGGCTGACTTTGCCAATCAGGAGGTTGAAGGAGTTGCAGCCGCCTCAGATTTCTCTTATCAGTTTTCCAATATCTGTGGAAGCTTTGGGCAATCAATAAAGGCCGGATTAGAAGCAAGCTTTCCCCCAAAAGGTCTCGAAATTTATCTAGCAAGTCGTGCAAGAAAAGTTTTCCGCAAGCCTTTTCCCGAAAAAGACATTTTCGTTTTTCAGATACCCGAAAAAGGCAAAATGTCAAAAATATTGCTGCATGACGGCAGCCCAATCATGAGTAAAAGAGCCTTTATCAGAATTTTTGAATACCTGGTGGCCCTCAATCGTCTTGAACCAATTCCTGACTATGTTCGCCGTCAAAACGAAAAGCTTCTGACCAACCTTCTGGGTGGCGAGTCGCGAGGCAGCTATATGGCCGTTTCACAAAGAGCAGTAACCTCATACGCAATTTACAACAATGCTCCGCATTGGCTCTACTGGGATTATTTTAAAGTTAAAGACAAAGGCACATTTGGCTATCTGATCCTCTCAAAATGCACCGATCAGAACCGCTTTGACGGAATGCTGCTTTCATTAAGGAATTTTCGCGATCGACGCATTGGCCTGGCTGCATTTATACCGTTGTTCAAGGGCTATGGCAGCTCAGTCCTCATGGCTCCACTTAATGAATCCAGAATCTTTAAAAAATGGGCACGACACCAGATTCCTTCAGTCGAGGGCAATCTGAAACACTGGCTGGCGAGCGGAACTCCACCAGTGTGTGATTTGGGCAACTTTCGAGCGTTTTCTTACCTGGGGAAAGGAAATACCCATCTAACAACCATTCTCCTCCCCAAGCTCAAAACCCTTCAATTCCCAAAGTGGCTTAAAGATGTGAATTTTCTGGTTATTTTTCTGATCACGGTTCTTTTGCTGCAAGGTTTTTTGCAGAATCGCTGGCCAAAGATTAAGCTGAAGCTTCAATTTCAAATAGCCTTTCTTCTCGCTGCCACATTGCCATTAAGTCTTTTATTCATTGCGTCATCGGGTTATATCAGCCAGTATCGACGCTCGATCAATTTTCAAACAGCCTCAAATCTCCTAATGAGCCTCAAACTTTTTGATTCAAGAAAAGCTCAGATCGAGGAGGAATATGTAGCGGCTTTCAAAGAACTGATTGCAAACCCGGAATTCAAAAAAACCTTGGAAAAGGAAGGCTCAAAGAGCGAAAAAGCCGAAAAAATTCTGAAAGAGAATTTTCAGAAGCGCAAGATTCCCCTTCCTCTGATGTGTTATGCCATATTAGATGATAAGGCAGAGGGCATCAAGGGGACTCCGCGGAAAGAAAAAGACCAGATTAACGCATTTATAGATTCTTTCAGCTACCCCATAGTCGGCTTTCTCGTTCGACAGATAAACAATAAGCACCCCGAAAACCCGGTAGAAGACTATAATCCATCGGGAGTACACAAAATGGCGGCCGAAGCGTATCAATCGGTAGCATCCCGGGACCTGATTGAAGAAGTGGGCCGACGCAGATCTTTTCCAATAGTCAGGACTCGAGCCGAAGGCATGGCCACGCAGATGCACGATTATCTTGAGTATAATGGCGTAGAGCGTTATGCCGTGCTGGTAGCCTGGGAAGGGTCTGACCTGGACGATCAAACACTCAGGCAGACCAAGAATTTTCTGGCACTAAATCAACGTGGCTTTTCTTTCATTCGTTTCAAAACCTCAGCCAGTGGAATTGAAGCGGATCCGCTTCCCGACCGGCACGTTGATTTTGCAACTGTTAATGCAGCCAAAAAGCTTGCAGAAACTGCCAATTTCAAGGGCAGTTACGCCAGCGGCCAAACGAAAACCTCGACTATAGTGGCCTACCCTTCTGAAAAGTATGCAAACACTATCATAGTGGGCATCAGCAACAACTCAGATCTTCAGGCCAGGATCTTCTATCGACTGCTGGTTTTGTCATGTATTCTTGCTCTGGCCGTTATTGTGGTGGTTTTTGTCGCCTACATCTGCGCTAAAGTCACGCTTGAGCCCATAACAAATTTGAAATTGTCATTGGATCAAATTTCATCAGGGAATCTGGATGTAGATATAAAAGTAAACAATAATGATGAACTCGGGATTCTTGCCGCTGAGTTTTCTGCAATGACCCACGGTCTTCGCGAAAGGAACCGTCTCGCATCGCTGCTGTCAGATCAGGCAATCGAAGCTCTGTCGAAAAATCAGGCAATGGATGGCATTCTCTCTGGAGAGTCTTTTTCCGGCGTAGCCCTTGTATCGGACATCAGAAATTTTACTGGAATGTGTGAAGAATACCCGCCAGACCAGATTACCGAACTTCTGAATGAACACTTTGCCCGTATGGCAAAAATCATTTCCAAGTCAGGCGGAAGAATTTACAAGTTTATCGGTGATGCTATCGAAGCGGTGTTTCCTGAAGATTCTTCATTCGAAGAAAGACCTGAAATCAGAGCATTCAAAGTCGCTGCAGCAATGAATATTGAACAACTGAAGATAAATCGCCAGCGCATCAAAAACAGGAAGTTCAGCTACAGCTCAGGAATTGGGCTGGCCTGGGGGAAATTTTACTCGGGAGGAACAGGAAGCCTGGAAACCCGTTTGGATTACGCTGTTCTTGGAGATGCCTTGAAGCGTGCCGCGGAATTGGAAAGCGACTCAAGAAAAAATCCAGCTTTTCCGGTTGTCATTGACAAGAAAGTGGCGGAATCGTTGCAAGAAGATGGCATAGTCCTTGCATCCCTTGATGGCACGGAATCTTACACAATTCTTGAGATATCTAATATTCAGTCTCAGGACATTATTACTGAAGAAGATTCCGAACAGGATCAGGAAAAAGACCTTTTGAGCATCCAGACGAACTACAGCTCTACAACAATCAACCATTCACTTTTTACGGCAACAGGATTCATCTTTATCGCACTAATTATAGCCGGGATTTATTTTGGCCTGAGTTTTCGAAATCATAACCTTGAAGAAATCGAGCGAATCAATGTCTCGCAATCGCATATTCGACTGATAGAACAAATAAAAACCATTAATGCCAGCCTTACCGGCATTGAAAACCTTTGCTATCGTACAATCAGTAGAATCGAAAAACAACTGACCTTCGATAGAACAGAAAATGAGTCCGCAGAATTGAAAAGGCTTGTCGAAAATCAGGTTTCTATAATGGCAAGCGAGGGATTGAAACTCGAAAGAATCGCCGCATTTCATTTTGAGGATCAGGTACCGATGCAATCGCCTGAGAAATCCGTCAAAAAGATCTTGGTGACCGGTTGGAAAAATTCTCAGACAGAAACCTTACAGAAATTTGCCTTTTTCAAGAACTCTGTTGACCATGAAATACCCATGCTGGAGTTAAACAAGGCCCTTGAAAAGGAGATCCCAGAATTATTCGGCGAAACATTGGAATTGCCATATCTTTACATTGAAAAATTTGCAACGGTATTCCCGGCAATCATAGACGGTAAAGAAGAACTGGTTTTTGTAAATTACCTTGTTGCCCGACATCCATCAATTGCAAAACTTGATTTTACGGCAACGCCTTCTTCCTTGAGCCGAAAGGGGCAATCTGAAAAAGATTTCAGAGTCGTCGGCATGATTTTTTTTACCATTGCCAACAATTCAAAAGATTTCAACACCCAGCTGTTCCTGAACAGTTATGCAGAAAATAACGTTGCACTTGCCTTACAGAATGAAGCTACCGGCAGTTATACGTTCTCCCTGAATTTTCCAGAAAAGTATAAGGCGGCGCTGTACAACGAAGATGCGTCGGAATTGGCAATCAATACAGTTTTAACTCAAGATCGCATTATTCACAATAATTCTCATTATAACCTCACAGTGCTCTCTGAATACCAGGGCAGTTGCGTTCCCAACGGTCTTGGCGCGGCCGTTCTGATCCCATTAGGTCTTTTTCTCCTGTGGGTTTTATTCAGAACAGCAGACGGGCGAAGCTTCATAAATCACTCTCTGGCGATGAAACTTTGGACAGCCTTTTTTGTTTGTGCCCTGATCCCGGTAACCACAATGTTCTTCGTTGTCGACCTGTTTTCTATCGAGGGCTTCAACTCCAGACTTTCCCAGGAGAAGGCTGATTTGCAAAGATTTCTTGACCTTTTTGAGCATCGCCAGACTTTTTCTGAGCCTTTAGCCTGGAAAACCATCAAAAACTTCTCTTATTCCAAGGAGCTTAAAGCTGCCATTGCCAAAGTGGATCAACAAGATCCGGCAAATCGTGATTTTTCCCCAATTCATGAAGTTTTCAAAAACTTTACCGCCCAAATTGCTGAATTGAAAAAAACAGTTGGCAATTTTGATCCTCGAGATACTGCAATTGTCAGCAAAGCAGGCTGGGAATTTGCCAATCACGGAGAGCGACTCAAGAATCTGGATTATCAGCTTGAAGCAGTAAAGTTGGCCGAGGAAAAGAACGAAATAGAAACCGACTCACCGGAAAAGGAAAACAAATTTGCCTATGTTCTTATAAAGGTTGGCCAAAACCTTCTTTCAAGGATGCGCAGAGAGGCAAGAAACGAGAATGTTGATGCTGCAAAGCTTGAAGGCGAGATCGCTGTAAAGAAAGGCCTTCAGATCGTCAGCTCGATGTTTGGTGAAAGCGTTGGAATCAAGCTTGCCAACGGCGTTGGGCTTCCGGTAAAAATGGAGATAATTGATTCGGTATCTGGAATCATTATTCACCCGGTTGATCAGATTTTTATGCCTGATTACATTGTAATCTGGATGATACTGTTTCATAATTCAGGATATTTAACTCAGATTGCAAGCCTTTTTTCTGGCGACAGAGCTATCTTCTCGATTTCTTCAGGTTCCTATGGAAATGCAACCTCAGCGTTCAATCATCTAATTGATTTTGGTCTGACACGACTATCGTCCTGGGTTGTTTCTTCAAATCGTCCAGTATCTACCATGCAAGAGATAAACGATCAGGAATTCATGATCGAAACACGTAGAGGGATCCAGCAATCCAGCATGATAATTACCGGAGCAAAGCCAATCAAGCCAATTAGACAATCTATTTGGAAGACCAAACTTGCTTTTTTGCAACTCCTTCTACTTTCGATTCTTTTAATCGCCTTTATGGCCAAAAATGTGTCTGCGGAAATAATTGAGCCAATTCAACTTTTAACTCAAGGTATGAAGGAGATCGGCAAGGAAAACGTTTCTTACCGCATTAATATCAGTCGCAGTGACGAGCTTGGTGACCTTTGCGATTCTTTTGACCGTATGGCCAGAGGACTGGAAGAAAAACTTCTTATTGGCAAAATGCTTTCACAGACAGCCCTGGATTCAACCCTCCAGGAAACTTCCAGCAAAAAAGAAGAACTGGTTGTTTTCTATATAGGTAGCCCTGGTTTCTCATCATGGCTAGGTCTTTCCAGCCCAGCAGAACTGTTCACCGATCTACAAAAGCAAATTTCCGAGATTGCAGCAATAATTCTGGCGGAAGGCGGAGAAATAGACAAAATTATCGGTGAAAAAATTCTGGCAATCTTCAGAGGAGACCAAATTAAAGCTTCGATAGCTGCCTGCCGGGTCGGTCAGAAAATTTTGCAGGCAGAACAGAAAGGTGAATTGCCTTTCCCTGTCGCCGGTGGCATCAACGGGGGCGTGGTCATTTCGGGGATTTTAGGCGTCGGAAATAAAAAGGATTTCACGATAATTGGCGACACAGTTAATGTCGCCGCCAGAATCGAAAATCTTGCCGAATCAATGCGCTATCATCGAATTCTTGTATCGGAAGAAATTTTCAAGGCAGTTGAAAAATTAATTCCAGCTCGCGAATACGGCAAAGTTGAACTAAAGGGAAAATCCACTGCGGCTAAAGTTTTTCAGTTTGATGCATAAGCAGATTGACCGCAAGGACTTTCTTAATTATTCTTGATTCAACAAGATAATGATTCAAAAAATCCGCCATAGCCTTTTTCTCTTATTGTTTCTATCTCCATTACTGGCATTCGATGCCAGCTATTATTTTATTGTCAATAAATTGTATGATCCGTGGCAAAAGCTTGAGCAACAAAGATTTGCCGAAGAAAAACTCGGAGAAATTGCTTCTTCGGTACAGTTCAGTCAGCACATGTCCCGCACAGGCGAATCATTCAAGGAAAAACTCAACAGCAGCCTCACTGGGATGAATGAAGAGCGATTCAAAAAGTTGGCTTGGGCCAAAATTTTTGCCAGCTGTTTACCCGAGAATTTTCCACAGCATGAACTTTTGCTGTTTTATCGACCAGGTCAGGAGAGTGACAGCGAAATCATTTTTCATAACCAGCAACGCCTGATTGGCCGTAGATCATTCGAAATAGCCTTTTCATGTCTGATCGACCAGTTTTCCGAGCGGCAATTTAAAGATTATGAGAAAAGAACAAATGAAAAAATATTAAAGAAAATATTTGGCAGTGGTTCAGAGCCAGAAATTCTCGCACGCAAACACCGAAGTGTCGTAACCCCAGTCATTTTTCAGGAAATCCCATCTTTCCTGCTGTGGGATTTCAGTGTCGATCTAGATGGGCATGCTGCAGGCTATTTTTTGATCGTTAAAAGGAACCAGGATCTGGAAAGTGCTGCTTTGAAAATGGCCGCCAAAAGCGGCGGGCTTGGCCGCAAATTACCCGGGGGCTTTATAAAACTATTTGAAAGTGGCGTAGACGACTGCTTTTTCCCAGCAAAGATTTCAGATTACAAGCCATTCATGGACTGGCGGAAAACCATAGGACTGGCGAATGAAGAAAGTCTGAAAGTCTGGGAACAAGAAGGTTTTCCCTGGCAAAAGAAATTGGGTTCCTATTCTCTTTTTACCCGGATAATGCCGGAAGAAAAGCACCTTCTATTCATACTTCAGCCAAGCGCCCCAAAATTTTATTTAAAAAAACCTTTGTTTTTAATGCATTTGGCATTATTGGGGCTTTTCATTCTGACCCTGGTCAAAGGTCTTATTTTAGATCGCTGGCCAAGTGGCTCAATTAAGTCCAGGTTTATCATCGTCTTCACTCTTGCAGTTACATTACCGATCATGCTTTTTGTCGTTATTTCAAGCGCATATATTTTTGACCGGATGAAAGCCGATGAAAGAATGCTTGAAGACCTTCTTGAATCAAGCTTGCTCGATTTTGATGCCGGCAAGGAACAAATAGAAACCGATTACCGCGAAGCTTTTCGCCAGTGCATGCAAGACGAGGCCATAATTTCCGAGCTTGCAGAAAATGGCTTCACTCGTCAAGAATTATTAACAAAAATGGTCAGAGCAAAGTTTTGCAATAATGACGGGAAATTACCCCTGGCCGGAATAGCTCTGATAAACCTTGAGGGAGAGTTTGCAATCAAAGATTTTCCGGGAATCCCTCTAAAGGAGCTTAAGCCACTAGTTGGTTTCTACGGTCATAATATTGCCCTTAATCTTCGCCAGAAAATGGCAGCAGATTTTCCCGATTACCCTCTGCCTGCGTTCAAAGAAGATGAAAAAAACCTCGCAGCTCATCAGGCCTATGGTCGAGAAGGCCATACAATGGAGTATGAACTGGACAGGTTTCGCGGTAGAATTTTTAGAACAAAATTCGGGCGCGGGAAAATCGGCACGGTTCATGATTTCTTTCTTATCGATGGAAAGCCTAAATTTGCAATTTTTATCTGCTGGCTGTATTCGGAAGTCGACGATACGATTCTAACAAGAAGTTTGAACATGCTCGCCTTAAAAAACCCTCAAGTAAAGGTATTGGGATTTAAAAACAGCGCAGAGGGTTTAAAATATGCATTTCAGCCCGACAGAAGTCTGAGCCCCAATTTAATCAAAATTTTTAAACGAGTTGCAAAAGCTTCGTTGAGCCAAAAAGCCGACTTTACCAGAGCCTTTGCTGGCAACATGTCAATTTTGGGGTATTCTTCGCGACATTTTTTTGGAACGGTATTGATTGCCGGCATCGACCATTTCGAGAAAAACCAGAAACATTCATGGCGACTGTTTTTTTGTCTGCTAATTGGTCTGATCAGCGTTTTGATTATCATTATCAGCGGCTATATTACCTATCTAAGAATTGCCAATCCTCTTGAAAAAATCAAAAAGACGCTGGATCGGGTTGAGGCCGGGGAGTTCATTTTCACTTCTGACGGCGATAGAGCCGATGAAATTGGCATTTTGAACCGTGAATTCAAAGGAATGTTAGCCGGGCTACAGCAAAGACAAAGACTGGCATCGATTCTTTCTGACCACGCGGTTGCAGCAATTTCATCTGAAGAAGGTGCGCTGAAAGAAGATGAGAACTACGGAGTGGTATTGATATCAGACATTAGAAATTTCACCACTCTTGGCGAACAATATCCGCCATCAGATCTTACCGAAATGCTCAATCTTCACTTTGCCGAAATGGCCAGTATCATTGTCATGCATGGTGGAAGAATTTACAAATTTATTGGCGATGCTATAGAAGCCGTTTTTCTCGAAGAGAAAAGCCATACCGACCCACCGGAGATCCGCTCACTCAAGGCATCAGTTGCCATGCTCGAACGCTTAAAGTCAATTAATAAAAGCCGCGAAGTTTCCGGACAATTTCCTTATAGAATCGGCATCGGACTGGCTTGCGGCGGAATTGTTTCCGGCCAGACCGGGTCTGCTGATACCCGACTTGAATACGCCATGCTTGGGAGACCATTCAAGCGTGCCGAGGCTTATGAAGCTTTTACCAAAACCGTTCCCCAGGTGCCGCTGGTCATCGACCAGATCATCGCCAAACATGCGAACGATCTTGAATTGCCATTACTGGAACATCAGTTAAACGATGCGAAAGTCTATTCAATTACCCAACTGGCCAGTGAAAAACTATTGGCTCTGATGCCCAAGAATTCCGAATCTTGTAGCGAAGAAAAGCAGCAAGAATCATTAAACACCGAAACAGAAACCCAAGCAGCATTTAAGGAGCAAAAAGAATTTCGCAACAGCAAAACCATGGTTTTTCTTGCCGGAACTGCTTGCATTATTTTCGCGATTCTTGCCTGGATTAATGCCGGCTTTCTCAATAATGACAAACTTTTTCGCGACCAGATTCAGTCGCTGGAAGAAACAATGAATCTGGGCCTGATGAAGGCAGTTCACTCTGATCCCAGGGTTGTTCTTGAGGACCTGCTTCAATTTGAATGTGATCAGATATCTTCGCGCCTGCAATGGAACATACATGGTTCAAGCGATTCGGCGGTTCTCAACTCCGTCGACAAGATGATGAGCAATTTGAAGGGAATAGGCCTTGAGCCAAATCAGCTTGCAGCGTTACATCTTTCCGGAGGAAGCTGCACAATAAAACTTCATGATTATTGGCGTCTGGAAAATACCACTTTGGTCAAATTCATCGGCAACCAGTCTTTGTTCGATGAAATGAAAAAGCTGACAGAAAGATTGATCATGCGCATCGTCGTGCGAAAATACCCCGAAATGGACGACATGAATGCTTCTCTGCCGGCCCTGACAGGAATGAAAATGAGCATGAATGTCATTTACAACGATTATCATGCCAGAGTGCATAACATAAAGCGTATGGGCAAGGAAGAATACATGTACTGGCAACCGCTTTTGCAAAGAAATCCTGATTACAAAATTGATTTTAACCTTGAGCAGCCTGCGATATTCTTGAGGAAAGAGCCGACCAAGTCAGCGATGCTTTGCATCGGTTCGATCTTCATGACTTTTCCAATCGAGCAAATAAAGAAAAGACGCTTTGAAATTCTCGGAAAAACACTCAATAATACTGGAATAGAATATGCCATCATCACTGATTCGGGTGAAGTTTACAGCAGCGACAAGTTTCCATTACCTGCTGAAAAATTGTCTTTTAGCGGCAAAGGCGATGTAAGAATAAGCCAATGGTTATTCCAAGAAAGATTTTCCCAACACGACGGCGTCAGATACAGGGTTATCGTTGCTCAGCCCTCGCCTGAACCCCAGAAGGATCTACTGAAAAAATTGTTTCTGCCACTATTTTCATTCATTCTTTTGACATGGATCTGGTATAGAAGCGTTTATCGGCAGAAAGCGCTTGCGTGCAATCTGAGTCGCCAATTACTCACCGGCTTGATCGCAGCAGCAATGATTCCAATTTCCTCAATTTATCTGCTCAATGAAATGAGTGCCATCGACCGTCAGGAGACTGGTCTTGACCAGGAGAGACTGAAATTGATCGGACTTATTGAAAAGCTTGAGCGGCGGCAATTATTCCAGGAAACTAAAGTCTGGGAAAAAATTGAAAGTATTTGCAAGAATCATGATCTTCAGCAGCTTATTGCCGAGTGTAACCGGCAAAGAAATTCTGAGGTCGCGGAAAGAATTGACAATAAAATCTTGCAACTAGCCAAGGGATTGCATTTCAATGAAGCAATTGTATACAGCAACAAAGGCTGGCAGCAAAGCATATATCCACATGAACTCAAGCGGGAAACCGGAGAATTCAAGAGATTCGTTCAGGCATTTGTCACCGACTATTTTTCCGATCTTGGCATAGATCAAATCAGCCAGAAAAAAGAAAAAATCGGCGACGCAGTTAAAGGAGAAATGACTCGCGATGCCGGTCTCGAAATTTTCCGGAATATGTTTGGTAGCGATGCTTATTTTAGTCTGGTTCATGGCCTCAACCTACCGGTAAGAATCTTTGCCAATGCCGGATTTGCCTGCATGAAACTGGTGCCTTATCCAGGAATGCACAAACCTGAGAACCTTCTTTTCTGGCTGTTCCTTGACAACATGAATGATGCGCTCCGCCGCATATTCAAGAACACCACAACAGGATTTCCGCTGTTCACTGACTCAAGGGTTATGTATGGGGGACTGAAACAACCACACGTTGCCGGAAGTGTGGCTGATATCATTTATGCAAGTCGCTGGGCAACGACAACCAAGACACCGGTAAGCATGCCAACGACGATCTTTGGGAAAAAATTCAGAATTGAAGCCAGAATAGGTCGACACAATGAAGTAATGTTACTTGCAGGATTAGTCCCGGAAGGATTGATTATTGACCGCGTTGAAGAACAACGCCAGATGTTTCTTAAATTTATTTTGCTCAGCATTGCCGCAATAACTTTTTTATCTCTGAGCATGGCTCATGATTTTCTTAGCCCAATCCGCTCACTCACTCAGGGTGCCATTAACGTAAGTCGGCAAAACTATGGTTTTCGCCTGCACACGGTTCGCCAGGATGAACTCGGGCAAATGATTCTTTCTTTCAACAAAATGATCAAAGGCTTACAGGAAAAAGAACTGATGGGAAAAATGGTTTCCAAATCAGCGCGCTTGATCGCATCTGACGAACAACGACTGAACGAAGCTGAAAAGGGAATGAAGCTCAATGTAAATATAGTTTACATAGCCGTTCCCGGTTTTGCGACTTTCATTGAAACCCTGCCCCACAAAGAATTAATCGCAGATCTTCAAAAACACATTGAAAACCTCAGCCGCATAATCATGAATCAAGGCGGTGACATCGACAAACTGATGGGTGAAAAAATTCTGGCCATTTTTTACTCTGAGCAGGGACTTGAAGCTGATGCAGCGAACATGCTCAAGGCAATTGAGGAAATTCGCAATGCAGAAAGATCCGGTCATCTTCCTTTCCCGGTTACACTTGGCTCTCACTGCGGCGAAGTAATTGCTGGTTTGCTTGGTGTTGGCAACCAGCGCGACTTTACTGTAATCGGCGATCCGGTAAATACTGCGGCAAGAATTTGCAGCAAAGCAGCAGAATTGCCGAGAGAAAGATTTCTAGTCAGCGAAAAAATTAGAGATATGCTCTCTGAACGCGACTTAGAATTCCGCAGTTTTGGTGAAGTAGAGCTAAAAGGAAAATCTGAAACAATAAAATTGTTTCAGATCATTTTCAGGGGTTGAGTCGATTAAAGCCTATTCCTGCCCTTGTCCTTCCATAGCTCTTTTTTGCTGAAAAACAGGAGTATGATCATTCAGGTAAAGCTCAAATGTTCCCTTGATTCCTTCGGCCTTTTCTGAGTTTATGCGCAAATCGCCGATAAAAACGCGATTTTTCGGATCGGGCTGTTGAGCCTTGATAGAAACGTGCCCGACGGGGACATCGAGTTTCTTTTCCGAATCCTTTTCCATTGTTGAAATAGGGTCAGCCCTCTCAATGAGATCTGCCTCGAGAACGTCATCACCGTTAACGACCGGCTTTAGCTTGAATAAAAACCCGCCGATTTCAAAAATGCCTTTAAGGTTTTTTGCACCAGTTTTCCCGTTATCTTTTGCCACTGCAGATTCTGCTTCGCCTTTTTCACCGGTAATAACCAGTTTTACAACTTTGAATTCCTTACTTTGAAAAGCAAATCCGTTGGCAATGAGCATTGGAACCCGCTCGGATTCGGCTTCATTTTCTGTTGGCTGTGCCAAAACAGAAGTTGCCATGCAAAAACTTAGAAAAAATAAACTCAGAATAAGAATTCTTTGCATTTGTTTCTAC
>CAZQUE010000051.1:0-33559 GCA_964596185.1 uncultured bacterium | reverse complement strand
TGTCACACATCCTTATGTTTCGGGAAAAAACACTTCCCCCTATATATATCGGCACGCCCCCCCTGCAAAGTTTATAGCAAATTAAAAAATGTATAAAAATTGAGCAGTTAGAAAATTGAGGTCAGCAGTTCGGAAATCGGGGTAACCCAGCTGATAAGTATCGCCAGAGTCGGCAACAGCCAAATATTGCCGGGAAGTTTCGCCATACTTATTTCCTGTGACAACTGACCGTTGACTGCCCGGCGTAGGATCAGCGGCATCCAGATTTGCGTCATGATCAGCATCAAGAAGGCGGGAATAAAAACGGCGGTGAGGTCTTGATAAGGGGAAATTTCAAAAAGCGGCGTGGTATCGGGAGCAAAGCAACTGAGCAAAATGCCAACGCTGCTTATTACTGTTACCAGCATGAGGTTTTTCCAGTTTATTTCGGCCCAGAGGCGGCAGTCTGCCAGAAGCAATTCGGCTTCCTGCTGGTTTTGCGACTTTCTGGTCATGCCAAAAACTGCCATAAGGCCTTTTATTCTGGCAAAACTTAAATATCTGGCCAGATCGATCCAGGAAAGAACGGTGATTGCGACCAGTTCACCTACCAAAAGCACCAGCCAGTGATCATTGATTGAGACCATTGAATAAAAGGGCAGGCCTATCATCAGAACCAGTGCGATACCACAAATCAGCGCCGTGCGACGAAAAAACAGCCCAACTATTGCGGGAATAAGCAGATATAGAATCATTATGCGCATCAGCTTTGCCCTCCTGACAATCTTGCCCGAATTCGCCAGCGATTCCAGAGCAGGGCGGTAACGATGGCAATGGCTATGCCGACCATTAGAACAATGCCAGAGTCGAGCTGATCATAACTGGTTAGGAATTGCACGACAAAATAACTGATTAAAAATATTCTCAGCCAATTTTCCCAGGCTTCTGGCGGTCGCTTGAAATAAAGGTTTAAAATGTCTCCTATAAAAACGTAGGTTGCCAGAACCGAAGTAAAAGTCACCGGAACCATAAGTTCAAAGCGATAATGTCCTGAAATACTTACCTTGGCGAATTCTGCACCAAGGGTCAGAAACAACCATAAAAGCAATGCCGCGGATTTTAATGCCTCTGCAGCAATTTCCGGGCGGTTCTGGTGCCAGTCCTGTCGAATAATGACGTAAAATGCCATCGTCAGAATGGTTAAAGCGACGGTAACACTGAGCATGAGCATTGGAAAATCATCGTAAAAAAAGCTGCTGCCGAGACTGGATGCCAGAATGAAATAGAGAATTGTCGCCAGAATACCCAACCGGTCAGCCCTCCTTTAAACTAAATGAAAGTTCCATTTAAAAACAAAATGACGAAAATTATGTAAGCTACGATAACGAAAGATTTTAGGCCATTTGCCACACTGGACGAAAAGAAAGGTGCTTCGGCATTGAAAATAGCTGGTTCAGATTCATTTTCTGCCTGGGCGATGAATTTAACCTTCCTGGTTTCGGTCTCGCGATCGATCGAGACTTCGCCAGACTCGGATTCGAGCTGTTCTTGGGCGTTGGCTTGCACTTCTTCCGGTTCATTATGCTCAAGCATTGCTGGAGAATATGATAGATTCTGGGTCGAAAATGGGTCAGATGTCTCAGTATGTGTTTGCGGCAGAGCAGCTTTTTCTGTTTTTGCGAGTTCCGACGGCATTGGCGAGGTTTTGTCGACGGCTTGAGAGTCTGAGTTTGACTTTGGAATCGGTTGGGTAGCACCAACTTCAGTGTTGGAAATTCTGCCGGTCTCGGGCTGAAGATCGCATTCCCGGATCGCCGACAGAAATTCTTCGGCATTGGCATACCTGTTCCCTGGGTCTTTGGCCAAAGACTTGAGAATAACCTTGTCAAGCTCTGGGCTTATATCGGCAAACAAAGTTGAGGGCGCCGGGGGCATGGTATTGAGATGTTCGTACATCAACCCGGCCAGGTCGCCTCGGGTGAACGGCGGATTGCCGGTAACCAGCTGGTAAAAAACTGCGCCTAGTGAGTAAAGGTCGCTGCGGCAGTCTATTTTAGTGCCCTTGAATTGTTCAGGGCTCATATAAAGGGGAGTCCCAATGCTGACGCTGAGATTCGTCGACGTTTTGCCGGCCGCCATTGCTGCAGCGATGCCGAAGTCGGCAATGATTGGAGTGCCGGTTTCGCCGAAAAGAATGTTGTCGGGCTTGATGTCGCGGTGAATTATCCCTTTGTTATGGGCATAACCCAGCCCCTGAAGAATTCCGCTGACGATTTCGCAAGCCATTGCCGGTTGCATGCGCCCGCGGCGGTCGCCGAGAGTGCCGCCGCTTAAATGGGCCATGGCGATGTATGGTTGACCGGCTTTTGATTTTCCGACTGAAAAGATGGGAACTATATTGGCGTGGGTCATCGATGCTGCAAGTCGTGCTTCTTTTTCGAAGCGGTTGCAGAGTTCATGGTCATCGATAAGGTTTTCGGGTAATACCTTAATGGCCACCTTGCGCCCGAGAGTAACGTCATTGGCCAAAAAGACAATGGCCATGCCGCCGCGCCCGAGTTCATTTTCGATACGAAAGTTATCTATCTGATCGCCGGGTCTGATGCCTGGAATCTGGCTGCGTTCAAGATACTCGCCGCAATACCGGCATTTAATTGCTTCGTCTTGAATGGCTTCGGCACAGAACGGACACTTCTTCATGGCTGCTCCTGAATATGCTGACTCAGAGCAAATTTGAAAGCTTTGGCCGAAGAGTAGCGCCGGTCATGATCTTTAGCGATAGCTTTTTCGATCGTTGCCGCAAGAGATTCTGGTATCGCAGAGTCGCGCTGGCGGATAGGAATCACATCGTCTTCAAGAACGGTCAGCAAAGAGTCTTTGAACGAGGCTTCATCACGGCAGGGGCCAAAATTGTAGGGTAGGGAGCCACAGAGCATTTCATAAAGAGTGACTCCGACGGAATAAATGTCGGCGGTCGGCCCAACTCTGGCAAAATTGACGATCTGTTCGGGTGGGGTGTAATAAAGTGATCCGGCGAATTCTCCGGTGCGGGTCAGTCGAGCTCCTCCCATGTTGACATAGCTGCGTGACAGGCCAAAGTCAGCTATCTTTGCGGTGTGGCGAGAGTTGCCAGGTGCTGAACTCAAAAGAATGTTTGACGGCTTGATATCGCGATGGATGTGCCCGGAGTTATGAAAGTATTCAAGCCCGTCAAGCACATCAAAGATTATCGGCAAAGCCTGGGCGGTAGAAAGTTTTTTCTGTTTACGGATAAGAGTAGTCAGGCAACCGGCATTTGCGTATTCGCCGACAAAATAAGGTGAGTCGCCGTCGATGCCGTCTTGAAAGATTCTTATCAGATTCGGATGGTCAAGACTGGCCATTATCTTCATTTCGCGCAAAAATCGCTGGGCTGCGCGGGAGTCGGGTTTGGGCAGGACAATTTTCTTTAAGGCACCGAGCCGACAGGTGTCCTGGTTCCAGGCAAGGTAGACTGCTCCCATGCCTCCCTGGCCCAGTTGCTGTAACAGTAGAAAGCGCCCGATTTTTCCCTGATTTTTGCTTTTCTGGGCTATGCAACCTGGGCAGCAGTAGGTTGCTACTTTTGCCAATTGCAGGCCAAGACCGTCTGAACCGGCCTGATTGCTTAAATCGATCTGACATTCGCAGCAGAAGGCTTTGACCGGAACTTTGGTGCGGGCAAACTGATCGGAATTCTCGAGCTCGATTTCTTTGCGGCAGGCCGGGCAGATGCTTGAATCGCTGACAGCATCTAGATTTGGGTGAAACTGGTTCCCGCATCGTTGGCATTCGGGCAAAGAGATGGTCTCGGCGGCAATTTTTACCAGAAACGATGTTTGCCCGGCGGTTATGATGTCTCCGTCCTTCAGCTCGGCTTCCTGACATCGTTTGTCGTTGACGAAAGTACCGTTCAATGAAGCGAAGTCTTTGATATAACAGCGAGGCGGCACGATTTCGATCATGAAATGTCGGCGGGAAACGCATGAATCATTCTGGTCAAGAACAAAGTTGGCTTGCGGCGAACGCCCAACAATGAACAGTTCTGGTTCAGAAAAATTGAAAACTCGACCTTGCTGGGCACCGTTTTTGACGATCAGAGAAACACGAATCGGATTTTGCCTGGGGAGGTTTTGGGCTACCGGCTGAGTTACCATCACCTGGCTGGGGACTTCGCTTCCGGAATCAGAAGCATATTCTGCCAACTCTTGATAAGTTATACTTTGGGGGGCGGCAGGTTGTTGCTCTTGTGCTGAATCTTTATGAGCTGGTGGCTCGATGATGCAGCTTGCGTAGGGGTCAAAGCTGGCGAATGGCTTTAAAAAAGAGTTTGGTTCGATGCCAATTCTAGAAAGCAATGTCGGAATATTGGCTGCTGCCTCTGTTGTGAAAAGGGCTTTAACAAGATGTGTTTCATTGATGTCGCTGCTTTCGGCTGCTGCTTGATCCCAGGCTTGGGCTAGAACGGCCTGCAAATCACTGGAAAAGCCTTTGACGTTTATAGCGTCTTTCTTGCCGATCAGGCGTCGGAGCTCACGCCTGGCAAAGGTTGGATCTATATCGTGGCTCAATAGTGAGGCCGCAGTCAAGCTCTCTGCCGATTTGGTCAAAGCAAGAAAAAGGTGGATTGGCTCGAGAGTGGGGTGGCGCAAAAATTTGCACTCATTTTGCATTAGGTCGAGCAGTTCTTTCCAGAAATGATCTTTAATCTGTTCCTGGGTATTGGCGCGATTGCGCGTCGGAGTTTCCGGGTTGCCGAGATGGTAGTTGAAAACATTGAAAATATGGTGTGCGAGTCCGTGTTTATCGGCAAATAGTCCGGAATCATGCAAAAGCGGCGCAAATTCTGGGCTTTCGGCGAGAATCTCATCGGCCAGACGCTTTGAACAAAGAATATGCCCAGCGTTACCGAAGTCCATAACCCGCTGAGTATTGTTTATGCCTTCGCCGACGATGTTGCGGTTCTGGTTGATGTCGGCCATGGTAAAAACTTCGCCACTGTTGATGCCGGTTCTAACTTCAATTTGCAGCGAGGGTGGGGCAGAATGGTTGTATTCTTTTATTCTGCCGGCAAGTTCAAGTGCTGCTTGTAAGGGTAGTTGCGGCGGCCCCCAAAGAGCCAGGGCAATGCCATCTCCGGTTGGCAGTTCGACACGGTTGGCCTTTTCCAAATTAGAAATCGCCGGGGTTTGTTGCACCAGACCCGTTAATTTTAGAATCAGTTCTTTCTGGTCATGCGATGGTTTTTTGCTGAAACCGACAATGTCGATAAACAGTATTCGGCAAAGGGTTGGCGCTGAATCGCTCAAAACAGTCCTCCGGTCAAATGCATCTATTGGCAAGGATACCAGAAAAGTGACTTTGGCAAAACTAATTTTAGCTGTCGGCTTCTGAAAGATGCTGGCACAAAAATCCGCAGTACGCTAAAATTCGTTGAAACGATCGAGAGGAAAACCCATGAAACCGTTTAATAGTGTTGTATCTAGCGCTTTAATCTTACTGTGGCTGTTATCTTTTGCTGTTTCTTCAGGATTTGCCGGCAATTCTGCTGATTCTGGCAAAACTTCAGGCGTGAAAAACCAGGAATCAGAGATGAGTTCCGTGCCTCCGGCCTTTGTCGAAGATGAAAAATCAAAGCTTGTCAGACTTTCGCTTGCTGTTTCAAGTAACGATCTCGAGGTGGTTGAAGCGCTTTTGCGGCAGGGAATGAGCCCTGATGCCGATACAGATGGAGGCGGGCTTACTCCGTTAATGCTTGCCGAAAGTGCTGAAATGGTCAAACTATTGCTCGAGAGCGGAGCCGATGCCAGAAAAACCGATAATCGAGGCTGGAATTGTCTTCATCATGCTGCAACCCGCAATGGTGACAGTCGAGCGTTGAGCAGCCTGATCCGGGCTGGGGCCGACCCTTCGCTGCGCAATACTGATGGCGATACTCCGGTTCTGCTTGCGCGAATTCTGTTTATTGAAAAAATAGCGCCGGAATGGGGAAAGGATTTGCTGGTTCTCTTGGTAGATTCAGGCGCCAATATCGACGCTACGGACTCTCAAGGAATGACTCTGCTGCATTACGCTGCGACCAGCGATTGCGTGGAACTGGCTAAAATCTGTCTGGAGTTAGGCGCTGACCCGGAAAAAATGACTTCTTACGGAAAATCAGCCAGCCAGCTGGCTCGTGAATTGAAAGCCCGAAAAGTCCATGAACAATTTTCAGCATGGTCTGGAGAGTGATATAGCGGTTTCATTTAACAGCCCGCGAATTTGCTGGTAATCGAAGAATTCTTCCAGGTTCGCCAAAGACTGCTTATCGTTGGAGATTTTGCTGAAAATGGGTTAAAATCTGCATAGGAGTTATTATGAAATGTGCGGATTTAAAAATGATGGGGCGGCCGGGTTTCAGTCTGGTCGAAATTTGCATCGTCGCCGCACTGACCTTGCTGATGTTGCTGCTTGTTTCATTTTTCTGGAGAGAATCGACGAATAATTCACAAAAGCTTGCAGAAAGAACCAGTCTTGAACAGAGTCTACAGAGCCTGCTTCTGAAGCTACGCCAGGACTTGCGTTCAGCCGTAATGGTTGATGTCAGCGACTATGAATTGCAGATTCAGCTTGCCAGGTTAAGTCCAGCGACCGGTGAGTTGGCAACCGACACGGTTGTCTGGAAGTTTGCTGCCGATAAAGCAGCGGTATCCCGCCAGCAATCAGGGGTGAAGGACCAGATTGAATTTGCGCCAGATAATAAAGATTTAATCGTTTATTTTAAATTTTTCAGGCTAGATAAAAATCTTGTTAGAGTAATCTTTAGCGCGAAAGACCGACAAATTGGCAGTATGATTCTCGAGCGCGAGGAAAACATCGCCTTTTCACCTGTGGAGGCCTTGCAATGAGCATGAAAGGGTTGCGTCGGGCACTTACCATGATCGAAATACTCATTTCATTGGTAATTCTTGCTTTGGTAACCGGTTCAATCTTTTCCGTTTTTTCAGGAAGTCGCAGCATGCTCGCCTCAGCCAGAGAGATTGCTGTTGCCACTTCCCTTGCCGGCAGTTATCTGGCAGCGGCCGAGTCAATAGCTGCCAATGACCTGCAGGTTTTTGCTCCGGTTGAAGAGGCACTGGCTCCTGACCCCTTTAAACCTGAATCTCTGGGGTTGGCAAGAGCTGCAGCGCCTTTTACCCGGAGCATTTCAATGCTGCGTCTCGATTTGCCGGGAAAAGATGGCGGGCCATTCTACCAGCTTCGGGTCGAGGTTTCCTGGCCCGGAAAAGATGGGAAATTGCCGGTTTGTTATAGCAGTTCAACCATAATTAGCGGAGTTACACCATGAAAAGGGGAATAATTCTGCCCGCGGTGCTGGTTCTCGTTTCATTGCTGGCTTTGCTGGCCATGACCCGCAACTGGTTTTCACGGCAGCAGCTGCATCAGGCCGATATGATCTCCGAACGGGAACAGGCCTATCATGCAGCCGACGGCATGCGTAAAATTGCCGTGGCCTTGGTGCAGAAGGCATTTGCATTTTATAACGCCAATGATGTTGCTCCGAATCGCAAACTTGAAAAAGCCGAGTCATCGATTCGTCAGATTCTTGAACAGATTATCGATAAAAATGGTTCATTGACGCAAAAGCCCTTCGAAATTCGCCTGAAAATCGCCGCAGTCGATGAATTCATCGATAAACTTGTAAAAAGCGGAATCAAGATCGATGAGCATCTGGTTGAGCTGAAATTTACCCCAATTCAGCAGCTCATCCAGTCTTCACCCTCAGGCAGAGGTATCCAGCCTGACAAAAACGAAATCCTCTGGCGCGTTCTGGTTAGAAGTTTTGCACGGGTCGGCAATGGTCGTGAAGCATTGCTATGGTATCGTCAGGGCCGGACGATAAATCTTCAACCCCCGGTTTTGGGAAAATTCAGTCTTTTTGTGCACGAGCCCGATCCGGCTTCTTTTTATGGCCTTCGAGTCGATGAACTGAACCCTGACGGCACTCTTAAAAACAATCCTCTGCTGATTACCAATGGACGGCAAGTCTTTGCCGGCTCTCTAAACCCCGATGCCGCCAGAGATTTTATTGATGGCCAGGGTTGGATCTTTCTGGGCGAGGCTTCAGACTGCGAGATCAGAAACCCGCCTGGCTCAGTGCTGGTAAACCGTGGATATTTCGAAGACAGCCTTGAAGATCATGAATATCTCAACAAAAAGGGGACATTCAAATACTTTTATTATTGTGATAATTATCGAAAGAGCCTTTTTTCAAGTCCAGACGGACTTTCTCCTTTTGGTTTGCTCGATGCCAAAGATTTTTTATCGGCATCGATGTTTTTGTTTAACGGTGATGAAGATACTCAACCTTCGCCGACCCTGGTCATAGGTCGGGTTGTTCGTTCTTATCCAATTGTGCAGGGCTTGGCCGGAGTAAAAAGTGGTTTGACTTTTCCATTTCCTTTGCTCGATGAAAACCGTTTCAGCTCGGACGAATGGCCCTGTCGACTCAAGCCGGCCGAAGTGAAAATGATTCGCCGCAATTTTTCCGAAAATTTTGCCGCTTATGGCAATAGAATGTCATTTATTTATCGAGAGGCTTTCAACGCAGCCAATCTTCAGCTGTTAAAGCTGGATAAAATCCATGAGGAATTTGCGGTTTTGCAGCCCGACAACCTGCCTTTTGCCAGGCCGCCCGCATCTAAAAGATTGCGTGTAAATGATAACCCGGCTGATTATTTCGATTTCGTTTCCGGGGCTGCTTATACGCTGGTCGACGAAGCCTCGCAGCCACTTTTTACCGAGGCCGCCTTTCTAACCCTCAGAAATTTGTCATTTATGCGCAGCAAGGTTACTCAAACTTTTTCAAGCTGGGAACAGGCTCTTGAAAAGCTTGAAAAAAATGAACGCGGTGAATTGGTGATACCTGGCGCCATTGCGGTAAAAGGCGCGGCAGAAATAAAGAATAGCTTCATCCCGGAAAATTCAGGTGCCCTGCTGATTTTTGACTCGGATGTAATCATTTCAGCAGACTTGCCGGCCGATAACGGGCGAATGCTTAATCTGATAAGCCTTGGCGGCAACATTAGGGTTGGTGCTGGGCGTCGGATCGATGCTGCGCTGGTTGCTGTGGACGGCCAGATAACTTTCGGAGCAGAAGCGTTCATTCATGGCCTGGTTGCTTGTAAAACCTTTAGGGCGCAATCTGATGGCCGATCTTATGGTCGAATCATTTATGACCCTTCATTTGATCCGACCTCGATTTGGTCGCGAAATGCTGCTTATCGTCTCAATTTTGATCTTCAGGAGTATTTTCTCGTTGAATAAAAAAGCGTTTAGCCTGATGGAAGCAATGGTGGTCACCGGTCTAATCGGACTGGTGCTCGCTCTTTTTCTTTACCTGCGCTCGGGCAGTGCTTCTGCTGATCACAAATTAACTGGCCTGGAAGAATATTTCAACCAGAAATCAAGGCTCGAAGCTTTGCTTCGCCAGGATTTACGAAATGCTACTGCTATTGTGCCCGAAAAAGACGGTAGTTACCGTCTTAAGACTTTGGTTTTTGACCCAAAGTCCGGCAAACTGATTGAGCAAATCGTTGGCTATCGCCTTGGTGGGCCCAGACGGCAGAAGATCGAGCGCGTTGAGGGAGGAAAGAATGTTCAAACTTTCGATTTCAGTAGATTCGCTGCCGAAAGGAAGGTTAAGCTTGAAATCAGTAGTTTTAAGTAGTTTGCTTTTTTTTATTGGGGTTGCGGCTTGTATTGCCGCGACGAAAGTCGAGATAGGCGTAACTGGCCTTTCTGCCCCAGAAATTGTGGTAACTCCTAATTCAGGCAAAAATCTTCCGGCTAATTCCCCGGCACCCGTTCTCGTCGAACCCGCCGGAAAAACGGTTCCAGCGCCGCCGTCGGTTACAGATCTCAAGGATCGCAAGCATTTGCAGCAGCCGGCAGAAAATCATGCCCAAAAGATACCCGCCGCTGCCACTTTTCCAAAAACTGCGGGAACCGGTCAGGCAAGCGAAGTAGAACAAGCCGGAAAAGGTTCAAGTGAGTTCGAAGCCTTTGCCGATGGAACTGCGCAGATTATTGCTTTTCTGCCAACCTATCGTCCGGCAAGAATTATCGTGCGTCTGCTCGGCGGCGATGGTGAAGAAATCTATTTTAAAGGCAAAAGTCTGCTGGTATGGGAAAGGCCCGATGATAAGGCCTACGCCCCAGTATTTTTCAAGGGGAGCTCCGATGAAAGCTCTATGAAAAAAGTTTCTTCAGGGAACTATGACGCAGTTCAAAACAAATATTCTTTTGAAATAGAGCAGGGGCAGCGCTTGCAACTAGAAATTGAAGGGCAGCCGGAAGCTTCTTCATACATCAAAGCTTTCGGCCCAATTCAGTGATTATTCGTTGATTACCAGATAAGAGCTGGCGTTGCCAAATTCGCCGGAAAGATGCGCTTTCAATATTTGCCCGGCTTTAACTTCAATCTTTACCTTCTGTGGGGTCGGGGTAAAATCGCCTGGCTTAACTTCCGGGTTAGAGCCGGCGACTTCCTGGCCATTTACCGTCAGCTGAGCCGGATCCTTATCATTGCTGCGCTTCCAGCTCAGAAGGATCTCATCGTTTTCGTCCTTGATCCACATTTCGGCAGGGCCGTAATTGCTTAGAACGCAATCTACAATTATTTCGCCGTCTGCTTTTACTTCATATTCTTCGGTTCCCTGGTTGTCGTTGGTCAACCGAAGCGCACCCTCAGGAGCTTCTGCCGCGATAAGGTCACCAAAAGTGCTATTGTTGCCGGTTGGTTTGATATTGCTGATTTGCTCATAGCGATCTTTGCCACGGGGAATCGTCCAGGTGAATTCCTCTCCTGATTTGGTGACGATTTTTACCACTGCCTGGTTGCCGTAATCTTTGCCGGGTTTATCAAATCTGGCGTGAATTCGGTCACCGTTAGCGCCATTCTGTGAAGTGTTTGAGGGCTTGAAACGATCGTTAATCGTAATTGATTGAACCGATTCAATTCTGATCTGTGATGGAAAAAGCACCACCAATCGCCCATTACTTTCACTGACCGGCTTCCATAAAAACTGCGGTGAGTTGGCATAAACGGCAGAAATCGCGATGACTAGAAACAGAACTGCGAAAACCATTCTTTTCATGATTAAACCTCTTGCGTGTTTTATTGCACCCGGCGAATCAAAGATTGTTGAATTAAGATGCGGCCGACGAATTCCGGGATATTCCACTGCAAAAATTATAGCATTTAACATCGAGATGTAGCATTTTTTTTGTTAAAGAAAGGATGATGTTGTAATATATCGGCATGAACGAACCGCGACAGCCCGTCAATCGCCCACCAATTCCGGCCACTTTTATGGCTGTGCTGCTGATTCCAGTATATTTCGCTGCCTGGGGCAAATTTGGTCTCAAGGTGCCGGCAGCAATCTTGCTAAGCCTGGCAACCGGCCTGCTGACAAGGTCGTTCGTTGAGATCGGAAACAGGCGTTTCCCCTGGCCGCTTTTTTGGGTTTGGCCGCTGTTTATCCCTCTGGGTATGCCACTTTGGCTGGTTCCTGTCGCTCTCCTGGCTGCATGGTTCATTGCTGTCGCAGCTTTCGGTGGAGCTGAAAAGAACGTTTTCAACCCAGGTGCGGTTGGACTGGTGTTCATTTCGGCCGGGTATGGTTCTGCCGTAAGTCTTTCAGCATCAAAGCCCTTTGCCGGGGTAACTTCGGCGTTGTCTGTCTGGACTGCCGGCATCAATCCGATTGGCCATTCGGCAGATTACTGGCTGAAATGGCCTGTTGATTCATTTTTCTGCTTTTTTGCCGGCGGACATTTGCCTTCTTTGCCCGGATTTGCCTTTCCGGGAATTCTGCTGGCCCTTGCTTTGCTGGTTGTTCTAGCTATCCCGGGCCGCCGAGTCTGGTTCGTTTCGACGCTCACGACTTCGCTGGCACTCGCCTTTGTCATTGGACAATATCGGCCTGAAATATTCGCTGCTCCGATTAATATTTTTCTGGCCGGCTCTTTTCCGGCAACGATATGGCTGGCTCTGGCAGATGAAAAAACTGTTCCGGTTTCCACTTCCGGACAACTCGTTTTCGGGCTTGTTCTTGGACTTTTCCTGGTCTGGTTCATCTGCGCCTCAAATCACGAATTTGCCGGATGTTTTGCTTTGCTGCTCGCTCAGGCAATCGCCCCGCTGCTTGCTGATGTCGTGGGAGCCGGCCGATGAGCAGGGCAAAATCTTCCTTGAAAAGCGAAATTCTTTTTGTGCTGCTCCTTGGAAGCATTTGTGCGATGATTCTTGCTCTCACTCGTGCCGGCGTCGGCAACCGTAGTGAATTGCAGGTCGATACTGTTAATGCGGTCATGCAGATTATTGTCGGCAAGGAGCCTGAAAATGCCGAGACGGCCTTTGCCGCTTTCAATCGTCGGTTTACCCAGAAAAGTTCCGGCCGCTGCAAGATCTGGCAGAACCAGGACCAACTGCAACAATGGGTTTTTGAGGCAACTGGTGCGGGAATGTGGGGTGAAATGACTCTGGTCGGGGTTCTCGACCTGGAAGCTGAATCCCTGCTGGGATTAAGAGTGGTGAGACAGAACGAAACCGCCGGTTTGGGCAGCCGCATTACCGATTCGCTTTTTACCGAACAGTTCGTCAATCTGTCACTGTTACCAAAGATCGAAATGACCAGTGCCCGCAGTAAAAACAATCAGTTCGATGCCATTTCAGGAGCAACAGTCTCTTCCCGATCTCTTGAAAAACTCTTGAATAAAGCGGTAAAGCTGGTTAAAATTCAGGCTTTGAAAAAAAAGTAAAAAAATTGCAACCTTTTGTTTTTTCATTGGTCTGATTATTTCGTGAAGATTTTAAGGAGGTTCTGCCATGATTGCTGTACAGTCTTTGTCCAGACACTTTGGCTCGATCAAGGCCGTTGACGACATTAGTTTCAACGTCAACAAAGGCGAGATACTTGGCTTTCTCGGGCCTAACGGTGCTGGCAAATCGACGACAATGAAAATGATCACCACTTTTTTAGCCCCAACCTCTGGAACTGCAACTGTCGGTGGTTTCGATATCATCGAACAGCCCCTCGAGGTGCGCACGAGAGTCGGCTACTTGCCCGAATCTTCTCCATCATACAAGGACATGAATGTTTTTGATTTTCTCATGTTTGCTGCCGAAGTTCGTGGCTATGACGGCAATGAACGATTAGAGCGGGTTAAAAACATTATGGCTACCTGTAATCTCAAAGAGGTTGCCTATCAGTTGATCGATACTCTTTCAAAGGGTTATCGCCAGAGAGTGGGGTTTGCACAGGCATTTCTTCATGATCCTGAATATCTGATTCTCGATGAACCCACCGATGGTCTCGATCCAAACCAGAAACAGGAAGTTCGCAACCTCATCAAAAATATGGGCCGCGAGAAGTGTATCATCCTTTCAACCCATATTCTGGAAGAAGTCGAAGCGGTCTGCAGTCGCGCCATAATCATCGGTGAAGGCAAAATCGTTGCCGATGGCAGCCCTGAAGAACTAAAAAGCAAATCAAAACTGCATGGCGCCGTGACCCTTGAACTCGTCGACGTTGATCTTAAAGATGCTCTTGAAAATCTTGAAAAGGTTCAGGGGGTCGACAAGGTCGTCGATCTCTCTGCCAATGCAGACTGTGGAGCCAAGAGTGACAACGGCAAAAAAATCGTCAGAGTCAGATTGATGCCAATGTGCGGCAAATCAATCGCCCATGAAGCAGCCAGTTTCATTCACCAGAAAAAATGGCAGGTCGATGGCTTTACCGTTGAAAAAGGAGATCTGAACGAGGTTTTCTACAACCTTACGAAGGGAGGTGCGGCCTGATGCGCAATTTTAAAGCTATCTTCAAACGTGAGCTTAAAAGCTATTTTGAATCGCCCGTGGCGTATGTTTTTATCGTAATTTTCCTGCTGGCCACAACCGGTTGCACTTTCTTCATTTCTAAATTTTTTGAAAACCGAGCCGCAACTCTTGAGCCGTTTTTTGTATGGCACCCATGGCTATATCTCTTTCTGGTGCCGGCCGTCGGTATGAGACTCTGGTCTGAAGAACGCAAGAGCGGAACAATCGAATTCCTCTTCACCCTGCCGGTAACAATGTGGCAGGCGTTGGCGGGAAAATTTTTCGCCGCCTGGCTATTTTTGGGAATTGCTTTGTTTCTGACCTTTCCGATGATTATTACCGTAGGTTATCTTGGCAGTCCTGATTATGGAATAATTTTCGCATCCTATCTCGGCTCGTTTCTACTGGCTGGAGGTTTTCTTGCGGTAACCTGCCTGTTCTCGGCTATGACCAAGAATCAGGTCATAAGTTTCGTTCTTTCGGTCGTCGCCTGTTTTGCCATGCTGATGCTTGGAGTTGGTGTTTTTACCGATTTTTTGAACCGGTTTTTTCCGGTATGGTTATCGGAAAGCATTTCAGCTTTCAGCTTTTTTACTCATTTTCAGGGGTTTCAGCGTGGGCTTGTAGATAGCCGTGATCTGGTCTTTTTCGTTTCAGTGATCGCTTTCATGCTCGCTGCCAATGCGGTAGTTCTTGAGCGGAAGAAATCAGAGTAAAGGAGGCCAAAAATGACTGAAAAAGCAAAAAAAGATTTGAAACATGGCGGAGTAGCGGCTTCTTTTGCCTCTGTTCTCATGCTTGGTGTAATTCTTGTACTGGTTAACTACATCGCAGGGTTTGCTGTTTTTCGTGCCGACCTGACTTCAGAAAAGCTTTTCACCCTGTCTCAAGGTACAAAATCAGCACTTGGTAAAATTGCTGACAAAACTCGGCTAAAATTCTATTTCTCTCGCTCTATGGCCAATGTTCCCTTTCCCTACAAGCTCTATGGTAAAAGGGTTGAAGAGTTTCTCGGCGAATATGTCGCCAATGGTCGAGGCCAACTGGAACTAGAAGTGCTCGATCCACAGCCTGATACTGATGTCGAAGAGTGGGCAGTCAAGTATGGTCTGGCCGCTGCGGGCCTGCCAACCGGTGAAAAGTTTTATTTTGGCCTTGTGGTGCTTTCAGCAGACAAGGAAGAAGTGATTCCATTTTTCGCCCTTGATCGCGAAGAGTTCCTCGAATACGATATCACCAGAGCCATCGTTCAGGCATCTGCCGTCAAAAAGTCCAATGTGGGCGTGCTTTCAGCCCTGCCGGTAATCAAGTCTGAAAATACGCCTTTTCCAATGGCTCAGGGACAAAACGACGACTGGCTTTTCATCAGAGAACTGCGCAAAAACTTCAATGTTCGGCGAATCGATGAGAACGCTGATGTAATAGATGCCGACATCGATCTGCTCCTGGTGATCCATCCGAAAAACCTTCCGGAAACCACAGTATATGCAATCGATCAGTTTGTTTTGCGTGGCGGCCGTGCCATCGTCATGGTGGACCCAACCTGTCTTGCCGATAATCAGCAGAACAACCAGAATCCTTACATGGCGATGATGAATCGATCCTCTGATATCCCTCAGTTGCTGAAAGCCTGGGGCATCGATTACGCTGCCAACAAACTTGCTGCTGACGCCAACCTTGCTACCCAATTGAATATGGGGCCCCAGGGATTGGCCCAGCATCCGCTCTGGTTGAGTTTGAAAGGCGAGGCGTTGAATCGAGAATCAACAATCAGTGCCAAACTCAATCAGATGCTTTTTGTTAACGCCGGGGTGCTAAAAAAGGCGCAGGGCTCGAATTTCGAATTCAACAGCCTGTTGACAACCTCTGCTGCAGGAGCTGAGGTCGATAATTTCAAAATAATGTCTTCTCCTGAAGATATTAGAAGAGAACTGCCTACCAGCGGTTCTCAGAAAACTTTGGCAGCAATGGTGCGCGGAGAATTCAATTCTGCTTTTGCCGAACCCCCTTCTCAAAAAGCCGCAGAAGATGAAACCGAAGAGGCTAAAAAGGCACGTGAAGCCAGGCTCGAAGAGAAAAAGAAACTTCATCTGGCTAAAGCCAAGGGCCCGGTTTCAGTCCTGGTAGTCGCCGATGCCGATTTCCTTCAGAATGATTATTCGGTCAGAGCAATCAACTTTTTCGGAAGCGTGCTTCTGCAGCCAATAAACGACAATCTGGCTTTCATTTCCAACTGTGTCGACCTGCTTGCCGGATCGGAAGATCTCATTGCGGTCAGATCGCGCAGCCGCTCGACCCGAACCTTTACCCGGGTCGAAGAAATCGAACGCGAAGCTCAGAAAAAATGGCAGGAAGAAGAAATCACCCTGACCAAAAAGCTTGAAGAAATTCAGGCCCGCATCAATCAGCTGCAGTCACAGAAAAAAGGCGGCGAACGCCTCATCCTCAGTGCAGAGCAACGTGAAGAAGTTGACCGTGCCAGAAAAGAGCAGTCTGAAACCATGCGCCGTCGTCGTGAAATCCGTAAACTTTTGCGCCAGGATATCGAAAATCTCGGCGTCAGAGTTACTTTTGCAAATCTTTTGTTCATGCCGCTTATAATAATCATTGTCGGCACCTACCTATATTTCAGGCAGAATAGCAGGAGGTCGATGCTGTGAAAAACTTCAAATTACTCGCCGTCGTTGTCATTTTGGCAATAGTCGCCCTCTTACTGCAGCAGGGTAAAAAGCCGGCCGGTTCAACCGATCCTCTGGTCGGACAGAATCTGATTTCTGCACTGGAAATAGACCAGGTGCGTGAGCTAAGTCTGAAAACTGCTCAGAGTCAGTTAGAACTGAAAATGGTTCAGGATAAATGGCGGTTGATGAATTTGCATCAGTTTCAGGCTGATGCCAATAAGATCGAAGAACTTTTTCAGCGTCTGAATTCTGCCAAGCTGATTGAGATGGTCAGCAAGAACCCCCAAAGGCATGCTTCGATGGGTGTGGCCTCGTCCGCTGACGCTATCAGCGACGATGAGGCACGCCTGATTCTGAAAAATGCTTCCGGTCAAAATATTAAAGATGTTTTCCTTGGCAAAGGGCGTCAGGCCAAGAACGTCGATGGATCTCAGGGCTGGGGAAACGATGGCCAATACTGTCGCTTTGCCGATAATGACGCCGTTTATCTTTTGTCGACCTTTCTCTGGCTCGAAAAAAATCAGAAAAACTGGCTTGGAAAACAATTATTGCAGATCGCTGCTGACAAAATCCAGAAGCTGGCCTGGTCATATCCTGAACAGGAAAAGGAAGAATTCGAAATTGCCCGGGCGGTTGCCAGTGAAGGTATGGTCTTGAACAAGCTCAGCGAAGATCAGCAGACAAAAAAAACTGTTGCTGACGCAGCCATGCGAGTTTTTGAAAATCTTGCCTTTGATGATTTTATCGCGACTGACAGTCCTGAACTGCACCCGGCTTTTGCTGATCATCTTTCGCTTTGGCTCGAATGTTTTGATGGATTTAAAGTGAGCATGCGGCTCAGTTCCGGACCTGTCGAACTGCCAGGTCTTGGTAAAATGAGCCTGCTCTGGTTGACGACAGAGTATGCGGGCGCTGATGCCTCTTTACGCGCCACAGCCGACGAAATTGCTTCTTACTCACATAAATTCGTTTTTGCTTTGCGCGAACACAAGCTTAAGCCGGTTTTAATCAAATCCGGAAATCTTATTGAGGCAAAGCCGAAGCCTGTTGATCAAAATGCTTCTGCAACCGCTGAAGTCTCTGATCTGCAAAAGGTATCTGCCAGCCATATACTTGTTGCCTACAAGGGAGCGGAGCGCAGTAAAGCCGAACGCAGTGAAGACGATGCCAAAAGGCTTGTCGAAGAGCTTCTTGCAAAAATCAAAAAAGGCGAAAGCTTTGAAAAGCTTGCTGAAGAAAACTCTGATTGTCCGAGTGGAAAGGCGCAAAAAGGCTCCCTTGGCGAATTTGGTCGCGGCGTTATGGCCAAAGAATTTGAAAATTCCGCTTTCTCTTTGAAGGTTGGCGAAATTTCAGGAGTGGTTAAGACCGCTTTCGGTTACCACATTATTCGCAGAGACAAATAGCCTTTTCTGATTCATAGCTTCTCCCAACTCTTAAAGCCGGGCAGAACTTTCTGCCCGGGCTTTTTTCATGATTTTTTTGTTGATATGAGTTAAACTGTAAGTGCAAACCCAATAAGTACAAAAGCTTTGAAAGGAAAGGCTAACGCCGAAGCTGAAGCTTCCCGGGCCTTGAAGTTTGAAATGCTAAACGATGAAAAACCTGTAGTGCGCAAGGTTTCTTTCTTTAAATTCATTCTCTTACCATTTTTAGCCATCTCGATTTTCTCGCAATTTTATGCAAATGCTTTTTTAATGGCATTTCTTGTCGATAACCACGCCGCGGTTGAGTTGGTCAAACAAAAGCCTGGTGCGGATATGATGGAAATCATGGAACTGATAGAGGACTCGCACATTTTTTCTTCCAGGGGACGTGGCAAGATTCATATCTCTGAAAAGAATGGGAAAATGCAAACTCAGGTTTCTGGCGAGTTCTGGGCCGCCGGCCTGCGTATTTTGCTGCTAATTCTTTTGTATTTCTGGGTCCGGCCATTTCTGGTCTATATCAGAAGCGGTAAAGAAGAGTTTAAAAGCAGGGCAGTCAAGATCTACAACAGTTTTTATCGGGGTATCTTTACCTACTTCCTGGTAATTCATCTGCTCTGGTTTTTTTCGAATACCCTGCAAAATCTTGGTTCGGGAAAGTTGTTCGCGGCAATCATCTACCATTTAGCCTGGCTGGTTATTGAATGCTATCTTTTCTATCTTTTTCTTGAACCGACTTTATTCATGTATGTCAGCGGAGTTTTTACCGAACCTGGCTATGCACGACCGAGTCGATCGAGCCTGAGTATTTATGGCAAGCTGGTTACCATGCTGTTCTTTTTGATGCTTTTGCCTTTGGCTGTCCTCGCCACATATATTCACAAAGAATATATGATTCTGGGTGTCTATCAGACAAATGCTCTCATTTTGATTGCGACCTCTGCCGCTTTTCTCATCGGTAATTTACAGCTGCTTTACAAATCAGTTCAGGAGCCGATCAATTTTCTCGTCGATAAAATGCAAAAGCTCGCTGAGGGCGATTTCAACGTGCAGACGTCGGTTCTTTTCGACGACGAAATTGGCAAGCTTAAAACCAATTTCAACATGATGGTGGGGCAACTCAAAGAGCGTGAAGAGATCAAAGACACCTTTGGCAAATACGTATCAATTGAAATTGCCAAACATTTGATTGAAAATCGCAAAATTGACCTTGGCGGGGAAAACATCGTCGCAACCATTCTTTTTTCCGACATTCGCAATTTCACCTCAATGAGCGAAAAAATGTCGCCGGAAGAAGTGGTAAGCATGCTGAATACATATTTTTCCTATATAACTGAACCGATTATGCAAAACCGTGGGGTTATCAACAAATTTATCGGTGATGCCGTGATGGCGATCTTTACCCCGCACCTCGGATCGGAAAACCATATTGAAGACGCGATAAATGCTGCTTTAGGCATGCGGAAAAGATTGCAGGAGCTTAACGATTCCGGGCAACTGAAATATCCGGTTCAATTTGGCGTCGGGCTGAATACCGGAAATCTGGTAGCCGGAAACATCGGCACCGAAAAACGCTTTGAATACACTGTCATCGGCGACACTGTTAATGTCGCTTCACGTATGGAATCCCTTTCGAAGCCACTAGGCCATGATATTATTCTCAGCCAGTCGACCGCCGAGCTGATTAGCGAAGAATTTAAAGCCCGGCTGGTTCTTGAAAAGTCAGACCCGGTTCAAATCAAGGGCAAAAGTGAGCCTGCTTCGGTCTTTAAGCTTATCGGAAGGAAGGAAAGCCATGTCTGAACCTTTGTAGGGGGCAAAAGCAATGGCATTATTGAAAATATTGATGATGAAGGCATAGGTGAGATTGTCTTTCGCATCATGCTCTAGATTTAAAGGATAACTACTGAATTGATTAAAATCACCGATATACACAAAACCTTCTCTCCTGCTCTGCCAAACGAAAAAAAGGTTCTCAAGGGTGTTGACCTTAGCATTGCCGAGGGCGAAACCCAGTTTCTGCTCGGAGGCAACGGTGCCGGAAAAACGACTCTGTTGCGTATTGTCAGCACTTTATTGCCGATGAGTGACGGCACGGTAATGGTAAACAACCATGATAGCAAGACTTCCCCTGATGAAATCAAGAAATCGATAGGTTTCTTTTCCGCCAGCACAGGTCTTTATGAACGACTGACCGGACATGAGTTTTTGCAATTTTTTGCCAGAATGTATGGGCTTGATGAGGCTGAATTTGCGGCCAAATTAGCTGAAATAGCCGGGCTTTTTAAGGTCGATGACTGTTTGCATCTGCGTTGCTCAGCCATGAGTTCGGGGCAGAAACAAAAGATGAATATTGCCCGGGCGATTCTGCATGATCCACCAATTTATATAATGGATGAGCCCACCCTCGGACTCGATGTGGAAAGCCTGGCCGGTATTCTTGATTTTATCTTATACCAGCGCCAGAGAGGAAAAACTCTTCTTATTGTTACCCACAATATGGAAATGGTTCATAAACTTGGCGGCCGTGTGGCATTTCTCATCGATGGAGTTATTCGTCACAATCTTTCGGTAGAAGAAATGATAAAATCCAGCGGAAAAAACAATCTGATCGATGCTTACAGGTTTTATGCCAATGCTTGATAAAAATAGAATTTTCAACATTTTCAAAAAAGAACTTAAATTCACCCTACGTGACCCGGATCTTATTCTGACGATTATTCTATTGCCGATGATTATTTATCCATTAATGGCAATCGGTGGATCTATCTTTGTCGGCCAGGCGATCAAGAAGGTTGAAACGCAGCAGGTGAAAGTTCTTTTGCCCGAAGTTTTGCGTCCTTTTGAGACCCGGCTTGCCACTGAATCGCTTTTAATAAGTTTTTCTCCAAAACCAGAACAGGAATTTGAAAAATTAAAGAAGGGTGAAATTGATTCTCTGGTTGTTGTTGCGACCGCTTCAGAAAATTTTGCCGCGAAAGATTCGGTCGAGGCACTGGGATTGCGCATTTTATTTGACAGTACCCGCTGGCGCAGCGACAAGGCTTCTGATGAAATATACGAAAAACTTCAGGATGTTCGCCAGGATTTACGGGAAATTCGGCTGGATAACAAAAATTTGCCCTCTGAATTCTTCTACCCAATAAGAATGAATATCAAAGATATTGCCAAGCCTGAAAAAAAAGGCGGTTACATGGTTGGAAACGTCCTGCCGATGATCGTTATCATTTTTTCGATGCTCAGTGCCTTTTATTCAGCCATTGACCTGACCACCGGTGAAAAAGAACGTGGAACCCTGGAAACCTTGCTTTTGAGCCCCGTACCATTTAACGAGATTATCACCGGCAAGTTTTTGACCATTGTTGCGGTCATTTTGCTCTCGGTCGGCATAAACCTGCTGTTTATGGGCGGAACCTTTCAGTTCGGGCTGTACCAGATGGGAAAAATGATATCTGAAAATCTGGTCATTCAGATTTCACCCAAAGTGACCGGGTTGATTTTTCTGCTGATGATTCCTTTTGCGGCTACCGTCGCCGGATTGATGATGTCGGTATCTTTCATGGCCCGATCGATGAAAGAAGCCCAAAACTATCTGGCTCCTCTTCTGTCAATAATGATAATTCCATCTGTTTCCGGCGCTGTGCCAGGGATGGATCTTACCCCTTTCACCGCTTGTCTGCCGATAGTAAATCTTTCTTTGATGCTCAAAGCATTTTTTGTCGGTGAGTGGACGATGAACATGTACCTGATTACCTTCTTCGCCTGCACAGTCCATTGTGCCATCGTTCTGGCTCTTGCAGCAAGACTGTTTCGCGCTGAAGATATATTTGACCGGGGCTCAAGTGAATTTGCCCATCTGTTTCATCCGGTTCCGGCAACGCAAACTTCACCAACTGCCCGGGCAGCTGTTTTTATCTTTGGGGCAGTAGCCGCTCTGGCTTTTCTTGTCGGCGATTTGCTGCAGAATAATCCAAGATGGAGCATTATAACCGGGCTGGCATTGTTGCAACTTTTGATCATTCTTGCCCCACCAATGATTTATCTGCTTTTTTATCGCTATCGAATTTTTGCCGCTCTCGATCTGCAGATTTCCAAAATTCATTTGAGGAATTTTTTGATTATTCCTTTCATGTCTATCTGTGTCCTGATTTTTGTCATTCAGTTCACTCTCATTCAGAATCATTTTTTCCCTGCTCCAAATGACTTGAATGACCTTTTTGTCAATTTTTTCAAGGTTGCACCAGTCTGGTGGGTTTTCTTCGTGGGTTGTCTTATGGCAGGCTTCTGCGAAGAAGTTCTTTTTCGCGGTTTTATTCTCAAGGGCTTGCAAACACGCCTTGGGAAAGGCTGGGCCCTTATCATTACTTCTGCCCTGTTCGGTATCTTTCACATTTTGCCGCACAAAATGGTGGCAACCGGCTTGATAGGCTTATGGCTCGGATTTCTTTATTTGCGAACCGGTTCGCTCTGGTCAAACGTTTATGCCCATGCCTTCAACAATGCCATTGCTTTGTCGGCGATCTATGCCTTTTATTCAGCAGGCAAAGAAGTTAATGAAAGGACTCTATTATTGCCGCTACCTGTCTTGGCGGGCGCCGCAATTGTTTTTCTCGTCCTGATGCGTTTCCTCAAGCCCGTTCATCCCGAAAAGTCTGATCTATCATCTCCATTATGATATAATCGCCTGAAAATAGATCCGAAAGCAAAAGCATGAATAATTTTTCAACCTTCTGGCGCGCCATGATTGCGAACAACCCGGTCTTCGTTCTGGCCCTGGGTCTTTGTTCTACTCTGGCGGTTACCACAGGGGTTGAAAATGCATTTTTCATGTCAATTATGGTCGGCGCGACAACTGTGGCCAGCTCCTTTGTCGTCGCAGTTTTGCGATATTATATTCCTTTTCGTTACCGCCTGCTAAGCTATATGCTCATTGTTTCAACGGTGGTAATAGCGGTTGAACAGTTGTTGAAAGCCTGGCAACCTGAAGTCGCCCGCGCCCTCGGACCATACGTCGGATTAATCGTCACCAACTGTATCGTTCTTGGCCGCTTAGAGGCTTTTGCTTCAAGTCGGCCTGCGCTTGAATCGTTTTTTGATGCGCTTGGAGTTGCTTGTGGCTATGGCTTGGTGCTGCTGATGATGGGCTCGATCAGGGAATTTGCAGGCAGCGGAACCCTTTGGGGGCTGAAGGTTGTATGGGAGGGTTTTGTTCCCTGTCGTCTCTTTAATTCGCCACCGGGCGCATTTCTTGTTTTCGCCGCCCTGATTTTTGTAGTCAACTGGCTCAGGCCGCTTGCCGGGAGAGAACGATGATCGAACTTTTCCTGAATTCTGCGATAAACGAAAACATGGCTCTGTATTTTTTCCTCGGAATCTGCCCCTTGATCACAATTTCAGCTGATTTGCGGGCTGCCTGGCAAATGGGTGTTACCGTAACTACAGTTATGGTCGCTACCATGGCTTTGAACTGGGCAACATTTCATTTCCTTTTGCGACCGTATTCGCTCGAATTCCTGCAACTGCTCTTTTTCATTCTAACTATCGCAGCTGTGGTTCAGTTTCTTGAAAACTTTCTCGATCGATTCTTTCCCGCCGTCTACTCATCTTTTGGCATCTTTTTGCCGCTGATAACCGTAAATTGCGCGATTCTGGGCGTTTCAATGTTCGCGCTGTTACGTGAATACAGTCTTTCCGAATCGATGGTTTTTGCATTCGGAAGCGGGGCCGGCTGGACTCTGGTGCTTTGCATGATCGCTGCGCTGCGCCGCCGCGTCGATATGCAGGCGGTTCCGGCTGAGCTCGGTAAAGTTGGTCTGACAATGATGATTGCCGCCATTCTTGCGATGGCTTTTTCTGGAATCTCAACCCTGACAGGAGCTTGATATGCTACAGGCCCTGACCATGTTTCTGGCAATCAACGCTTTTATTCTCGTTCTTTGCGCACTGATCGCAGGTTCTGCATATTTTTTAAAGCAGACCGGGAAAGTCCGCATGACCATAAATTCAGGAGAGCCGGTAGAGGCGGACTGTGGACAAACATTGTTCGCTGAACTGACCAGGCATGGTATTTTTTTGCCGGCAGCCTGTGGCGGCAAAGGAACTTGTGGCCGCTGCCTGGTAACCTGCCGCGAGGGTGGGGGACCGCTCACACCAATGGAACGCATTTTGCTCGACGAACGAAGTATAGCGCTCGACCAGCGCCTTTCCTGCCAGGTGAAGATTCGCTCAAATATCGTTGTCGAAGTTCCCAATGAGTTGTTGACGGCCAAAAAATATCGGGTTCGTCTTGAAGAAGCTGAGCTTAAAGGTGAAGGAATTCGAATTTTGCAATTGCATATTTTAAACGATCAGTTGCTTGAATTTGAACCCGGCCAGTATATCCAGGTTTATCGAGAGTTGCCCCATGAAACTCTGGTACGTTCTTATTCGATTTCTTCTGATCCCAGGCAAAAAAATATGTTTTCTCTTGACGTCCAAAAGGTCAGTGGCGGATTGATGAGCACCTGGTTACACCAGATCCAGATTGGTGAAGAATTTGAAATCAGCGGTCCTTATGGTGATATGACTGTCGATGTAAGCAATGCCCCAATCGTTCTGGTTGCCGGTGGCGTTGGCCTGGCACCAATGCGCGCAATTCTTGCCGATTTACTTGAAGTTGAAAATCCGCCGCAAACATGGTTGTTCTGGGGTGCAAGGCATCGCGCTCATCTCTATGCCGAAGCAGAACTGGAAGCTATCGTCGGCAAAAATTCCCATTGGCTAAAGTTTATTCCCGCCCTTTCCGGCGACTTGATCGAAGAAGGCTGGACCGGAGAGCGAGGCTTGATACATCTGGCTTTGCAAAAGCATCTACCTGATCTGCAGAATGCGCGTGCATTTATATGTGGACCAGGGCCGATGATGACCGCTGTAACCGACGTGTTGCTCAGCAAAGGAATTCATGCGTCAGATATAAAAGCTGATCCGTTCGACTTTGACTGATTGCTCAATTTGGCAATGTTTGTTTAAGGGCTATCTGAATGGCGTTTTGCAAAGCCTTAGCCCCAAATGGTTTTGCCAGGAAAACCAATGTTTTGTCGTTTGTTTTGCCATTTAAAATGAACTTTTTATCATAGGCGCTGGCAAGAATGATTGGTGTTTCCGCCTGAATCTGGCGAATTCTTTTCACGCAACCGGATTCTTCTCTATTACACTGATCGAGAATGATCAGACAGATTTTTCGACCTTGCCTTTGTAAATGTTTGTATGCTTCTTCTTCGTTTTTTGCTTCGATAACCTTGAAGCCAAAATGTTGTAATAGTCCGGAGGCGACCATGCGCACCAGTTCGTCTGGATCAATGAGAAGAACTGAGCATTTTTGCAGATCATTCCAGGAAGCTATAGATTCACTGGCTTCTCTGTCTTTTTTCTTATTCTCTTTAACCTGGGTTTTTCTGGTTTTACCTTTGCTGGGCTTGGCGACTGACTCGGTTATTACACCACCCTTATCACGGTGACCGAGGTAAGAAAGCATCATTGAACTTAGCTCCGCTGCTTTGGAAGTAGCTTTCAGTGCGTCGCCAACTCTTCTTTTCATTATCTTGTCATTGCCAATGATATTTTCAAGCAATTCAAGGTTGCCTCTGACAATTTGCAGCTGATTGTTGAACTGACAGGCGATTGTTTCAGCCATGCGCCCCAGACTGTCTGCTTTTTCGGCAAGAATTTTCTGCATTTCGAGAAGTGCTCTTTGCTCTTCAGCTTTCTTGCGCAGACTTATATCTCTGGTGACGCCAACTGCAAGAATGTGCCCGGTTGAAGGGTCTCGAATAAGATTGGAGGTGTTTTCGGTTGGAATGCTCTGACCATCTGCTGAAATAATCAATACTTCGTCGGTGTATTGTTTGGATTTTCCAGAAATGAATTCTTTAACCCGCTTTGGTATTTCTTTTGCAAAAAATTTCTGCTGATCAACGCTTAGAAGATCAAGAAAATTTACCTCCGACTGTTCCCAGATTTTTATGCCAAGCATTCTTTCTGCAGATGGGCTGGTATAAATAAGTTTCTTATCATCAAGATCGACAACCCAGATCAAATCAGAGGCATTTTCAGCAAGAAACCGGTATTTTTCCTCGCTGCGTATAAGTTTTTCCTCGGTTTCCTTTCTGGCAAAAGCGTTGGCAAGGATCTCTCCTATGACCTTAAGCAGAGTTATCTCTTCGTAGCTCCATGACCTCGAACTCGAAACACAGTCAAAGCCAAAACAACCTTTGAAGCGGTTGTGGGAAATCAGCGGCAAAACAAGAACCGATTTAACTTCGCCGGCAGTGAGAATGTGGCGGACTGACTCAAGCTGCGGCGGAAAATTGTTTATGTCTGGAATATGAATATGATCAACTTGCCGGTCAATAAAGCCGCCCATTCCTTCCAAATCTTCGATACAAATGTTCTGATACTTGTGCATGATGCTGGCAATCCCGGACTCTTCCCATTCGTGGGTGTTTCTGGCTGTTTTACCGTCGGGGTTGATTAAAAAAACATAACCCCGGTCGGCATCGATAAAGCGACAGGTAAGCCTGAGCGCATTGACGACCAATGAATCCAGATTTTCTGTGTTTGCATTGACAAAACTCGATGAAATTGTGGCAACCAGCTTTTCGAACTGAAACTGGTAATGCAGCCTGCTTTCGGCAATTTTATGTTCACTGGAATCTTCGTAAATGCCAATTCCACCGATTAATTGAGCTTCGGGACCGAACAAAGGTGAAATCTGGACTTTAAGAGGGACAACCTTGCCACTGTTTACCGCCTGATAATATCCCTCGTAAATTCCGGTTCGGCCTTTTAAAGCCGCTTCAATCGCTTTAACTGCTTGAAGGTCTTTTAACTGAAGCAATTGCATGCCGATAACTTTTTCCGCAGTAGTGCCCATTATTTCCAAGAACTTGCGATTACATTCTTTAACTGTGCCGAGGTGGTCGAAGTGCATGATGCCAATTGGCGCATTTTCAAAAATCAGGCGATACTTTTCTTCAGTTTCAAAAAACAAATATTTTAAAAGCTTGATTGGATAACTTTCAACTCCCTGAGATACATCCTGAGGAATCGAAAAATGAATGTGTCTGATTTTCGGACTCTTTTCTTCAAGATAAAAAAGGGCAGAGATTCGTGTGGTATCAATTTTGAATTCTATTTCATCGGTTTGCCCTTTGAGACCAAGAGTGCTGATAACAATGGCACTGAAGTCATCAATCATTTGGACATTGATGACCAGATCGGAGATTGTTAAAGGCTTGGGTACTTCGGAATAATCTCCCAGAAACATCGGGCGTGATTCTTCCAGGTTCAGGGCAATTTCATGAATGGCAGTGCCGATAAGCGAAAAATTACCGGAAAGATACTGCATTGCCTCCTGCGGGGATCTTTTGCAGAAATGTGCTTCAAGAAACCCTTTGAAAGCTTTTTTAAAAGCCTGACTTCCTGTTTTTTTCAATCAGAACCAACCAATCGTCTTTTGATATCGCCTAATTTAACATTAGCAGCATCACAGGTCAACTGGAGAGGAATTTTCAATAAAAAATAATGAAAAGCCAAATTGTGCTATTGCTTTGGTGAAATCGAAAATACCACAGCTTGAGCCATGCAGCAAGAAAACATCTTGAGTTTGCCGCGAATTTTCTTTTGTTCTCTGGTAAAAATGATTTCAGTAGATTAGAGCAAGATATAAATCATTGAGATTCGTACCTGTATAGCCGGTTTTTATCAAACTTCCGGTTTCCCTGAAAAATCTGTGAGAATCTTGAGCTTCAAAACTTGATACTGGATTTAGCCCTTGCCCCTGTGCGTCAGAAAAACTTTGGTAATCGATGAGTGCCCCGGCTGCCTCAGTGGGGCCGTCGACGCCATCGCTACCAATCGCTGCGAATACGAATCGGCCATTCTTTTGCTGTTGCGCTTTTATCATGAAAGACAGAGCAAGATGCTGAGCCCGACCACCGATCCCAGGGCCGGTAACCTTGACTGTCGTCTCTCCGCCTGCGATTACAAGCATTCTTATCGGAGAAATTTCATTTCTACATTTGAAAACAAGATCAATTAGCTCGCAGGCAGCTTTCTCTGAATCACAAACAAAGGGCTTTTCAATGCTGCAAACTCTCAGTCCAAGACTAGCGGCCTTTGCCGCAGCAGCTCTTCTTAATTGCAGGTTGTTTCCGATGATGATGTTGCGGGATCTGCTCAGACAGATGTCGCCTGCCTTGGGCGTTTCATCCATTTTGCCGGCAACACCCTTTTCGATCAGCTGTTTAACTGAAGCTGGCGCCTTTTCCCAAAGACCGTATTTGCATAATATTCTCTTCGCCTCTCCATAAGTGCTTTCATCTGCTACTGTTGGGCCTGACGCGATTACATCGAGGGGATCTCCAATTACATCCGAGAGAATAAGGCTGATCAATGTCGCCGGATAAGCCGCCCTGGCTAATTGCCCTCCTTTTATGGCTGAAATGTGTTTGCGAACTGAATTTATTTCGTTGATTGCCGCTCCTGAACGCAACAACAGAGAAGTGATCAGTTGTTTATCTTCGAGGGTGATTCCCGTTGCCGGCATTGGCAAAAGACTCGAACCTCCACCAGATAGCAGGCAAATGACGAGATCATTTTCTTTTGCTTGTGTTGCCATCTTCAGAATTCTTTTTGACCCATTGATTCCAGATTCGTTAGGTAGCGGATGGCTGGCCGGATGAAGCTCTACTTTTCCACAGAACTCTGTTTTTTCGGCAGGTATATTTACCAGGCCGCCATTTATCATGGAATCAAGCGCGAGGTTGAGCCCTGCGGTCATTCTTTTCCCGGCTTTGCCAGCTCCAAGGACGAAAACACGCTCAAAATCACTCGGAATAAGCGTCTGATTGTCAATTGCCCATTTGTTTCCAGCCTTGCCAAGCATCCGGCTGATCATCAATGCAGGATCAGCCTCGGCAATCGTCGCTTCAATAATGTCGAGCAGTATTGCCCGAGCCTGCTTGTCAGCATTGTCGCTTGCGGCTTCAATAAGTTGTTGACGGTTTTTAATCACAAAATCTTTTTGTTCTGCTTGCTTTTGGATTTCAGGATGCTGGAAAAATGGCAAATATTCATTTATATATAAAATCAGTCTTTCTTACAAGCGGACAATGACTATTTCGATCAGCAAAATCAATGCGAGGAAAAAATGAGTAAACCAAAACTTTTCGTAACCAGAAAAATTCCCGAAGCAGGTCTGAGCATGCTTGTCGATCGTTTTGAAGTTGAGGTCTGGCCTGAATACCGACCGACACCACGTGACGTTTTATTGCAGAAATTGACCGAGGTCGAAGCCATTGTAACTCTTCTTTCAGATAAAATCGATGTGGCTGCTCTGAATGGAGCGCCAAAATTGAAAATTATCAGCCAGTATGCCGTCGGCTTCGATAATATTGATGTCGGTGAAGCAGCAAAAAGGGGCATCATTGTTACCAATACCCCCGAGGTTTTGACCGATGCTTCTGCTGATTTCGCCTGGGCTTTGCTGATGGCGGTTTCTCGCAGGGTCGTCGAGGCCGATAAATATGTGCGCAGTGGGCAATGGCGAGTTGCCTGGCATTCAGCGATGATGCTTGGAAAAGACGTTTCCGGATCGACTCTGGGAATCATCGGGGCCGGCCGAATCGGCCAGGCTGTCGGACGGCGGGCAAAAGGTTTTGATATGCGCATTCTTTACTGCAGCGGTTCTTCCAAACCTGAGTTTGAGGCGCAAACAGGCGCTAAAAGAGTCGATCTCGACACTCTTTTGCGTGAAGCTGATTTTGTCAGTCTGCACGTGCCATTGACTGATAAGACCAGAAATATGATCAAAGCTGAAAAATTGGCGCTGATGAAACCGACTGCATATCTGATCAATAATGCCCGTGGCCCGGTTGTTGATGAAGCCGCTCTTTATGCCGCTCTGAAAAACAGAAAGATTGCAGGCGCGGGACTCGACGTTTTCGTCGAAGAACCTACCCCGCCAGAAAATCCATTGCTCGAACTGGATAATGTTGTGGTTGCGCCACATATTTCAAGTGCCGGCTATGCCACCCGTGACCAGATGGCAATCATGGTAGCGAAAAATCTGCTCGCCTGGCTCGACGGCCAAACCCCACCCAATCTGGTATAACAAATGTCTCTCACAACTGCCCCAATGAAATACTTTCTTGTTTTCGCTTCACCATTCGTTTAAAATAAGCATGAAACAAAATCAGAGGATAAGAGAATGAAACTTTCGAGAGCAAAAGTATTTACCAGCATTATTTTTATTGCATTTTGTCTGCTTTTTTCATATCAGTTTTTGATCTTTGCGCAGCAGCCCACAACTAATATTCCAACAGAATTACAGGCCCTTTTGCAGGGCAAATCTTCAGATTTCAGTTCAGCAGCTTCGCAGCTTAAAGAGATTGATCTTCCTGCAGCTTTAGCCATTGTTGAGTTATTAAAATTCAAAGCCCTACACCAGGAAATTCCCGCAAGCGTAGACCAGATCAATGATTTTGAATCTAAAATTAAATCCAGATTAGAAAATTCATCGGTAGTTTCATTCTCTAAAACTGTCACCTGCCGCAAGAAAATCGAAGCAAAAGAAATCGAAATTGCAGGCCAAAAGCTTGTCATTCCTGAATATTACATTGCCGAAGTCAGCCTGGCCATAACCGGCGTAATCCCAACCGGTGAAGCCGGCACGGTATTCCCTGATATACAGGTTAATCTTTTTTCGCAATCAAACATAGCTGAATATAGCCTTGTCATCGACGGTAAGGCTGTTCAACAGAATAAGATTGGCACATTTAAAGACGGTGATGAACTTGGCCTTATTTTCCGACCAGATCTAAATTCCGACAGCGTTCTTTCAATCGGCACTCACACCGCTGAAATCGCTATTAGCAATGAAAAGGGCGAGATTGCTAATAAAAAATGGTCTTTTACAGTCGGGATTTGTGACACCTCAGAACCACCTATTCCTGAAGGAGCAACGGTTGTAACCGAGCTTCCGATTTCACCAAAACGCATTCTTCCCGGTAGTAAAACCGATGGTGAACTCATTGTAATCGTTTATCAGGATAAAACCGGCAAAAGACACACATCATACAAGTTGGTCACTCCTTCCGGTATGACAATCCAATCCCGCAATCTTGCCTTTATCGCCAGAGAAATTGCATCAGACAAAAAAGGCACGACATATGTTCACATTCTGCCGAGATTGACCTTTGCCTTTGTTGGCAATCAGATAACCTTCTCTTACGAATACGAATTTTCAACTCCAGGCACCATAGTCAAAGAAACATGGGATATTAACTCCGGTGGTCAGACGTCTTCAAATCCTTCAGTAACCATTCTCGGTTATACCACAGTCAAATGCGAACTGGAGGTCGAGCATTCTTACCGTGATAACGCCGGTCAGACAAAAACATTTAGAACTACATACAGCGACTATCGAGATATCAATGAATTTAAAATCAAAGCAAACATCTATGACGGCACATATAACAGAAATCGAGAATTTTTTATTGGCGATGGCACCCATGAATTTTCACTGTCAGGTAGAGTAAGTATTGAAAACACCGTATGGGGCAGTCTTGCTGAAGGTGGCGAATACAAAGACAGCAATGGCGTGGGTGGTGTTCTTACTGCCGACAAACTTCGCTGGTCTTTTCTTAATTCAGAAGGTTCACCACAGATTAAAAATCCGGTCGCCAGTCAAACCACAGTTCTTTTTACAAAGCCTGGCTTTGCAGAAGTCTCTTTTGATGTTGCACTGACCTGGCAACAGGATGGCCAAACTCTTAAATCTTCATTTACGCCCAATATTTCCGGGCTCTATGCGTTCTACCCGGCAACCGGTAATGTGGAGTTCAAAACCTTCCATCCGAAGCAGTTATCATCAACATATAGACTTCTTGAGATCAAGAATTATTCTGTTGAAATCAATGGGCAGAAAAGAACTGTTGAGTCAGATTCTGACTGGAAGTTCGCGCAACCCATAGCGCTCTGTCAATCGGTTATAGATCCTGCATCTTATCCTTTACAGGTTGTTAACGCCTGGCCGGCGCTATTGTCGAGTCCGACATCGGGTTATCCCAACGGTCGACCGTTAACCCAAAAGAGCATTTTCAGTTATTCAACTTTGTCGGTAAGTGCCGGTGAAATGCCTCTGCGCCTGTTCTGTGAATTTCAGCCCTACAGTGGCTATTTAAACACCAACAATTTAAGCTTTGTAAAAGATTTGCCATCAATTAGCGTTTACAATTCCGTAGATGTCATGGAAACAGTCCTGCATCCATCAGAAGTAAGCTCAATTAAAGAGGGACAACAGCAGATATTCAGCGCCGAAGTCAGACCAAAAGATGGTTTTGGTGAAGGTTCGCTTTCATCTAGCACAACTGACATTAATGTGCTAGATGGCTACAAATATAACCGGCTTAGATATATTCGCTGGATTGATCGCCCGTTGTTTCAAAGTGATATTGGTGAGACAGCTGTAGAAGGCCTGTATTACGATCACATTTTAAATACAAAATCCGGAATCGGTAGCTATTCTCTGGATTGTAATGCTTATCTTTACTTGACTGACTCAGAAACAAAAAAGACATGGGGCAGATACGTTCCTTCGTCTAATCCAATCGAAGTAACTCCAGGTCTTCGAATTTTATCACCTATCGACAAGATTGCTTATCCGTTGAATCGCACAATAAAAGTTACCACAACAATGGATACAGACGAGCATCTCGATCAATGGCGTAAGATTAAATGGATATTAAATGACGAAGAATTCTTTCCAAATGTCGAAAAACCACCTTTTTACATTCAACTAGATCATGTCGGCAGCTGGAAAATCGAAGCTTTCTTAAAAACTCAGGATCAGAATGGCAAAGACATTGATTTAAAAGACAATGCTGAATTTGAAGTTAAACCCATTGAAATTTCTATCTCACCGGTCAAAAAAGTCCTTGATTTCAAGACCGAAAAAAAATATGAGCTAACAACCTCCGTTTTTGTAAATGGAACCGAAATTCAAAAGCCCGGCGAGTCTGTTGTCTGGCAGGACAACAGCACTAAAATAGTTATAGATTCCATCGCCTGGGATTTGGTAACCGAACCTGATAAATGTGCTGCTATTACCCCTGTTCCCCAAACCTTAAAAGCAAATTGCGAATTCGATAGTGCTGGTGCTGTCACGGCTCTGGCAACCATAACTGTTCGCATAATCGGCGCAAAGAAGCTTTTTGATAAAAAACACAAAGGTTTCAACGACAAATTTGAAGAACAGATTTTCGAAATACCGGCAGGTAGAGCAGATTTGTGGGCTGTAGAACCTCCGATCTGGTTTAACACCACTGGTAAAACTGCCAGAAGAGCTATACAGAATACGAATAGACTATTTTCCCTTGTTTCAGGCCAGATTAAATTTTATAGCCATGAATATAGCTGGGCCAACAACTCGGATTTTGCAGACAAAATTCAAATTCCGGCGGCAATACCCAATATAAGTCCTTTAAATTCCGTGGGCATTAAATTTGCCTGGTCAGGTCCAGACGAACAATCGTCAGAAACACCTGAATTCAAAC
>CAZQUE010000050.1:0-34206 GCA_964596185.1 uncultured bacterium | reverse complement strand
CCGCCGGCGCGAACGACCAGAGCAACGCGATCGCCGGATTTTAAAGACAGTCTGGTGGAAACGAGTTTACCGTCTTTAAAATTAACCTGTTTCCAGGAATTGTTGATTTTGAGGTATCCGGGGCCATTAAAACGTATGGCACCGATTTTTCGCCAGTCGTCGTCAAGATTTACGTCGTGTACCAGTTCGCCAGAGGTTATAAACTCGTCGTTTCCCGCTCTTTGCAAAGCGAAGTCTACTTTAAAAGAAGGTAAAAAAGCCCTGATGCAGTCGGCACAGTTGTAGACGGCGAGAGGAATCAAAACTTTCGCCTGACTTTCTGCCATGTTGGGCATTACGTTGAAATGCGGATTTTTGCGACCGTAACGATCGTTGTCGTTTAAAACTTTGGAAAAAGGTGATCCGGTTTCTTTGGCAACAGGCACCCAGCCAACAGTTTCGAAAAAAGCATAGTAAATGCCCGACTCATGACGCAGACGGCTAAGCTGCGGAGCGGGGTAGGGCCGCTTGCCATTGCGGGGGAATTTCCAGGTTTCATAATCAAAAATAGTGTCATTGCTGAAAAAATGTTTGTTGGTGAAGGCAGCCAGCTTTTTCATGCGTTCGGGCAGACTGAGATCTTCATCTATTTTAAATTCAGGTACAGGCTTGAAATCAGAGCTTTTGTGCCGATCACCCATTACTTGCAAAATCATTTTCTCTTTGACATTCATTTCGACAGGTTCGTAAAGGGAATGACTGTCACCTCGAGTGTGTGCCGGCTGAGCCATGTCGGCCATCAGGTGCATGGTTTCGCCGAGTGCTCTGAAGGCTTTACCAAACATCTGACTGCGGTTGAGCTTACCGAAAAGAGCGGTATCGTTTTCCATGGCGGCTTTATAAGCGAGCTTTCCCTGAAGCCAGTTATGCTCATTTTCTTCGTGTTCAAATGCCCAGTTAACCGCATCAATCTGTGGGCGGAACATTTTTGGCTGAAGCTTTATTTTACGGTCTTTAAAGCCAATTTCAAAATTCGGGTTCCAGTCATCGGCGCGATATTGCAGGGACTCAAAAAAGGCCTCTTCGGAAGCATAGTTACTTTTTTTTCTGGGAATGAACGACCGGTGTTGCCAGGTTAAATATCTCGGCTCATAAATCGGGTCATAAAAATGGCGGAAGCCCATGTTGATCTCAGGCATGTCAGCGTCGAATCCACCTTTTGCCAGCCAACCCGAGAAATTATACAGAGCATTGATGGTTTTGGCCTTTTCGCCACTAAAAAATTTGGGGGCTTTGCCGAAGGTTAAGCCCTGGTAGCGAATTTCATCGTCGATGGCAAAATTGGTGAAGCGTTCGCCGTAGTGCCCAGCTTTTAATCTGGCGAGGAAGAACTCGAACGCCAGTCGGTTTATTGTCGGATGGGCTTCAACGCAGTCCCAGGCCGGGGCAGAACTTGCGCCCAGGCCAAGAATGATCAAAGCCGCGATTATCACATTTCGCCAGTTCAAGTTTACGCACCTTTTGTTAGTGTTTTTAGAAATTATAAGGAATAATTTTCAAAGCCGCAAACATCTGACTTCGAAACTTTTTTGAAATAGACCAAGGCTTGAAAGGCCTGGAAAATCTGATTTAAAAGAAAAACAGGGCTCAGTCGTCGACTTCGTCGATATCTGTGATGCCGTAGCCATCGCGGGTGAGAATTTCTTCTTCTTCTTTGGTAAGAACCTTGAGTCTGCCTTCCTGTAGGCCATGAATCTCTATCTGATAATCACGATAACGGTGCAGTGCTTCAACGATTTCGGCGGTGATCAGCTGGCCTGGCACAAGTAGTGGAATGCCGGGAGGGTAGGGCGTTACTGTAGCAGCAGAAACACGGTTTTCGGCTTCCCTGAGGGTTACCAGCTCTCCGTCTGAATAGAAAGCAAACCTGGGGGTATATCTGATTGGTGACAATTTTAAAAAGACCTTGTTCTCGGCATTTCTGGGGCGACTTTTTCGGTTGCCCGACATTTTTTCAATGTTTTCGAGGGCAAGGTACAGGCGATTGAGTTTTGAATGGGTTGCGCCAATAGTTATTAGAACAGTCAAAGTGTTGAAGGTAGTTTTCTCAATCTGAATGTTATGCTTTTCCAGCAGATAACGCTCGACTTCTTTACTGGAAAAGCCCGTCGCCGAAACGTCTATGGTCAACTTTGTCGGGTCCAGGCGAATTTTGTCTTTTTTTACTTCGTCGGAAATGAGATCATCAAGCTCGAGAACCTTGAATTTCTCAAGTGTATTGATGTTATCTTTGAGCATTTGCGAAAGCTCGATACAGGTTGACAGCAGGCTGTACCCTTCCATGACCATTTGTTTTCTCGCCATGTCGAGAGACGCAATCATTGGATACTGTGGCGATGTACTCGTGTGCATATTGAAGTTTTCCATGAAAATATCTTCAAGATCTTCAAACTCGGGATCTTTAACATGGATCATCGAGGCCTGACTGAAGGCACTCATGGTTTTGTGAGTTGACTGAGTAGCGTAATCTGCCCCGGCTTCCATTGCGCTTGGGTAAAAATGCGGATGAAAAGTGGCATAGCCAAACCAGGCCTCGTCGACAATTACTTTAACGCCACGTTTGTGAGCCTCTTTTACAATGTCGGCAATGTCATAAATTAGCCCATCGTATGTACAATTTGTCAAAATCAGAGCTTTTAATTTTTTTCCGGCCGCAATTGCCTTGTCCATGGTCGAAAATATGGTTTTCTTAGGTACCGGGCCAAATATTCCATATTCAGAATTAATCGAGGGCGAAAGATAGATGGGTTCGGCTCCAGCCAGTATAATGCCGTAATTCACCGATTTATGACAATTACGGTCTACGAGAATAACATCTCCAGGCTTAAGAACTGTCTGAAGAACAATTTTGTTTGATGTACTCGTGCCATTGGTGGAAAAAAAGGTATAGCGCGACCCAAAAGCCCAGGAAGCCATTTCCTGGGCTTCCTTGATCACACCGTTGGGGTGCAAAAGTGAGTCGAGCATGGGTACAGAAACGGAAATATCAGCCCGAAACAGGTTGGGACCAAAAAATTCGTAAATATCTTTGGCCCAGATTGAATTCTTCAAAGAATAGCCAGAGGCATGACCAGGGGTATGCCATGAATCTTTTGCTTTTTTGGCATATTCAACAAGTTTTTCAAAAAATGGTGCACGGTTTTTACTATTGATGACTTCTGATTTTACCTTGCGCACGATGTCATCATAATCATGCTCTTTTTTGTAAAAATAACCGTTCAACTCGCCGCCCGTATTGTGATAGGGCAAATTCGGACGATTTGAATACAAAAAAAGATTTACCTCGGTTCTTAGCATCAGAAACTCGCTGAATAGTTCTGATCCTTTCATGGTGAGGTTGCCATCGCTGGTGACGGGAACTTCCCATTCGGTGAGTACCGCGTGAATAAGACCGTCTTCACGCAAAAAATTACAGGCATCTTCGACCGTCGATGCACCGATAATATTCATACTTCTCGCTGAAAGGTCTTTTAATTCTTTCTTTAGCTCGCTTACATCAGGATTGATAAGAAGAACCTTGTATTTCATTGGCTTTCCCGAATTCTTTTTTTGCAGTTTAGCACGCATGAAATGGGCTGTGAAGAATTTAGTTTTTGAATTGAAAGAAAATCAAAAAAAATTATTTTCGGGGTTGCATTTTCATGTTGATTTGTGTTCTACTTAAAAAGTATCAAGTATAAAAAAGTATTTATTGTCCTATTGCGTTTTTGTTTTTGCGCTAAAAGTATCGAGTATTGAGTAAGGAGCATAAGATGCGCAGATTTTGTTTCTCTATTTTCTCTTTTCTTTTCCTGGCGGCCGCCGTTTTTGGTGCAGCCCCAAACCTCGAGATTTTCCATGATCAGCTGCAAACAATTGCCGATGAACAGTTGCGAAAAACTCTTGAAAACAGTATTGTAGCCGGTTTAATCGAAACCCCACAAGATTTTGATGCTGCAGTTGCCAGAGCTGAAAGCCGGGCTAACAACCAGTCTCCGCTTTATTATTCTGCACGCGCCAACGCTAATCTGACCGCTATTCGTCAGGAAATCGAAAAGCTTGCCAAGCCGATCGATGGCTTGGATAAAGATGCCCTGAAGGTCGAAAAAAACGAGAATTACAAAGAAGATCGAGAAACCTTCCAGTTTCTTTTCAATGATGTAAGCACTTCAATTCCAAAAAGTTATGATCTGGCTTACGAACTTTGCGAAAAATTCAATCCAAAAGCCGGAACCAATGACGCCGGAAAATTGGACAAAGAAATCGACAAATTTCTCGAAGCTATCGAGAATGATCCGGTTATTAAGCACGCTCTCAAATCAACTGACACCACTATTGAAGATCTCAAGAGAAACTGGTTCGGTTCTGGCCTGGGCTTCGAGCATGTAATCGCCGGCGAACTCAAAGGATCAAAAGTCAGTGGTTATCACTGGTGGTATAGATTTTACCGCGATGAACGCGAAGGTCTGGCAGAAGTTCTTTCTTCTGTATCTGATGTAGGCAATGATTCCATTTTTACCGGTTCCTTCTACTGGGATCCAGATGGAAAAGAAGGCCCGTTGCCTCGTGCTCGCAAGCCTAAAGGCGGCTTTTGCAATGGCAATTCCGTTCAGGCCATGCTTGCAATTGGTCATATCGCTATCGAAACCGCCCGCAAGTTTGGAAGCGTTCCCGGAGCAATGACTTTCTACGCCAACATCAATGGCGAAACTTTCACCTGGCAGCTTTACACAATGGGTGGCAACATTCGCAGTCTCTACCCAATGGGTAAAGGCAAGGTTGAAGTAGGGTATGCCCGAGCTGATTACCAGACAGAAGAATTTTTCGAACTTGAAGATGAATTGAACGAAGATACAACCCTTCACTAATATTTGCTAACAAAACAACGCAGTTGCACAATTTGATGCAGCTGCGTTGTTTTTTTCTGTTTATTTTTGCGAACTCAACGCAGGTTTACATAACTTCGCCAATTGGTTCTATTGACGTTTTTTTTCTGATTTGAGATCATCAGCTTGTTGATATTCTCAGGAAAGAGTGTAGGGGTTTCGTTTTGGCAAACAAAAGCAAATTGATCTTGTTGGCAATGCTCTGGGCAGCGCTGGCTTACCTTGTCTGGCCATGGGTCGAGCAGGCGGTTCCCTTTTCCTGGCCCGAAAAAGATTTTAAAATGCCTGACGGAACAAGATCCTATTACCTTTATCAACCCGAGAAAATACCGCCAAATGCCCGATTGCCATTGTACATTTTTTTGATGGGCTTTGACCTTGTCGAGCAACCTTCGCAGGATACGCGAAACAATTATCGGAAAATGGCCAAATTTGCTGAAAAGCATCAGGCTGTTATTGCCTTCCCGAGGGGAATGCCCGGGTCATTCCCCGAAAATCCGGAGGTTCGTGCCTGGTATCCGGATCATTTCAGGGATAATCGTGTTTTTTTAGCATCGTTGACCGTTTTTCTTCAGCAAAAACTGCCGATAGACCCGGAAAAGATCGTTTTGATGGGATTTTCCAATGGTGGTTATTTTGCAGGAATCGAAATGCTTGCAAACCCAAAGACACCATACAAAGGCTTTTGGCTCGATGGCGGTGCTTATCCCTATGCCTTCTCCCAGGAGGTAGCAAGGAAGCCCGTATTCCTGAGTTATGGCGAAAATGACCAATTCAATCGCCCGTACATCGAAAAATTTCGCAGCTTCATTCTCGACAATGGATGGCAAGAGGGTAGGAATCTTAAAACTTTTCTGCATAAAAAAGGGCACGCTTTCAACGATCAGTCGATAGATGCGGGCATGGAATTTTTTGCTGCATTTTTTGCCGCGCAGGAGTAGTATTGTCGAAAACGTTGGCGAGGTATGGCAATGGGCGGCTCTTTAATAATTCTTGTATCTCTGATCGTTCTTGGCCTGGCATATATTTTTTATGGACGCTGGGTTGCAAAGAAATTCTGTATCGATGATAAACTGATAACTCCAGCCCATCGATTGCGTGATGACGGCGATTATATGCCTGCCCGCGCCCCTGTATTGCTTGGGCATCATTTTGCTTCAATTGCCGGCGCAGCACCGATAATCGGGCCGGTAAGCGCTGCCGTATTTGGTTGGGTGCCTGTTATGCTCTGGCTGATTCTTGGCGGTATATTCTTTGGCGCAATGCACGATTTTGCAGCTCTGGTGGTTTCGATTCGCAATGAAGGCCGTTCGATCGGTGAAGTAATCAAAAAGCATGTGGGTGGTCGAGGAAGCGTTCTTTTTCTGCTATTCGTCTGGTTTACTCTCGCTTTAGTCATCGCCGCCTTTTCAATAATCGTGGCAAAAACCTTTTTTTCTGTACCTGCGGCTGCAAGTTCTTCGGTAATGTTTATCGGTCTGGCCATAGTCTTTGGTATCGCCCTTAACCGCTTCAATATTTCACTTGGGCTGTCGACGTTGCTTGGTGTTGCGGTTCTGCTGCTGATGGTCTGGCTGGGACAGTTGTATCCGCTCAAAACATCTGAAGGTACATGGTTGTACATTCTGCTGGTTTACATATATATCGCATCAGTCGCTCCGGTCTGGATATTATTGCAACCTCGCGATTATCTCAATTCTTTTCTGCTATATATTCTTTTGATCGGTGGGTTTGTCGGCATGCTATTTTACAACCCCGACATCGTTTTTCCTGCCTTCACCGCCTTTAAAAGCGAGTCGTTAGGCTATCTGTTTCCGATGCTTTTTGTTACGGTTGCCTGTGGAGCAATAAGTGGTTTTCATTCGCTGGTCGCTTCGGGAACTACTGCAAAGCAACTCGATGTCGAATCAGATGCCAAGCCGGTCGCTTTTGGCGGAATGCTGATCGAAACCTTTCTGGCGATTCTTGCTCTTCTTACCGCAGCAATTCTATCACCGGAGGTTTTCGCGCAAGATATAGCCAGTAAGGGGCCAGTTGGAGTTTTTGCAAATGGTATGGCCAATGCCATCGCTTCTATTCCTGGAATAAAATTTGAGCCGGCGGTTTTAATTAGTTTCGTTTCGTTGATCGTTTCGGCTTTTGCTTTGACCAGCCTCGATACCGCCACTAGACTTGGAAGATTCGCATTTCAGGAAATGGCAGAATTTATGCCTGAAAAAATCAAGCAGCCATTTAAAAACAAGCATCTTGCAACCTTCATGACCATTCTTCCGGCGGCAGCACTGATGTTTACCGGTCAATGGAAGGCAATCTGGCCGCTTTTCGGTTCAGCAAATCAACTGCTTGCTTCGATAGCTCTTCTAAGCATTGCGGTATGGTTCTATCATCGTTTTAAAATTCGCCCCATTTTTGTCATGATTCCAATGCTGGTAATGTTTCTGGTTACCTGCGTGGCTTTGGTTAATCTGATTCAGGTAAACCTGGCCAAACAGGGCTTTCTGCTGGCCGGTCTGAGCGGAATTTTGCTTGTTCTCGCCGCTTTTCTTGCCTGGGAAGCTTTCACAGTCTTAACAAGAAAGGCTCAAACCGTTTGAGTCTTTTTCGGATTTCCATGCATTGGTAAAGGCGTTTATGGTTTTGTTAAGTTTTGCATTTTTTTACAAAAGTTATAAAATGTTTCTATGAATAAGAGGCTCGGAAATTTCATCTTTTTGTTTTTTTTGATCGTTTTGTCTCTGCTTCTTGATGGTTGCCGGGCAAAACCTGCCGGCATAACCTTTATGGTTGGCGGTGCCCCGAATGAGCTGATGTTTTTTGAGGCTTTATTGAGAAACTTCACTGTTAAAACCGGGGTAGAGGTTACCCTGATTCGGCAATCAACCGATTCGGCTCAGCGAAAACAGGGCATTCTTCTGGCATTGCGCGGCAAGCAAACCGAGCCGGATGTAATGTTGCTCGATGTCGGCTGGATTGGCCAGATCGCCGCTTCTGAATGGCTGGAGCCACTTGAGCCATACCAGATCGATTCGGCCCCTTTCTTTAAAAGTGTCATCGATCTTGCCGACACCTATGAAGGCAAATTGATCGGGCTGCCGCTTTACATAGATGGTGGGTTGCTTTATTACCGAAAAGACCTTCTTGAAAAATATGGCTTTAGCGGGCCACCAAAAACCTGGTCTGAATTACGCGAAATGTGTGAAAAGGTTATTTCCGGAGAAAGATCGACCAACCCAAATTTCTGGGGTTATGTCTGGCAGGGTGCCCAGTATGAAGGTTTGAGCTGCAACGCCCTCGAATTTTTCACTTCTGCCGGCGGCGGTTTTTTTGTTGGCACGGCGACTCCGAAAATTTACCAGAAAGCCAATGTTGAAGCCCTTGATTTCATGTGTTCATTAATTTGGCAAAACCCTGTTTCTCCGCCGAATACCTTTACAGATATGAAAGAAGAAGAAACCCGGTTGATGTTTCATAACGGCAATGCTCTTTTTCAGCGCAACTGGCCTTATGCCTGGGGTTTACATAATGCTTCAGATTCGCCGATCAAAGGTAAGGTCGGCATATCTCCTTTGCCTGGCTTTGCTGTGGGGCAGGGCGCCTCAACTCTCGGAGGCTGGCATATTGTCATGTCGAGATTCTCAGATAAAAAGAGGGAAAGCGCTGAGTTGATAAAATTTCTTACCTCTGCCGAAGTTCAAACCGCCATGGCCGTAAGACTCGGCTGGAATCCCGGACGAGCTGATGTCTACGATGATCCGATCATTCTAAAAGCAAACCCGGCTTTGGCTGATTTAAAAAAAGTTTTTGAGGGCGCGGTACCCAGACCTGTTATTCCATATTATTCAGCTGTTTCACAAATTTTGCAAAAACATGTAAGTGCTGCTCTCGCCGGAAGGGTCGATTCGAAAAAGGCTCTTGAACTTGCACAGAAAGAAATCAGCGAGCTAATCGAAGGTTATGGCATCAAGATTCCGGGCGAAGCACAAAACACTTTAGGAGAATCATTGTAATGGCTGATAATTCTCTTTGGCAAAGCTACGAAAAGAGCGAAGTGCGCAGCGCCTGGTTTTTTATCTTTCCCTTGCTTATAGTTGTTGGGGTTTTTATTCTGCTGCCGGTTATCGGCACCTTTTACAACAGCTTTTTCCTTGATGTTTCATATTTGCCGAAAAAGTTCATTGGCTTCAAAAATTATGTAAACCTGCTGGGTTCGCCTGATTTTTGGCAAGCTTTGCGATTTACCCTTGCCTATGCCGTAGCCGCTGTTTCTTTCGAAGCAATTCTTGGGGTCGTTTTTGCTCTGTTATTGAATGAAGCCTTTGTCGGACGTGGTTTTTTAAGGGTTGTCATTCTCATTCCATGGGCGATTCCGACTATCGTGTCGGCGCGAACCTGGCAATTGATTTATGAATACAACTATGGCGTAATGAACTATCTTGTGGTTACCCTGGGTATGGCGCCTGAGCGCATAAACTGGATGGGCACGGAATTCGGTGCTTTCTGGGCCCTGGTTTTCGCCGACGTCTGGAAAACCACGCCCTTTGTTGTGCTGATTCTGTTGGCTGGGCTGCAGGCCATTCCTGAAGACCTTTATCAGCAGGCAAAAGTTGATGGAGCAGGAATGTTTCGCCGATTCTACAAAATTACCCTGCCGCTTTTGCTGCCGGTATTGGTGATTTCATTGATCTTTCGCACCATAGATTCACTGCGAATGTTCGATCTGGTCTATGTTTTAACCGGCGGCGGTCCCGGCGGCTCAACGCGAACCCTTTCTTACCTTGGCTATGAGGCATTTGCCAACGACAGTTTCGGCATGGGTTCGACCATTTCAGTCATTACCTTTTTGTTATCACTGGCGGTGACCCTGGTTTACCTTCGCGTCGGTAAGTTTTCGGAGCAGATCAAATGACCAGAGAAGAAATAACCAGAAAAACTCTAATTTTTGCCGGCAGCATGTTTCTGCTTGCCTTCACCCTTGGCCCATTCATCTGGATGCTCTGGATATCTCTTGCTGATCGTGCCGATTTTCTTATCACCGGCAAGGTTACCTATTCGCTGGAAAACTATCGCCAGGTTTTGACTGCCGATTCGCTGCATTTTCTCGACTATCTTTACAACAGTCTTTTAATTTCAATCATTACTGCAACTGCAGTGACGATTTTTTCAAGCATGGCCGCCTATGCCGTTTCAAGAATGCGCTTTCCGGGAAGATCGGTTGTGCCGCTCTTGATTCTGGCGATGTCGATGTTCCCGCAGGTCAGTATCGTCGGTTATCTTTTTGAAATGTTCGCCAATCTCGGGCTGATAAATCATCACATGGCGCTGATTTTGCCATACATCGCCTGGACCATTCCAATCGCTTTGTGGATCAACCTCAGCTATTTTGGCCAGATTCCCCTGGCTCTGGATAAAGCGGCTCTGGTCGATGGTGCCGGTAGAATGAAGGTTCTGTACAAGATAATTTTCCCGATAGCTTTGCCTGGGATTTTTTCTTCGGCATTGCTGGTTTTTATAGCCTGTTTCAACGAATTTTTGTTTGCGATAATGCTGACGATAGATTATTCGGCGCAGACTCTGCCGGTTGGCATTGCTTTGTTTCAGGGTTTGCACGGAGAGATCCCATGGGGGAACCTGATGGCGGCATCAGCAATAGCCTCGGTTCCTTTGGTTATTATGACACTGGTTTTTCAGCGCTATATCGTTCAAGGGCTGATGGGCGGAGCGGTTAAAGGCTGATCAGGAGAAAACACGATGAATGCAACCAGAATTACTCTTAAGAATCTAGCCAAGAGCTTTTTCACTTTTCGTGGCAGAATCGATGTTCTAAAAAGCATCGATCTTGAAATTCAGCCCGGTGAGTTTTTCGTGCTTCTCGGGCCTTCAGGCTGCGGTAAAAGCACGATGCTTAATCTGATCGCCGGCCTGGAAAAGCCTTCTTCCGGTGAAATGTTCTTTGATCAGGATCTGATCGCAAATGCCGATGGTAAATTTCTTGGCCCTTTCGAACGTGACATTTCGATGGTTTTTCAAAGTTATGCTCTGTATCCGCACATGACGGTAGAACAGAATATTGCTTTTCCACTGACCAACCTGCCTCAGGTGCCGTCAGCCGAAGAAATTGCCGCCAAGGTTAAAGAGGCGGCGAAACAGCTGCAGATCGATCATTTACTCGACCGTAAACCAGCTGAGCTTTCCGGGGGGCAAAGACAGCGTGTTGCCATCGGTCGGGCAATCGTTCGCAATCCGAGAGTTTGCCTGATGGATGAACCTTTGAGTAACCTCGATGCCAAGCTGCGCAATGAGATGCGTGCCCATCTGAAAGATCTTCAGAAGAGAATTGGAGTTACGACAATTTATGTAACCCATGATCAGCTCGAAGCCATGACCCTGGGCAGCCGAATCGCAGTTTTGAACAACGGCTTCATTCAACAGATCGGCACTCCGGTCGAGATTTATCGCAAACCCGTAAACGAGTTTGTGGCAAGATTCATCGGTTCACCGACCATGAATCTGCTCAAAGGAGAGCTGGAAGAAGTTGAAGGCCGGCTTTACCTGAAAACCCAGGCAATGAAAATTCGCCTGCCGGAAAATACAGGCGCTGCCTTAAGACAACGAAACATCGGGCGCCTGACCCTGGGAATCAGGCCTGAGCGACTCTACTCAAATGAGAAAGACGCTGATCTTGAATTAAAGGTCAATGTGGTTGAGAACATCGGCCCAGAGTTTCTTGTTTATTCGTTTCACGATGATGGGCAAATCGTTGTCAGATCAGGAGAAGAACCTCGTGGAGAAACCATGAAGCTGAGTCTTGATCCCGAATATCTGCATCTTTTCGATGAAAAAGGCGACAGATTAAACCTGCAGGCGTAAAACGATGACCGAAAAAAACAAAAAAATAACCGAGCAGGTTGAAACCCCGGCAGCTCAGACACAAGCAGGAGTCTCGCCAACCAACGAACTGGCGGTATATCGCACCAGCCTGGCCAACGAAAGAACTTTACTGGCGTATTTACGCTCGGGAATGGCTCTTATTATTGCCGGTGCGACCATTTCACATTTTTCGCTGGATGGCCTTTATCTGGCCCTAGGCCTGATCTGTATCATTGCAGGGTTGGCAACCGGTGGCATCGGCTCGGTAAGATATCGCAACATGCAGAGAAAAATTTATCAGGTAATGCAGGGTAAAGATAACCGGCCGGCTTGAAATTGTTTTGCATTACTTCAAACCGACCGGCAGTGATTAATTTATGATGATTTTTTCTTTTGTTTGCGGCTAGTTTCCCTGGTGTTTTTCTATCATCAGTTCGAGAAAGACAGTGTCTTTACCTTCTAAAAGTGGCAGCATCACCCATTTTTTTGTTTTCAGCTGAATGGTATTTTTATACTGCTGATTGGTTTTCAGCTTTTCGCCATTGATTACTGAAGTGCCGAAGACGCTGACTTCGGTAAGAACTTTCAGCTGGTCTGGGGCATCTGTTTCTTGAAAAATAGAGTTAATTTTGTAATCGAGGCTGCTGAAATTCTTTTCATCTGATTTTTCACTGGAACTCTCTACTTCAATTTTGGCCCACTGACCCGGCATGGTAATTACGGACGGTGCCGCGAGAATTTTTGCTTTTTCATTGCGCTCTTTTTCAGGCAATGATGAGAATCCTTTTATGTCGATAGAAACGCCGGGGTTGATTCGCCATACACGATAAGAAATCTTATGCGTACGATCTTTGAGGTCAAGCCTCATCGCTGCCTGCAGGTATTTTTGCACAACTTCATTGGAACCTTCAATAATAACCTTGTCGCCTTCAATGGTAAGGATAACGTCTGATGGCAGTGCTTCAGCGGGTTCTGCATCTGTGTTTTTAAAGTTTCCCGGTGCGTTTTCGCCCGGTCCTTTTTCTGCAAAGGCTTTCAGTAATTTAACCAGCCTGGCAGGTGACATGGATCTCAAGCGATAATGGGCCTGGGCGAGCTTTTTTTCCTCTTTTTCTTTCGGCAGCAGAACGAATACGCCGTTGCGATTTTCATAGTGCAGGTCGGTTATGGCACAGATGGTATCAAGAGCCTGTTCAAGAGTGGCATCAATAAGCCTGATGGTAACTTTTTTCTTAACACTTGAATGTAAAACGATGTTTGAATTTGAACGCTGGGCAATCAGAGGCAGCAGGACGCGAAGATCGACATCTTTGAAATCCAGTGAAATTTTTTCCTGAAAACTTTGCGGCAACTTATTGGATTTGGTTTTCAATCGTTCTTTGAGGGTAGCAATCGTCTGTTTTTCGTTATCGGTTTTGGCCTGTGCCTCAAGTTCTTCGAGAATTTTTTCAGAATCACCTGCGCCATTCATTATTTTGAGACATGAAAGGTGAAACCTGGCTTTTTCAGAATCGTCTGAAGAGCCTGTTGCTGCAGCCTCAAGAGTCTGTGCGATGCTTTCATCCGGGCCGGCGGTCCAGAGTTTGAGTATCGCTTCGTCAACAGACATTGCGGCAAGCGCTTGAAGGGAAAGGCTAAACACCATAGCTACAAGAACGGGAACGAGATAGATTTTTTTCATTGACGGTTCTCCTTATTTGGTTTTTCTTCGCTATGGTTATTATCTGAAACTCATGTTACAGACTAATGACGATTATGTAACGATTTTGTAACAGTTTAAACTTTAAGGCTATAGCCGAATCCGCGAACGGTAACCAGCGTCTGCGGCTCGTTTTCCTCTTCCAGTTTTCTGCGCAGTCTGCCAATATGCACATCAACAGCCCGGCTGTCTTCGAGATCATCGATACCCCAGATGTGATCAATGATTTGCTCACGACTCAAGACCTGGTTTCTATTGCCCCAGAAATACTCGAGTAATTGCCATTCGGTGGCGGTGAGATTAACCGGAGTGTCGCCGGCACTGGCTTCACGTCCGGAGAAATTAATGGTCAATTTGCCTATTTGCGGCGAAGGGGCACTGCCGGTTTTTTCGCTGCGGCGCAAAACGGCTTTGACTCTTGCAATCAATTCCCTGATTCTGAAGGGTTTGGTCACATAGTCGTCCGCGCCTGAATCAAGGGCTTTGATAATGTCGATTTCACGATCACGAACCGTGCATATTATCACCGGAAGCTGCATTCCCTGCTGCCGCTGAAGTCTAAGCCAGTCCGCACCATTGCCATCTGGCAGGTTAAGGTCGAGAAGAATCATATCCGGAGCGTTGCTGGCAATCTGCCGCTCGGCAGCTTTCAAATCTGGTGCCGGCAGGGGTGTGAACCCGTCAAATTCAAGATTATCACAGAGAAGCTCACGAATGACCTGTTCATCTTCAACCACAAGGATTTTCTTCATTTTTCTCCTTTCCAGACTGTGACCATCCAGATTCCACCGTCAGTTCTTTTTTCAGCGTAAAACTCCCCAGAATGGGTTTGCACTATTTGTTTTACCAGAAACAGGCCGGTACCGCTGCCGCCACGCTCAGCCTTATAGGGTAGGGCTTCATGCAGCAGGTCGATTTTGCCTTGAGCCTGCATTGGGAAATTTTTCCCGCGGTCACCGATCATGATTTTGACTGCCGGTTGGTTAGAAAGTATTGCGTCTTCACAGATCAATTGCAGTTCAAGGCCCTCGGCGGCGTGTCTGATCACATTTTCGACCAGATTGATCATGGCGCGCTCGAACATATCATAGTCAGCAAAAAGTGAGTTCTGGTTGCGATAATCTTCAATGATTCGCCAATCCTGCAAACGTGGTTTGAAGCGACTCAACAGAGCTTTCAGGGCGGTCTCGGCTGAAAACGTTTTAAGGTCAGGGTCGATAGAATGCTGGCGCAAGCGCACCGAAAGTAACAGGCGATCAAATAGTTCGCCGGCTTTTTGCGTTTCATTCTGAAGCTGGGTAAGATAGCGCCGGTATTGCTCTTCATTTTTGTAGCGCTTTAAAGCCAGGGTTTCAGCAATGAAACTGACGATCGTTATCGGGGTTTTCAGGTCATGAGCTGTCTGACGAAAGAAGAGCTCTTCTTCTTCAAGAAGCTGCGCTCTTTGCATTGTTTGCCACTGGTGCAGGGCGAAGCCAAAAAGGCCGATGATCGCCAGTGAAGTCAAAAGAATAAGCGGCAAAAAACCGCCGGGGACTGGCGCGGCACTAACTTGCGGCTTGAAGGCCACTTTCAGGCCATATCCATTATTCAAAAGATAAGAGTCGGCATCTTCTAGATTGATGGCGAGGCTGGCAATATCATTGAAGCCGGCAGCAAGAATTTTTTTCTCTAGCCCTGAAATAAGCATCCTGGCAGGAAAAGCGACTTTACCTTTTGAGGTTTCAATAACCAGGGCATTTTCTAGCCATCCAGCCCTGATTTCTGGTGTATAAGAAATCTTGTAGCAGTTCAAAAGAAAATTTAACCAATCTGCAAGTTCTTCAGGCAATGCCAACCATTCACTACTATTTTGGGGAATCGTAGTTGGAACGGGCATTTTACTCAGACGCCACAGCCACTGTTTAGCAGCTTCAAAATTGTTTTCTCGACAGAACGAATCGACAATCTGCAAAACCGCTTCGGTTTTGAGGGTTCTGCCGTTTGTCAGAAGAAAATCAAAGCTGGATTCAATGATTTGAACAGCCGTTTGCCGAAGCGAAAAATGGTCAGACCGAGTTTTGAGTTCCTGCAATAGCAGATAGCGCCAAAAGTTCTTTTCATTTTCGGGCGCGTTCAATTCTGCTTCAACCAGAAAAGCTATTTTTTTCTCGGGTTCAAAAGACATGCGCAGAAACACATCATGCGCCCGACTGTGTTCTGGAATTTTCAGGACAGGAAAAACCGGCTGCTGAAGGGGCAGAGAGACCGCTTCGGGAGGCAGTTCAGAATCAGTAAGGCCAGAAAAGAAGTCGCTGCTGATGCGACTGAGTTGTGCAACTTTTTCTTTTCGCCTCTGCTCTGAAAGAATGTCGTTTTGAAAAACCAGACTCTGATAAGCAATGGCCAGAAGCAGACTGAAAGAAACAACGATCAAAAGCAGACTTAGAATAAAACGTCGCGTAATCCGGCTATTTTTCATTTAAGTTTTAAAAATACTTTTAATTCGGTCAAGTGCTTTATCAATAAGCGATGAACCTGTTTCATCGTTAGTTTTCCCTTCCCGGGAACTATTCTTTTCATTGCCTGCGCATTTGCTACAGACGTGTCCGAAAACTTTTCCAACCCGCTCCATCGAGCTACAGCATTCCTGGCAAAATGTTTGTTTGCATTTCAAGCAAACGCGGAAGTGACTTCTCACTTTTTTCACAACCGCCTGGTATGGATACATGTGCACCCCGCAGCTTGCGCAGATTTTCTCGCCTGCGATTTCTTTTTCTGCACAAATGTCGCAAATATATTTGCCCGCAAGATTTTTACTGCAATCCGGACATGCGAGGCGCCCACACAGGCACTGTCTGATAACCTTGTCACTGCGTTGTTCGCATATCATGCAGTATTTATGGTCAATTTTGAATTTAGGGTCGCGATTTTTCACCAGGCTTTTATTCTGTGGCAGGCATTCCTTACAAATGCGATACCTTATGCCAAGGTCTTCATCGCCGCCATACCAGGCGGCACCACAGTCACGGCAAACAGGGGTTCCGCAAATATTGCAGGCGATGTTGTCCCAGGTCCCGCCGCCACGTGGCGAAACTCCGCCATGCCAGGAAATTGTTTCCCGGCAGAAATAACAGATACGACTTTTGTATAGGGTGTCTTCCCAGCGATCTCGAACCATTTTCAATCCTTTCCTTTTAAAAGATAGCAGATTTGAATCAGCTTTTAAACCTTTTGTCACTTTCTCCTTGATAATCGGGCATGGAAGATATAGTAATATGTTATTGAGGGAAGCTTATGCGACAACAAATACTAATGTCTGGTTTGGTAGGCCTGGGCGGTTTTTTCGGATCAATTCTGCGCTACAGTCTTGGAGTTTTTGGTCAGCGCTTTAGTGTCGTATGGCCGTTGGGCACTTTTACCGCCAACGTTCTGGGCTGTTTTGCAATTGGTCTGATCATGGCGATGTCGGCAAAAGGCGATGTGCTGTCGCCTGAAATGAAACTGGCTTTGGCGACCGGATTCTGCGGTGGTTTTACTACTTTGTCGTCGATGATGTACGAAACCAGTGAAATGTTGCGCAGTCAGGAGTATGTGCATGCAGGAGCCTATGTAGCTCTGACCCTGGTTTTTTCTCTGGCCGCATTTTATTTTGGCCTGGCCCTTTTTCGCATTTTTTTCAGATAAAAATGAGAGGTATATTAAATGGATCTGCAAGCTGACTCACAATTGCTGCGCATTTTTCTCGGCGAGACCGACAAGGTTGATTACACTTCGCTTTATGAAACCATTGTCATGGAAGCCCGCAAGCTTGGCATGGCCGGCGCTACCGTCTATCGAGGAATCATGGGGTTTGGTCGCACCAGTCGCATTCGCACTGCGAGAATTCTCGATCTATCGGCTGATTTACCGATTATTATTGAGATTGTCGATAAAAAAGAGCGCATCGCCAATTTCGAGCCAATTTTGCATCAGCTGTTCGACCGTGCCGGCTGTGGTGGTCTGGTAACGATAGAAGATGTTCGGGTAATAAAATACGTCAACGCCCGCGAAGATTAAACTGCCAGCTCAGGCAGTTGTGCCAGATACCGCCATAATTTTTCTTGCTCAATTTTCAAGGCTGATTATTTTTCTAAAAACAGAAGAAAATTATGGAGGCCAGACAAGATGAAAAGATTTTTTCTTGCAGTTTTTCTTGCAGTTATCCTTACAGTACCGGTTACAGCTGAAATTGTTGAAAAGACAATTGTCTACGAAATTGACCAGAAGCCGCACGAGGGCTTTGTCATATATGATGATGCCAATAAACAGCCAATGCCCGGTGTGATTGTCGTTCACGAATGGAAGGGGATCAGCGAACACGTCATGGAAAGCGGTCGTGAGCTGGCAAAACTTGGTTACATCGCCATGATTGCCGACATCTACGGGCAAGGAATTCGCCCGGCTGACAGTAAGGCGGCAGCGCAATTATCCGGCAGTTACAAGAAAGATCGGCCTTTGCTGCGTAAAAAGGTTCTTGCGGCCCTTGAGCAATTAAACAAGCAGCCGCTGGTTGATAAAGAAAAAATTGCCGCTATCGGCTATTGTTTCGGCGGCACAACCGTGCTTGAACTGGCGCGCAGCGGCGCAGATGTGGCCGGTGTGGTAAGCTTTCACGGCGGTCTTGACAATCCAGCTCCACAGGATGCAAAGAATATCAAGGCCAGGATCCTTGTGCTTCACGGCGGTATCGATCCTCATGTTCCCGATACTGAAGTCGCGGGTTTCATTAAAGAAATGCGCGATGCCAAAGGTGATTGGCAGCTTGTCTATTATGGCGAGGCAGTTCACAGTTTCACCAGCAAAGCTGCGGGAAATGACCCGAGCCGTGGGGCGGCATATCACGAACTTACCGCCAGGCGTTCCTGGAAAGCGATGAAAAGCTTTTTCAAAGAATTTTTTAAATAACCGGTTAGTTCTGTCGGCAAAATCTGCCGCTGAAAAATGTGTTATAATGGGGTGAGGTATTTTCTCCTTCTGTGGTTTTGTTCCTGAGGCAAAGCAGTTTCTGAAAATCCCCCGAGTCAATCTAAAAGGAGCCAACCATGGAAGGCAAAACCGGAACCCGCGTAGTTATCGCCGGCATTTACAAATGCAAGGAACACCCTGAAAACACCCAGACCTTTCAAAAAGGAAAGGTCTTTCTGCCCTGCGGTCGCGCCGGCAGTCACGGCACGACCTGGGTACTTGTTCGTAAAACAGGCTAAGTCGAACTAAAAGTAAAAACCGGCCATTTCAACCATTTTATTGGAGGAAGTGGCCGGTTTTTTGTTGCTGATTACCAGTCGAGAATATAGGCGAAAATCAAAGGTGCAACGATGGTTGCATCTGATTCGACAATGAATTTCGGGGTGTCGATGTCGAGCTTGCCCCAGGTGATTTTTTCGTTGGGAACCGCCCCTGAATAGGATCCGTAGCTGGTAGTCGAGTCGGAAATCTGGCAGAAGTAACTCCAGAACGGAATTTTGTCCATTTCCAGATCCTGATAGAGCATGGGCACTACACAGATCGGGAAATCGCCGGCAATACCGCCGCCAATCTGAAAGAAGCCGACGCCTTTGCCGCTGCTGTTTTTGATGTACCAGTCAGCGAGCCAGGTCATGTATTCAATGCCTGATTTCATGGTCGAGGGTTTCAATTCGCCCTTGATGCAGTAAGATGCAAAAATGTTGCCCATGGTTGAGTCTTCCCAGCCGGGAACGATGATCGGCAGGTTCTTCTCAGCGGCAGCAAGCATCCAGCTGTTTTTCGGGTCGATTTCGTAATATTGTTCGAGCACGCCTGAAAGCAGCATTTTGTACATGTATTCATGGGGGAAGTATCTTTCACCTTTGGTTTCAGCGTCTTTCCAGATTTTGTGAATGTGGGCCTGAAGTCTTCTGAATGCTTCTTCTTCAGGGATACAGGTGTCGGTAACCCGGTTAAGGCCTTTTTCAAGAAGCTCCCATTCGTCTTTAGGAGTAAGATCGCGATAATGAGGTACACGACGATAATGGTTGTGAGCGACCAGATTCATTATATCTTCTTCCAGGTTGGCGCCGGTACATGAAATTATGGCAACCTTGTCGTTTCTGATCATTTCGGCAAGTGACTTACCAAGCTCGGCAGTGCTCATCGCACCGGCCAGAGTAATCATCATTTTACCGCCTTCAGCAAGGTGAGCCTTATAGCCTTTGGCAGCATCAACCAGGGCGGCAGCGTTAAAATGGAGATAGTTTTCTTCAATGAATGTTGAAATTGGTTTTTGTGACATTTCCGACTCCTGTGGGTAGATCTTTTTTTGTATTAATAACGCAGTTAAACAAAAATTACAACAAGTCTTTCAAGGCATTTAAAGAATTGTTTTTATTCAAATCCTTTTCTGTTCGGGAGTTGATCTTTGCGACTTTTTGCCGGGGTATGCCCGAGCGGAGATTTATACAATGGATTTTCAGGTTTTGAATTCGCAAAAAACTGCGAAAAACCGCGAAAATTAGATAAAACTCTAAACCAGCGCTACATAATTCCGGCTCAGGATAAACGTCGAAATTTTACGAAAATCCTCGAACTTAAGCGCTGTTTTGGATTTTATCGATCTATATTATAGAATCGCCCTCATTCAAAACGGCGATTGCCCTTTAAAAAACGGAGTTATATATGCCATTATTCACTGTAGTTCCATTTATTGCCTGGCTTTTGACAATTGCTCTGGCTCCGCTTCTTTTCGAACATTTCTGGGAAAAGAACAGCAATAAGGCCATATTGAGCCTTGCTTTTCTTTCGCCCGTGCTGGTTTATCTTTTGATGAACGGCCATTACCACGAAATTTTGCATACAGGTGAAGAATACTTTTCTTTTATAGTTCTTCTGGGCTCTCTTTTCGTCGTTTCAGGCGGAATTCTCGTCGAAGGCGATATCGAGGGTACGCCGCGCAACAATCTTATTTTGTTCGGTATTGGTGCCATTTTATCGAATTTTATCGGTACAACCGGTGCGAGCATGGTTCTTATTCACCCGCTGTTAACGATCAATTCGCAAAGAACCAGAATCAAACATATTCCGATATTTTTTATTTTCATCGTCAGCAATATTGGCGGCTGTCTGACCCCGTTGGGTGATCCTCCGGTTTTTCTGGGTTTCCTGAAGGGCGTTCCTTTTTTCTGGACCTTGAGCCTTTTTCCGATGTGGGTTTTCAACATGGCATTCTTATTGTCAGTATTTTATCTGCTCGATGCATACAACTATCGCAAAGAGCCGGTTAGCGCGATTTACAGAGACAAAACAGAAATTCGACCGATTACCGTCACCGGTAAACGAAATTTCAATTTTCTTTTTGGCATAATTCTCGCGGTTTTTCTTGAATCCCCTTTACGCGAGGCAATAATGATCGCGATGGCTTTTCTTTCTTTAAAAGTAACTCACCCGATTTGTCGTGAAAAAAACAGTTTCAATTTTGAGCCAATAAGTGAAGTTGCCATCTTGTTTGCCGGAATTTTCATAACCATGATTCCTGCCCTGGCGATTTTGCAGCAGCGCGGTTCTGAACTGGGTATTACCGAACCGTTGCAGTTTTTCTGGATAACCGGTGGACTTTCATCCTTTCTTGATAATGCGCCGACCTATTTAACTGACCTTTCTTTAGCCCAGTCACTTGCCAACAATTCACCGGCCCTGCCGAAAGAGGTGGTCGGAATTCCCTCTGTTTATTTGCGGGCAATCAGCGCCGGAGCCGTATTCATGGGGGCGAATACCTATATCGGCAACGGTCCGAACTTCATGGTCAAAACCATTACAGAAAAGCACGGAGTAAGAATGCCTTCTTTTTTCGGCTACATTGGTTATTCAATGCTGATATTGATCCCGGCATTCATTCTTGATTCGATTTTCTTCTTTTAAAGAATCACTATTATCTAAAAAAGGCGATTAAAATTGCGACAAAAACGCCAATCGTTGCCAGAAAAATATGATTGGCGGGATTGAAAAAGTTGCTATCGAGCAGAAACCTTCGCCCGGCGATCAAGACTCCGTTGTCATTTTCCTGAAATGACAAGGTTAATGGGCTGGCGAAAAAGGCTACCAATGCTGAAAAATAATATGGTATCACCACCAGAAAACAAATTGCTGCGACACGCAGGTTAATCGGCATTTGGGAAAATTCCGGGAAAAACTGATGTGCTCCTTCATTCATGCATAACGCCATGGTTAAAAGCATGACAGGGTAGGCCAGGCATGAAAAAAGAAGATTTCGTTTTTGCATAAGACAATTTTAGAGCAAAAACCATCGGCAAACAACCCCGAGCATTTTCTTTCTCGATAAACCTTAAGCAATGTTATCATTGGCTTGTAAGATTTTTAATTCAGGATTCAAGCAAATGTCATTATTGAAGAAGGTTTTTCAGTGTCGAGTCACCAGAGGCGTCTTCGCCTTGATCATTGCCGCTTTGATCTGGCTGCCAAATGTTTGTCTGTTTTTTGATCAGCCCGAAACCAATTACATCGCCCTTGAAAAGAATGCGCCCAAGGCGATGCAGATCGCCAATCGTTACATAAATTTCTGGACCGATCCCAAACTGCGGGAAATTGAGCTTGAGAAGATGCGTTCACGCAACGCCGAATGGGATTTCATGGGTCGCTGCTTTTTCGTGTGGTCGCTGGCCAATATGGCTTTGCGTGAGCCTGAGCTGCAAGCAAGGGTGCTGCCGGTAATGGATTTCATTATTGACGAAACCATCAAGCTCGAAGAAAAGCATGGGATGAACTTTTTTCTCATGCCTTATGCCCGTTTGCAGCCGTTTATCGAACAACCGCCGCGCTCGATTTTTATTGACGGCGAAATTTCCCTGATGATGGCATTGCGGCGGCTGGTTGCCGAGAAAGAAGAGTATCGCCAATTGCTTCAGGCCAGAATTGCGCAAATGTATGCACAAATGAACCGGGGTGGGGTGCTTTGCGGCGAAAGCTACCCCGACGAATGCTGGCTCTTTTGTAACAGTATCGCCCTGGCTGCGATGAAAGTAAGCGATTATCTTGACGGTACCGATCACAGCGAGTTTTTCAAACGCTGGGTTGAAACTGCGAAAGTTAAACTTATCGATGACAAATCCGGCATTTTGGTTTCATCCTTCAATCTGAAAGGTAATCAGGTCGCCGATGGCCCCGAAGGCAGCACAATCTGGCTGGTAACGCATTGTCTGAAAATCATCGATCCCGAATTTGCCAAAGAGCAATACTGGAAAGCGAGGGTGCAGCTCAAAGCACAATTGGCCGGCTTTGGCTATGCCTATGAATGGCCGGGTGGTACCGGTCATGATGATGTCGACTCGGGGCCGATTCTGCCAATTATTAATCTTTCAGCCGGCTCAACCGGCCTTGCCTTTGTCGGCGCGGCTTCATTCGATGACAGAGAGTTTCTGACTCTGCTTTATCGCTCACTTGAAATGGGGGCTTTTCCGACCAGAACTCCTGATGGAATTCGCTATTGTGCCAGTAACGCGGTTGGCGATGCGGTGTTGCTTTACTCGATCACCCTGGGCCCGGCCTGGGAAAAAGTAATGAAAGGCAAACAGCCATGAACGAAATGAGTAAAAATCAAAGTTACAATCCATTCAAGGTGAAGTTTTTCTCTGCCTATGCATTTTTCACCCGGGCTCTTCTTATTCTGGCTTTATTTGTAATTCTGCACCTGCTTGGCTGGCGCGATTACACCAGTTTTATCTCCGGCACTACTTCAGGTGGTATCAATGACATTTTTGGCATTGCCTATTTCATTATGTACAGCCTGGCCCTGTACCTTGCCCCGGTTCTGCTTATCGCCTCAGCAATTTTTGTGCTGATAACCAGACTGGGCAAAGCTGAACCCTGAGCCCATTTCATGAGTTCGAAGTGCCGGTTTTGAAAGCCAAACGAATCAATTCAGTAGTCTGCTGATTTCAGTAAGGTTTTTCTTTTTTGCCAGATCAAGAGGGGTTTCACCGTATCTGTTGCGGTGATTTTTGTCTGGCTTATACTGCAACAGCAGCCTGACCAGTTCGATGTTTTCTGAATCGACGGCACGATGCAGAGGTGTCCAGTCACCGGTTTTCTGGACATGAGAAGCATTTGCTCCATTCTCCAGCAAAAGTTTGACAATTTCAACGTGGCCGGTAGTTATTGCAATCATCAGAGGCGTTTGGCCGGTTTCGTCGGCAAGCTCTGTGTTTGCGCTTTTTGCGAGAAGATCGCCGACAATTTGCGTATTGCCGTTCTGAGAAGCCCAGAACAAGGCGGTCAGGCCGTGGCGATTCTGGTGATTTGGGTTGGCTCCCTTTTCGAGAAGAAATCTGCAGGCGCCGCTGACACCCATTTGGGCAGCCAGAGTCAATGCGGTTTCCTGTTTTTCTGCGGTGGTGCTTTCAAGATCGGCCCCTTTGGCAAGCAGTTGTGCCGCGAAATCAGCCCAGCCGTTTTTGACCGCATACATCAGAGGGGTATAAAAATCGGCAGGATGGGTGAAGTTTGGATCAGCACCGGCATTCAGCAGTAGTTCGGCTTCCTCGCGCCAGCCGTTGGCCATGGCCAGAATAAGATTGTTGCGGTCATTATGGGCAATTTCGTCAACCTGGGCTCCATGTTCCAGCAGAAATTTCACCAATGGGATTTTGTTTTGCCCCATGATTCTCATTAAGGCAGTTTCTCCGCCGATATTGCGGGCATTTACATTGGCTCCATTTGCCAGCAGTTCGCTTATCGGGCTGATATCACCAGAATAATTAAGACAGGCCTGCATGAGTGGGGTCCAGCCAAAGTGATTTGCCTGATCAATAGCTGCGCCTGAATCAAGCAGCAGGCGTATAATCTCGGTTTCGCTCTGCACACAGGCCATCGCTAGAGGGGTATAGCCTTCGTCATCAAATGCGTTGAGATCAAGGCCTTCGCCAATCAGATTTTTGACTTTTTCAGTATTTCCGTCAACTATGGCGGCGAACATAGCCTCATGCTTTGCGCTGAAAGCCGGGTGCGCCCTGGTAGAAACCGGTTTTTGCTCGAACATACCGGGTATGGGTTCAAGTCGAATTGATTTACCCTTTTCTTCAAGAATCTTATGCAGAGTATTGATTCGTCTTTCGATCTCTTCTGAAGACACCTGAGAAGTCATTCCCGAATTGGTTTTGAGCTGATCGCAGAAATGAAGCCATTGGATTGCCCGCATGGGTTGCCCCAGGACCTGATAGCTGAAGGCGATGCCCAGAATGGCCTGCAGTTTGGATTCACCACTAACCTGATTTTCGATTATGGAATTACGAAAACTGATCACTGAGCCTTTATAATCGCTGACTTTCAGTTGCTCTTTTCCCCTGGCGAACCAGTCGATCTGGTTTGTCTCTCCGAAGCAGGTGCCCAGACCCAGTATTGCAAAAAAGACAAAAAGCATTAAATGATTCATCGCAAAAGAATCCTTTCAGAAAAAAAATGAATTGCAAGTCTCTTTAAGAATAGCTGAAGCTTCCTTTCATGGTTAGCTCTGAGTGTTCTTTGCCCATGTTGTGATCGAAAACCGTGCAGCGATATCCCTCAGGGCTGAGAAACAACTGTCTTGTCCAGATTTGCTCGTGAAATTCAGGTTTTAGTTTGGCATTCAAAATACTGAAACCATCGAGGTCTGAGTTTAAAAGATTCATGACCCGGCCCATATACAGGTTAAAAGGGTTCATGATATGCCCATCCATTCTCTACCAGAAGGACGCTCACCAAGAAACGCGAAGGCGAACAAAGCGACCAAAACCAGGCTAAGTTTATCTATTGGGGCAACTTTCGACGCTTCACCGATCTTCAAGGCCCTAAAGTAACAAAGCCACGAAGCGCCTGTAGCAAGGCCAGACAAGATTAAAAAAGCGAGAGATTTAAGATTTAGTTGAAACGGACTCACCCACTTGTTTGAAAAGAACACTATGGCAGCCAGGAAAGTAATGATTACGATTGTTCTAATCAAGGTTGCGTAATCAGAATCAATCCCCTCAAGCCCTACCTTGGCGAAAATCGCAGTAAAGGCGGCGAAAACGGCTGAAAGTAATGCCCAGTAAAACCAGTTAAATGAAGTTATCATTGTTTATCTTTTTATGCCTCCATAATGCTGTCGTGATCGGTCGAAGTCCGAGTCAACATATAATGCCGAATCTTTTAGCCAATTCTCTGGCGTCTTACCTTTAATTTCATGCAGCATTTTTATTGCTTCACCGGTTGTTAAAGAAATTTTTGGACTTACTCCAAAGCAAAAGTTTTTTCAGAACTTTTACAGGAGGTTTTTTACAAACTTTTCATAACTCTCTTTTGAGGTCAAAAACCTAATGTGGTCTGAAATTTTTAAACGGTATGCTTTAATGGTTTTCATTCCCAATCTTCTTGCTTTCTCTATTCTATGGTTCCCGTCGATCAAGGCAAATTGGCCGGGAGTAATTTCTGCGATTATAACTGGCCTGGAAATATCTACAGCATCCACATGATCATGATTGATTTTTGAGAATGCGCTATATTGGCTATTAACTGGAATTTCCTCCGGAAAAAACCTGGCTGAATTCTTTTCGATAAAATCCCACATGCTGCTGATATTAAAGACGAATGTACCAAGCTCATACAATTCATCGCCAGGTTTAACAGGGCAGGGGACGAAATTCTCGCAGATATTCAGTCGATTTCCCATTATTTTCTGGATTTTCCCTTAGTCTCTGGCTCATTCATATCGCCATGAAATCGACATCAACGCTGGGTGACGCTTAAGAAAGCCTTTGTAAAGACTATCTATGGGGGCAGACAGGGTGGAAATTCCTTCATTGCGGTCCTGTCCCATTCCGAATGCTGGAAAGATTAGAGCCAATACTGCTGATAGAAAGAAAATAGTTCCAATGCGTTCAGAGAAGAAGGCTTTCATTCTGTTGTCTCCCTTAATTTTTTTATGTGTAGCACCCACCAGACTAAATTTATTACGCCGCCCATGAAGATGGTTGGTTGTAGGGAATGTTTATTGTGGCTCCCTTTTCGAGCTCAGTGATATTTGTCTGAAATCTTTCAAGGGGCCCAGATCAATCTGCTTTCCTTCATAGACGAGAGATTTCCATATGACTTCCTCGTAAAAGGCATCACCATTCTTTTTTACCTTATGATGAGAGATCGCTTCATAATGTCTGCCATCGTTGATTGCTCTCATTTTATATACGAGAGTCTGCCCCTCAACATATTTCCTGTAGGGAAATTCTGCTAAAGCACCCTGCAAGGTTAAAAGAAAGAACAGGATTATGATCAGATTTTTCATTTATTTTTCCTCAAACTTTTCACTGCTTAAGATTTTGTGCAGATCACTATTTGGCCGCTTTGGTTGATTGTAACTCCTTCTTCGAGTAGCAATTGTCGCTGTTTCATTGCTGCCTGACCCTGCAAAGAAATTTTGCCTTTGGAATTTACGACCCTGTGCCAGGGCAAGTCATATTTTTGTGAGCAACTGTGTAAAATTCTGCTCACTTGTCTCGCTCCACGCGGGTTACCACAAAAACGGGCAATTTCGCCATAAGTAGCAACATTACCGGGCGGTATCGATTTTATTGTCTCGATAACCAGAATGGTAAATTCATCAAGTTTTTTCATAGTTAAATGATAAGCGAATATTTTTACCGGTTTAAAGTTTTTTTTACGCGTTAAAAAAGAACTTTCTCTTTCTAACATTTACTTCAAGTCCGGAATGCGTTTAAACTGGAAAATACAATTTTTAGGAAAACTGATAACAATGAACGAAAATGCTGCGCAAGAAAACCTCGTGGTAAATAAGGATCACGATTTAATGCTCAAGGGGCAGGTCAAGCTTGATTCAACAACCCCTTTAGAGAACTTTTTCTGGACAAGTATATGGGCCTCACCATTTCTGTTTGTTTTTGGTCTCATATTGATCATTGCAACCAAAAGCGCATGGTTTGTGCCTGCGATTTTACTGGGACTTTTTGGTTTCATTCCGTCTGCCATCTTCTATTTCCTTACTGATAACTATTACATTCTTGATTGCGACAAAAAATTGCTGGCCTATCGCTTCAAATTTGCCTTCTACGAGAAAAAATCAATCATTGCGAAATTTTCTGAGATTCACGCGGTAACGCTTGGAGTGAAAGTTACAAAAAGCTCCGGCGACACTGATTTTTCAAGAAAAAGGGAGACATTCAGAAAATACCAGATTCTGATTGTATTGGCTTCGGGCAAAGTATTGCCTCTATCTGATTTAACCTTCAAAGTGTTTGAAAAAGAAGAGAAGCTGGCAAAAAAGATCGCGCAAACCACTGGTGCTACTTTTGTGCAGTGCCAGCCTTCCAGGACTTCTTCCCCGGGTATCGCGAAAGGCAATGACGGCAGGTATACTTTCAATCACATGAACAATGATTTTATGCTCAATTTAAAAATCAGCAAAGCAACTCTCAATGCACTCTGGGCTTCGCTTTTTGGTCTGCTGATTATTATTCCGGCAATGCTCAGTCTTCTGGATCTAATTTAAAATAGAAGCACCGAATCCGGCCAATTCAGCTAAAAGGACTGGTGAGAAAAACTGCCAACCAGAAAAAACTAAACCTTGAATTGGATTTTCCTCATATTATTTATGGGAAAGTTGCCATTCCTGAAGGAATGGTATGTCGGGAACATCGTTGACGATGACTCCGGCGCCAAGGCCGTGAAGAGCCTGGGCATTTTTGTCGGTTGGCAGGCATTCCTGCAGTGGCAGAATCTGAATAGTCAGAAACTGTCTGGAAAGATTGTCGGTTTTTCCCTGTGAATCGGCCTGGTATTTTGCGGCGTGCAGGGCTGTGTAACCAACCGAATCAAGCATGTGAACAGTCATTGCCATGTGCGCCTGGTGCTGCTTTTCCATGTGTCTGACATAGTTAACCATTTTAAGGGTTTCTGCGGCAACCTCAGCAAATTTGGCATCTTTCACAAATTTAAGGGCTTTTTTCTGATAATCGCGAAGATGAGTGCGAATATCACCTAAAATCTGTGAGTTGAAAGTTCCATGGTATTTGGGCTTTGTCTCTTTGCTTGGAATGGTCGACATGCTCTCGAGGTCACCAATGATTATTGGAATGCCGTTTTTTTGAAACTTGCGGGCCTGAACATCGATATACCAGGCAATCGGAAGGTTCATGCGCTGCATGAAGGCAATTTTCCTAAAAATTGGATCAGATTTGCCGTCGGTGACAGAGGCGTAGTAAGGCATTCTCGATTCATGGCTGGTTATGGCCTCGTAAAGATGTTCGTAAAGACCGCCTTTGGCGCAAATTAACAGGCCCTGATAAAGATCTGAAAGCTGCGAAGACTTTCCTCCGTGTATTCTGGAAAAGGCGTTCTCGGTTAAAGCTTTCTGAAACTCGATTCTCAAGACCCCATTAGCTGTGTTCCTGGGTAATTTTTCGAGAGCAGATTTTGCTTCCTGCAGATGTATGTTTTCAAGGTTTTTATCGCCATTTTTACTGGCGCTTTCGGCCTTTTTCAGCGCCGTTACAAACTGTTTGAATTCTGAGGGTGTTCTTTCAGCACAATCAGTCATTTCATCGGCGAGCAGGGCAACAAATGATGAGGCCAGCAGGAAGAAAAATAAAGTTGTCAATTTAACCAATAAAAGGTTGCGCGAACTTTTGGCTCTGCTTTTTTCCATTTTGATCCCCGATTTTTTTGTAGATACACAATCTTATCATTTTATTTTTCAGTTGTCTGTACCATTTAAGTTTGCTCTTGAAGCGCATTTTTTGATAAACTGACGACATTCAACTTAATTTCAATCGTTTTATAAATGGTCTGAATCAATAATGACTATCAAAGTTCTATTTTTTTTGCTCAACCTTGTTCTCATTGTCATGGCCTTACGCGGTTCGCGTCGGGCATACATTGCACTTCTTCTGCTCGCGGCAGGGTATTTTCCGGTCAGTGTCGGGTTTACATTCAAACCCGGAGTTGTTGATTCAGAGATTAGCTTGAATTTATTCTGGGTTTCCTTACAAAACTATCGTCACATAGTTCTTTTCGCCGTTTTTTACATTATGACCTGCATTCAATTGGGCGATTTAAATGTCGGCGAATTTAACTGGAAAAAAATGTTGCTGGCCGGATTCATTACTCTTCTCATGGGAGTTTACGTAGAATTTGCGCAATGGTACACGGGGAATGGTCATTGCCGTGTCCGGGATCTGATTCCGGATTTAGCCGGTATAATGGTTGGTTTTTTTATCCAGGTTGCCCGACATAAAGCTTTTAAGATGCCACCAAAGTAGTGGTAACGGTAGTTGCATACGATATTGCCATAATCTATAAAATGTCAAAAATGAAAATTTTTCAAAAAAGGGTTTAAGAAAAAATGAGATCTAATCGTCTTCTGGTTGTTTTGGTGTTTTTTCTTGCTATGTTTTTCTCCGAAGCATTTTGCGGTCTACCAAAATATTACCCGTCTTTTTACGTTGCTCCAGCTGGTTTTAAAACCAAAGAAGTTCTTAATAACAATGCTGGTGCCAAACTCGAACAACTCAAGCAGGTCTTGAAAGCTAATTCTGGTCTTGTCGCGCCTGATATAAGCGCAATAAAAATCGGCTGGGACGCAGTAGAGGAAGGCTTTGGACTGGTAGGCGCCGGGGTCGCATTTTCCAATGACGCTCTTGGCGCGGCGGTTTTGAACAACATCAACACAGTCATCGGCGAATTGGGAATCGTATTTGCAGCAGCAAGACTTGCCGTTGAGCTGAATCTCGATAAGCCTGCTCCTGCGGTGGCCAATTTTGTTAAGAGCGCAACTTTTTATGCTTTGGGAAAATTCGGCTTCAAAGCCCTGAAGATTTCTTCAATCGGCATTTTTGTTCTCGATTATTCCCTGAATAAATTCGCGGCCAAAGCGGTTGAGGCAAAATATCAAGACTGGGAAAAAGCCTATTTCAACTACTACAGAAAGAGACGTGCCAGTCCCGAGTTTGCCGAGGTTGCCAAACGAACGGCAGCAGATTGGCGTAAGTTGATTCTTGAGATCATCGAGACCTCTGACTCACCCGAACAGATTCAGAGCAGGCTTGAAGAAGAAATTGACAAGCATATAAATGCTTTCTGGAAAGATTCAGACGGCATGGCATTTGCTCTTGGCACTTTGGGCAAGACGGCAATTCATCTTGATGAAAAGAAATATCGTCCGCAAATAAATGCTTATGCGAGAAAACTACTGTTTGAAACGGTTTTGCAGCCTGTTTTCAGGGGAGTGGCAATTCAGATTCAGAACGAGCAAAACCGGGTTTTGAGCGACAAGGCCCGAAGTGTAAGTGCAATGCTGAATCGCATGGTAACACTTGTTATAAAGGTGGTTAAGCCAGAGGGCAAGAAGGTTGAATATTATCCGGTTAAGATCGTCACCAAAAGATATCAGAAGCAATGGCAGGGAAAAACCAATGCCATGGGTAAGTATGAGCAAAAGATTTCCATGCTTGGTTTGCTCTGCGCTGAACCGACGGGTGAAGTGATTCTAGAGGGGCTTGGTCCGGACAAAAGTCAAACCATGAGTAAACGCTTTGTGATTGAAGATCCGGAACAGAAAAAAATAGAGATTGTTTTCAATCTTAAACAGGAAATTGAATTAAAGCTGATCAAGCCAGAGAAGTTTGCCTACAGTTTCGACCCGGAAAAAAAGACTGCTGAAGTTGAATTTGCAGCCCAGGCTGATCCGGCCGGTGACTACAGGTTTGAATGGAATCTGGGGGAGGGGACCACTTTTAATAAAGAAGTTAAAAATGGTCAGATGTCTGAATTGAAGCATATATTCAAGAATCTGGACAAGGGTCGGAAACTTGATTGTCAGGTTGCTTTGTTTGCAGATAACAAGGAAGTTGCGGCACAAAAATTCGTGCTTTCGTTTGAACCTGAGGAAAAACCAGCCCCGGATGAGCCTAAGGAAGAGCCAGTGGCAAATTCTGAGCCAGCGCCTAAGGAAAAGGCTGCAATCGATATGAGTGCAGCATACTCGACTCATTACCGCTTTTTTCTCGATGAAAATGGGGTTATAACCGATTCAAAGAATAAATTGCAGTGGCTCTTTTGTCAGAAAGGTCTCGACTGGACTTCGGCAAAAGACTGGGCAGAAAACAACGGCACAGATGGCGGTGGCTGGCGACTTCCTTCGAAAAAAGAAGCAATGACCATTCAAGGTGCCGGGAGAGCGAGCCTTTTTCCGTATGGCCCACTGTTTACGAGAGATGATGGGGCCTATGTTCTCGAATTTTTCTGGACCTCTGAATTGGTGAAACATCCACAGGGTTTGGTTGCCTGGATGTCTCAGCGAGGTCTGGAAGATCGTTTTACCAAACATTTTGGCGATCAACGATTTGGCGTGGTTGCGGTCAGAAACTGTGACCAGAAGGGCTTGAAAAAGATTGAAGAAGCTAAAAAGGCGGCCGGCAAACTTCCCAAATATGAGGATCGATTTTCTCTGGATGCAGAGGGAGTTTTGACCGACAATTACACGGGATTGCAATGGTATTCGGATCGCTCGATGGCTAAATGGGTAGATGCGAAAGAAAAAATTCAGTCATGGAAAGCTGGTGGCGGCAATTGGCGAATGCCTTCAATCGCTGAGTTCAGAACCCTTTGCAGCTTTCATAATCCGGTTTTTACTGACCAGCAGATTTTTACCGGGAAGGCGTTTTTCTTTGCCAACAATATGTGGAGCAGCGACATTTTGCATGAGAGGCCGGCCTATGACAAGCTCAAAGACGCTGCCGCCTGGTATATCGATATTCAGGATGGCTATGAAAAGTTTTCTTCACTCAATCATCCATTCTCTTTCAACAACTTTGTCGGGGTTCGCAATAAAAAGTAAGTTATTCTTTCAATAATCTCTTTAGAAGTCTTGTAGAAGTCATTCCTTTCGCTTTCTTTCTCGCGGATAATTTTTCGCTGGCACGCTGATTGCTTTTTTCAAGTATTTCAGCCGGACATTTGATGCGAAAAGAAGGTGATTGAAAATGGAAGATTTTTTCGAATCGCTAACGACCCTTTTTCTGAGTATGTTTCTGGCTTGTTTTTTCTCTTCGTTCTTTTATCTGTCTTATGGGGTTTATCAATGGTTTTACCAGTACGATTGGGTTGAAGTATATTATTCGATTGGCCTGGCTACTATCATGGTTATGTCATTTATTTCAATTTTTAGTCACCGTATTTATCCTGTGTCATATTTTCCAAAGCAACCGGATTCAATAATCATTCGCCTTGGTTACTACGTTTTATGGCCACCTTTTATTACCATTCTTTACTACTGCTGGCCAGGCTTCTGGTTGCTGGTTTTATATGGGATTCAAGCATTGAGAATCGCGGGTTTTGTTGAATTTATCAAAACAGAAACAATCTGCATCATCACGAACCTAAACTCGCGGTTTTTTTGGGCAGCTTTGCTAATTGGAATACTGATCAGTTATACGAGCATGTTTAGCCATATTCAATCATATTACGCAGGTGAATTTTGTGGGTGAGTGTGACAAAACTGTCCTGATTCGCGACTATTGTGCCATAAAGAGCTGTGAGGGTTGTGAAAGAGAATTACAGCCTGTTTATTTTTTTCCACATTTTTTTCTTTTGCAAGTTTAAAGCTAGTTCAAAGCTAGTCATAAGCGGAAATAGCCGGCGGGCGGGGAGGGGTGTTAAAAACACTTCGTAGCTCGAAGAGCGAAGAATTGCAGCAAGACCCGTGAACGGCCTTTTTTTTCGCGTCGGCGCAGTTGTTATGCAGCTATTTCTAGGCTAACATCCCAGCCGGGGAAGACTAAGACGGCAGGATGGCATTTCAATGCTCTGGCTAATATTTTTGCTCGTTCAACGCCTAAATTAATTTTATCGTGCTCAATGGCCGAAAGCGTTGATTGAGGTATACCTGTTAGCAAAGACAATTCATTTTGACTTAATTCCTGTAACTCGCGAATTATTCTTAAAGATTCGCCAACAGACACCTCAACTCTTTTCTTTGACTCTATGTAGTCCTTCATTTTATTTCCTCCGGTAATCATGAGCCGTTACCTTAACAATTTTGACATAAAAATGATCGTTTTCAATTTTGTAAATGATGCGATATTGAATATTAAGGCGGGATGAACGGTATCCTTTCCATTCTCCGCGTAATGGTTCGTCATTAAACCCTTTGATCTGTTTTAGACCAACAGGACCTGAAATTGTTACTATATCCTTCCACTTTTCATATCGCCGTAGGATTTCTATTGGCAACGATTCAAGTTCTTTTAATACGTTTTTGTGCTCAAATATTTTCCACATACTATTTATAGTATATATATTATATATGGTATGTCAAGGTTTTGCTGCATAACGCCAGTCGTGACCGGAAAAACTTACGGGGCGGCGCAAGCAAGACTCGTGATCAGCGGTCATTTTCCGCCTCGACGCACTTGTTCTGCGAATTTATGCAGCTTTTTTCTTTTTCATTTCTTGGATTTTTTCAGCCAAAAGGATCTTTAACAAAGATTGATATGGCACATCTCTTTGATTTGCCAAGATTTTTAAATCGTTAATCATCTCTTCAGGTAAGCGAAGTGAAATAGTTTTCAATGATGGTTTAAGATTTGGAAAAACACCTATTTCAGCTTTAGACCAATCGATATAGTCACAAGAATCGTGGGTTGCCCAAAATTCTCTCTCTTCTTCTTCAGTTTTAAAATTAGGAATTTTCTTTTTCATATTTATCAAACTCCTGATGTTCTCTTG
>CAZQUE010000049.1:0-34676 GCA_964596185.1 uncultured bacterium | reverse complement strand
CTGTTGCTTGTTTGTGCCCTGATGGGCCTGGTTATATTTTATGGATGTGGTGGAGGAAGCTCGTCTGACGCGCTGCCCGTTTCACCGGAAAAAACATATCAGGTTACCGGAAGAGTAACTTCGACAGAAGCCATAGCAAGCATGGTGTCACCGGCAATTAGAGCCGCTTCGGATTTGAGCGGCATCGAGGTCTACCTTGAATCCAACCGGGCAATGTATAATACCAGAACCGCAAGTGACGGCTCTTTTATTCTTACCGTGCCCCCTGGCAGCCACAATATCATTGCTATGGTTCCTTCTACAGACTCGCTCACCGGCAAAACCTACAAAGCCAGATCTGTAACCGTCACAGTCACCGACACCAACCGAACCGTCGAAGTTTCGACACTCAATCTCAGACCTGCTGAGGCCGTTTTGTCAGGCATGGTAAAGAATCAGTCGGGAAACCCGATTACAACCGCCAAGATAAAGGTTTGGGGCCAGGAATACAGTGTTGACCTTAACGGGCGTTATGAAATTGCAATGCCCGACAACACGAATACTGAAGTATTTATATATGATAGCGGTTACCAGGAAAGCAGTTTCAAAATATTGTTCGACAATGACAACCCCCAGTACATTGAACAGACAATCGTTGCCAACTCTGCTACAAATCGCGCCCCCACCGCTTCTCTTACTGCAACTATCTACCAGATATCCGTCGGGTCAAAGGTTAATCTTACCGGCAGCGCTTTCGACCCCGATGGCGACACATTAAGAGTAACTTTTTCCACTTCATCAGGAACTGTCGAACAGCTATCGGAAAACTCTCTCAATGCCCGCTATTCTGCAACCGGCAATGTTATCGCAACAGTCACCATGATTGTCGAAGACCCGCAAGGCTTGCGAGCCAGAGCCGACATAAGAATAAAGGTCGGCACCGGCGGCGTTGTTGAATCAAATTCAGCACCGGTAATCAGCGACATAACTGCCAATTCGGCAACTTTCGAATCGGGTCAAACCTATCAACTGAGCGCTTCGGCCAGCGATGCCGACAATGATCTGCTTTACTACATCTGGTATATCGACACTGGCCTGGGAACACTGACCCCGACCAATCAGCAAACGACGACCTGGGTTGTGCCTCAACTCAGTGCCGCGACAAATGCCTCAATAACCGTCAAGGTTACCGATGGAAAAAGCGATCCGGTGATCCGCAACGAACAGTTCGCGGTCTCCCCCGATCCCGCGTTGATCGGCAATCAACCGCCGGCATTACAGATTGTCAGCCCAACCAACAATCAACTTTTTGTTGCCGGACAATCGATCAGTTTCGTTGCCAGTGCCACCGACCCAAACACCCCTCTTTCCTATAAATGGGAGATAGACGGCGTTCAGGTCAGCAATCAACAATCCTTTACCCGAGCTTTCACCGCGACCGGCACATATTCATTAAAGCTTATCGTTGCCGACAAATTTCAAGCTTCAAGTTCACTTATTCAGAACTTTAGAATCAACAACAAGCCGGTGGCACAAATAACCAGTCCCGCCGCAGGAACTCTTTATCAGGCATCGGCAACTGTCACATTCACAGGTTCTGCCAACGACGCTGAAGACGGCGCTCTGCCATCTACCCGCCTGACCTGGACTTTCCCCGATGGCTCGACAATGACCGGAGCCAGCGTCGGCTTCAACAAGTTTGGTTATGGCACAAGCACCGTAATGCTTTCAGCATACGACAGCATGAACGAATGGGCAGCATCTCAGACCCGCCAGATCTTTGTCAATTCCACCCCGCAGATCACTGGTATAATGCCGGCAAGCGGCACAGTGGTAGCAATCGGCCAAAATGTAACCTTTTCCGGAATGGCCTCTGATATAGACAATTTCCAGACTCTTAGCTACACCTGGTGTTCAGGAACTACTGTCCTGGGAACAGGCAACCCATTTGTTACAGCTCTGCCCGGCGGCATATACAACATCCAACTTCAGGTTGCAGACGGCACTACCGGAGTTGGCAGCTCTACCGCTTCTTATTCACGGCTTGTCGTGAATTCACCCCCGACAATGACCATCAACAGTCCGACCCCCAATGCAGTTTTTGGTCTGGGGCAGACGATTTCCTTCAACGGCAGTGGCTTGTCAACTCAAGGTCAGGCAGTTAATGCCTCGGACATGATGTGGGAAGACTATTACCTCAATGCGACCTATACGGCACAAGTCGGTGTCGACAATTTCAACGATTCTTATGATCTTATAAGCGAACTCGGCGAACATATCATCACTTTGAAGGGCCTGGATGCATACGGTGTAGAAGGCTCGACCAGTGTCAGAATCTTCATCAACGCCACCCCGACCATAACTCTCGACAGCCCGGCATCAGGCACCAGATTCGACAATGGTGAAACGATTGCTTTCTCGGCAACTGCCGCCGATGACGATTCCACCGACACTTTGACCGTTAACTGGTATGACGGTGCAAACCCGACGCCGATTGGCACCGGAAACCCCTTGAATTATGCCGGGCTATCTTCCGGTTATCATACGATTTTCTCGCATGCCGTCGACGCCAGTGGTTACTCAAGCGTCGCTTCAACCGGAGTTCTGATTAATACTCTGCCAACGGCTGAAGTCAGCATCACTGGCGCAGTTGCCCAGTATGCAACCGCCCCCGGTGACGTTCCCGTTTTCATGTCCACCACCACCAGCATGAACCTTACCCTCGGCATCACTGCAACCGACTTTGAAGACGGGGTTATCCCCGGAACGAGTATCGGCTGGTTTGTCTGGGATGGAATCGAATACGATCATATCGCAACGACCTCGACCAGTTTCAACCATGTTTTCGCAGTTGGCTCGAATACGATCAAGATTGAAGTTTATGACTCATATTATGCAATGGGATTCCCAGCAACTCAGACCAGAGCCGTCATTCTCAAGCCACTGCATGTCTGGCAGGCAATCGAATACCCCAATACTTACCAGTCTTTGACCACCGCTCCGGTATACATCGAAGGAACCAACCAGATCGTCAATCCGAAACTTTTCATTACCGACAATGTGGCCAAGCAGATCAAAGAAGTCGACTGGGATGGAAACCGAGCCATTAACCAGCTTTCAACGGATTATACCAACTATACTCCGGCTGCCATTGCTACTAACCCCCTGGATTTCGATGACGTTAAATGCGGACTTGAATTCGGCGATGGAAAAGTTCTCATGGGTACCGTCGGCGGAAACGATCAGATTTATGCTTTTGTGGCAACCGATACCGGTGATCCGCTTCCCAATGATCCTTTGTCTGAAGCAGCTTCGTCGATTGCTTTCAACAAAGCAATTCCCGGTCAGAAACTGGCTTATGCCTCATTCGACGCCTCAGGCAAGATCATAGCCTATGACTCAGAAACTGGTGCTTTGTCGATTCCGGTTCTTGAACTGACCACGGCAAACGGCACTGCTCTTGGCAACAATCTTCGTGTCAGGTTCAATACCCAACTCCCGGCCGGTTTTGGCAATCTCTTTGTAGCCGACCAGGATAACAACCGCGTCGTAATGACTTTCCAGGATTTCTCCGGCGCAGTTTCGGTGAATGCCGATGAACCTATGGATGTAGCCTTTGCTCCATCCTATCTGTTCACAATCAATGCCACAACCAAGGAAATTACCCTGCACGATCCGACTAAATCACCCAGTGAGCAGATGAAATTCGGCTCAGCGGTTGAGTTCACTGATCCGGTAGGTATCTTCTGTTCTGGCTATGATCTATTCGTTCTCGAAAGTACCGGACAGCTCAAGGTCATTCGCAGCGGCATGTCGAACTGGCTTAACGGCAGTCGTCTCTGGTAAAATCAGCGACCAGAATAAAGTCTAAAAAAAATACCCGGCCTGTAGCCGGGTATTTTTTTTCGCCAACTAAATCCATTAAAAATCATTAAGAAGTGACGGCTTGAATTGGGCAAATCGACCAGGAAAAATGGCCAGCACCAGGGCGTTAGCCCGGGCGATGGCAAATGTTGATCGGAAAAAGGTCAGATCTGGTCGTAAAACTCGCGCAGTTTGCGGCGGGCTGCACGAATGATCATTTCCCTGCGCTGATCACCTTTCAGCTTCTCTTCAAGCTGGAAGATGCCGAAATTGGCATTCATCGGGTGAAATTCCTTATGGCCGTTGAAAGTAATATAGTTTACCAGACCGCCGATCATTGTCTGCGGCGGCATCATCACCGGTTCTTTACCCTGGATCAGGCGCGAAGCGTTTAGGCCGGCCAGCAACCCAGTGGCCGCAGATTCGGTATAGCCTTCAACTCCAGAAATCTGACCGGCAAAGAAAATGCGTTGATCTTTCTTCAATTGCAAAGTCGGCAGCAGCACTTCCGGAGAATTGATATACGAATTCCGGTGCATCTGGCCAAGTCTAACAAAGTCAGCGTTCTGCAAACCGGGTATCATGCTGAAAACTCTCTTTTGTTCAGCGTGTTTGAGATTGGTCTGAAAGCCTACCAGGTTGTAAAGACTGCCGAGCAGGTTATCTTGGCGCAGCTGCACCAGGGCATAGGGGCGCTTTCCGGTGCGAGGATCTGCAAAACCAACCGGCTTCATTGGCCCGAAACGCAAAGAATCGATGCCGGACTCGGCAATAATCTCTACCGGCTGACAGGCGGTAAAATACTTCTTGCGCTCTGATTTTTCCATGGCCGAAAGTTCGATTCGTTCAGCCTTCAAAAGCGCTTCAACAAAGGCAAGATATTCTTCTTTGTTCATCGGACAATTGAGATAATCGCCCTTACCCGGCTCACCATAACGATCGCCCTTGAAGGCGATACTCATATCGACCGACTCTGCGGCGACCAGAGGGGCAATTGCATCGAAAAATTCGAGATGTTTTGCGCCGACCAGTTTTTCGAGTGATTTCATCAAAGCCGGTGAGGTTAGCGGCCCGGTCGCGACTACGACTATTCCGTCTTCGGGAATATCGGTAATCTCTTCATTAACAAAATCAATCAGGCTGTGACCCTTGAGATAACGGGTGATTTCGCGGGCAAAGGCGCCGCGATCGACGGCCAAAGCATTGCCGGCCGGCACGCGATATTTATAGGCAACATCCATGAAATAGCTGCCGAGAAGTCGCATTTCTTCTTTAAGCAGACCCGAAGCACGATCTGGAAGATTACTGCCGACCGAATTGCTGCAAACAAGCTCAGCAAAAAGATCCGAGGTATGAGCCCCGGTATTTTTTTTCGGCCGCATTTCACAGAAGCGAACAGGTATCTGTCGCCGGATAAGCTGATAAACAGCTTCAGTCCCAGCGAGGCCCGCACCAATTACGGTAACTTCAATCTTCTTATTCTTTTTGGTCGGCATTGTCTTCCTCTTCCGGATACTTTTTAAACTTACAACCCTTGCCTGAACATTTTATATACTTACCACTTTTGCGGGTGCTATGCCATACCAGCGGCGCTTTGCACTCGGGGCAAAGTTCACCGGTCGGCAGAGCCCAGGTGGTCAATTCACACTGCGGATAATTAGAACACCCATAGAATAATCGACCACGTTTAGATTTCTTTTCAAGGATTTTTCCATTACAGCCTTCGGCGGGGCAGATAACCCCGGTTTCTTTAACCAGCTGACGTGTATTTTTACATTCCGGGTAATTTGAGCAGGCAATGAAGCGGCCGAAACGACCATCGCGAATATACATGTCAGAACCGCATTTTTCGCATTTTTCTTCGACGACTTCGTATTCTTTCGCGGTCTGCTCGACGATATCGCTGAGCATCTGCTCGACGTGCATCGGTGGTTTGGGCAAGCCGTTAGCGAAAAGAAGCACTTCGTCTGGAATATTGACGGTTGAGCGGCATTCAGGGTAACCGGAACAGGCAAGAAACTTACCGGTTCGGCCCAAGCGCACGACCATTTTGCGGCCGCACTTTTCACAAACCATGTCTGATTCGATCTGCACTTTATCGATTGCTTCTTCGGCCTTTTTGAGATCACGCATAAAAGGCTCGTAAAATTCGTTGAGGACGTCGACCCAGTCGATTTCGCCTTCTTCGACCTTGTCGAGCTCAGTTTCCATTTTGGCGGTAAAACCGGGATTTATGATATCTGAAAAGCATTTTTCAAGGATTTCATTGACAACAAAAGCAATGTCAGTGGGGTGGAACCGGCCTTCGACTTTTTTTACGTATTTTCGCTGTTGAATAGTGTCAACAATGGTTGCGTAGGTACTTGGTCGCCCGATTCCCTCTTTTTCAAGAGTCTTGATCAAAGAAGATTCGCTGAATCTGGGAGGCGGCTGGGTGAAATTCTGCCGGGCGTCGATTTCGCCCAAACCGAGTTTTTCGCCCTCTTCGAGGGGCGGTAATTTCTGCTTGCCGTCTTCATCCGTTTCCTGGCTGTCTTCGTCGCGACTGATCGCATAGAGAGAAGTGAAACCATCGAAGACCATCGTTGTGCCTGAAGCCTGAAACAGATGAGATCCGACTTCAATATCGGCAGTAACGACTTTGTATTGGGCATCAGCCATCTGAGAAGCTACATAGCGCTTCCAGATCAGAGTGTATAGTTTGAGCTGCTCTGGCTTCAGGTAAGAAGCAACCGCATCTGGAGTGCGATAAACAGAAGTCGGTCTGATGGCTTCGTGGGCATCCTGGGCGCCTTTTTTCATTTTGAAGAAGCGCGGATGTTTGAGGCGGTATTCGGGTGAAAAGGCATCTTTCAAATATCCTTCGAGTTCATGTAAACCTTCGGGAGCGATACGGACCGAGTCAGTTCTCATGTAGGTGATCAACCCGACCTGGCCATCTTTGCCAATTTCGACGCCTTCATAAAGTTTCTGGGCTACCGACATGGTGCGGCGCGGAGTGAAGCCGAATTTTTGCGCAGCTTCAGCCTGAAGAGTGCTGGTTATGAAAGGTGGCGGCGGAGCCTGCTTGCGGTCGCGTGATGCCACCTGGTTGATTTTGAGTTGAGCGTCTTTTAGAGCGGCAACAATTTTGTCAGCAGCGTCTTTATCTGGCACCACAGCCTTTTTGCCGTCGGTTTTTACCAGTTTGATCTGGAATTTGCGATTTTTACTGCTTTTAACATCGGCAGCGATGGTCCAGAATTCTTCGGGGTTGAAAGCCATTATTTCTCTTTCACGGGAACAGATAAGGGCTACGGCAACCGATTGAACTCTTCCGGCGGAAAGGCCAAGACAAATTTTCTGCCAAAGCAGTGGTGAAAGCCGGTAACCGACCAGGCGATCGAGAATGCGGCGTGACTGCTGGGCGTTAACCAGGCTGAAATTGATCTCGCGGGGCTGTTCGAGTGACTTGAGAACGTCGTCGCGGGTAATCGAGTTGAAAGTTATGCGACAGCATGAAAGTGGGTCTATATTCAAAACATTGGCCAGGTGCCAGCTGATAGCTTCTCCCTCGCGGTCAGGGTCGGGTGCGAGATAGATTTTATCGGCAGTACGGGCGATTCTTTGCAGTTTGAGAATCACGTCCTTGCGATCTTTAACGACACGAAAATCTGGAACGAAGCCATTATCGGTGCTGACGCCAAACCTTGACGGTGGCAGGTCAATTACATGTCCTTTCGATGCTTCAACGATGAAATCCTTGCCGAGAAACTTGGAAAGGGTCTTGATTTTACCCGGGGATTCTACAATTATCAGATTCCTGGCCATTCAACCTCCTGGGTGTGGTTAGTCAATCAGTGCAGCGACAGAGATTGAGAAACGGTTATCTGCTGCTCTTCTTCGAGTTCAGCCTCTGGCCTTGTCAGAAGAATAATCAGCTCGAGACGCGACAGTGAAACATGCCGCAAATCATTGGCCCAAAGGTATTCGACGGCTTTTTCGAAATGCAGTTGGGTAATTACACCTTCCTCAACGAGTTTCAACAGCATTTGCTGGGCATCAGGGCTTAAACGCAAAGCCTCAGAAGCATGCAAATGTCGAACTCCGCAGGGAGTGCCATCGAGTTGAAAATCGCGATTACCGACGCTGACAAGAGGGTTGACTCTTGATGTCATCATCGAAACAAGATTCATCGCCGTTTCAATGTCATCAAGACGGAAACCCTTTTCGAGAAGCTTGCTGACCATTGGGTCGCGGCCGCTTTCATCGATACCTTTGGTTTCAATGCGCTTTATAACTATATCCATTATCGCCATAATGTTGGATAATGGGCTTTTAATCTTGTTCATAAGCTACCTTCATGCGACATTTTTTACTTTGGCCTGGTAAGAATTCCCAGGAAGCTTTATCAAATAATCTCTCATCTCAAGAGTTAAAAGTAAAGAAAACAATCTGTCACGACGGTATGAACCGGTTTCGAGAAGACTGTCGATTGTTTGCGGTTGCTTCGATAAATCATCGAGCAGTTTTTTTTCTTCATCAGAAAGATCATCTATTCCTGAATTAATTTCAAGTTTTTTCTTTTCGGGCAGGAGGTCGGAGAAATATTCGATTATTTCGGCCGGATCAGTTACCAGATTTGCCCCTTCCTGGATTAATGAAAGAGTTCCTTCGGCGACCGACGAGCGAATGTTTCCGGGAATGGCGAAGACTTCACGATTTTGCTCGGCAGCGAGGCGGGCTGTGATCAGCGAGCCACTGCGGGCACTGGCTTCGACGACCAGGGTGCCGACGCACATTCCGGAAATTATGCGATTGCGAATGGGAAAATGCCAGGGTCGAGCGATTACTCCCGGCGGGTATTCAGAGATGAGCGCGCCATTCTTTTTTAGGATGTTTTCGCGAATTCGCTGGTTAGATCTTGGATAAACGACATCAGGGCCACAGCCAAGAACGGCGATGGTTCGGGATTCGGCTTCGAGTGCGCCACGATGCGCATAGGTATCGATGCCGAGCGCCAGGCCGGAAACGATAATGAATCCTGCTCGCGCAAGTTCGAGAGCAAATTCACGGGCAATGTCATAGCCAAGCTGGGTGCCGTTTCTGGCACCGACCACCGCTATTGCCGGCGCAGATTTTAGGTCGACATCGCCGACACAGAACAGGGCGACCGGGGAATCTGGGATTTCCCGCAAAAGAGGTGGATAATCATCGTCATGAAAGCAAACCAGCCGCACATTTTTCTGCTGGAGCAACTCCGGGGGGCATACGGGCTGTTCTTTGGCCGCCGACTGAACAAAACGTTCAAGGCGCTGGTGATCCCAGCCGGGCACCTGAAGCAGCTGTGCTTTTCCGGCGGCAAGTGCTTTCAGAGGATTGACGAACTTTTTGATCAACCCGGCCTTGATGGTTGCACCCAGCCAGGGCATGCCGGCAAATTGAAGCCAGGCAACAAGTTCGTCTCGACTACGCTTTTCAGCCATAGAAGAGATTCTCCTTGGGTTCCTTGATGGTTTTCATCGTTTTCTTGCACCAGAAAACCACAGTTTCATCTTTATTTTCAGCAGCTTCCTGTGTCAGGCGGGCCATCACATCCATGCCGGCAGTTACCAGCGCCTCATAAGCCGCGCTCTTAACTGCACTATGCTCATTTTTGAACAGGCCAATGAATAGATCCGGGTTTTCTACGGACTTTTCTGCAAGAGTACGTTTAACCGTGCGTGATTCTCTTTCATCTCTGGACTTACTAAGATGATTCATCAAAGCGAGAATTTCCGGTTCGGAATCCATTTTTCCAAGGGATCTGATGACGTTGAGGCGCACTTTGATCGATTTGTCTTCGAGCGCTTCAGTCAAAATGGTTCTGGACTTGATGCAGGGAAAGTGGCCAAGGGCTTCAGCAGCGGCTGAGCGCACTGATTCATCAGGATCTTCCATCATCATGACAATGTAATCGACGCCACGTTCATCATTCATTTCAGCAAAAGCGATTGCTGCATTCTTTTTCAAATCGATATCGTTGCCTTCGATGCACTTGATCAGTTCATCGTAAACCTTGGCACCAAGCTTGCGAAAAGCGACGACAACGTTGCGATGCACATCGGCATTGCGATCTGAAAAACATCTGATCAAAGGAATAATCGCTCGGGGATCACCGGTCTGACCAAGGGAAATCGCGGCGTAAGTGCGCACCCATTCACTGTCATCACGCAAAGAGCTGATGAGCGGCTCAATCAATTCAGGTGAGTCGATAAGTCCTGCGGCCTGACAGGCATAAAGTCGCAGTTCTGCATCACCTTTGCGCATGCATTCCACTATTTTCGGCAGATGCTGTGTTCCAATCAGCGAGAGGATATAGCCGGTCCAATAGCGAACATCGGCATTATCACTCGAAATATGTCGGAGCAGATCTTCAATGTTGATGTTTTCGACTCTGGCAATGCTTTCGGCAGCAGCTTTTCTCACACTCCAGACTTCGTCCGACAGCGAGTTCATCAGACTGCGCACTACTGTAGGATCAAAAGAACCACCAAGGGCTTTGGCGGCAAAAAACCTGATTTCCCGACTCGGATCCTGCAAAGCCTTTACCAGGAAAGGCACACCAGGCTCACCGATGCTTTCAAGTATTCGGGTAACCCAATAGCGAACGTCATCGTTAGCGCTTTTTAGAGCCTCGGCAATTTTGTCGACACCGCGTTCACCGATTTCGGTCAGAGCATAGGCACTGCTGCGGCGAACATTCCAGTCTGTGTGGGAAAGACCTGTGATCAAAACCGGCACCGATCTTGGGTTACCAATCTCACCTAGAGCTGAAGCGGCAAATGATAGAATTTCCGGATCACTCAGTTTGAACAGACGCATCAGGGGTTCAACCACTCTTGAACCGATTTTGACGATCGATTTACGAATGAGAAATCTCTGATTGTCATCCATTTTTATTATCTCGTCAAACAAACGTTTGAGTCCGCGATCGCCGGTGCGAACCAAAGCACGCAAACAACCGTCACGAATATCATCATTGGGACCGCGCAGATACTCCAGCATCATGTCGACGGCATTGTCACCGATTTCTGCCAGGGCCATAGTCGCGCTTTTTCTGATGGTCCAGTCTGGGTCGGCCAGTGATTCAACCAGGACTTTTATTACCCTTTTATCGCCGGATTCACCAAGAGCGGCGGCAATGACGTATCTCGTCTTTTTATCGCCGCTGCGCAGGGCTTCGAGCAAAAACTTCTGGGCTTTGGGGCCGAGCTTTCCAAGGGTTTTGATGGTCCAGAATCTGATATCTTCATCTTCGGTGGTTTTAAGAACCTGCTGCAGAGGTGCAATAACCGCCTCACCATAGCGAGCCAGAGCATCGGAAGCCGATTTTCTTACTCGCCACTTATCGTCGCCGAGAGCTCGCAACAGTGCGGTTACGCCTTGTGCAATCGGAGAGTTGCCCAGCGCAGCGCAGGCAAAAAAGCGCATTTCTTCATTGGGGCTTTTCATCGCCCGCAGAATTGCCGGCATCCCTTTTGGGCCGCTGTTGCCGAGAATTTGTAAAGCCCAGTGCTGAATATCGGGGCTGTAGGAATTCAGGGCACTGGAAAGCGCAGGAATGGCTGCCTCACCATGGGAGTTTATCAGTTCTGCAGCTGCTCTTCTTACATTCCAGTGTTCGTCCGCCAGGCAATTAATGAGAAACTGCATGGTCTTTTCGCTTGAATCGCGGGCGATACGCTTGAGCAGTTCGACCTTTTTTTCCTTGTCGGAATTGCCGAAAATTTCTATCAGATAGTTGATGTTCTGTTCCATAGGGATCCTTAATCTTTCAGGGAGTGCCTGAGGCCGGAACGGTCTCCGGGGTTGCCGATGCAGGCACGTCGAAGGTTTCAGCGCGATTTTTCATTTCGTTTATTTCTATTTTTACGGTTTCGGGGACTATTTTGACGACTTTAACGTTTGCCGGCAATCCGGAAGGCACGGTTAAAGGCACATCATAGCTACCGGGAGCCATTCCGGTAATATCAAGAATCATCTGCAAGCGGGCATTGCGAATTTTATCAATATCTTTGAGGAAGCCTTCCACTTCGAGCGAATAAGACGAAACGGAAACGCTGGTATGCTGAGTGTCTGTTTTCTTGAGTTCAAACTGCAGCCCCTGCTCGATTCTATTGACCCTGATGTCAGAAAGCTTGATTTCGATAACCGGAACGGTTGAGCCGACCACAGCGATTTTTTCACCAGGGAACTCCAGCTTCAACGGCATTGAAGCGGTTTCGGTCAATTTTCCCAAATCGATCGGCCGATAGCTAAGTTCGGTCATTTGGTCGATCAGTCGATCCGGTCCTGTGATCATCAATTTTTCGGGTTCAACCCGGTAATCTTCAAGCTTTTTGCCTTCGGGCGGTTTGTTGATAAATACCGGTTTGGCGAGAGCGACAATTTTGCGCGGGTATCCCTGTTTAACGGTAACATCGACACTAATCTTTTCAGGAAAAATCTTTACTTCGTCATTGTTCAGGCCCGCATCAAAAATAACTTTTACCGTTAGATTTTCACTGATGGAATTTTTGACCAATTCCAGTGGGACGTCGACCTGACAACCCTTCACCCTCTTTATAACCAGTTCCGGGCCTTCGAGAGTCACTCTTTCAGGATTGATTCTCGGCTCCTCAGCCAGATAACCTTCAGCCGGCCGGCCGACACTTTTGGCCAAAACCGGGAAATCCCGACGAATCAGGGCAATCGCGTCAACCTGGATCTGTGGCGGATTTACCGTTTTGACATTAAGCCCGGAGGCAGAAGTAACCTTAACTGGTAAAATTGCGCGACCCGGGCGAAGATTGTAAAGATCAACCGAAGCCAGCACCTTTTGGGTTCCTGAAATGATAAAGTCGCGCCGACTGCCTTCCACTTCAATTTCGACCCGCGGGCTTTCGGGAGTGATGCGCATAAGCTCGGGCACATTACGATACTCGACAGCACTGGAAATCGTGCGGCGAATTGTCGGCGGAATCACAAGATTAACATAGGCCCAGGCGAATATTCCCAGAAAAATAGACACTACTTTTAAGCCAAATCGATTGTTCATTTTCCTGAAAATATCCTTTTTCTGCGTTTAACCCGGTTAAAAGAAGCCGTTACCAGCTTTTTCACCCGATCCATATTCAAATTCTGCGTCAATTTTCCGCCACTCGCTTTTGAAATAGTTCCCGTTTCTTCGCTGACAACGACGACCAGGGCATCGGTGATTTCAGTAATGCCTATGGCCGCGCGATGTCGCGAACCAAGTTCTTTGGAAACATCACCGTGATGGCCGGTTGTCGGCAAAAAGCAACTGGCGGCCTCAATATACTGGCCCTTGATGATGACCGCTCCGTCATGCAGTGGCGTAAATGGCATGAAAATCGTGCTGAGCAATTCTGAAGTTATTCGGCTGTGCATGGGAATGCCGTTGTCGATGAAGTCTTTGAGCCCGATTTCCTGTTCGAAAACAATCAGCGCACCGATACGTTTCTTCGAACAGGTTTCGATGGTTTTACAAACTTCATCAACGATTTCGGGAATGCTGTCCTCGGCAACCAGCTGCTCGGCCAGGAAACTGCCCTTGCCGATGTCTTCGAGCACGCGACGCAATTCGGGCTGAAAAATGACGACCAGAGCAAGAAAACCTGTCGGCAGGGCATTGGAGAGGAACCAGCTTACCGTGTTAAAATCAAGATCTTTGGTGATTACCAGCAATAGAAGAATAATTCCCAGGCCTTTTAACAGATTGTAAGCCCGGGTTCCCTCGATAAACAGAAGGGCGCGGTAAATACCATAGCTGACGAGAACTATATCGAGCAGGTCAATGATCGATATGTCTCTGACAACCGCCAGAACGAGATCTAAAACCGACTGCAATTTCTACTCCAGGTCTTTAAGAGTTTGGCTGATAATTTCGTAAGCTCGGGATGAGGGGCGAGTCAAAGGCAACCTGACATGGTCTTCGATCAAATTGCGCTGTTTCAATGCCGCTTTGGCCGGCAAAGGATTGGTTTCGCAAAAGAGATTGCGGTGCAGATCGAGCAATTCGAAATGCAGCTTCCTGGCCAGAGCAGTATCACCTGCCAATGCCGCATCGCAGAATTGCTTCATCATTTTCGGAGCAACGTTGGCGGTCACCGAAATGGCCCCCACCCCGCCACAGCTCATAATTGCAAGATTCAAGGCGTCTTCACCGGAAAAAAGTGCGAATCCCTTCGGAGCACGGCGCACGATTTCCATTGTCTGATCGAGATTTCCCGAAGCTTCTTTTACGGCAACGATATTTTCAACGCTGCTGAGAGTCAAAACAGTTTCGGGCAACATGTTGCAACCGGTTCGGCCTGGCACGTTATATAGAACCACCGGCAGTCTGGTGGCGGCTGCAACCGCCTTGAAGTGCTCGAGCAAACCACTCTGCGGCGGCTTGTTATAATATGGCGTAACCACAAGCACGGCGTCGGCCTTCAATTCTTCAGCTTTTGAAGTAAGTTCGACCGCGGCCCGGGTATCATTTGATCCGGTGCCAAACATCAACGGCACTCGACCCTCGCTGAAATGGCGAACCTGTTTCATCAACTCGGCTTTTTCGGCGAATGTCAAAGTTACCGCTTCGCCAGTTGTTCCGCAGATCAATATGCCGTCGGTTCCTGCCTGCATGTGCATTTTAACCAGCTTTTCAACTGCAGCAAAGTCAATTTCGAGGTTATCTTTGAATGGAGTTACCAGGGCAACCCAGGAACCCTTTAAAAAATCGATGTTCATTGTATTTCCTTCATGCTTATTCTATTTGCCTGACATAATATCATACCCTCAGGAGATTTTCTTAAATTTGTCGTCATTTTTTTCTTTAAAAAATGTTTTTGTTTTTGTTGAGATTAAATCTCTACTTGACTTGATTGACTTTGATTACGCGTCGAAGTATTGTTAGAAAGTCTATGAATTCTGAAATATCAACCGAAAAAATCCGGCTAAAGGCGCTGATCGTTTATTGCTGCCCCGAAAGCGGTCATTTTTTGCCGCTTGATTGCTCCGATCTCCCGCCATTTTTTGCCGCTCCGGACCTTGCCGTTTCGGCTTCAGCGCAAAACCGCGGCTGGTGCCGCAAGTTGGCACAGGCATTTCGTGTTTACACGGGTAATGACGAGCAAAATTTGATTTTAAGACTCAATTCATACGACATTATTCTTGTTTACCCGCTGAGCTTGAACACTCTCGCCAAATTTGCCCTGGGTATCCAGGACTCATTTCCGACGCGAATCCTTGCAGAAGCGGCAGCATTGGGCAAACCGATTCTACTCAACGATCAATTTCTTCCTTCAGTCGACGGACAAATGAACCCCCACCTGATTCGCATCTATCGCCAACACTGGGAAAGACTGCTTTCAGGCACGATTTCATCTTTCAACTTCGATAACCTCGATCAGGTTGCCGTCAAGATTTTACGCAACCGCTCGAATCAGGCGGCAATTCAACAGGGGATCAATCGCCCCTGCATAACCCGCGAAGACGTCATTATCGCCGCGGAGTCTCTCGAACCGATGAAAGTTCCAGCCGGCGCGATAATTACCGACCTTGCCCGTGAAGAAGCTCAAGCCCGCGGGGTTATTATTCTTCAATCCTGAAAACGGCAAAGATGAAAAAACAGCTTATCGAAAAACGTCTGCCGCAGCTGCAGAAATTGATGAGTCCCTGCCGGCTTTGCCCAAGAAAATGCGGTGTTGACCGCCTCAATGGCCAAACCGGTTATTGCCGCACCGGAAATCTCGTAAAAATTGCCGCCTGGGCGCAGCACCGCGGTGAAGAACCGGGAATTTCCGGCAGCAAAGGTTCGGGCACCATTTTTTCATCGAACTGCACTTTGGGCTGCTTTTTCTGCCAGAATTTTCCGTTCAGTCAGCTTGGCAATGGTCGCGAAATGAGCCCCCAGGATCTTGGCAGGATGATGAGCAAACTTGCCGACAGTGGCGTACATAATCTGAATTTCGTCACGCCGACTCACGTGATTCCGATGTTGCTGGCAGGCTTGCTGGAAAGCTCAGACAGGGCTATAGACCTTCCGCTGGTCTATAATTGCTCTGGCTATGAAACGGAAGAGGTATTGAACCTTCTCGACGGCATCGTCGACATTTACATTCCCGATATCAAATACGCCGACAACGATATTGCAAACGAACTCAGCCAATGCCCCGATTACGTCGAAAACAACCGCATTACTCTGAAGAAAATGTATCGGCAGGTTGGCGATATTGAGCTTGACGGCAACGGAATCGCAACCAGAGGGCTGATCATCAGACACCTGGTTTTGCCTCAACGCCTGGCCGGCAGTCGCGAATCATTCACCTGGCTGGCGAAAAATCTTGGATTGAAGGTTCACATTAGTCTGATGAGTCAATATTTTCCCGCTTTTAAAGCTCATCAGCACCCGAAGATGAGCCGCGCACTGGAAGTTGAAGAGTATCTCGAAATACTGGATTTCTGCGAAGAGCTTGGGTTTGAAAATGTCTGGGCCCAGGACCCGACCGAGCGGGGCGGTGCATAAAAGCAAGAGCTTTTACAAAAAACCGAACGCATTAAAACACCTTATTCGGTTACGCCATTCCGGGTGCAGACCCGGAACCGATGAATTTAATGCGCTTGTCATGCCGGGGAAAATTGCCACTTGGCTTAGTCTGCTTAAAGTGCTATACTTTTTCGACCACTTTCCAAACAGGAGGGATTATGTCAGGGCATAATAAGTGGGCCAAAGTAAAACACGTAAAGGCCAAAATGGATGCGATCAAAGGTCGCCAGTTCACTAAAGTAATTAAAGAAATTACCATCGCTGCTAGAGAAGGTGGCGGTGATCCCGACGCAAACCCCAGACTGCGAACTGCTTTGCAGGCTGCCAAAGACGTTAACATGCCGAAAGACAACATCGAGCGGGCCATCAAAAAAGGCACCGGCGAACTCGAAGGCGTAAGTTATGAAGACGTCTGTTATGAAGGCTATGCTCCCGGTGGAGTTGCGCTGATGGTAAGATGTCTGACCGACAACACCAACCGCACCGTAGCTGAAATCAACAAGATTCTCAGCAAAGGCGGCGGAAACATGGGCGTTCCCGGTTGCGTTTCTTTCATGTTTGAAACCAAGGGCTATCTTTTCGTTCCCAGTGAAAACAATCCGGAAATCAACGAAGAAAGCCTGATGGAAGTAGCTCTTGAAGCCGGAGCCGAAGATATCAAAGCTCTTGACGACGGTTTTGAGGTTACCAGCGAACCTTCGGCTTTCAGCGGAGTTCGCCAGGCCATCGAAGACAAAGGCATCAAGTTCGAAGAAGCCAAAGTGACCAATTTGCCGAAAACTCTGGTAAAGGTTACCGGTGGTGATGTCAGCAAGCTGCTGAAATTGATCGACAACCTCGAAGATCATGACGATGTTCAGGATGTTTATTCAAACCATGAAATTTCTGACGAAGACATGGAAGCGGCTCTGGCAGAATAACTGAAAGGCTGCAGGCCGAGTTGCCAAAGTTCCTGATCAAGGGGCGTTGCTGCATGGCCTGCAGCTTTTTTAATTAAATTTATGATTGAATCTATAACCGGAAAACTAATCAGCAAACTGCCGCATCGAGTGGTTATCGAACGCACAGGCATCGGCTTCGATATTCAGGTGCCGTTTTCTACCAGTCGTCAGCTTTCGCCGATCGGTGAAGACGTCAGGGTTTTATGCCACCTCCAATGGCGCGAAGACGGGCCGCAGCTTTTTGGCTTTGCAACCGAAGAAGAACGTTCTCTTTTCCGCATTCTTACCAAGGTCAACAAGGTCGGTCCGAAGTTGGCAATAAATATCATGTCAGCAACAAGCCCAGAAAGCCTGGTAGCAATGATTTTAGGCGAGAACACCACCGGTCTGACCGCCCTGAAGGGCGTAGGACCAAAACTGGCATCGAGATTGATCGTTGAACTTAAAGAACCAATTGCCAAACTTGGCCTTGCCAGCAGCGACGAAGGCCAACAGCAGTCTTCCGGCCATTCGTCCGCACTCCCGTTTGAAGCTGAAGTGCGCGATGCCCTTGAAAACCTTGGCTACACGAGCAAGGAAATTTCTCAGAGCCTCAAACGCGTCGCCAAAACCATCGGCTCGGATCCCACTATCGAAGAGATTATCGAAGCAGTATTGCGCTCATTTTCAGCTTGATTGACCCATGAAAAAGAAACAGATTTCGCTCGACGACCCACTTGAAGATCTTCTGGACAATCCTGAAGATGAAAACATTCTCGCCCGCACCCCGCTGCCTGGCGAGGAAGAGCTGCTGCCGCCCAGCCTCAGGCCTAAAAAATTCAACGAATTCGTCGGACAAAAAAACATTGTCGAGAAGCTAAAGGTTTTTATTGCCGCCACTCTTGAGCGCGGCGAACCTCTAGACCATACTTTGCTGCTCGGCCCGCCCGGCCTGGGCAAGACGACACTGGCAAACGTCATTGCCAGCGAACTGGGTGTACAAATTAAGATTACTTCCGGCCCGGTTTTGAATAGAGCCGGCGATGTAGCCGCTTTATTGACCGGTCTTAAGCGCGGCGATGTTCTTTTCATCGATGAAATTCATCGACTCAGCAAGAATGTAGAAGAAGTTCTTTATCCGGCGATGGAAGACTATCATTTCGACGTCCTTATTGGAAAAGGCCCAACAGCCCGCAGCATTCGCATGAAAGTGCAGCCATTCACCCTTATCGGCGCAACCACTCGCGAAGGTGACGTTACTGCGCCGCTGCGCACCCGATTCGGAGTGGTTTCCAGAATTGATTATTACACGGTCGCTGAATTGACAATGCTCATCAAAACTGTGGCTGCCAGGCTACAATACCCCGTCGACGAAGCTGCGGCCGAAGAAATTGCCCGCCGGGCCAGAGGAACGCCGCGGGTTGCCATAAGACTTTTCAAAAGAATGCGTGATGTCGCCCAGGTCAATCGTCAACCCAGTGTAAATTTGAATACGGTTGAAACCGGCATGAACATGCTGCAGGTCGACCGCATGGGCCTGGATTACATCGACCGCAAGATTCTCGAAGTTCTTCTCAAACGCTTTGATGGCGGCCCGGTCAGCCTCGACACCCTTGCGGTCTCGGTCGGCGAAGAAGCCGACACCATCTATGACGTATACGAAAGCTTTCTGATTCAGATCGGTTTTCTTGCCCGCACCGGCCGGGGCCGGGTTGCTACCCGATCGGCCTATGAGTATCTGGGCATGCAACCCCCTGACAATTTCAGTCCTGCTGAAGAGCAGTTAAAACTTTTTGATTGATTATGAGTAATCCTGATACCGGTTTAACACCGCTTTTACAACAGTATAAAGATATCAAAGCCGAGAATCCTGATGCGGTATTGCTTTTTCGCTGCGGCGATTTCTATGAAACCTTTTTTGAAGATGCAGTGCTCGTAGCTCAGGAGCTACAGATAACCCTGACTGCACGCGGCAAACATAGTGGCAATCCGGTTCCCCTGGCCGGTGTGCCCTATCACAGCATCGATGGTTATATTGCCAAGCTTGTCCATAAGGGCTTTACTGTCGCCATCTGCGAACAGACCGAAGATCCCAAGAAGGCCAAAGGCCTGGTCAAGCGCGAAGTTGTCCGTATCATCACGCCGGGAACGATTACCGACCCGCAGATGCTCGAAGAAAGCAGTAACAATTATCTCGCTTCCTATGCCTGCAAAAATGAGAGGTTCTGCCTGGCCGCCGTCGAACTAAGCACCGGCGAATTCATCTTCACCAGCGGCGATATGGTCGAAGCACGCATGCTACCTGAAGAGTTCACCCGGCTTCGGCCGCGCGAGATTCTGGTTTTGTCAGAAAAACCTGAAATAGACCTCGACTATCGACCATGGCAATATATCAAAGCCGAGGTTCACCCGGCAAAAGTCAGCGACAAGGAAGCAATAGAGGCTTTGTCAGGCCTGTTTCCCAATGAACATCGGGCCAGGTTTCAGGCAATGTCATCACTGGTTCTCAAAACCCTCGGCTTGCTTTCAGAACATCTTCTCGACACTCAACGCTGCTCTTTGAGCCATTTAAAGCTGCCTGCCGAATATAAACTCGGCGATGGCATGGTGCTCGATGAAGCGACGTTGAGAAATCTCGAACTGCTGCCCGATGGCAAGGCACAAAATCTTGGCGGCACTCTGTTCGAAGTAATCAACCGCACCAGAACCAGCATGGGTGCAAGGCTGCTCAAAAAATGGCTACTCAAGCCTCTGATACAGCTTGAACCGATTCAAAAACGACAGCAGCTGGTCAAAGCTTTTTTTGAAGATCAGATGATGCTTGCAGAAGTGCGTAACCTGCTGAAGAACACCCCCGACCTCGAGCGGATCCTGAGCAAGGTTGTGCTCGGCAGCCGCAATCCGCGAGATGTTCAAGCACTTGCCCGAGGCCTGGAAAGAATACCCGCATTACAGCAGTTGCTTACTGATCCGGCTTTGACAGAGCTTTGCAGCAATCTTGTTCGCCTCGACGAGCTGGTCGATGAGATCAATCGCTATCTCAAGGATGAGATGCCTGCGGCGGTTGCTGATGGCGACTTCATCAACGATGGAATAAATCCTGAACTCGACGAACTACGCACGCTTATGCGTGATGGCGATGCCTGGCTGAAGCGTTTCGAGGAGCAGGAAAGAAGCAACACCGGAATAAAAACCCTTAAAGTTAAGAAAAACAGCGTTTTCGGTTATTTTATCGAGATTTCAAAAAGTCTTACCGATCAGGCTCCGGACCATTATGTACGCAAGCAGACCCTGACCACCGGCGAACGCTACATTACCGCCGAACTTAAAGATTATGAAAGCAAAGCCTTCTCAGCAAACGAAAAAGCCCTGGCCATAGAAAAGGAACTTTTTGAACAGCTGGTGGCCAAGGTTTGCGACCATGTTGCCCAGATTCAGAAAAATGCTGAGTTCATTGCCTCAGTCGATGTTTTGGCCTCTCTGGCACAGCTGGCTCATGATCAGCAGTATGTTCTTCCGGAGGTCAACGAAACTTCGACGATCAAGATTCATAATGGTCGCCATCCTGTAGTTGAAGCTTTTCTCGATCGCGGCGATTTCAACCCCAATGACCTTTTTCTTGATTTGGAGCGCTGTCAGGCAATCATAACCGGGCCGAACATGGCCGGCAAATCAACCTATTTGCGCCAGGCCGCATTGATAGTTCTTCTCGCCCAGACTGGCTCCTATGTTCCGGCAGACAGTGCAGAAATCGGCATCGTTGACCGCATCTTTACCAGAGTTGGTGCTTCAGACAACCTTATCAGGGGCCAATCAACCTTCATGGTGGAAATGATGGAAGCTTCGGCCATTCTCAAGAATGCCGGCAATCGCAGCCTGCTGATTCTCGACGAGATCGGGCGCGGCACCTCGACCTTCGATGGGCTTTCCCTGGCCTGGGCTATTCTCGAATTCATCAATCGGGAATTGAACGCGCGAACCCTTTTTGCAACTCATTATCATGAGCTGACTGACCTCGATACAGTTCATCCAGGCGTTTTCAACCTGAATGTCGGCGTTACTGCCGATGAACACACCGGTGAAATGGTTTTTCAACATAAGATTCATGAGGGACCGTCGAGCAAATCCTATGGTATTGAAGTTGCGCGTCTTGCCGGGTTGCCGGGTCGGGTTATCGATCGAGCCAAAGAAATTCTTTTCGAACTTGAAAAGTCCGAGCAGGAAGAACTCGGCAGAGTTACCCGCTCGCTTAGGGCCAGTCCTCAACCGCATCAACTAAGCCTTTTTTCACCGACTAACGAAGTGGTGGACACTCTCAGACGCATCGATGTCAGTAACACCACGCCACTTGAGGCGCTAAATCTGTTGAGTCGTCTGAAGGATATGGCCAATGAATGAAGATTATTGGGCTCCTGTTTTTGCCAGGTTGCATGAAGACCTGAGCCTTCTTGAGTTGATTGCGCATGATACCCATGATTCAGACCTGATCAGCTGGATAAAGACCAATCCCCGCCTATGGAGCCGTTGTGCCCGCTATATGCAGCGTAAAAAGATTGGTAACCGCGAAGGTCTGATAAATGAACTTATAAACCAGGCAAGAAATGATCAGGCTTTGCGCAAGCTGATTTTCTTCAATTGGGTCGAAAAAAACCCTCAGCCGATGAATCTTTTTACCCTAAGCAACGATCAGGCAACTTTTCAAAGGCTTTTGAATGGCGATTTTGGCAATCCTGCCAAAGTTGCGATTCTGGCGCGTATCGATCCAAGGCCCGGCACTGAAGCCTTTTACCAGGAATTCTTTGCCGGACAGCAACCGGAAGGCTTGCCAGAGGAAACTTCCGCTGAAACCGGGATTCAACCAAATGATGGTCTGGTCGATGACCTGCGGCGACAGATGGAAGAATTGCGGCGACAGGTCAAAGAAAGCCAGCAGGCATTCAACCAACGGGCCAACGAAATAACCGGCCTACAGACGGCAATTGCTCAGCGAGACCAGTTAATTGAGGCCATGCGGCAAAAGCAGAACGATCTTGAAAATGAACTAAGGCAGAACCGGATTTCAGATGTGACAATCAACCCTCAAGATTCCGCCAGAGAAAGAGAATTGCACGAGCAGACGGAAAATCTGCAACAAAAGGTTGCTCATCTTTCCAGCCTTCTCGACGAATGTAAAAGCAGAAAAGAATTTCTTGAAGCCCGCCTGAATCGATGTGAAGCGGCAATAAATTCACTTTCGGCGCAAAACAGACAACTTAAAGATGCTATAAACATCGATGAAGACAAGGATCGCAAAATTGCTACCCTGAAAAACCTTGCACAAGAGCTTGATCGGGCCGCAGCCGAGACCCGTTTTTCCGGGCAACTGCTTTGCGTCGATGATGGCAAGAAAAGCTGGTACCTCAGTTGTTTTGGCGGTGATCTCATCGGCGTCCCCTCTCAGTTGGTCAGAGAGTCGGATTGTTGTCAGGCCGAATTCTGTAGTGCTTCTGTTTCAGAGGATGGCACAATAACTGCGGTTAATTCACTTGAAACCGAGAAAGAATTCAAAGTCGGCTATCTGGTTGAGAAAGACGGAATGTTTTTTCTTAATTCCGGTGAAGATGAACTGGCGTTAAGGTGTGAAATTCCTTCTGGTGACCGATCACGACCCTGTCGCGGCATTTATCTGTACAGTTTTCTAGAACGCCCCGCCGGCATATACGAGCTGTTTTTCGTCGACCAGTTGCCCAAAACAATTGCGGAAACAAAATTCACGACAAAAAGGCCGGCTTCAGAAGCTGAAACCGTTGGGCCGAAGCTGAATTTCGGTGGTAAAAAACTGCTGATTCTTGGCGGCGACTATGTCGGACATGAGTATCAAAAGCAATTGTCATCCAGCAATCTGCAAGTCACCTGGAAAAGTGGTTTCGAAAATCTTGGCCAACTGGGCATGGGTTTGAAAAATTTTGATCTGGTTGTGATAATTTTGCGCCAGATATCCCACACCCTTCTGCGCGAAACTGTTGCGGCAGCAGAAAAGCAAAACGTAAAACTTTTTTATAGTAAAAAACGTGGCACCAGTGGGCTTCTTAGCGAAATGAAAACCTTTTTTGGACTTTGAAAAACATTTTTATCAAAAATTTTTCAAAGTTTTTAAACTCACAAATTATTGTTTGAAGCACTTTTCAGCAGCAAAGTTTTGACAAAAAAACCTAATTGATATAAATTTAGTATCTTTTTCTTGTCGAAGCAAAAATGTCGTGCTATAATGAAATTAAGAGAGAGAAAAAAGTTTTTCGCACGTAATGTAACGTTGCCTAGTATAGAGAGGTTCAGGCTGCACCAGAGACCGCCATACAAAAATCTTGGAAAATTTCCGAGATTTTGTTAAGAAACACAAAAAAATTGTCGATTGGGATTCCAGGTTGTCGTACACATCGGCGTTCAGGAGGAACAACAATGTGTACATACCAAAAGACGGCAACCGGAGAAACGGAGATTCAAAATGGCTAGTATGCAAAGACATGATTTCGATAATGATAACCTGCTACTGAAAAACTATTTCAAAGATCTGAAGAAATATCCGCCACTCACCAAGGAAGAAGAATCAGAACTTCTGAAAAGAGTTCAGGCCGGTGATCCAAGGGCCAAAGCCAGACTTATCCTGGCCAATCTGCGTTTTGTCGTAGCGGTTGCAAAACGCTACAAGCACATCAACGATGTACCTTTCGAAGACCTCATCGCAGTTGGCAATCTTGGTCTGATGAGAGCTGCCCAGAGATTCGACTGCGACAAAAATGTCCGCTTCATTTCCTATGCCGTGTGGTGGATACGCCAGGCCATGATTCAGGTCGTTTCCAGTCATGGCAACCCGATTCGCCTGCCGCTGAATCGAGTACACACCGGCCTTAAGATCAAAAAACTCGAAGAAGCCCTTCAGAAAAGGCTCAATCGCAAGCCGACCCTCGATGAGCTTGCTGAAGCTGCCTTTATGAAGCCTAAAGACCTGCGCAAATTCCTGCGCGACATTCCGACGGTTGTATCCATGGACACGACTCCGGTCGATCCTGAAGAAGACCTCTATCTTCGTGATGTTATCACCGATTACGAGGCAGACCCACTTGCCGAAGCCGAAAAACGTTCGCTTGAAAACGAGCTTGAAAGAGTCATGGCCTCGTTGAGTGAACGCGAGCGAATCGTTCTGATGCATCGGTTTGGCCTTCACGACAGCAAGTCGCACACTCTGGAAGAAATCGGCAAACTTCTGGGAGTTACCCGCGAAAGGGTCAGACAGATTGAATCGCAAGCGCTGGCCAAGCTGCGCAACCCAAGGCGATCAGACAATCTGGCAACCTATCTGCTAACCTGATCGAATATTCCGAAATAAAATAAATAGCCCCAAAGGTACAGGGGACAGTTTAATTAAATCTTAGATTTTAACAAACTGTCCCCTGTCTAATTCTTGGGGTATTTTGCTTTTCGACGGCCTGATTATTTACCGGGTTCACCAATCAGCATAAGGTAAGTGTTGAAGTTTTCAGAAGCGGACTTTTTAACATCATCGATAGTGACTGAACTGTAAATCCCGAGCATTTCTTCGAGGAAATCATCTTTCAGACCATTATAGAGGAACCCAGCCAGAACTGAAGCCTGAACATCAGATTTTTCCAGCATGCGATTGAAAAGTGAGCGAAGATTCTTGCCTGCGGCAGTAATGTTGTCTTTTGAAAAATTCAATTGCGGAATACCGGCAACGACCTTTTCAATGACTGCCTTGGCCTGGTCAACCTTTTCCCTGGGAACTTCAGCCATAAAAACCAGAATCGCGTGGGTCTGGTTGGTTCGATAGTTACCGATCAAGCCGCGATAAGCGTCTATCTTCTTCAGTTCCTGGGCAAGTATGGCATTGCTGCTGGAAAACAGAACATGGCTGATAACCAGATTTGCACCAAAATTGGTACGCAATTCTTCTTTCTTGTTGATGAGAAGAAAAGGTTTCATACGGAAAGCAACGGCAATACTGGCATTTTCTGAAGATCCGGGCAAGGTCAGCTTTTCAACCATGGTCTTTTCAAGTGGTTTTGCGACCCATTCAGGACATTGAGAACGGGCAGACTGCTTGCCTGCCGGAATATCCCTGAAAGCCTCGGCAAGAATATCTACAGTCTTTTCGGGCGAGAAATTACCGACGGCACTGATGTGAAGATTAGCTCCCACAGCCCAGTTCCGGTAGAAAGTCTGAATATCTTTAAAAGAGATCTTTTCGAGGTCTTCAGCGGTCAGTTGAGTTCCAAGGATATCCATTCCCGGGAATAGAACCTGCATTATTTTGCGATTGATGACGTTAATGTTCGACTGTTCGTCATCTTCGATTCTCTGCAGTAATTTTTCTTTAGATTTTTTAAAGAAACGTTCGGAATACTCGGGGAACTTGATCATATCACGCAGTAAAGCCGCCAATTCCGGCAAATTCTGCTTCTGCGTTTTGGCTGTCAGCAGAAGAGCATCACCGGTAAAACCGGCGTTAAGGCTCGCGCCGATATTATCGAGATGGCGATTGAATTTTCTATTCTCACGATCGTTTATGAAAGCAGAAACCATTTCAGCAACCACTCTGGCCATCTTTTTGTCTTTATCGTCAGTGGTGCATGAATCGATGCCAAAAAGCATTGACAGCCCGACTACTTCGCTTCCGGCAAAGTTGTGAACCATTATTCTCGTGCCGTTATCAAGAACCTTGATCTGTACCGGGCGATCTTCGGCCTTCTGCATCTTCAAAGGGTAAGCAATTCTGATTGAATAGCAGTTGCTGCTGAACATCTTCTTGGCAACCCGCTCCATGTCTTCTGGGGTGACCCGGCTGTAGGCAGAAACGATGCCGTCGGCAATACGATAAGAGCTCATCAGTTCAGCCAAACCAAGGTCATAAGCACGTTCGAGCCTGGTTTCGCGACTTTGCAGGTCTTTCAACTGCTGCATTTCAATGATGCGTCGCAAGGCCTCACCTTTTGGCGGATCGTTGAACATATTTGCCAGTGAAGAAAGCATGAAATTGATTGGCCGGTTTACGTCAGCATCACGACTTGAAAAGCCGATCAGAAAGAGTCCGGTCTCTTTACCGGGAATATACATGGCGTGGAGATCTTTCAACTCTGGGAAGTCTTTGCTTACAGTCGTTTCAAACCATGAACTGTTGATGCCATCCAGAGCCGTTTTCCAAAGCAGGGTCGCCGGCATATCGGCAGAGGAATAGTTAGCCGCAGAGAATGCGATTACAACCTGGGTATCATCGACATCGAGAAATTCGATGTTTTCTCTTTTTCGGGATTCTGATTCCGGTTCTTTCACGAAAGTCAGCTGTTGTTGCTGAGTAGCCTGGTGTCCGCCGAAAACCTGCATGCTCTTTTTAAAGATGTCAGAAGCGGTTACGTCACCGACGACAACGAGCACGGCATTGTTTGGAACGAAAACTTTTTTTCTGAAAGTTTCGAGCTGCTGTATTTCAACTCGATTGAGTTTTTCTTCATCGATCGGGCCATGGCATTCAGCTCCCTGACCGGGGAAAAGATCCTGCCAGGCCTGTCGGGCCAGCAATCCGGTGCTCAAAGGGTATTTTTTTGCAGTTTTGACATGGCGCAGGGCTTCTTCTTTTCCCTGGGCGAGATTTTCATTTGAAGGTTCGAGCAAAAAGCCTAATTTATTGATGGCTTCGAACATCTTCTCAACCTGATCGGCATTACCCTGGGCAGCAACGAAAAATGCTTCCTGACTGCTGCCAAAATCGGTAATGATACCTATTTTTTCAAGTTCGGCATTGAAATCATAGCGGGTTTGTCCGTTGAAACCGGCATTTTCAAGCAATGAACGGCAAATGCGGCTCAAGCCTGAATTACAGCTTTCATGGCTGGTTGCCTGTGTGTCGAAAACAAGTCCGACAGCGGCAATCGGCAGACTCTTGTCTTCAACGACGACAACTCGCAGACCATTTGGGAGAATGGCCTTTTCGGGCGGAGATTTGATCAAGGCAAAGAGTTGGGCGCTACAAAGAACAAGGCAGCAAAGGGAAATGGCAAAAATGCGTTTTATCAGGTTCATGGCCTCCTCCAAATCTGGTCATGCAGAATCTTCAAATTATTTTTTCAGCAGAATTCTTCCGCTGGATTTGTCCTTAACGATGAATTTATAGCTGGTAATAACCACCATTTTGTAGTTTTCCTCGCCGTAAATCTCTTTGCGATAGCCGATTTCATCAGCGTATTTACGTCGGGCTTCAACCAGGTATTCTTTGATTTCGTTGCTGGTATCGTTACGCAGATCGCGAAACTGTCGGTCATCGAGCTCTGCCAGAAAGATATATTCTTCCTGCTTGTCGGTGACAATGGTGAGCTCGAGCAGAAAGTCCTTGCTCCAAGCCGAGGCGCTGATCACCAGGCCGACGGTCAGAGCCACAACGGCACAGGCGATAAATAGCTTACCAATAGCTTTTAGTCTGATCATAATTCAATAATTTATGCCAAAACCGCACAAAAAGCAATTTTTTTGGATAATCAGGACAATTATTCCGTTAAGAAAAAAAGGGCTGCCTTGCCGGCAGCCCTTTTTCAGAGGTTTTATCCTGGTTTAATACTCGGAAGAATAACGATAAACTGAAAGTGCTTCGCTACCATCTTTGAAAAGCATATTCATCGAATTGCTAACCGGGTCAAGCTTGATGAAATTAGCAGGACTGGGGAATGGGTCGCCGCCTGAATTATCAACATTGACGAAACCGTTTTCAACCTTGATGGTCTGAAGTGCGTCACCAGCAAGATTTGTCTGAACAAAGAAATCCTTACCAGACGGAACATTGGGTTGGCTTTCGCCCATCCAGATTCGTCCCTTGCTGTCAACTCCCAGGTCGCCCCTAACACTAAATGGTAAAGATAACTTTTGATCCACATAACCGGAGTTTGAATCGACAAAATAGAACCTATGGGAAACAGGACTATTTCCATAAGTTACCCTGGCAAAAAGATGGTTTTGAAACTCTTTGAATTGAGTTATTCCGACATACATTGAATGCCCAGGAGTAAAATCAAGCGTGAACAGGTCTGAATAACCTAGCATTGGATCGCTCAGGCTGTATTTGTTGATAACGCAAGTATCGTAAGTGCTGCCACTGGTGTCAAGATAAGCAAAATACAGATTGTTGGCGTCAGCGGCAACCATCGCCAGATAAGAATTGGAACTGTTTGAAAGTCCTGAAGTCGACCAGGTTTCAACAGTTTGCGGAGCGTTGCCAGTTAGACTGCCAGGATTATCAAAGTAAATCAAATCATGGGTATTGCCCGAGGCATAGGAACTACATGCGAGGAACAAAGCTCCACCAGCATAAATCATCTGGGTTTCAGTGTATCCGGCAAGTGTTCTTGTTCCGACCGGAGTTGTCAGGTCAGCCGGATTGTAAGCATTTACAATGACATCTGTTTGATCTGAATAGGCGATGAAAATCAAACCACCTCCATAAGCCATACTAGCCTGATCCCGAGAAGGAGCCGCAGCACTTGCGAAGATTGGAGTAGTTCCAAGTTCAGCCCCGGTAATAGAATCATACCTGGAAACATACAAATCAGTGGTGATAGTATGCAGGACGTAATAGGTATCGTTTGCGGACATGAAGTCCAGAACTGTACCATTTGAAAGCAAATTGCCCGAATTAACCAATGAAATGGTCTGGATCTGATAATCCGAAGCCTTTTTTGTAGTGAACTGAGGAGCGTTGTAAATGGCGGAGATCTTGTTGCCGGCTTTGTTCTGCAGGCGAACTTCATAGGTTTTGTCCGGAGCCAGGCCAGTCACTTCAAAGAAATTCTCAGGGACATTCGGATAGTTATTGAAAACTATTGAATCGGTAACGTTATAGATTTCAATGTCGGTAGCCTGTGTCCAGGGAGCATTGCGCCAGGTGAATTTCGCTTTGGTATCGGTCAATTCCTGCATCACCAGGTTGCTTGGCGGCTGAATCGGCTTCGACAAAGGCGCAGTATTGCTCTTCAACACGAAGGTTTCGCTTATTCCGGCGGCCACAATGTAGGTCCAGGTTCTTCTGAGTTCGACCAGATAGTCACCGGGAGCGATATCTGAAATATCGAACCGGTCGGAAGTCGCAGTAAGATCGCCGGACAATGGTCTTGGCATGACATTTCCGCTGATGTAAGCTCTGGTTTCAGCGGGAGCAGGCGGGGCGCCGGTAAAATCAGTGCCGACAAGATCTACCAGGTTGCCGGCAGCAGTTAAACCTGTAATCAAAGGAACGATTTTTACCGCGGCAAGATCATGGGTAAGCAGGCTGTCTCCGGCCGCCAGTGTTACCGGGCTTCCAGAAGGAGTCTCAGCAAAATAGCCATTTTTGTCAGGGAAAGCGATTACGCGATAAGTACCCTGAGGAATGTCGTTAAAGCGGTAATTATAACCGGTCAGAGTCTTAGTGCTCATGGTGGTGGCAACGAATTGAGTGTTATCCACATCCCACAGGCGCACCTGGAAAGGTTCTCCAATACTGGCTGGGGTAATTGTACCACCAAGAACCGCAGAAATCATCGTTGAAGGGCTGACATTGAGAGTGCCGTAATCTTCATCAGCATTGATTACAAGTGCTGCCGGAACGGTATCGAAGACGTAAGGCCCGCTAAGCTCGATGTTGTAGGTTCCGGCTTTCACCTTGAAGGCAAAATCGCCGTTATCGCTGGTAATGGCTTCATAAGAATTATCGGCTGAGCGAAGAATGACGGTCACCGGGTTGGTTCCGGACGGATCCTGGGGAACCGTAGCAGTTTTCGAGATGATACCAACAACATTGAAGAGTTCAGCGGAAGGTATTACCGAAATTGGCGTGCTAATATATGTCACCGGGTCGTTGGTGACAACATCCGGGTGCGGGGTGGTTTGCAGCTTGTAATTGCCGCCAATACTCAACTTATAGGTTCCTGAGGGGATATCGAACGAAAAGTAGCCATTCACATCGGAGATTGCCGAATAAACGTTGCCGGAAGCATCGTCAGCAGACAAAGTGATGTTAACCCCACTATGATCGTCGGTTTCATCAAAAGCATAAGCCTGTTTGGCAACGCTGCCCTGCACCTGAACCATTTCCTGGTGCGGTCCGACTTCGATAGGGTCAAAGTAATAATCGCCGGTGACATTCAGCGGTGACCCTGACAAAGGATCAGTGACCAATTTATAACTGCCGCTGACGGCAAAGCTATATTCGCCCAATGGAACGGAGAAGGAGAAAGAACCGTCAGGAGCGCTGACAGCCGAGTAAGTAACCACTGTCGCGTCGGTAGTAGTCAGTGTAAGAGTTACCCCACCCTCGTCGGTTTCGCCGAAGGCTTTGGCAAGTTTGCTGATCTGGCCTTGAACGAGAGCCATCTGTTGGCCGACTCCCATTGGTGCGACATTGATCGGCGAAGCCAATATGGTCTGTTGCGCCGTGCTGAGAGGCACGACCAGAGGCGAACCACCGAATGGATGGTTTTCGAACTGATAAACTCCACCGGTAGAAAGTTCGTAGGTGCCGTTGGGGACGAAGAATGAGAAATTGCCGGAAGCATCGGTAACTGAAGGATAGGTAACCGAATCGGCAGAGGTGAGAATCAGGGCGACACCGGATTCGTCGGATTCACCCATAACTTTACTGGTTTTAATGATAGTTCCCTGGACGAGAACGACATTGCGAGTCGGAACGATGTTGAATGCCGGAATGCTGTGCTGACCGGAAACGGTGAATGGATTCACCGCCAATGGTGTTTCGAGGGCATAACCGCCGCCAACCGCGAGTTCATATTCACCGGCCGGCACTTCAAAATTGAAAGAACCGTCGGGAATCGAGACAGTGGCAAAGGTTCTCTGACTACCGGTTTCGGTGAGGGTAATCGGCACGCCGGCCTCATCGGCTTCGTCGAAAGCTTTCTCAGTCTTGGTCAAGCTACCTTCAACAAAGAAATAGACCTGTCCCTGCTGATCGGCCTGCAGAGTGAAGGTTTGCGAGGGTGAGGTATTCTGGCCAAGGGTTACATTAACCGTCTGAAAAAGAGGAATAGAGTCGTATTCTTCGGGGATGGGAGTAATACGATAATCACCGCCGGCCCTGACGATGAATGAATAGTTACCGTTTTCATCGGTGAGATTGATCAAAGGTGTCTGATCTTGAGAAGTAAGAAGAACCATGTGTCCGGCAAGTTCAGCATCGGGGGCACTGACGCCGGATATGGCGATCTGTCCGGAAACTACTGAAGTCGGAACATCGGGAGCAGCAAGCATTATGGTTGGGGCGCTATAACTGGTTCCCGGGGTTACGGTAACGGTCGGAGAAGTTGTCGCCGCTCCTTTTGAGGAAACGACCTTAACGGTAAAACTCTGGTTGGCGGGAACGTTGGAGATGGTGTAGGTTCCATCGAGACCTGAAACTGCGACATAAGATGTGCCATCGAGGTAAACGATCGCACCGGGGATATTTTCGGTCGTCGCATCAACCATCATCTGTACTCGTCCGGTAACAGAACCGGTCGGAGTAAGCTGTGCATCCTGCTGGGTAACAGCCCCGAGAATTACGTTGGTTTTGGCAAACTGGTGCGACTGGTCGCGGGCGGCAATAAGAGTATAGTTGCCGACGGGAATACCGGTAAAGCTATAGCGACCGGTTGCATCGGTGAATGTCGAATAGCTGCCATCATCGTTCAGAGTCTGCTGAAGGATATTTGCCCGCACCGAGCCAAGCTGGGCTATCCCGGCAAGATAAGCACTCTGGGAGGGGTAGAGAAATACTTTGGCGTTGGCCAGCGGCACGTTTTCAAGAGTTACGACACCGGTAAGATTGGCAACCGAACCAGTTGTAACCGGCGCGGCTACGGGGTTGGCTCCACCGCCTCCGCCACCACCGCAACCTGCGGCGACCAGACCAATAACCAGAACGAAAAATGAATAAGCTAAAATTTTTCTAATCACTTTTTGACTCCTCTAACCCTGAAACCTAACGAACCAGTATGCCATTTATGGTATAAGGCGCATAACCTGCGCGAGAAACGACAAGATAGTAACTTCCGGGGGAAAGATCCATAATTTCATAATAACCGCTGGAATCAGTCACTGCATAACCAACCAACTGATTAGCCGAATCGTAGGCCTCGACCCTGGCAGCGGAAACCGGCAACCCGGTTACTTCGTCGGTAATAGCACCATTGATGCCGGTGCCAACGACGACAACTGCCGGTATTTCGGTGATTTCCATGCCTTCCAGGTACCATAAGCCGTCATCTTTAACCATTTTGAAAACGATGTTCAGGCCGCCGAATTGCGGCGCCCCTGAATTGTAGTAACTGGTAAAAACCGAAGCGTTGCTGGCGCTTGAATATTCTATTTTAAGCACTTTGAAAAGCCAGACTTCGCCGCTGAGGTCGCGAAAGCTGATATAACCGGATTCACTGGATTCGGAAGTGGATTCCTGGGCGCTCACTTTGCCAAGCTGGTCATAGCGAAAAATGCTGCCTGCTTTGAGATTGTTAAAAATCCCGACTACAGCGGCTTCCGGGGTTGTATCGACCGAAGCCGACGGGGCGGAAGATCCTCCTCCCGAGCAACCGGTAAACAGAATTGGCAACAGAACACCTATTATTAGAAACAGGCGAAACATCTTTATCACATTTTCCTCCCAACCAATTTAGTCAAGAACCCGCGCGTGCCAAGAACGATCATTCGCCAATAATTTTTATAAGTACCCGCTTGCGTCTCTTGCCGTCGAATTCACCGTAGAAAATCTGTTCCCAGGGGCCAAAATCGAGCTTGCCTTCGGTAATGGCAACGACAACTTCACGCCCCATAATAGTTCTTTTCAGGTGCGCGTCGGCATTGTTTTCTGCAGTATTGTGCCGATATTGTGAATAGGGTTGCTCCGGGGCAAGCTTTTCAAGCCAAACTTCAAAATCGCTGTGCAAACCGCTTTCGTCATCGTTGATGAAAACGCTGGCAGTGATATGCATTGCGTTTACCAGCACCAGTCCTTCTTTAACTCCACTTTCATTGATGGCATCCTGTACCTGGGGAGTAATATTTATCAAACCTCGACGGCTGTCGACTTCGAACCAGAGCTCACGACGGAAACTTTTCACAATAACGATCTCCTGTATTGAGAGTGCAGTAAATTGGCCGAAACTGAGTTCGGCAAAAGACATTATAATACAGTAGGCAATAAATTTCCAATTTTCTCTATATTTTGAATAGGGCGCAGTTTCCTGCGATTTGACTTTTGCCGGGTCAGAAGAGTATAAATAGCAACCGATTCGAAAAAAGGATTAAGACAATGCTCGAAAGAATTGATCAACTTGTGTTTCATTTCACGATTGAATGCGCCAATTGTCGCAATGTAATGAAAGTAAGCCATGTCGTCATCAACGAGAAAGATGGCGAGCTTTACTGTTCACTCTGCGGCAAAGACGTCAAGGTTCCGAATCATGAAAACCTGGTAGCTGCAGCCAAAACATTGAACGAATATATCGGCGACTCGCTCAACGCCAAGTATATCAATCTCGTTCTCAATGAGAAATATATGGCCGCTGACGATGTGCCGCCCGCGCACTGAGTTTCACAGGCACACAAAGACATTCAGTTTAAATCAGATACGGGCCAAAACCCCGGCATTAACTTTTTCGACCGTTTCCGGATCGAGGAGTTCCCGCATCAGGGCAAAAGCAAATTCGAAGGTTGTGCCGGCCGCCCGTGAAGTGATGATTTTGCCATCTTTGACCACCCGCTGTTCGCTGTATTTAACTCCCTGCATGTGAGAAGCGGCCGCCGGATGCGAGGTAAGCTCACGATCCACGGCGATACCGGCGCGAACCAGAACTGCCGGGGCAGCACAGATTGCCGCGACGATCTTTCCGGTCTGATGGGCTTCTTTGACCAGTTCAAGCACCTGCTTATTTTCGCCGAGATTTTTGGTGCCTTCAAGTCCGCCTGGTAAAACAATCATGTCGAGACTGGCGAGGTCGATATCGGCCAAAGTCTGGTCGGGCAACATTTTGATGCCGCGCGAACCGGTAACTGGGCTAAGGTCAGTGCCGAGAGAAACGGTTTTAACCTCTATTTCAGCACGACGAAGAATATCTACGGTAATGGTCAGTTCCATTTCTTCGAAGCCGGTGGCCATAAAAACAGCAACTTTTCGGGTCATTATTTTCCTCCTCGGGTCAGCAGAGCATCGCAAGCTTCGTAAACCATTTCGACGCGCAGCTGTTTCATACATTGATTATCATTACAGGAAGTGGCCCGATGGTTGTAAGAGCTTACACAGGGCGAGCAGGCCAGGCCAACGCTGAGTGCCCGGCGATTTTTACCGAGAGCTCCGT
>CAZQUE010000048.1:14213-35200 GCA_964596185.1 uncultured bacterium | reverse complement strand
TGATTCATTGAACCACCTGATCAAAGCCTTTAAAAGCGTTGATGGATACGTTGTCATCGATGTTCCGTTTCTGTTGACGCCGGTTCCAGTTTTTCTGCTTTATAGAGCAGATGTACTGATGTATGTCTACACTTCTCAGCCGCCATCGCCTTCTTTTGCAGGCAAGTTTCTAGAAGAAGCTACAAGGCGTAATGAGCTGAAAAAGAAGATTCTCTGGTTGAGAAATCATGTCGATGCTGAAAACGACAACCATGAATCCAGTCTCTATGACCCTGAGCAGTCGATCCCCCTTGGCAAGGAGATCACCGGTGGATCTGACGACGGACCAGTCGAAAGAAGCTTTGTGCAGCTTGTTGACAGGGTTATTCAGATGCCTGCTGCCGGTTGCCTGCCCGACGAAGTTGAGCAAAATTACAATCCTTTTCCGGCAGAGATTGACGAATATTTGCGCAAATTACGCGCAGATGTGGTAAACCAGCTTGAAAACCGTTTCGGAATCAGTGATCACGAATTGCGCGATCATGTCGAAGAAAAAATCGACGATGCCTTTCGCAAGAATCCGCCGCCACAGATTCCGGGGCATAACGCCGAGTCAGAGGTCAAAAAATACCTGATCGACGAAATTCTTGGACTTGGCCCACTTGAAGAATTCATGCGCGATGATGAAGTCGATGAAATAATGGTTAATGGCCCTGACAAAATTTTCGTCGAAAAAAATGGTCGCCTGATGCTTACAGATAGACGCTTTAACAACGCCGATCATGTGCGAACGGTTATTGAAAGAATTCTTATGCCGGTCGGACGAACGGTTAACGAAAGAACACCCTATGTAGATGCGCGATTGTCAGACGGTTCACGCGTACATGCCATTATTCCGCCATTGTCTTTAACCGGGCCGATGGTGACCATTCGTCGGTTTTCGCGAGTGCCTTACGGAATGGATGACCTGGTATACCGTTTCAAGAGCGTCACTCCGGAGTTGGCCGAGTTTCTCAAGCTTTGTGTGCATCTGAAAAAGAACGTCATTGTCTCAGGAGGAGCGAGCTCCGGTAAGACAACTTTGCTCAACGTTCTGTCGAATTATATTCTGCCAGCCGAGCGGGTTATCTGTATCGAAGATTCTGCTGAATTGAGGCTGAGCCAGAACAATCTCGGTCGCCTTGAAGCACGCCAACAGGGAACTGAAGCCAAAACCCAGGTAACGATCAGAGATCTGGTCAGAAACGCTTTGCGCATGCGCCCAGATCGCATTATCGTCGGTGAATGTCGTGGTGCCGAAGCCCTGGATATGCTTCAGGCAATGAATACCGGGCATGATGGCTCGTTGACGACTTTACATGCAAATTCCCCCAGAGATGCCCTGGCAAGATTGGAAACCATGGTCTTGATGGCCGGTGTCGATTTGCCGTTGCGTGCCATAAGAGAGCAGATCGCCAGTTCGGTGAATATTGTCGTTCAGAACGGCCGTCTGGCCGATGGAAACCGAAAACTCCTCGAGGTTGTCGAGGTGGTTGGTATCGAGGATACAATTATAAAAACCCAGACTTTATTCAAGTTTCAGAAAAAATGGATTGACGAAGATGGCCGGGTCATTGGGGACATCGCTCCTACCGGGGTCATTCCAGAATTCATCCGGGCCATACCCGGCAGTTTCCTGGAAAAGCACACCCATCTGTTCAAACCGAGCAAAACGCAAGAAGCGCATGAGGAGGAAGCAGAACAATGACCTTATTTCCGGCATTTAAAATATTGGCAATATTAGGAGTTATTGTAGGCATATATTTCTTTCTTGAGGATCAGCTAGATCTAAGTCTTGACATTAAAGGCACCGCAAAAGACAAGGAAGAAGGCCGACGCTCGAAGTATTTGCAGAGCGTTACCGGAGCCAGTCTCGAAGACCAGCTCATTGAAGTTCTGCTCATGATCAGCTCTAGTCTGAAGGCCGGCCGAAACCTGGATCAGGCATTCGAACTGGTTGCTGTGTCTACTCCGCCACCGATTTGCAATGAATTTCGCAATCTGGTTCAGGAAAGACGACTAGGCATACCGATGGTCGAAGCGCTTTCAAACCTTGCTGCACGTGTGCCGAGTCCTGATTTGAAGCTGGCTGTGAATGCCACCATTTTTCAGCAGGAAACCGGCGGCAATTTGGAAGATCTTTATCGGCAGATTGTTTTAACTGTTGCCGAACGAAAGAAAATTATGGGCAAGGTTGTGGCTGGAACTGCTCATGCCCGCCTTTCAGGTAATCTTGTCGGTTCTATTCCTCTGGTTCTGGCAGTTGTAATTACTACTTTCCATCCCCAGTATCTGATTCCGATGCTGCAAAACCCTTACGGTCAGGTGGTTTTGATTCTCTCTCTCAGTGCGGCGATCGTCGGCCTGCTTTTCATCAACCGAATGACTGCTTCCATCCTTCCCGATGCTGAAGAGGCAATGATCAATACTAACGAAGCCAGATCTCGCGGCAGAAAACGCTGGGTTCTTTTCCGGCCGATTCTTGCTCCATTGGCGGCCATGAACGCTTCTGTTCCCGGCGAATGGTTCAATCGTATCCGTCTCGAAACCAAATTCTTGCTTGAAGCCTCTAACAAAGCGAACGAATTCACACCCGACGAATTTATCGGCATCATGGAACTTACGGCAATCGCTTTTTTGAGCTTGCTGATCATTTTCATAAATCCTTTCATTCTTGGAATGCTCGGCTGGGTCGTTCTGATCCTCCTCATTCCAATTGGCTTCAGGCTGCCACGCATTTATCTGGCTCATCTGATCAGAAAAAGACAGAAGAATATCGAATTTGAGCTGCCTTATGTCATTGATTTGCTTTCGCTGGCTATTGAATCAGGTCTCGATCTTACCGGCGGTATTGCCAAAGTCGTTGAAAAGCAGCGAAACACCGATATTATCGTCGAATTTAAAATGTTTTTGCAGGATCTGAAGGTCGGCAAAAGCATGGAAGAAGCGCTGGCGGATATGGCTGAGCGAGTCAGGGTTCTTTCGTTCTTTTCATTCGTCAGTTCATTGATTCAGGCCCAGAGACTCGGCGCAGAAATTGGGCCGACCCTGCGTGCTCAGGCCGAACAGATGCGTTACCAACGCATGATTCTGGCCGAAGAAAGAGTTAACAAGCTGCCGGTAAAACTGCTGGTTCCTCTGGTATTCTTCATTTTTCCGAGTATTTCTGTTTTGTTGATTGGCCCTGCAGTGCTGCAGGTTCAGCAGAATTTCCCAGGCGTTAACCGTGAAGAGCATGTCGCCGGAAAAACTGGAGTTGGAAACGTTGCGACTGGATCAACCATGATTCAGGAATCATCCGATCTGAATCGCTCGATTATTCTTAAAAACCGAGCTACCACCAATACTGAAAAATCTCAACCTGAGTCAGTTAACAGCGCTGCCGGAACAAATAGTCAGCCTGCGACCAGGGCTGTGCCTGTTCCACCGGCTCCGGTGGTAGCGCCAGCGGTGCAAGTGCCATCATCTGATGAAAATGACCTCTGAAAATGAAGTTGTTTTAATCAGCGGTTGCCTGCTGGGTTTAAGCTGTAATTATAAAGCAAAGGCCTCTCCTGTATATCTGGAGAGGCTTTGTCCTTTAATCGAAGAGTTGATTGCCGCCGGCATAGTTTTTTTGCCGGTTTGCCCAGAACAGCAGGGTGGAATGCCGACGCCCCGTATTCCTTCAGAGTTGCAGGCTGACGCTGGTTCTATTCTTTCTGGGCAGGGTAAAATTCTCAATCGTGATGGCGATGATGTCACCGCTTTCTTTGTAAAAGGTGCAGAAGAAAGCCTGAGACTTGCCCGACTTTATCGGGTTCGATTGGCGATTTTGAAATCACGCAGTCCTTCTTGCGGCATTAAGAACGTTTATGATGGAAGCTTCTCTGGCAAACTTGTCGATGGAAGTGGAATCGCCGCCGCTCTGCTGCAAAGCTCTGGTTTGAAGGTGATCGATGAGCAGGAGTTTGAAGAGATGGCCATGAATAAAGAGTTTTGGCGAGTATTTAAGACTTGATGTACATAGCTGCTTGACGGACTGTACCGGTTTTTTGATTCGCTCATTAGATCAGGCGTCTGATGTTTTGGATTGATAAAAAATACCCTCTCACCCTCTTTTGATCGAGATTGGTTGCGTACACAGAAAATATTTTTTGGCTGAAAAGTACGGCTGATCTGAAATGCTGAGTGTACGCCGATTTGCGAGAAAAAAAACTGTTGACCCGCCCCTTTTTCCTTTGATAATATCGGCTTCACCTGAATTTTTGTTAAGAAATATAAAGTTTGCGTCTGGGGAAATTTGGAGTATGGGAGCCTTTAGTGCTTTTAAGGTAATGAAGTTTGAAGACTTCGGCCAGGATGTAGCTATATTCAGAACATCGAGAGTTTGCAGGGTTCTTGGCGGCCTTTTCATCTTCGCCGGTCTCGGTATCGTTTTCAAGCTACTGGTCGGTAAGCTTTTTTTCAGCATGTTTTCTTTTTGTCTGTTCAGTCTGGCTGTTGCCGGAGCTTTTCTTCTGGCCGGTCTCGTACTTTTTACCTATCGCAAGACCGTTATCATGAATTCTTCTGAACAGAAGGTGCTCCTGGAAGAGTCGAGCATATTGGGAATAAGATCGACTGCATTTCATTTCGATGAAATTATGAGTGTTGAATTGACCAGAGATTCAGAATGCTTTTTATCAAACACCGGAACTCTCTGGGTTGTAAAGGTTTACCTTCAGCATGACGATTTTTCAGTTGAGAAGGTATTTGCTACCATTAATCCGGCAGAAGCAAAACATGCCGCACAAACTATTGCTTATGCGGCATGCAAGGATCTGATTATCAGTTGTCAGCCCGAAGAACGCATGGTTCTGGGGCGAATCTGAAGGGCTTTTATCGCTGATAAGGCCGTTTATATTCCAGTATCTGTCTGACTCTTGCTTTCTTTGCTTTGATCAAGGCAATCAAGGCGTCGATATCTTCTTTTTGTGCAAGCTTTTCAGTTTGGGTATTTTTGCTTGCGGGGGCTATTTTCAAGGAAGATTTTATTGCTGTGGCAACTGCTGAGACTGCTTCAAACCAGGTTACTTTTTCCTGGCCGCGGAAGTAATTGGTCTGGTAGCCAAGGCGTATTTCAGCTGCTGCCAGTCTGGTTAGGGCTGCAAATTCTGCTGAATCTGCCTTGACATCGATGTATGAGATCTTTTCTTTTGGTTCCGGAAGTTCTGCACCAGTGAGCAGGTATTCAAGAGCCATTGCCAGTTGACTTCTGGTTAAAGAGGCGTTCCCGGGCAGAATTGTCTTAAGTCTGACCTGATCGATTTCCTGTTGATTGTTTTCAAGGATTCCTTCGATCATTTCGCTCAATTCTCTGGTGAGAATATGTGCTTCACCATCAAAAGCGGGTTTGAGCATGAGTTTGTTGAAAGCGCCTGCTTGGGTAAGTGTCCTGATCGAGTTCATAACCGGGTGATTCAATGAAATGTCGACGAATCTGATGCCAGCTGCCGGTTGTTTTGCCATCATTTCGGCAGCAATGGTTTCATATAGTCGATAGAGAAAATAAACCGACTCGCGATTTGACAGCTTTTTGCTGGCTCCTAGATGGCCATCCGGGTATCCGCGCACCACAAAGCGTTTCTGCAGAAATGCTATTGCCTGAGAGTATTTTTCGGCAATTCTAAAGTCACGGTAATTGACCGCTTTTTCTTCGGGAAGCTTGATCTGTTCTTTTCCGGCAAGCAACAAGCAAATCCGGGCCATTGATTCAACTGCTTCTTTGCGAGAAAGGGTTGAACCAGCGCATGAAAAAATACCGGCTTTTTCTAGACTTTTTCTATCAGAGACTTCGATCAGACCAACCTGTTCGAGTAATATTCCAAGGCGGTCGGCAAAAGCCTGTCGACTGGAATTGCGATTCAGGTATTGGCGATTACATTGGTCTTGTGAAATCAGGCCGGCATCGATGCCCAGTCTTAACTCTCGTGGCAGCCCGGCAAGATTGAAGCTGGCAATGGCTGCAGAAATGAAATTGTTGCCACAGAATAGAGCGATTGCCAGAAAAGCAATGCCGATTCCTGAAAGCGAATATTTGTTTGCCTTATGCATTTTTTTGCTCCTGATAAAGGATTTCTCTATCAGGATTATCGGCATCATTCGCTTTGGGTGTTAGTAGTTGAATTGCTGAAAATTATCCTGGCAATGTTTGTGGTCAGAGCGGTGGCTGCCATTATCGTGCCGGGTATGCCACCAACGAAGATTCCATAATTGAAGAAAAAATGAACCACAATATTCTTGAGAAGAGAATTTTTGCCTGATACGAGGCAAATTCCCATGGTTGCGTGTAGCGGTTGCGAAAAAACTATCCTGAAAAAAAGATTGGCAGAAGACAGGCCAATTCCAAAAATAATCAGTATGGTTTCGATTATTCCGATTGAAAAGCCGAGAAAAAGACCTTCGTGTTGATGCTGCAATTCAAGAATCTCGGTATAGACATAGCGGGCACATTCTTCAAAAATTGGCGCTATGATGACGATTGCCAGCCAGGAGTAACCAAAGTTGCCGACAAGTTTTTCGATTAACCAGGCAATTGAAAAGATGCCACAGGCGGGCAACGCTTTTAAAACAAGGCTTTTAAGCAGGCGCACTTTTTGACCGCTGAAAAAATACCAGGTCAGGAGCATGGCCAGGGTTGATGCGATTAATACTGAAATGGCATACTCATCAGTGAAATGCTGCATAGATATCCGTCTGAAGAAAAATTTGTGGTAGAATACTTTAAAATATCGGCAAGGAGTTCTAATCATGCAATACATTGCCAGACGAACTGCATTTCTTATTCTTTTGCTGCTGAGTTCGGTGCAGCTTTTTGCTCAGGCAGGGGCCCATTTTACCCTCGACAACGGCCTGAACGTTTTTATCAAGGAACAGAAGGCGACGCCGGTAGTGGCCATCAATTTCTGGGTCAAAGTTGGCTCGGTCAATGAAGAGCCTGGTCAGGAAGGCTATGCTCATCTTATCGAACACATGATGTTCAAAGGAACCAGCGCCTTTCCTTACGGTGTGCTCGATAATGAAGTTAAACAGATGGGTGCGAAGCAAAACGCCTTTACTGCAAACGATTACACCTGTTACTATCTTGTCGGAGCCAGTCAATATTTTGAACGAATGTTTGAACTGGAATCTGATGCCGTTTTGAACTCGGTTTTTGACGAACAGGAACTGGCTAAGGAATCGCAGGTCGTTATCGAAGAATTGCGCATGAGCCTGGATAATCCCGGCAATCGCATCATTCAACTGATTATGGACAAGGCCTTTGAGGTGCATCCTTACAAACATCCAATCGTTGGATATCTGCAGAACATTGAACAGGTAACGAGAGACAAAATCTATTCTTTTTATAAGCGGTTTTACGTGCCTTCGAACATGTGGGTTGTCATTGTCGGCGATGTCGAAACCGATAAGGCCCTTGAAGTCGTCAGAAAATACATGGGCAACGCGCCCAGAGTAGATAAGCCGATGCAGAAGATCAAAGCCGAACCTGAACAGCAAGAACAGCGTCTGCGCGTTGAGAATGGCGATTTACAGCACTCTTACATTCGTATGGGCTGGCATGTCCCGGGCATGGAAAGCGACGACCGCTATGCTCTTTCGGTTATGGCAAGAATTGCCGGCGGTGGGGTTTCCTCATGGCTTTGGAAAGAACTGGTGGAAAAGGAGCAATTGGCAATTTCTGCAGGGGCTGGCTATTATTCAAGTCAGTTTCCAATGCTTTTTCAAGTCGGAGCGATTACTACTCCGGGAAAGGCCAGAATTTTCAGCGATAAAGCCAAGAAAATCATTTACCGCTTCATCAATGGCGAAGTGACTCAGGAAGAACTTGATAAAGCCAAACAGCAGATTATTGCCGGCGACATCTACGCCAAGGAAACGGCAGAAGGCTATGCGCAGCAACTGGGCCACTATGCTCTTCTTTCCTCGGTCTGGGATACCGACAAATTCGTCGACAAGGTTAGAGAAGTCAGTCTTGAAGACCTGGCGCACGTTGCCGCCAAGTATTTTCGTGATACCAATTTGACCATTGCCAGATTTGAGCCACAGCCACCGCCTCCTGACAGCAAGCCTGAAATGATCACGCTTGATAATGGTGTGCGCCTGATTCTTAAAGAAAACCATGCATCGCCGCTGGTTGCGGTTGCGGTAAAAATCGGTGCAGGTGGCCTGCGTGAAGGAAAACGAGAGGCCGGTCTTGCCAATCTGACCACCGAATTGCTTTTCAAAGGCGCGAAAGACATGAGTTCAGAAGAAATCGCCGAGAAGTTTGAAAGTATGGGTTCGCGGTTTTCTTCGCGAGCCAGCAAAAGCTACACCTCTTTTGAAATGCAGTCGCTGACGGAAAACTTCTTGCCGACTCTGCAGCTGTTTCTCGATGTGCTTGCCGAGCCAGACTTTCCTGAAAATGAATTTGACAAGCTCAAAAGCCAGGTACTCGACTGGATAAAATCAGAAGAGGACGATCTTTACAAATTTACGGCCAACAACGCGCTCGAGGCGCTTTTTCCGGGCACCCCGATCGGTTATTCGACTTACGGCAAAGAAGATGATGTCAAAAGAATCAAAAGATCGGATTTAAAAGACTTTCATAAAAAATATTTTGTCGGCTCGAATATGGTTGTTGCCATAGTTGGTGATTTTTATCCCCGAGAAATGAAAGAAGAGCTGCTCAAGCATTTTGGCCGTTTCAACGAGGGCAAGGTAAAGGATTTTGAGTTGCCGAAACTTAAAGAAATTACCGAACCGATTGAAGTCAAGCTGCAGAAAAATCGTGAGCAGGCTCAGATTATTTATGCTGCACGAACATTCCCGGCTAGTGATGAGAAGACTGCGGCAATGACAATTGCCCAGAACATTCTTTCCGGTAGCATGTCTTCAAGGTTGTTTAAAAATCTCAGAGCTAAAGATTCGCTTGCCTACAGCACCTGGGCCTTCAATGTCGGAATGGCCAATACCGGATACTTTCAGGCAACGATAAGCACGGCAGCAGGCAAAGTGGCTACGGCAACCATAAGATTGAAAGAAGAAATCGATAATTTCAGAGAAAAAGGCTTTACTGACAAAGAATTTGAAGATGCGAAAAAATACATTGTCGGGCAACATGCTTTGTCACTGGTCGACAACCTCTCACTTGCCGATACTTACTCTGCTGATGAGTATTTTGGTAAAGGCTTCGATTACTGTATGAAATATCCGGCTGATATTGCCTCGACAACAAAAGAACAGGTTGAAGAAGTTGCCAAAAATTATCTGCTCGCCAGCGGATCTTACGTTTTGACCGTTACTCAACCCTGAGATTGCCGGAAAACAACTTTAACCAAAGGTTGTTTGCCTGAATGATTTAACCCGGTCGCCAGTTTTCATAAAGAGACTGAAGTGACCGGGTTTTAATTTGCAGTTCTAAACGATTCGGCGGCAAAGAAAAAGACTGTTGCAGCATCTGCAACAGTCTTTTGGGAAATATCGGGGTTTAGGCGCCGTAGCGCTCTTTGATCTTGTCGAGTATTTTAAAGCCCAGTGAAACCGAGGCTCTTGAAAGAACTACTGCAACGCTGAACAAAAAAAGTGCGGTTAAAAGTGTCATTGCCTGTGTCTCCATTTATCTCAAATAGCTGCTTTCAAAGGTATCGATGCATAATCTATTGCGCGTGAACGCATCGATTCCAGAATTGCCGGGCCGAGCTTGGTAACGCTGCCCGCGCCGATTGTGAAAACTACGTCGCCTGGCTCAACAAAGTTAAGCAGATGGTATTTAACATCTTCGATGTTTTTGACCATTTTAACCTTGCGGCGATGAGAAACCGGCATGTGGTCAAGTATGACCTTGCTGGTTACGCCAGGTATCGGCTTCTCAGACGCGGCATAAATGTCGGTGATGAAAAGCTTGTCGCAGCTGTCGAAGCAGCGGCCAAATTCCTGAGATAAAAAGAGTGTGCGAGAATATCGATGTGGTTGAAAAACTACGACAACGCGTCTTGCACCCAGACTTTGAGCGGCTTCAAGAGTCGCTTTGATTTCGTTGGGATGGTGTCCGTAATCATCGATGACCGTTACACCGTCAAATTCACCCTTGATTTCGAAGCGACGACCGGCACCGGTGAAAAGTAACAGACCTTTTTGAATTTCTTCGATGCTCATGCCAAGATCGAGGCAGAAACCAATTGCCGGCAGCGCGTTAAGCACATTGTGGCGGCCTGGTATTGAAAGCTGGAAGGTGCTGCTGGGCTTTCCGCCGATGCTGAGAGTGAATGTCGAGCCATAAGGATGATATTCAATGCTTTCGGCCATGAGGTCGGCTGGAATATTGATGCCATAAGAAATAGCCCGCAAGCTTCCCGGAAGGGCCAGGTTGCGGCTAATGGGATCGTCAGCACAATAATAAAGAGTTCCATCTGAGCTGATGTGTGAGGCAAAGATTTCAAATGCCTTTACAATCGCGTCGAGACTGGAATAGTGATCCATGTGGTCGTTATCGATATTGGTGATAACGCCGAACTGGGGAAAATACTTGAGAAAGGTTGCATCACTTTCGTCGGCTTCTGCAACAAAAATGCCAGAATTGCCGGCGCAGGCATTGCCCTGGAGGGCGTTTACATGGCCGCCTATTACACAGGTCGGATCTTTGTCGGCACTCTTGAGAATCGTGGCGATCATAGAACTGACTGTGGTTTTACCATGACAACCGGCAACTGCAATGCCCTGACGGGCATCGAGAAACAGTTCTGCAAGAAGGTCGGAGCGATGAATAACTGAAAGCCCGTTTTTCCTTGCGGCAACGAGCTCGGGGTTTTCTTTGTTGATTGCAGTCGATACAACTACTCTGCAGGTGTTTGCAGGAATATTTCTGCTGCGGTGACCGATGTTAATCTGAGCGCCATTGGCTCTGAGTTCAACGATTCTGTCGTTTTCGGCGACGTCCGATCCTGAAATGCTGTAGCCCTTGTGCAGAAAAATCTGAGCCAGTCCGCTCATTCCAACACCGCCGATTCCTATGAAATGAATCCCGTTTCGTGGTGTCATTTAATTGTTAGTGCCTCCTTGCAATTCAGCTTTTGCTGTTTTTCTCAATAATGATCGGCACTTTTCTGCACATACTTGAGAAAAAAATCAAAAAATCCAAACTGCATTGCGTTCTGTTGGAATGAACATCTGCTAATAGCGGCAAAAGAATAACATACATCAGGTTTCATTTCAATATAAACCATGCAGATAGCTTGAATTAGACTGAGATAGGGCACGAAGGTTTCTTGTAAATTCTTTTTAAAATTGACTGACAGCAGAAAATTTTTTTCTTGCCTGGTATTTTTTCTTTTTTTTATGGTGCCCTGAAGTCGCAGGAATTTTTTGCCGTGTTTCCAGGTCAGATATCAAATACAGTGTTAATGTTGAGACGGATGTCAGTCTCGGAAGAGGGTAGTTTCTTCCTGGAGCATTTTTTCATGGGTATAACTGGCCAGATGTCTGGCATAGAAATTATAGCCGAGATTCGCAGGAATAGCGATTGAAAGGAGACATCTCGAACCTGACAGTCGTTTGAAAATAGAACGCAACGAATAACTTTTGCGCCAGGCGTAAATCAGACCTTCCTGCAGCTGTTCGACGGTCATGTTTTTCGGTTGGAAAACGACATGCTCGGCATCATATAGCGACCAGTTTCGATTGATTATCCGGCCGGCACGGTCGAGCTCATTAAAAACCTCGGTTCCAGGAAAAGGCGTAAGTACTGAAAATTGTGGCAGGTCAATTTCAGAGCGGTAAACGAATTCAACCGTGCGTTTGAAAACATCGCGGTCGTCAGTGTCGAGACCGAAAACAAAGCAAGCCTGGATGCCGATTCCGACTTCATGAAATTTTTTGATCGCTTCAAGATAGCGATTAACGTTGTTAAAGGGTTTGTTAACCTCATACAGTGAATTCTGGGAAACTGACTCAAAGCCAATCAAAAGTCCTCGACAACCGCTGGCGGCCATAGCTTTCAATAGTTCGGGGTCATGGGCAACATCTATGGTCGCGCAGCCGACCCACCATTTTTTAAATGGAATCATGGCGCGAAACAGCTGCAGAGAAAATTCCCGATTACAGGTCATGCTGGGGTCGAGAAAGCACAGCTCATTTCCTTCCATCTGGCTTATCTCGGTAATGATATCTTTTATTGGCCGCATGAAATAGCGGTTGCCCCAGGCTCGGGCCACTGCACAAAAGGAACAGGTATAAGCGCATCCCCGGGTAGATTCGATTGAATTTACGGTAATGTATTTTTTTTTGTCGAAGATGCTGCGGTCAGGAATCGGGGTGAAAAAGGCGTCTGAAGTCAAATTGGCCCGCATCTGATAGCGAGGCTTGAGGCAGTTATTGGAAAAGTCCAGCAAGGCTTGTGGCCATGTCTCCTCGGCCAGACCGACAACCACTGAATCTGCGTGCTGTTTGGCTTCTTCTGGCATCAGCGTTGTGTGGATGCCGCCAAGGATAACCTTGATATTGTTTTTTCTGAAATAGTCGGCGATTGAATATGAACGGCGGGCAGTCCCTGTCATGACGCTTATTCCGACCAGGTCGACGTCAAGGTATTCTTTGGGGTCCCATACTTCCGCGCCCTCATCGATAAGCTTCACTTCAACATCGAGCTTTCTGGGAATCAGCGCTACCAAGGTGGCCAGCGTTAGAGGTGCATAGCGCAGCGCCCGCTTGTATGTGCCGGTTCCCGCCCGGTGAATAGGCCCATGTGGAAGTATCAACAACAGTTTCATAATTTTCGGCGAGAAAAAACAATCCTTGTTTATAAAATTATTACAAGATAAAATAGCATAGATAAATGAATGAGTATAATATTTTGGTTTTTTACCGGAGGTTGAACATGAGGAAATCGCTATTGTTGGTTCTTGCTTTGTTTCTGGTTCTCGCAGGCAATGTTTTTGCCGAACCCTGCGCCTTTGTAACCGACCCTGCCGACATTAGATTCGTTGAACTCGAAGAAATCGCCAAATTTCTCGAAAAAGATCTGGCAATGGGCAAAGGCGTGACCAATTTTATTGGCAATAAGGTTATCGACCATAAGTTTCGCAAAGCCGGTATTCCTGATCCGGCAAAAGAACAGGTTTCTTATGCAATCGTCGGTCAGGAAATGCCCGCCGATATGCTCAATGTGGCGTTTATTCTCAAGGGCGATGTTAAATCAGACAAGTTCCTGGAGTTCGCAGACAAGCGTTATGAGAAATATTTTGAAACTCTGAAAAAACAGGGTATCAAAGTCGCCGACAAAAAGCCTCGCAATGCAAGAATAAACGGAAAGAATTCGAGAATCTATCCCTTTGCTTTTCGCAACAGTGATGCAATCGTGACCTATTTCGATGGCTATACGATTATCGCTACCTGCCCTCAGAAGAATTATTCTCTGATCGCAAAAATCATTTCAGTTCTTGAAGGAAAAACGGCCCTTTCAAAATCTCAACCCGACAAAGTTACCTTCATGGCTACCTTTAGTCCGCTTCCGCAGGAAAGAAAAGAAATTGCCAACTTTGAAGATCGTTATCAGGGCTTCTCTGCCAAGGTTCGCAGCGGTTTCAAAAAAGTCATGAATGAAAAAGCTTACAACAGCGATAAAGATATGGCAAAAACCGAGCAAGAACTTAAGCAGGCTCTTGCAAGAATTGAAAAATTCTCGTATCGCATTGAAAGCAACAAGCAGAAAGACGGTTACGATTATGAAGTTAACATGCTTTTCAAATGCGCCAATGGCAAAGAAGCGGCAAATCTCAAAGAACTGATGATGGCATGGCTTGCTTATACATCTTCAAAAACCCTTTCAGATGCAGACATGGTTTCGTTTCAGGCGAACAAGGTTCTTTCAACTGCCGACACCTGCGCGTTTTCTGTAAAGCTTGGCTCGAGCAAAGCTGAACAATATCAGTTCTCATCATTGATCATGTCTCTGATGATGCAGGATAAGCGCTTTAATTCCATCTTTAGAAGGTAAAATCAACTTTCAGGCCTCTATTAAAAAAATAGAGAAAATCAATTTGACGAACAAAGCCGGTTGCCTTATTGGCACCGGCTTTTCCGATTCTGGAAAACCTGATCTATTGTTTTCTGCCTGGCAGTTTGCCAACAAGCTTGTCGAAAGCGATGATGCAGGAAGGAAGAACGAGCAGATCGCCGATCACGCCGATGACTACGATCAATGCGCCGATTGCCCCAAAATATTTGAACGGTTTGAAATCGCTGAAAACGAAGATCAGATTGCCCAGGCCAAGAAGGATGCCGGAGTATATTACCGGCCAAGTGAGCTCATGCATCGTCGCCAAAAGCCTTCTTTTAACTGTCTTGTGGCGGGAATCGAAGAAAAATGTCAGCATATGTAGCGTGTCGTCAACGATTAAACCACTCATTACGCATCCGGCAATGGCGGTTGATGGGTTAAGCGGGATGCCAATCGCGTTGGCGATGGCGTAGGCAAATAAAATCGGGTAAAAGTTAATCAGCAAAGCTATGAAAGCGAGGGAGATATTTCTGAAAACAACTATGAAAACCAGACTGATTATGGCGATAGCCATGGCGAAAGAACTGGTTATGTTGGCCAAAATATCTTTTTGCAACATCGATTGAGCGAAAACTTCGCCGGTCAATTCAACCGTTGTTTGTTCAGGTAGGCGATTTTTCACGATTGTTCGAATTCTTTCACCTATTTTCCCCGTTTTAAAATCATCTGACTCATTGATTGCAACTCTGATCAGTAACTTGCTCAGATCATGGGCAACAACCATTTCTGAAATTCCCCGAGTGTCAAAAAAAGACAGAATAGATCGGGTCAGTTCTTGTCTAAATGGTATTGAGGGGCCATCGGAAAATATTTCATTGAATGCCTTTACCAGATCGACGATCGAGAAGCAGCCATTCACACCTTCGACCTGTAAAAGCTCTTCTCTGGTCTGATCTAGTTGCTCGAGAAAGTTTTTAGAAAGCATTTGCGGGTGGGAAATCATCAGAAACAACTGATATGGGCCGCTGAAGTTTTTGCTGATGAAATGCCAGGATGAAACAATTTTGTCCGATTGGCTGAATGAATCTTCAATTCGGTTCTGGGTTTTATAATGCAATAAGAAGGGTACGCCAAGCATACCGATAATGGCCGAAACGACAAGTATGGCTCTGGCGTGATGAAAAATAAGGTTGCGCAGGCTTCTTTTGATTCGATCCCCGGCTTGAATCCGGCTTCGACCAAGTGAAAAGCGTGGGCGGTACAGCTTTAGAAAAGAGAAAATCAGGCCAAAAGTGATGAAGTATGATAAAAAGCAGGCAAGGGACGTATACAAAGAAAAGAGTCTGATATTGGGAGAAGGGCTGTAAGAAAGCGTTAAAAACCCGATAAGGGTGGTTGTTGAATTGATCAGGCAAGGTCTGAGAAGCTTGTGAAAGTTGCTTTGATGCAGCTCACTGTAGGATTGCTTTCCCTCTTGCGAATTTCTGACAAAGAAACTTACCAGGTAAATGATCTCATTCAAGGAAATGATCAAGGCAAAGGGAATAATTGGCGAAGTAAAAATGTTGATTTTGTTGCCATTTGCAAAATAAATGGCAAAAGTCATTACCGTCGGAATTCCTATCGAAAAAAGGATCAGGATCAACACTACCAGATCAGGGAAGAAAAACCAGGCGAGCGCCGAGCAGATAATGAAGCCAAGACTGATGAACGTTTTATTGTTGCTTTCAATGAATTCAAAAAATCTTTGTTTTAAATACATGAAGCCGAAAACATGATAATCTCTTGATGCAAAAAAGCTCGGCAAAACCAGATTTAGCTCCTGGTAAACCCTTTTCTGGTAGTCGGGAAATCTGGTATCTGGCACCACCACAAGTTGGATTGCCTTGCCATCTTCAGAAACAAGAAAATTTTTAAACATATTGTTTTGTGAAATAAGTTTTTTGAGATTCTGAATGCGGAAATCCTGAAGATAGGCTTTGAACTCATCTGAGTTTTTAATGTCTTTCAAAAGATCCAACAGGGATATTACAGACTTGATTCCATGTCTTGATTCAAGTTCAGCAACCAGGCTGTGTAAATTTAACAGCTCATCTTTGTTAATTTCTGAAATCGGAAAAGCAATCAAAACATGTTGCTCGTGCCCGAATTTTTCTTTGAATTCCCGAAGTGCTCTGACTGCACCTGGATCAGTTATACCGCTTTCGAAATCATCAGAAGTTTCAACATTGGTGAAAGCCCCAAAACTGAGCAAAAATGCGGCAAATATGACTAAAATAACCGAAACCGGCTTCTTTGAAACCAGAAAATATGCAATGTCAGCGATTTTCTTCATTGAAAAAGCGGCCCGCAGGATTTGATTAATTGATTCTAACAGGGTTTTTCGCAATTAGTAACTAAAAATTCAATAAGACAGTCTGCCATAATTAGAAAAAAACTGGCCCGATTATTCCTGTTTGGAACAGTCGGGCCAGTTGTCAAAATAGTATTTGATTTTCAGTTGGCAGCCTTTGCAGCTTCTGCTTCTGCACGATTGCCCCAAACCTTTTGCATAATTATGGAATAATTTTCTTCAAGATTTTTTACGCTGAGATCTATCAATGCCCGAACCATATTGGGCTCAAACTGTTCGGCAGTTGTTGGCAGGCATGCGTCAAGAACTATCTCTCCGGCTTCAGTGGTATAAAATTTGAAGGTTTTATAGCTGCGATTCAAATGGTTGAGTAGTCTGGTTACTTCAACTTCATTTTCCTTTTTGATGCACTTGCCTGCGACCAGGATTCGACAAAGAACATAAATGCTTTCGTCAATAACTACTACCAATGGCAGTCTTTGTCCTTCAATCTCCATGTTTGAGCGAAAAAGAACTGTTTTTAGTTCGTCTTTAAGTGTCTCTTCCTGAAAAACATTCATTTTGTTCTCTTTCAGCATTTTGGCAAATTTTTTTGCTTTTTCGTTCATTTCGTAACTTCCTCCAGATATTTGTTAAAAGGCCAGGCTTATTGCCAGGTCAACTTTATGTGGTGATACCTTTGCGTTACCGATCTGTTTGACAAAGGGGTACCCCACGGTGAGACTTATCGATGAGCTGTCGGCAAAATAGTGATTTATGCCAAATCCGGCGGCATGAATCACTCTGGTGCTTAAAAGACTTTTTCCATAGATTCTACCCCAGTCGTAAAAGGTAAAAAACTGGGTTGGCTTACTGATGCTTGTGGGACAAATATAGTCGAGTTTTACGCTCATGCCTGAATCTCCGCCAATTACATTTTCGTTGAAGCCTCTGATACTGTACAGGCCGCCAAGGTAAAACTGGTCTGAGGAAGGAAGATAGTCGAAATTTGTCTTCTGTCCTGTAACTTTCAGGCTCAACGAATGCTTGTCTTTGACCCGCTTTTGCCAGATGCCGTCAAAATTGAACTTGTTGGCAAACTTGTTGGTATTGAGTCCATGAAATTCGCAATGGGTGAAAGTCGGTTTGTAGTAAATAATTTCTCCCGGTGCAAAACGATAGAACGCTTTCCCGAGGGTAAAACGATTTTCGTCATCGTCGACAAAATTAGTGCCAAACACCTGATTCACCGATCTTTGCTTATGAAAGTCGAAAATAAGTTCTTCTTTTCTGGTGGTTTTGGCAATTTGCGGAACCGTTAACGATATGCCGATGGTGTTTGATTTGCCGTGGATCTGGAACCCAGAGCCTGAACCCTGAACAAATTGCAGCTCATTGAAGCTATGGTAAAGGGAAATTTTAGCCCCTCTGCTGTTGATGGGGCGGCTATAATTGATGAAGCCGGCTCTGGAGTTTTTTGAAAAAAGAGTTGTCAGGCTTATTGAATCTCTGATGCCCGAAATGCTGCTGTTTGTGTAACTGATGCCGCTGCGAGTTCTGCCTGTGCCATCGCTTCCTGCAGTGTCGGAAAAAATAACACACTGATCCGGATCTGGTTCGAAAGCGGTTAAAAAGTAGTCTGTGGTTCCCGGAATCGAACCGGCCTGAAGTTTTACCCGAAGCTTAAGATCGTTGGTGGCGTTAAACCATTGCAGTTCGCGGTCAAGCTCTTTTATGCTCAACAATTCTCCGGCTGGAAAATGTACCCGGGCAAGAATGTAGTCGGCTTTTGTAGTATTGTTGCCGGAGATTTTAGTTTGCCCGACCTTGCCTTCAACCAATAGGACTTTCAAGTTCCCATTCTCAATTTTTTGCGGGGGTAAAACGGCTAAGGCGGTTATATAGCCTTTGCTTCTGTATATTTCATTGATTTTTTCAATCATTTGATAGAGATCGGCAATTCTAACTTCCTTGCCGACATATTCGCGGACCGCTTTGTTCAATTCGTCTGGCTGCAGAACTGAGGATTGAGAAAACTCAACCTGATTAAGCTTCAGTCTTGTTTCTGGCGGTTCTTTTCCGGTCGCATCAGATTTTTGCGGCTCGATTTCTTTTTTCTCTTCAGCCTCTTGCGCTTCTTCTGCTTCTTGTGCTTGTTTAACGATATCTCTTTGCAGTCGTTGTTTCTGAAATTGTTGGAGAATGCGATTCAATTCGACGCCTGGCGCCTCGCGATTGCGCAGTGTGGAGTTTTCCGGTAGCGTTTGTGCATTGGTCTTTACTTGAGAAAAAATCAGGGCGCAAAATACAAGAACTTTAAAGAACTTTTTCATCAGTTTTCGGAATTCTCCTCGTCATTGTCTTCGTTGCTGTCACTATGGTTTTTATCTTTTCCATTGCCATTGCCATTGCCATTGACGTTTCCATTGCCTTTGCCTTCGCCAAAAGAGCTTTCTGGCGTTTGGCCGGCAAACTCTCCTTGTCCAGTCACAAGATAAACAATCTGATTGTTCTGTAGGCTGATCGTTTCGCCAGGTCGCTGACCTTGCTCAAAATCTACCAATGGCCCTGAGCCATGAGTGATCAAGTCTCTAACTATCGGTGGGTTGATTCTTAACGTCGTTGGAAGCTGGTCGGCAGCTTTTGTTTTTTCTTCATCACTTATCAGAGTGGCAGCAATTTCTTCCATTTTGGTCAGCTGATCTGATACGCCCTTGATTCCTTCATCGCAATATATCATTACATAACTGGATCCGCCATTGCCAGAGAATTCATTCTGAAATGATATGTTGGTAAAATGATTACTTCCGGTTGGAACGAAATAAATTACGATGTCTGAGCCGTCCATTTGTGGGTTTCGGCCGTATACGCTCATCGTCAGGCTTCTGTTGCTTATTGAAGCCTTATCAATTACATAAACGTTTTCAAGTCTGAAATACTCTGATTCAGAATGGATTTCGGCATGATCTGTCCAAAGACCCTTGAGCTGAACACCCTTATCTGAAGAGATTTTCTCAATCAACAATTCATCCATCGGGCCATTGTTTACCCCGTTGAAAAACATTTTCAGAAAGTCTGAATTATCAGTCTGTTCAACTGTTTTAAGATCAATTGTATTGGCAGTAACGCTGAGAGAGCTTTCCACTTTGGCTTCATCAATTTTAACTTTGCTATTCTCGTGATTTACAATCAGAGTTACATTTTTGCCGTTAATTTTTGCCAGCATGATGTCGCCGTTTTCGGTCAGCCCCTTGATATCCTTTCGGGCAAGCAATTCGTGGACGTTAATGTTACCTTCCCCACCGGCAATCAAATTTACGTTGCCCTGGCGAGACTCGAATCTGCCTTCTGAAGTGATATTGCCTGCATCTGTTTCAAGATGAATATCTTTTTCTGATGTTACATTGCCAAGCTCGATGTTGCCATTTTTAACGGTTTCGAGGCTTATGCCGCCCTGAGTCGACAGGAGTTCGCCAATGATGACATCGCCGCCGGTGTTAACAATGGAAAGGTTTTTGATCAGGCTGAAGGAGTCAAGAATGAGATCGCCCTTGTTTATCAGATAAAGATAATCGCCACCAATCTCAAGTGCATTTTTGATGGTAAATATTCCATCGCTGGTATCGATAGTGGTGTTGCCTGTTTTTGAAGTCGCATAATCCAGATAAATGTCGCCAGATTCAACTTTAACCAGGAAATCATTGCCGGCAATAGCTTTGGTAAGATTCACATCACCATTTTTCGCTGTAACTTCGAGATTTTTTCCTGATTCAACATGTTTTATGTTTACCGGGCCATTTTCAGCGGTGACAGAAACATGGTTACCAGAGGTCAGATTGGCAATGTTTATTTTGCCATTGGCAGCAGCAATGCAGGCGTCATTCTTTGCCTGAATTGATTCTATTTTTATCTCCCCATATTTTGATTTAATGCACAGATTCCTTCCAGCATTTACATTTGCGCTGTTGATGTTGCCGGTGGCGGTGAAACTGATATCGTTGCCGGCATCTGCTTGTTGGATATTAATGCGGTTGGCATCGACGGCAATACTGCGAGCACCTGCTGAAAAAATTGTGGCACTGCCGGCATTGATGCTGAGGTTATTGCCGGCTCTGGCGATGTCAGAGATTACTGTTTTTCCTGTCATGTTAAGGTTTGAGCCGGCCATGGTGGTTTTTGTGTTGATGGTGTCGGCAGCAAAACTGATGTCATTGATGGCATTAGCACTGCTGATTTTGATTTGGTTAGCATCGACGGCAATACTGCCGCCAGCTTTTGCGAAAAGAAGGTCAACGTTACCGCCTGCAGCTATCAAGGTGTTGTTACCTGATTTTGAATCTGCAAGGCTAACATTGCCGGCGGCGGTTACGCTGATGTCATTGCCGGCAATTATGCGGGTCACGACGATTTCGGTCGCATCGATGGTGATGTCTCGCCCAGCGGTAAGAAAATCTGTTCTAGAAAAATTCGCGGCATTGAGGCTAATGCTGCCTTCAGCATTGGCATTGGCTGAAGTAATGATGTTCCCGGCGGTGAAATTGATGTTTTTGCCGGCATCAGAATTTTTACTGTTAATATTGCCAGCAGCGGTCATGCTGAGATCATGCCCGGCGTTAACGGTGTTGGTATTAATATAACTGT
>CAZQUE010000048.1:0-14113 GCA_964596185.1 uncultured bacterium | reverse complement strand
GCAGTGATGTCGGTTGCATGGATGCTGATATCGTTTCCGGCGATGAGCTTGTCGGTGTTAACAGTTTCTGCGGTCATGCTGAGATCATTGCCTGCCTGAGCATTGATGCTGTTTATACTGCCAGCAGCAGTCATGTTAAGATTGTGCCCGGCGTTAGTGGTGGTAGTATTGATATAACTGTTTGAATTCAGGGTTATATCATTTCCAGAAACGGTATTTTCTGCGTCGATTGCATCAGCAGTGATTTTGATATCATTGCCAGCTTCGGTGCTGTTTCCAGTAACGGTGGTTGCATTAATGCTGATGTCGTTGTCAGCTTTAGTGTTGTTTGCAGTGAAGCTGGTTGCACGAATGCTGATATCGTTTCCGGCGGTAAGAACGTCGGTTTCGACCAGATTTGCGGCATTAAGATTCAGGTCGATTCCGGTGTCGGCGTTGATTATGTTGATGTTGTTTGCATCTGCGGCCATGCTGCCACCGGCTTTTGCTGTTTGAATGCCTGCGTTGCCAGCAGCGCTTATCTTGGTGTTGCCACCGGATTCAGAATGTTCAATCGCGAGATCGCTTGCGGCGTTAATGATCAGGTCGCGGGCTGCATTGGCATTGGTCAGCTCGACATTACCAGAAGTCACTGTGGTGATTTCGATATCGGCGCCAGAATTGGTTGTGCTGATATTTTCGATATCGATAAGGCCATTGTGTGCAGTTACGGTTGCTTTATCGCCACTGCTGATGTTTTGAGCGGTTACCTGAGACGCGGCTTCGATGCCTGAAGTGCCGGCAGTTTCAAGCCTGTCGAGAATTGTAATTGAGCCATTGTCAGCATTTAATGCGGCATTGCCGTTTTGCGTCCTGCCTGATGTAAGATTGACATCGCCATTATTGGCGGTAAGACTCAGGTTGTTTATTGCTGTGGCATCAGTGATGGTGACATCGCCATTTGCAGCAGTCATGTTAATGTCATTGCCTGCCTCGGTTGAGATGGCGTTAATAGCTGCTCCACTGATGAAGCTAATGTCATTTGTGGCCAGGGATTCATCGGTGTTAATGTCCCCGGTTGCTTCAATACTGAGGTTGCCATTGGTTTGAGCAAATGTCGATTCTATGCTTCCGCCTGAGGAGAAGCTAATGTCTGAGTTAGCCTGAGCGTATGTAGAATCAATGCTTGTTCCAGCATCGAAATCAATTTTTCCGCCGGTGTTGGCGTCGCCGGAGACAATGCTGGTTCCGGCATTAAGGGTTATTCCACTACCAGAGAACAGATTCGCGCTGTTGATATATTCGGTTGCGATCATTTCGAGGCTCTGGTATGCCCCGGCGATATTTGAATCAATGCTTCTGGCAACAAAGCTCAGGTTTCCGTTTTCAGCTCTGGAGTCGCCGCTGGTGATGTTGTCACCGGCAGTCATGCTGAGATTGTTGTGTGCGAAAGAATTTTCACTGATGATGTTGCCCGTAGCGTTAACATCGAAATCATTACCAGAATAAGTGGTGTTGATTGAAACATTGCCGCCGGAGGTCATATTAACATCGATTCCGGCTTCTGCAATGAAGCTGGAGATGTTACCACCTGCGGTCAGATCAAGATTCCCATTAAGGGCGCTCACATATGTGCTTGAATAATCATCCCCGGCGCTCATGGCAATGCTATTGCCCGCTTCTGTTTCGAAACCTGTAATACTACCTCCGGCATCCACTGCCAGATTGTTGCCTGCTTCTATTGCATGGCTGGTAAAATTACCACCAGCATTGACTGAAATGTCATTTCCGGCTACAAGCGCGGTATTGCTGACATTTCCATTGGCATTCACAATAATGTCGTGAAGAGCTGTACTGTTAGTATTCACAGTATTTCCGGTTGCGGCTACGCTTAAATCATTGCCGGCCACGGTCAGGTCTGTATAGATATTTGCGCCATCTATTGAAATGTTGTTGCCAGCTGAAAGGCCATTCGAAATCACATCTCCTGAAGCGCTGATTAACAGATCATTGCCAGTTGCAGCGTCGATAGAAGTGATTGAACCATTATTGGAAACAAATTGCGAATCGTTTCCCGCTACAGTAATAACCCTTTCAATGTTTCCATCTGTGGAAACATTTATGTCGCGGCCTGCAGTAACGTTTGTGTCCTGAATAATACCAACGGCATTAAGATTCGCATCGCGAAGAGCGTCTACAAACATGATATCAAGATTGTAGGCAGAAACGTTGGCATCTTTTCCGGTTATCAGGGTTCCAACTGATAGGGTGCCGTTGTCAGCTTTCAGATCAATGCTGCCTGCCCCCATTCCATTGCCGATAAACAGGTCTCCGTCATTGGCTGTGACTGAGAAAACTCCATTGCCCACGAGTTCTCCATCGAGTATTTTTGCTTCAAGAACAGGGTCGTAGAGATTGCCGTAAAACACATTGAAAAGAGCAGCATTAATGGTACTATCAACCAGTTCTTTTGGCCCCCCGACAAAATCAGGATCGAAGTCAGTGAAAGAACTGTCGATGTTAAAACCTGAAAATGCATTTTGCTGAACGGTTTCAATCATTGTTGCAATCTGGCTGGAAAGCTCATCAAGATCATCGGTAGAAAACTCATTTATCAGATCATTGATGGAAGAAGTATTTAGATCTTCTGAGTGGATTCCAAGACCGAAGACTGTACCAATCATCATTTCGCCAGCGTTAGCTACCACATCATTGGCGGCTATCATAACACCAGTAACAACCTGGGCATTGTTGGCATTCAGAGTCAGGCTCTGTCCGGCTTCAACGTTAACGAGTGTTCCCTGTTCCCCGTAGATATCGATGCTTACATTGCCGGGGGCGATTGCGCTTAAAACATCCATGTTCTGGGCGGAAAGTGAAATATTGTCGCTAGAGAGAACCGAGCCTGCAGTTAAATCGCCATTATCTGCGTGGAGGTTCACCTCAGCATTGGCATTGGCGATGATGGTAGTTATATCACCATTTCTGCTCACCATATTTATGGCGTTTCCGGATGCCGCGATCAAATTTTCGATAGATCCGTCCGCTATCAGAGTCATGTAATTTCCGGCAAAAGTTATCAATGCCTGAATGCCACCTGTGACTGATTCAAGGTTCAAATCATTCCCGGCGCGAGCTATAAGGGCAATTATACTGCCATTGGCATCAGTGTTGATATCATGGCCGGCTATAATTTCATTGGTACTGAAATCTGAAGTTGATATCTCAATGTCATTGCCGGCATCAAGGATAAATGAATTGGTATTTCCATTGTTGGCCGTCAGGGTAATGTTATTTTCAGCAATAATATTACCGGCATTGATAGAGGTTGCTGCATTGATTGCCACATTATTGTCTGCATTAAGGTTTCCAGCATTGACACCTAATTTAATGGCAGACAATTCAATATTGTTTCCAGCAGTTCCATCGAGGAGCTGTACTGATTTTGCAGAAATAATGGTGTCAAGCGTAGAAATGGTTTGGCCAATCACTGCATTGCCATTATTCGCCGTTATATTGATATTGTTGCCCTGAGCGCTCGTAACCAGTACATTTTGTGTGTCGGAGTTCAGATTCATATCATGGTCTGAGCTGAGGGTAACTGCACTGATGAGACCGTTATCTGCCTCGAGGTTCAGATCAATGCCAGAATGCATATTGCCTGCAGTTATACCACTTCCGGCAACATTGACATATCCTTCTGCCGAAGCATTGTTGAAAACGATCTGGCCTGGAGCATCAACATTCAGGTCGCCATCTATAGTGAGGGTGTTCATGATGATGTCGCCGACGGTTGTATTAATAGTAACATCGTTGCCGGCGATAATGGTGCTGAGGTGAGTAATCAGGCCATTGGCAAGAACGGTCAGGTCATTATCTGCATTTGCCTTGCTGAAGGTAAGCAGATCACTTGAAGTTAGGGTAATGTTATTTCCCACCAGGTCATTGGCAATCAGGAATCCATTATTTGAGGTAATATCGAGGTTCTTGTCTGAACTTATTGTTCCAACTGCATTAAATGAAGTGCCGGCATTAAGAACAATTTCACCTTTAGAAGTAATGTTCTGAAGGGAGGCAATTGCCAGTGGGCTGTTGACTGTAACTTTGCCGTCGGTGGCAGAATTGTTGATTCCGTTCAGTATCAGGGCTGTAATGGTTTCAAAAATAATATCGCCAGAATTGGTATTGTTGAGCTGAGCCTGGAGAATCTGGTTGTTGTCATGGTCAAGATTTACTCCATCAGCGCCTGTGGCCGAAAGCGCCCCGGTGATGATGTAACTGTCTGGAGTGTTCTGATTGATGGTTTTACCGGTTAAAGATACTCCGGTAGCTCCGGTGACTGTGTCAGTCAAATTAAGATCACTGCCCACATGATGAACCGCCACTTTGCCAGCAGGACCGGCGGTAAGTTTGCCGGCAGTAAAGGCCGGAAGAGAAGATGATTCCACCTGGCCGTCAAGATTGATGTCACCCAGCAGAGCGGTGGCTTGAACAAGATCGGTATTGTCGACAAGAATTCGCAGACCTTTTCCGGTTTCGCCGATACTGCCCGCATCAGAGGTCAGGGTAAGGTTACCTGTAGCATTAATATAACCAAGGTCTTCAGATTGAATTCCTGTATTGACACTAAACAGATTAACCAGCGTGTGAAGGGTTACGTCAGCACCACTGTATATGGCTGAAACATTCATGGTGTTCAGACTGTTCTGGAAAATGTTGATCAGGCCTTCTGCCCGTGCAGTGAATTTGCCGCTGGCATCGGTGAAAATAGGTTTGTCGACCGTGCCGATCGAACCGTCGCCGCCTTCGATGATGACATCTTTGCCCTTGAGGTTGATGGCGGCCGGAATTAGGCTTACATTGTAAACGCCATCACGGCCAAGAACCCTAATGTTGCTGGTCGAAGCATCGATGTTGTTAATATAGATCGGATCATCTGTTGTCGCAGCAATGTAGATATTGCTGTTGGCGGTAGCATTCAAAGAACCATTTGGATCAGTCATTTGAATGCCTATCGGGGTGGTGTGCCCGATGGTCGCCTTGTTTGCGTCTTCATCCCAGGTTACATCAGAGGCTTCTGCTGCCGAGAGCTTTTTCAGGGCATCGAGATTGCTGCCAAGGTTAATCAGGCTGATTTCTTCGGCTGCTTCATCTTTGCCGATGCCGCCATTCAGCGCAGTAAGAGTGATATTTCTGCCTTTGATGTTGGCCGGTCGTTCAATTGTTTGTGACGAACCTGAGGTTTGATTGATGATCGACTTCTGGATCGCGTAAAGCAACTGATCTTTGCTCCAGCCGTATGTGTCATGGCTGAGTTTATAATAGTCGCTTTCCGCATCTGCGGCCTGGGCAGTCAGGTAAGCGTCTGCGTCTGCGAATGCAGAGTATTTGGCTTCAAGGTCGAGGTAGGCGTCTGATTTTTCAAGTTCGGGATGATCAGCATAGCTGTCTCTTTGCGAAATGTAATTGTCAAATTCTGTTCTGACGCCATTTTCAAAATTGTCGATCGCGGAAGTTTTGGCCTGAGTTTCTGTGCTGCTGCCATCTTCGTTGATTATTCCAAGCTCTATCCATCTGGCAATGAGGCTATCGCTTTTGCTTTCGGCAGAAGCTTCGCTGGCGGGCAGCACATTCAGGAAGTTGCCGTTGGTTGCCTGAAGCATTACATTGCCGTTTGAAGCGTCAATTTCACCAATTCGCATATCGCCGGATTTCTGGGTGAGGTAAATATCGCCCTGCGCTTTGGCGTTAATGCTTGCCGACATGGTATCAGAAGGATTTACCGGGGTCTGACCGGCATCGATAATCAGGGAATTACCAAACTGGCCGATCGATCCGTGTCGACTTTCAATGTCTATTCTTTCGCCGGCGACAGTTGCGTTTGTGCCGACCTGGTAGATAGAGCCATCGGTGATAATACTGGTATTACCATTCATGGAAAGGGCGATAAGAGCAATATTGCCCTGTTTGCCTATAGAAGCGAATGAGCTTAAATTCAGGTCTCCATCCATTGTTCTTGCTTCAACCGTGGCATTGTCGCCAATGGCCCGGTGATTTATCATGCTGTTGTTGCCTATGCCCTGATCGGCCAGAAGTGTTACATCGTCGCCGGTTATCATGCCGCTTTGTTGATTTATCGAACCATCATTTGATCTGATGGTTATGCTGGTTCCGGTAATGCCATTTGCCACCCCGGTAATGTCCCCGCCAAGCAGGATATTCTTATTGGCTTCCATATTGATTGAGCCGCCGGTGGTTGAGCCGATAAATTTTACCTGGATCGGGTTGAAGGCTTTCAGAGAGTGCTGGAAGCTGACAACCTTGCCGGTTTTTTCACCCCATTTGTATTTTTCATAGCCGCTGAAATGGGTCCAGTCATCGTAGGTGACCCATCTGTCGTCCCATTCCTTGTGATAACTCACATCATTTTTGTAGAAAATCGTATATTCCCCGGCAGCTCCAGCAGTCTGGCCAATATAAGTTCCGGAAAGAAGGTCGCTTCCGCCACTGCTGCTGCTTGTCGGAGTATAATCATTCTGATGGTCTCTAAGATAGCTGAAGCTATAGCTATAACCACCCCAGACGTAGAAACGATAACTCTTGTAATAATTTACATAGTCTGATTCCTGATAGCCGTCGGACCAGTTGTAATAAAGCCCGGAAAGAGGTGTGTAAAGCAAAGTCGGGCCGGAAACGGTTTTGTCTTCAGAACCGATAGCATAAGTAGTGGTAGTAGTGCGTTTGATTTCAGTTACGAGATCTCGGGCTGTATCGGTAATTTTGACAAGCCCGTCGATATCTCCGGCTTTTACTTTGCCGAAAACAATATCTTTGTTGGTGTTGTTTTCTACGTTAATGTCTGAAGAACCATCTGCTGCGATAATTCTACCGTTGCCGGTGCTGGAAATGCGCCCGGTAAGGTATACCTTACCGCCTTGCGGGTCGATGTCTTCAAGGATGATCTGTTTTGTCTGCGGATTATAGAATGCCTGAACTTCATATTTATAATTATCATCACCCGGGTCAAACTTTGCCCCGCCGGAATTGATCTTGTATTTTGAGTTGAGAATATCGGGAGTAATGTTTTCGCCATTATAGTTTGCATCGAAATCATTGATTTTAGTTTGAGCAGTTGAGCTCAAGGTAACTTCATACTTTGAATAACCACTTTGAATCAAACCATTGACATTTATGTCGGAAGCATTTATGAAAACACTGCCACCAGCTATCCAGACACCGTGCTGCAGACCTTCGTTAATATCATTGTTTATAGTTTTCTTTATTGTGGTATCAGTTTCATGGCCGTCGATATCATCTTCTTCGTCGCTGGCATAGGTGCTGTAAACATCTTCTGGAGTCCCGCCAATATTGACGATTCCTTCAGTAAACCCTTGGGAAATTGAGCCTGAAGAAGCGGTCAAAACAATCTCTGCGCCTGAAATAGAAGCGCTGTCATTCGCGGTTTTGCCCTGAATGATAATGTCGCCCTTAAGATTGTTTACTTCAACGCGTCCGAGCGGGTTATCCAGATGGCCATTGATTTCTATAGTTGTAAGAGGGGTCAGGTTATGAATATCGCCTTCATCATCTTTTACCTGAACCGGTCCGCTCCAATTCTGGTTTACCGAAATGAGCGCATTTGAAGAATCATTGGTTTCTACGTAGGAAAGGGTGGGGAGTCTGTCGTTGGCCGTGTCACCAAGAGAGACATCATTATAAATGATTTCACCACCGTAATCTTCGATGGTCAGATCGTTGATTTTGGTGTAAAGGTTGGTGTTGTTGTTGATGATGATTTCAGGAGAACCCTGAGCCTTGATCGTTCCATTACCGCTGACGTCTTCAGTATTTATAGCAACGTTGCCGCCAGATGAAACCATATCGGGCAGTTCAACATACTGAATTGTCAGACCGCTTGAAAGAACGTCATTATCGCTATCGTAGAGCCCGTATTTTTCCATTTCGTTCAGAAGGCGGTCTTTTTCAGCCTGATAACCGACACCTGCGTCGGTTCCGCTATACTCGGCGGCTAGATCTGTAACTTCCTGATAACGCTCAAAAAGAGCGTTTGCATAATCCTGCTTATCAAGAATAAGCTGGTCGCTGTATTCCTGTATGGTTGAGGTGACGGTTGGCTCAAGTGAAGAATTCTCGGCTTTGCCTTCGATATCGACAATGCCGTCAAGGGTCATGTGAACCTTGTTCTGACTGCCGGCAACCAGATCTCCATAGATCTCAATTTTGTTGGTTCCGGTTACGTTCTTGCTACGCTGACCTGAAGAGGTGCTTGAATAGCCACCAGTCGTTTCGTTACTGGCCCAGGTGTATTCGCCGGCCTCTTCCGTCATTTTTTCGCGCCCAGGCGTTGCGCCGAGGTGAATATGTCTTACCGAGCTTACATCTGCGTCAGAGCCAATCAAAATTTCATTGGTCTGTTCAGTAGAACTGTCAAGATCTGCATTCGCTATGGCAACCGCAGAATGCTTATTATAGGCATAGGCCGTTGCACTTATATCGTAGACATTGATTTTTCCACTTGAATTTGCATCGGCATAAAGATTGATGTCGTGTTTGCTTTCAAGATCACCGTAGATTTTGACGCTGTTTTCTTTGGTGGTGTCGAATTCAGTGTCAGCATTTGCCGCGCCGCCAAGCCCCCCCTGCATGTCTGAATCAGAAGATGCGGTGATGTCGAGATCTTCGGAAGCTGCGATGCTGATATCTTTTTCAGCAGTGGTCGCTTTCAGTTTTGAGCCTGAGCTGGTAAGGGCGTTGTTATCGATATCGAGGGTCGTTTCATTGCTGGCAAGCGGATTCGCAACGAAACCGGCTCCGGTCGTTCTTGACCGGTTTCTGATTGTGGCTTCGGTTCTGGCATCGCCGGTGATATTGCCGTCAGAGGTGAGCTCGGCATTGGCACCGACTTTTGCGAGTGTGTAAGAGGTAATATCTGCAATGGCCTTGGCCCCATTAACGACAATACCGCCGTATCCACCGCCATCAGCGGCATATTTTGGATCGCCGTCTTCATTGTTGTAGCCAATGGTATTTATCGCGGCAAAATCTACGTCATCTTTGCTGATGATTTTTGAATTATCGTCAAAAACAGCTTTGGTTGATGAATCAATGACGTTTTCAGCCTTGGTGCCGCTGTAACCAACCAGTGAGCCCTTTGAAGAGTCGGCACTGATTTTAACTTTGTCGTAGTGAGTTGCAAATAGCTCAACGGTGTTTGCAACATCCCATTTTCCACTGATGTAAGCTTCAGTGGTCGAAGTTATGTCACTGATGGCATAAGCTGAGAGTCCGTCTACCGAAACAAGCCCGCCGCCGTTTCCATCAGCATCAAGAGAATGGATAGATGAGCTGTCGGCTTTTACGTCGATTGAGTTGAGATTGACGAAATCAGCATCGTTGCCGGTCAATCTGACAATGGTTTCTGTCTCAGAGGTCAATTTGGCTTTGTTGTTTCCTGATGATATAACGCCGCCAATGTTCAGTCCGGATGTATCAGCAGACTGGTCGACAATATTCTGGCCGTTAACGACAAGGTCGGTGTTGGAAGAGTAGTCGTTATTGCCAACAAACACATTAACTGTAGCATTGTTGGTTGATTCACTGCGGTTGTAACCGAAACTTGCGGCCATCCCGCCGCTGATGCCAAGAACTTTGGTGTCGCTGTCGCCATCATAAATGCCATTGAAATTGACTGAAGGGGCATTGAAGCTGTTGCCGCCTGAAATATCGACGACAGATTTACCGCTGAGATTGGCGGTTGCTACCGAGACGCCCGCCGAGTTCAGGTAGGCGAGGGCAACGGTAGTTGCTTCTGAGTCTATTTGCGGAGTATTTTCAGCAGTGATGGAAATATCGTTGGCATTGAAGCTGCTGTTGGTTCCAGTCATGGTGATTGATGAATCGCTGTTGTCGTCGATGTAGGAGTGAACTCCGATTCCTGAACCAAAGATGCCGACCGAACCACCGACTGATTTTGCAGAAACCTCGTTGTCTTTAGTCGCTTTGATGACAATGTTCTGGTCGGCGTTCAGGGTGTTATGATTAAGATTAATTTTAGTTGAGCCGCTGTTATCAATGCCGGTATTGATGAAACCTGCAGAAATCATGCCCGCGGTCAACCCGTAAGAAACGGCATCAGCATTTGAAGAATCAGACGATTCGATATTGATGTCGCCAGAACTGTTAAAGGAACTGTCTGATATTGCACCAACTGCATTACCTGTGGTCTCGACCTTGCCAAAGGCAGCCGTTCCAGCAGCAAAAGCTCCTGCTGATCCCTGATACATTTCCAGGTTTGCGTCACCGGTTACCTGGGCAGCAATGTCGATATTACCGGCTGCGGTAATATCAACATCATGAACTGTAACACCGAGATTTCTGTTTGTTTTGGAAGTCGCAATTGAAGCACCTGCAGCTGCACCGCCGGCAGCAGCTGCACCGCCGGTCATGGTGGTGTTTGTATCTTCACTGGCAGTAATTTCGACATTGCCGGTTGAACTATCGATAGTTGTTCCATTTCCGGAAAAAATGTCGCCAACTGCAACTGTGGTAGCAGATTTACCAGCTTCTGAAGAAGTCAGCTCACCGCCAACTCCATTCATATTTGCCTGTTCTTCATCGGTCATGACATCGTTGTCATCATCTACGGTATGGGCATTTACTTCTTCGGCTGAATCGATCGCGTCGGAAATTTCCTGATTGCCGTCGTCATCAGATGAAGAAAGAAGTTCACCGACTGCAAGGCTCATGACATTCAGGCTGGCCGCGCCGCCACCTGCTGTGACCGTGAAAGAAGTCTGGTCTACGGTGCGGTTTTCGTCAGCCGAAACTATGATGTCATTAACTGCATATAGGTTGCTGCCGTCGACTTCGGTGCGAACTTTGCCGTCTACGGTATTTACGCTGACTGAGCAGCCTGCACCTACTGCGCCTGCTCCGACAGAGCCAACATCTGAATTCAGGTTCAGGTCATTCTCTGCTTCAATATCGATATTGAGCGCACGGTAATCGCTTGCGCCGATGTTGGAGCTATTTACCTTCGTGGATACCGTATTTTCGACGTAATTTACCGACACGTTGCCTGCTGCTCCGACTACACCAGCGCCAACAGCTTCGGCAACGGTATTGAAATCGGTGTAGTTATCGGCTTTAACCGAGAACTCGCCTGAACCATTGGTGTTGAAGCCTATATTGCTGTTGTCAACGATTGCTGAAACTTCATGCTTGTCGGTGCCAACTGCCACTGAGCCGCCTACGCCCACGTAAGAGATTCCCGCCGTCGAGTTGTTGACCTTGGAGCGGGCGAACTGGGTTGCATCGATACCAACGCTGTCTACTGAAATATTTGAATTTTCGACTTTCGCTTCGGTTTTGCCTGAGAAATCAGTCGTTGAGACTGTTCCGGCTATGCCGGCGGTTCCTGAAACGCCAATTCCGGCTGCGATTGAAGAAATGCCCTGTTTGCCAGTTGCGGCGACTGTAAGGTTTTTGGCTTTGGAGGTTGGCGCAGCATTGTCAATGTACGCCGAAGTGTTGCGATCAGTTTTGTTGGTGTTTACCGCCATGCCGATGCCAACGGTTCCGGCACCGCCAACTGAGCCGATATATGACGAATAGTTGGTATAATCCGCGGCGTTTACAGTTACGTCACCATTGTCTGCGTCAGGGTTGATCGTTGAATCAACTATGTAAGCCGAGGTTTCGCCTTCAATCGCATTTACACCTACGGTGCCTGCCAGGCCGACAGTGCCACCACCGGCGGCATTGGCGACAAATGATTTGAAGGTGTGAGTGGCTGAACTGTCGACGACGATGCCGGCTTTGCCATTGTCTTCACGCTGGTCGGAAAGCTTGTATTGAAGATTCAAAGTCTGATCGTCAATGAACGCATCGTTCATGCTGTCGTCATCGAGTTGGCTGTGGGTATTAACCTGACCAACCAGGCCCTTTGCGCTAATATTAGAATTTTCAATGTAAGCGGTGGTGTCACCTTCAATGGTGTTGCCCGAGAACGCTGCGCCAATACCGGCTGTGCCGCCTAATGAGAGAAGCCCGCCATAGTTTAGCAGCCGGTCGTCGGTCTGAGCGACGACACCGAGATTGTTGCCGGCATCTACGCTTGAATCTTTTACGAATGCGCTGTTTGTGGTTCTGATGCGGTTATAGCCAACTGCTCCGGAGATGCCGGCGCTTCCACCCGCTGAACCGGCGACACCTGTTGCGCCGATTTCCTGCTCAGAGGTTGATCGCATATAAAGATCATAGATGTTCAGGTTGCTGTCATGAATTTCAGAGCTGATTTCGTCGGTTATGCGATTAACGGCGACACCCGCACCAATAGCAGCTTGTCCTGCACCGTTGGCTACGGTGGCATTGGTGTCTGAAGAACCTTTGCTGTAGCTGCTGACAAAGAGCTGAGTAAGTGTGTTGTTAACGACCACATCATCAAGCTGCGACTTTACGGTGCGATTGAGATTGGCATTGGCTACCGCGCCCTGCGCTGCAAGGTTTCCTGCGCCACCTATTCCGGCTGCCCATGAGAAAACCTCGGATTCATTGGTGGTATCAACATCTATTTCTTTTGCGGAAACGTTGGCATCATATAGATAGGCAGAGGTTTCGCCATCGATGTTGCTATGGGAAACAGACCCGCCAAGGCCGCAGGTGCCGCCGCCGGCAACATTCCCTGCCAGAGAGAGCAGTCGCGCATCATCAGACGAATTGATATCTGCTTTCGCCAGGTTGGTCAGGTTCATGCCACTGAGGACGATTTCATTTTCATCTTCGTCGGTGTAAGAATTGTCTACTCTGGCAATGGTATTGTCGGTGATTTCATTTACCGATATTGAGCCGCCAATGCCTACTTTCTGACTGATCCCGAATGATGCTGAAATATTCAGAAGGTCAGAGTTGTTGGTGGCTTCTACCAGGAGTTCAGAAGTGTTGCTGTCAACCCCGGTAATGTGGGTCGCAAGACTGTAAGCATTGGTGTCGTTGGTGATGTTGTTGTAACCGGCAGCAAGGCCAATTGCGGCATTGCCTGCCCCGGCGGAGATTATTCCGGATATGCTGGTGAAATCAGCGCCATTGCGGGCCTGGCTGCGAATCTGATCGCCGGTAAGGTCGGAGCTGAGGAACCCGGCATTTACAAGATTGTTGATGTCATTAAAGGCAAAAGAACCAGCAGCGCCACCGTTGCCAAGGCTGACTGCCACGCCTGCAGCCACCGAAATCAGTTTAGAGTTAACCGAAGCGTTTGCATCGATTTGATCGGCGGTTATGGTGCTGTTTACAATTTCTGATTTAAAATCATTGCTTAAATCATTTATGACAATTGAGGCCCCCAATGGAACGTCTGAAGCGGTAACTACAAGACCGCCGGAAACAATCAGTGAACCCTCTATATCCTGGTCGGCAAGAGGCTCATTGGTGCCATCGACATCATTCGATGTGTCGATATTGTAATAATCTTCGCCTGATGTTGAAACAAACTCATCGACATCTTCATCGAGCGGGTCGAGAAGGGTTTCAAAGTCGCTGAGCGCAGCGTCGCCATGCTTATAATCGCGAGTGTTGACCGCAACGCTGCCATTGGTTGAAAAGCTTGCGCCATCTATCTTTGCATGGGCAATGTTGTCGGTCTGGTTATAGATCATCGTGCCCATGATCGTGCAAGTGTCAGGGGTGCCGAAAATGGCACCGATGGTAAGTGCTCCGTTGAACTGGGTCAGGGCCTGCATTGCTGAAACAGTCACATCGCCGATATTCGTGTACGTTCCATTTTCAATCGAAGCTTCAGTGGTGTTATTAACATTGATTACATTTACTGCAGCTCCAAATGCACCTTTTTCCTGACCAACCGTGATAATTGCGCCGCCGGTAATGGTGCGATCGCCTTCATAGGCGGCAACATTCAGATCGGTTTTTTCGTTGGAAGTGCCATTGACGGTATTGTTTTTCATCCTGGCGGTGATGATGTTATCGACGTTGGTTACTGAAACCGAACTGCCGATTGTAAAAGCTCCCTGAGCGTTACCATTATTTACGGAAACCTGCAGCCCAAGCCCCATTGCCAGATCCTGGCCGCCGTCGACGGCGAAAACCTGAACCTTGTCTG
>CAZQUE010000047.1:0-35277 GCA_964596185.1 uncultured bacterium | reverse complement strand
TGTTGGTTGCCTTGCCAAGTGGGCCGACGAGATCGGTTATTTCGTCACCTTCGTTGAGCTTGCAAAGCTTGCCGCTGCTGACTCCGACATTTTGTACGATCAATGTGATCGTTCCTCGATCGATGTCAGAATCGACGATGGTAAGGGGTATTCTTTCCCCTTTGCTACCGATACGTAAAATTACAAAGTTGCCCGGCTTGCGTGATTTGGCAATCATCGGGGCTTCAACCACAAACTTCACTACGTTTTCTGAAAGTTGTTTTTTTTCGACGATTTTATTCATTCCTGACCATGCCGCTGATCGCTTGGTTTTCGCATCGGCCGAATGGCTGGGGCGAGATCGACCAGACCTGTGTGCTATAGATTATTGCAAATGTCTGAAGATTACAACTTGCTCAGCGATTAATATTTTTTTCACAAACTTTTCTGTTTAAGAAGACTTTAATGCCAAAAATCTCGCTGAATAATTTGGCAAATGGCGTTTTATTGCTTGAGTTCTAGATAAAAGGTTTTAAAACGCTTTTCTTCAGTCTTGATTATTTTGTCGGAAACAGGATCAGGGCGATTGCCGTTTCGCAGAATGTGCGTCGTTCTCAGATTGCATTGAATCTCATAGTTGCCCGGATACAACCCATCGAATAAAACTCGATAGTTCATGTATCTTACATCGCAGGTGCCAATTGCGCTGAAATGCGGCGGGTAGGTTATCTTGGAAATTTCAATCTCCAGGTTGATTAACTTCTTTCCGTCCTGTTCATAATATTCAGCTTTGGAAACATGAAAACTGCGACTGTCGTCGGCTCCGCTGCCACTGAAACCCTGAAGAACGAAAAGCATTGGGTATTGATCAATATGGTATTCGGTTGTTTCCGTTGCTGTTTTGTCATATTTCTGGTAGCGCTCAGCTATATCATCTTCGCTGGCGACAATGATCTTTAGATTTGAATCAAGCTTTTGCAGTTTGTGAATTGCCTCGCCTATACCATCATCGTAAGTTTGTAGAGGTTCGATTTGGAGTTTGAATGTTTCCGCCAGGGTCGAGGTACTGAGAATCAAGAAAAATGAAAGGACTAAAGCGATTAAATTGGTTCTGGTCTGCATGGCTTGCTCCTGAATCGAACTTTATTCTTTGGAGTATACAATATTAATTGCAGAAATTCGTTCTTTAAACTAAAATTGAGTTATTAAAGGTTGAAAGGAACGCTTATGAACGAAATCAAACCCAGATTTGAATTCAGAACCTTTGCCCAAAGTTTTGGCATGGTTGAAACCAAGATGAGAAAGCTTTCTGCTCTCGACAAAATTCGCGAAAGCTCAGAAATATATATCATGTCTGCCGGTAATAGTGAAAATAATACCAAGATCCGGGATGACCTGATGGACATCAAGGTTTTTGTTAAAAGTGAAAAGGGCCTTGAGCAGTGGAATCCTCGCATGAAAGGCAGTTTTCCCATGAAAGCTGCGGAGATTGCCCAAAAGGTTTTCCCGGCTTTTGGCGTTGACCTTCCGGAATTCAAACGAGATGAATATACTTTGCAGCAATTCATCGATGAAATTATCAGACCACATAAGGATCTGGTTCCGGTTCGCGTCGTTAAGAGAAGATTCGGTTTTATGGTTAACGAATGTATTACTGAATATGCCGAACTCCTGATCAATGGTGCCGCAATTCAAACTGTCGCCGTAGAATCGACCGACGTCGAAGCGATTTTGAAAGCCAAGGAAATGCTGGGTTTGCAGGATTATGAAAACGTCAATTATTTGCGCGCCATCAAAAGAATTATTGGCATGGAAGCTCTTCCAGAATAAGGAGAACGAAATGGCTAAAGAAATCGAAAGAAAGTTTCTGGTTAAAAGCAGTGAATATAAAAATCTTGCCAAAGGTGTCAGCTATCGTCAGGGCTATCTCTCAACGGTAAAAGAACGAACCGTTCGTGTCAGAACCATAGCTGACAAGGGTTATCTTACCATCAAAGGCATAACCGTCGGCGCTTCACGTGTTGAATACGAATATGAGATCCCAGCCAACGAAGCAGATGATATGCTTACAAATCTTTGTGAAAAGCCGCTCATTGAAAAGAATCGCTACAAAGTTGCCCAGGGAAGCCTTACCTGGGAAATCGACGAATTCTTCGGCGACAACGATGGATTGGTCGTTGCTGAGATTGAACTTGAAAGCGAAGATCAGGAATTTGCAAAGCCTTCTTGGATAGGCGAAGAAGTTACCAGCGATCCGCGCTATTTCAATTCGAATTTGACCAAAAATCCATTTAAAAACTGGAAGTAACCTATGAGAAAAACCATATTCCTTTTGCTTATTATGCTTTTAGCCTTCACTGGGTTAGCAGAAGCTGCAAAAAGAGCTCACCCCGAAGCGAAAGAATTTAAAATTCTGCTGAAAGCCGATAACTTCCTGTCGTTCGAGCAGGGATGCAAGCTGTTCTGGAAATTGGTTGAATCCGTCGCCCTCGATCATTCGGTCAAAGTTAAGAAAGCTGAAAAAGAATACCCTGTTCGTGAAATTTGCTTCATCGATTCCAGGCAATTTGCGTTGTACAAACATGGTTTTATTCTTCGAATAAGGTCGGAAGACGTAAAAAATGCCGCCGGACGCATTGAAGTCAGCGGAGATGCTGAAATGACACTGAAGTTTCGCGCTTCTGATTTTGAATCAGTGCAGATAGCTCCAGTGCAGCATGCCAGTCAGTATACAGGTGAAGTCAGTTATGAAGAAGATGTGGTCGTCAAGGCGACTGCTCCGGTTTCGGTGTTTTCTGTTTCCTCCTGTATTTTTCGTCCCGGATCTATTCCCACTGATTTTACATCTTTGCTGAAATTTTATCCGGGTTTGCAAAAGGCCGGCTTTGTTGAAAATCACCCTTTAACCACGGTCAACGGAATATTTGTCAGCGAAAAACGTCTCCGTCTTGGCGAATTGAAATTCGCCGAAACAAAGGCAAAGACGATTTTTTCGGCCTGGTATAAAAAAGGTGCAACAAAACCATTTGTGGCCGAATTTTCTTTCAAAGTCAATCTCAAAGCCAAAAATCCCGCTCGGCGGGTTCGCGATCTTGAAGAGATCAACAAATTCTTTGTCGATCTGGTCGAGCGCGGCAAGCTATTCATCGCTCAGGGCCAGACAAAAACCGGTTTGATCTACGGGAATCGTCGGGTTCCAGGTCGAAAAAAATAGCTATTTGAGTTCTAGAGCTTCAACCAGGCCGTTCAGGGGTATTTCCAACCAGTCCGGCCGGTTGTTAAGTTCATAGTTCAGCTCATAAACTGCTTTTTCAACGCATAATAATGAAAGAATTTTCCTGAATTCTTCAGTGCTTCCTGTAATTGATGGGCAGTCTGCCGTTTCGGCAAAGTAACCTTCAATAAAGCTTTCTGCTGACCATTTTTGCCAATTGGCAAGGAATTGCCGACAATTAATTTCGGTTGCCGGATGATTGCGCAAAAAATTCCTTCTGGCGGCTTCGGCGGCATAACTGAAAGATCTTGTCATGCCGGCAACATCGCGTAATGGGCACAGTCGAGCTGAGCGCATTTGCATGTTCCTGGCCGGTTCGCCCTCAAAATCGATGATGATGAAGTCGTTTGCGGTTAGCAATACCTGCCCAAGATGCAGATCACCGTGATGTCGGGTTTTGAGAAGATTTGAATTTTCTGGCAAAAGATCACGAAGCTTTTGGATTGCTTTCTGTTGATTGCTGTTCAGCTCACGTATTTTATCCTTGAAAGCATCCGGAAAACTGTCCAGTTGCTGAAAAAGGATCTCGATGGATGTCTTCAGTGACATTTCTATTTGCTCTTGCCAATTCTGCCATTCTTTCAGATCTATTTTTTCGGGGATAAAATCATTTTCAATGGTTTCTGAAGCTAGAACTGAGTGCATTTGCCCCACCCGATGACCCAGAATTTTCATTTTTGTCAGATACATCTCGTGAAGTTCTTTTTCTTCGCTTTGTGTGTAATTGTGCGAGTTTTCGATGAAATTTTCAGCGAAGCGCTCAAGATAATTTAACGTAAAATTCCAGCAGTCACCCTGGTTGTCGACATATTCCTGGAGAATTCCAAGAGTATATGTGTTGCCTTTTTTGTCGGTCAATTCGATCGAGCCGGCAACTTTGGCAATGTTATCGAATTTTCCGGTCAAATACTTGCCCATCTGCAGCTCAGGGTTCATGCCCTGTTGAATTTGTCGATATATTTTAAATATATATTTTTCACCAAAGAAAATTGAAGTGTTGCTCTGGTCTACCAAAGGTCTTTTTACTTCAAGCTGCGACAAAGGTTCATCTTCAGTAAGCAAAGATGAATGGTTGAAGCAAAGAGTTTTTTCTCCGAGAATTATCTGACGATCCTGCTGCATGAATTTTAAAATAGCTCGACAAAATTGGTCACTGATCATTGAGTCGATCAAAAAACCGGTTTCATTCTGCTGCCGGGTTTTTGCCAGAATCCATTCGGTTGAATAATCAAAACTGTCTTCTTTTTCCCAGGCGAGACTTATTGGCGTGAAATAACGCTGAACAGTTCCGTCGTTGAAGTGGCAGGAAAAAATCGAAAGCAGCCAGTCATGACATTCGGGCTGCGAAATGGTCAGGGCAATTTCCGATTCCATCGATTGCAATTCCCGATTTTTCCCGGCATACCAACGACGATTTGCCGCATAGACCAGCAGCGCTTCGTGAAATAGTTTTTCTCGCCTGCGATCACTTAAAAGTTTGTGTAAAACTGCCAGCCTTTTGTCTTCATGGGATGCTCTGAAAACGAATACCGGCAACTCTGAATAGCTTAACGAACCCTGTTTTTGCCAGGCCGGCCCCTCAACCTCTTTTGAGAGCTCAAAAAGATAAAAACCATATCCGGCAAGACTTATTTGATACTGTTCTTCGCCAATGGTCGGAAAAGGTGTTCTGCCAAGCATTTCGACCGGGGTTGTTCCTTTAAATTTCTTCAGATCAATATGCACTGGCTGGGCTGATCTTGAAAGATTGGCAACAAACAGCACGGTTGTTTCATCTAAAGTTCTGGTATATGCAAGAATTTTCCGATTTGCAGGTTTGATGAATTCGAATTCTCCCTGACCAAAAACCTGGTAGTTCTTTCTGACACTGATCAGCTTTTTCATCCAGTTCAACAATGACGCGGGCGTTCGACTCTGCGATTCGACATTGACCGCATGAAAGCCCCCTGATGTGCTCATTACCGGCGGTAGATACAATCTTTCTGGATCAGCGCTTGAAAAACCACCATTTCGGTCAGGCGACCATTGCATCGGCGTACGCATTCCGTCACGGTCACCGAGAAACATGTTATCGCCCATTCCAATTTCGTCGCCATAATAGAGAACCGGCGAACCTGGCATGGTCAGAAGCAGAGCATTCATAAGCTCTATTTTCGCACGATTGTATTCCATCAACGGGGCAAGTCTTCGACGAATGCCGACGTTTACCCGAGCTCTGGGCTCTTTGGCGTATTGTTCATACATATAGTCGCGCTCTTTGCTGGTAACCATTTCCAGAGTCAGCTCGTCATGGTTGCGTAAAAATATTGCCCATTGACAGTTATCTGGTATTTCAGGCGTTTGTTTGAGAATCTCGACAATCGGGTAACGGTCTTCAAGAGCCAGCGACATATAAATGCGCGGCATAAGCGGGAAGTGAAAAGCCATGTGGCATTCGTCGCCATCGCCGAAATATTCCGCTGCGTCTTCGGGCCATTGATTTGCTTCGGCGAGAAAAATGCGATCAGTGTAGCGATTGTCCATTTCCTTGCGGAAAAATTTGATGATTTCATGGGTTTCCGGCAGGTTCTCGCAGTTCGTGCCTTCGCGCTCAACCAGATATGGAATCGCGTCGAGTCGTAGCCCATCAACACCCATGTCTAGCCAGAAGCGCATGACGCTGATCAGTTTTTTTACCACGGAAGGGTTGTTGAAATTAAGATCGGGCTGGTGCGAAAAGAATCGGTGCCAGTAGTACGCTTTAGCAACCGGATCCCATGACCAGTTAGAGGTTTCGGTGTCGGTAAAGATGATGCGGGCTTCAGAATATTTATCATCATTGTCATTCCAGACATAGTAATTTCGACGACTCGAACCTTTTGGTGCACGCCTTGCCGCCTGGAACCAAGGGTGAGAATCTGAGGTGTGATTGATTACCAGTTCAGTTATAACGCGAATATTTCTTCTATGCGCCTCTTTCAGAAATTGTTTGAAATCAGAAATGTTTCCGTAATCCGAATGAACGTTGCGATAATCCGAAATGTCGTATCCATCATCGCGAAACGGCGACGGGTAAAAAGGCAGTAACCAGATCGTATTAACGCCAAGCTCGTGAATATAGTCGAGCTTTGAGGTCAGTCCAGGGAAATCACCAATTCCATCACCGTTGCTATCACAAAAAGCCTTAACGTGAACCTCGTAGATTATGGCGTTTTTGAACCAGTCGGGTTCTTTATTCAAGATGACTTTTTCTGACTTTTTCATGTTTTGACTCCTTGATTGAATTGGTTGCTCCCTTTGAAAATAACCGAAGCTCCTTCTGGCAAAATCATGCAATCTTGTTTTGTTTGAACACTATTGTTGCATAAGAGGATTTTTTTTGCCGCGAAAATTGGCAATTGAGCAGCACCTTCGCCCATGTTGGCAATTAAACATAGATTTCCGGCTTGGTATTGAACGAGATTGCTTTGGTCAGAAATCAAGCTAAGGACTGGCCTGGCATTTCTAAGTTGTTCATGGTTTTTCTTTCTGATTTTGATCAGGGCGCGGTACCATTCAAACATTTGTTTGTGTTTGGTTTGCCTTATTTCTGTCCAGTTCAGCTTGCTGCGCAGGAAGGTTTCTTCGGTCTGCGGGTCTGGAACTTCGGCGTTAATGAAGGGAAATTCTTTGCGCCTGCCTTCTCTGACCGCCTCGGCAAGATTTTTGTCGACGTGGTCGGTGAAGTAAAGAAAGGGCGAAGAGGTAGCCCACTCTTCACCCTGAAACAGCATGGGAACAAAAGGAGAAAGAAGCAGCATGGCCGCAGCCGCCTGGCATCTGGCGAGATCGGTCAAGTGGCTGATTCTTTCGCCCAGAGCCCTATTGCCGATTTGGTCGTGATTTTGCAGCGAAACAACAAAGCGCTCGTAACCAAGCCCAATTGGCATGCGCCCGTGTCGGCGCTTTCGATGCTTTGAAAAATTGCCGGCATAGACGTACTTTTGCTCCAGACATTTCTGCAGGTCGGCAAAGCCACTGAAATCGCAATAGTAGCCTTGTTGCTCTCCGGTAAGTAGCACATGCACTGCGTGATGAAAATCGTCGAGCCATTGGGCCGCAAGGCCATAACCACCTTGCTCGCGCGAATATAGGAGTCGCGGGTCGTTCAGATCGCTTTCGGCGATGAGAAAAAGCTCGCGGCCAGTCTGTCGACCAAGCTCTTCAACTCTAAGTTGTAACTCTTCAAGAATGTGAGTGGCGCTGAAATCGAAAATCGCGTGCACTGCATCGAGGCGAAGACCGTCAAAATGATATTCACGCAGCCAATAAAGAGCGTTGTCAATGAAAAATCGCCGCACCTCGTCACTGTTGGCGTCGTCAAAATTGACGGCATCGCCCCAGGGCGTGTGATAGCGGTGAGAAAAATAATGACCATATAGTCCGAGGTAATTGCCGTCCGGGCCAAGGTGATTATATACCACGTCAAGAATAACTGCCAGGCCGTTTTCATGACATTTATCCACCAGCATTTTCAGATCTTCTGGGCTGCCATAAGCTGAATGGGGAGAAAAAAGACTCACGCCATCGTAACCCCAGCCATGGTGGCCGGGAAAAGATGCGATCGGCATCAATTCAACATGGGTAACTCCGAGTCCTTTGAGGTGATCGATTTTTTCAGCAGCCCCGGCAAAAGTTCCTGCTTCTGAAAACGTACCGACATGTATCTCGTAAATTAGCGCATTTTTCAGCGGCGTCGGTAAAAAATCGGCATCGTGCCAGCTAAAATCCGCATGAAAATCTTGAGAAAGTCCATGGATACCGTCAGGCTGGAAATTTGACCGAGGATCTGGAAAAGGACCCTTTCCGTCAATTTTATAGCCGTATTTTCGGTTTTTTGAGCCCGTCTCGACAAAGACTTTCCAATATCCATCTTTGTCTTTCTGCATCGCAATCTCAACATTCCCGATGACCAGAGTAACTTTTTGTGCCTTCGGCGCCCAAACCGAAAATTCCCTGTTGCTCATTCGTCGTTTTCTCCATCTCGAATCAGAACTGCAACCGGAAAATCCTTTAAAATGTCCTTGATCTTGTTTTTCCCGGGTTTAACTCTTGCTCCGGTAAAAATATCATGCCAATTGCCAGCAGGAATACTGATTCGGGTAGATTCCCATTTGTTCTGCACTTTCATGAAAAGCCGGGGAACTACAACCGCAACATTTTCTCCACGCATGTACGCAATAATATGGCCGGCAAACTTGCCATTGACCTCTATGGATTTGAAACTGTCCGGTTCATGAAAAACATTGGTTGTTTTTCTGAGATCAAGAATTTTTTGACTGACAAACAGTTTTGCCTGACCGATGTCTTCGCCAATTCGATGAAAAAGATCTTTAGCTTTTGCTTTTGTGATAGTTTTCAAAATTTCCTGAAGCGCTGCAAAATCGACCGGACGACGATTGTCCGGGTCGGTCAAGGCGGCATTCCAAACTTCATTGCCCTGATAAATGTCGGGAATTCCAGGTGCCGTCAACCTTAATGTGAGCTGGGCAATAGAGTTTATTCTCCCCGGAATGATCAAAGGTTGTAAAAATTTTTCAAAAGAATATATAAAATCATCGTCAGCGAGTATTTTCCTGATAAAATTTTGCATTCCGAGCTCAAACTCTTCGTTCGGCGAAAACCAGCAGGTCTGTTCCTTGGCTTCCCGCAATGCTTTCTGGATAAATGCCGAAAGGCGTTCGAGAGAAATCGGCCAGCAGCCGAAAAGCGTCTGATAAATGAGATATTCACAGTTCGCATCATGGGTTTTGCCGCATCTGTTCTTTTTATTTATCGCCTGCCACTCGTTGGTCGCCTGCTCCCATTCTTCTGGGATCTCGCTTAGAAGATCGATACGAGCCCTGATGTCTTCGCTGCGTTTACTGTCATGAGTGGAGCCAGCAAGCATTGTTAACGGCCACCGTCGCGAAATTCTTTCGCACCAGCTATAGAATTCCCGGGGGCTGGTAGAGGGTTGATTCGGATTGCCGCCAACTTCATTTGCACAAGTGAGTGGGTTGAAAATGAAAAAAACCGTGTCTTCAAGACTTTTGGCCATTACCGGACCGGTAAATTGCTGAAAACGCCTGATGAATTCATTCTCTTGTCGGCCAGCCAATTTCAATGTAAGTATGTCTTTAATAAAGTCAAAAATGTAAGAATCCTGATCTTGATTGTGTTTTCGGGCAAAATCAATTGCCGTATCAATTACTTTTTCTTCATCTTCACTCAGTTTTCCGGTTTCTGGTTGAATATAGGTTCGATAAACACTCATTCCGGCGGCAACATCGACAAGAGCGTGAAAAAGCTGCGGTCCGGCAAAGTCCCGATAGCGCCGATGGTTCTCGCAAATGCTGGTTAAATCAGTCGCCAGGCGATTTATATCGCTGCCAAGCAAATCCCTGATAATTTTCTTTTTGCTTTCATAAACCAGTTCGGCGTAGTCAATTTGTCGGTTGGTAAAATTTTCCCAATGAATTTTTAACCTTTGCTGTCCTTCCGGATCAATGAAAAGACCATTTGCCAGATTTAAAAAATCATAACCTGTGGTGCCGGAAATAGGCCATTCTGAGGGTAGTTCCTCATTTTTTTCAAGGATTTTTTCGGCATATATCAAACTTTCGGGGCATTCTCGTCTAAGCCTGTAAAAATAAGAGGTTGGATCATATAACCCGTCAGGATGATCAATTCTGAAACCATCGATTTGTCTGGAATTGGCCAGATCTATTATCAGGCGATGTGAGTCTTTGAATACCTGCTCTTCTTCCATGCGCAAACCGACAAGACTGTTGATATTGAAAAAGCGCCGATAACCGATTTGATATTTCGACAGTTTCCAAAAGGCAAGTTTGTAATTTTGTCTGCCAATTAGCTGGTCGAGAAGATCAAAATTTTCGTTGATCTTTGTCACTGCTTCATCGAGGATTCTGGTGATCCTGAGATTCTGGCAGAGACTTTGTAAAAATTGTTCCAATACCGCTTTGTCACGATGTCGTCGTTGAATTTTTTCTACTTCTCCCGATGAAGCGTGGGGCAATTGTTCGAAAGCTCCGGCAAGGTAACCAAGTTCGTTGATTTCGCTTTCTTGCCATGCAAGGTCGAGAATTATCGAAAGAGATCTTGGCGCAATCGGGAAAACGTTTTCGTAATAATTCAACGTGAATCGGCCATTTTGATGTTTTATTTTCAGCTCGCCATTTTCAAGAACGATGCCGTAATGATTGCCCAATATTGGCAATAGAATTAGATTGGATCTGTCTTCCGAATCTGAATGCCAGTCAACATCGAAATATCTTGAGTAACGACTTGCCTGGCCGTTTTCAAGAACATCCCACCACCAAGGGTTTTCGGGACCTCGGATTGCCATGTGATTTGGAACTATATCGAGAATTATACCCATTCCTCGATCTTTCAAACGCTGACTGAGTAATGCCAGATCGACTTTTTTTCCTAATTCGGCGTTGATCAGATTATGATTGACCACATCGTAACCGTGAGTGCTGCCGGTTGTCGCCTGTAGACATGGAGATAAGTATAGATGGCTGATTCCAAGGCTTGCGAAGTAATCGATCAGATTGTCGACATCGGAAAAATTGAAATTAGCGTTCAGTTGCAGGCGATAAGTCGCTCGCGGGTAATCTTTTAGATGCATTTGTCTCTCACCATTTTTCCAGCTTCTCGAAGAGCGGATCTATGGTTAATTGTAAAACAAATTTCTAAAATAGTCCAAAAACGCCATTCGGGGTATAACCCAGAAGCCGATAATAGGTCTCGCCCATGACAATAATCGTTATCCAGCTGATAACCATCATGACAAAGCCAAACTTGAAAGTGTCGGTAAAGCTGTATTGATCTGTTGAATAAAGCAGCAGTGCAGGTTTGCTGTTGAAAGGCAGAACGTAAACATGCTCGATCAAAAGGGCAACCGGCAAGGCAAGGCTAAGAATGCCAAAGCCAAAGCGCTGAGCGACACCAATTGCAATCGGCACAAAAATCATCGTGCGCATGGTTTTGGACTGGAAAACCAGGGCGCTGAACATCATACAGCCAGTCAGAATTATGTATAGAACCCAGAACGGCGTGCTCGTGCCCAGACCAAGTGCATTGAAAAAAGCATTTACCGAAATGGATGGTAGATCTGTGACTTTGAAGCCCGCACCAAGAGTGTAAGCCCCGGCCGAGAAAATTAGAAGATGCCAGGGAATGTCAACTTCATTCCATTTGACTACACCAACTTTTGGCAACAGGGCAACTATTGCGCCTACAAAGGCAACTGCCGTCGCGCTCACACCGTGATATTTGTCGGTGGCCCATAGCAATAGAATGGCCAGAAATAGTGCTATTGCCTTTATTTCTTCAAAGTTAATCGGTCCGAGCTTTTTCAATTCTTCTGCAAGAGCATCCATTCCTCCCTCTATGTGTGGTGTCTTTTCTGCCTCCGAAAGCGGAAAAACCACTTTTGTCCCTATTATCCAGCCGACAAAGAGTAAGGTGACCGAAACTGGAAATGCCACTATCAACCAATCCTGGAAAAAGAACCCTTTGTTGGTCGCACCCGCGATCAATGATGCTGCCAGTAGATTCGCCCCAGATCCTGTTACAAATGCGCTTGCACCGATATTTATGCAGAAAAGGTTCTGCAATACCAGATTGCGTCCGAAATTGTTTTTGTGTTTTCCACCGGTTGCTCCATAAACTGCTGATACGACCATGAAAATTGGCAACAGAATCGCTGCTTTTGCAGTCGTTGCTGAGATGAATGCCGATAAAACCACATTTATGACAATGAAAGAAATGAATATTGAAGAGGCATTGTGCCCGAACTTCACGATGAACCATAGGGCAAATCTTTTGGCTGCGCCTGTAGCGACCAGCATCGAGGCCAGAATAAAAGAAAGAATGTTCAACCACATGATTTCGTGCCCGAGCTGAGCATAGGCAACTTTTTCCGGTAAAACTTTGGTGAAAACCAGGGTAATGATTAGAATCAAAGAAGTAAGATAATTGGGAATAGCTTCAGTCATCCATAAAATTACCGAAGAAACGAAGACTGCAAACATTGCCACATTTGTGCGACTGAAAGCTGCTGCACCGTTCTCGTTGAAAGCTTTCTGCGCCGCCTTTCCCAGAGTTGAGGGATCGATGTTTTCAAGAAATGGCAATTTGATGACCCACATGATGACAATGAAGGCAATAATCGCCATAGGAACGCCAATCATCGCAATGTATTGCTCGATTTTACTCTTTTCACGAACTGGAAGATTTTCCATCCGGTAGTTGTGCATGTCAAGAGGATCGAATTGTTCGCCGGCAAGTTCTTTAACATGTAGATTCATGTCTGCTCCAAAGGTTAGAAGATGCTTCTCAGTATGCTTTTTCAGATTATAGAAGTCAAATAATTGCCTAAAAAGAGGTAATTTTGCTTTTACTCTTCCGAAATCCTTTTGATTAAAGTATATTTGAATGATACAATAAAAGTAAACTAATCAAGGGCGGCTATGAAACTAGAGAAAAAATTATATTTTGCCATTCTTATTCCCATTATGGCTTTATCTTTGCAGAGCTACATTTTGTTCAATCACCTTGGTGAAATTTCCCAGCGATTAGAGAATGATAAGGCTTTTTCTGAAAAAATCATGGTTGACATTGCTGATTCAAGAAAAATGGCCGGGTACGCTCTGGTTGGCTGTGTTTTTCTCGCCGGGTTTGCTCTGTTGTGGCTCGGTAAAAGACTTTCGCAGAGAATCTTGAGGCTTCAGGATTGCCTGAGCCTGCTTGAAAAAGGCGATTATCAAAAAATCTCACATGAGAATGCTGGAATTAGTAACTCTGAAGATTCAGACGAATTAGAACAGATGAATTTCTGCATACAACGCCTGGCAGAAAAAATGAAGACTCGTGCGATGGTTGCCGAAAAGGTTGCAGCCGGTGATCTGCGCGTTTCATTCAATGGCAAAGAAAATGACGACCTTCTAGCAGTTTCCCTTCAGAAAATGGTCGATTCCCTGAATGAATTGATTGGCAACCTGATCTCTGGTGTTGGTCAGCTTGAAGAGATGTCACAGCAGATCTCTGAAGCAAGTTCTTCACTATCCCAGGGCGCTTCCACTTCAGCAGCTTCGTTAGAACAGATTTCTGCTTCCATGGTTGAAATAGATTCTCAGGTGCAGGCGAACGCTGCTAATGCTGAAAATGCACGGGTTATTGCTTCAGAAGCTCGTGCCGCCGCAGAAACCGGAACTTTGAAAATGACCGAACTTACCAGCGCTGTTTCCAGCATAAAATCTTCGGGAAACCAGATTTCCAAAATTATCAAACTGATCGAGGATGTCGCTTTTCAGACTAATCTGCTTTCGCTTAATGCAGCAGTAGAGGCAGCTAGAGCAGGAAAGCACGGTAGAGGTTTTGCGGTCGTCGCCGATGAGGTCAGAAAATTGGCGGCTAGAAGCGCAAGTGCCGCTAACAGTACCGCTGATCTGATTGCGGAATCGAATCAGAATATTGATAACGGTGCAAATATCGCTGCTTCCACTTCCAATACTTTGCTCGAAATTGAACAGGGCTCGATCAAAACCGCTGATTTCCTTGCCGAAATTGCGGCAGCCAGCAAAGAACAGGCTGGTGGAATTTCACAAATCACTGCCGGAATAAATCAGATCGACCAGGTTACACAACAGAATTCTGCTTATGCTGAATCGACTGCCACCGCAGCAGTTGAATTGACTGAACATGTTCAGAAACTTAAGACAATGATTGCCGGATTCAAATGCCGTAATAGCAGCAAGTTCACAAATCTGCATATGGAAACCGGTGGTCGAAGTGATGACCCAATCAAATGGAATCACGAAATGCTGACCGGAGTCTCTGACATCGACAAGCAGCATCGGCAGTTGGTCGCCTTGATTAATGACCTTCATCACGCGTTGCGAGAAGGAAGAACCCAGCAGCGCATGAAAGAAATTCTCGACGAGCTGGTTGAATACACAAAACATCATTTTACTTTCGAAGAGCAGATGATGATGCGTTGCAATTATCCCGACTTGAACAACCACAAGAGATTGCATGAAAATCTGGTGCGTCAGGTACTCAGCATCTATGAAGGATTTGAAAGCGGTAAAAATTGTATTGGTATCGAAACCTTCAATTTCCTAAAAGATTGGCTCACCAACCATATCCTCAGAGTTGATAAAAGCTATTCCGCAACAATGCGGCAATTTTTCAAATCCTGATTTTTTATGATGTAATTTTTTTGATGATTTTCAAAGCTTGATTTTTTCGGTAATATTTTGTAATATCAGGATATGAATCACGTTCGCGCATCTTTGTGATTTGTATCAGCATTCTCATAAATGCGCTGTTTGACACAAACTTCCAACCTCTATGGGCTGTCTCTCTAGCGATGAGACAGCTTTTTTTTCTTAACAATTCTTTGCACTTTTCCAGCCAGGCGCTTATTGCAAATGTAAGAAATTTGTTTGAAAATTAGAGTATACAAAGCTGGAGTAAATCGTTTGAAAAGAATTCTGATTATCGACGATGACGAAGACCTTTGCGACCTTTTGCGTGAATATTTAAGCTCAGAAGGTTTTCAGATCGCAATTGCCCATTCCGGGAATGATGGTCTTGAAATCGTCACTACCCAAAACTTCGATCTGGTAACCCTCGATGTAATGCTGCCAGAAATCAATGGCATGGATCTTTTAAAGCGCATTCGCAATTTTTCAGAGATACCGGTTATTATGCTCACCGCTCGCGGAGACGAAGTTGATCGTATCCTTGGACTTGAGCTGGGGGCAGATGATTATTTACCCAAGCCTTTTAGTCCTCGTGAGCTTGTTGCCCGTATCAAGGCAATATTCAGAAGAACTGAGGTTTTGAATAGCCCGGAAAAGACCAGAGATCAGCAAAAGCTTTCTTTGGCCGATATTTGCCTTGATAAAAATACACGGATGGTTTTACAGAACGGCCAACCAATTGCCTGTACTGAGGTCGAATTTTGCATACTTGAGGTTTTGCTGCAAAATGCCGGCGAAGTCGTCGACCGCCAGGAACTTGCCGAGAAATCCCTCGGTCGCAAATTGGATTATTTTGATCGTAGTCTCGATGTTCATATGAGTAATTTGCGACGAAAGCTTGGCCATCATCTGGGTGATTTGGAAAGAATTAAAACTGTGCGGGGTGTCGGTTACCTTTATGTCAGACCCGAGTAAGAATAATCGCGCCTTCTTCTATGGCTCAAGACTGTTTCTCAAGTTTTTTTTCTGGTTTTGGGCTATTGCTTCAGTTACCACAATAATCGTTGGTCTCTACGCTTACTATTTTCACATAGAGCCTGAAATGAGGCAATTTGATCGTATTCACTTTGAAAATATGCAGGAAGCTGCCGTTTATATGGCCGAAGCATACGAAAAGGATGGTGCAGAAGCAGCTGCTATTTTTGCAGTAAAGGGAGTAGACTGGTTCTTTGATGAAAATCTCGAAAATATTTTGAAAGAATTTGCCGTTTTTCCAGGCGTTATTTCCAAAAACCGCTTCTTTTCTTTTAAAAAAAGCTATTTTGGCGCAAATCCGGCTAAAGAAAAATTTCACACCCCAAACGAAAAAGATTTTCCCGATCGAAAGCCTTCTTTCATCGATGACAAAAAAGAATTCGATTCTTTCGTTTCTGTGCACAAAGACAAAATTGTCGGCTTTGCCGCTGATATTCTAAAAAATAATGATGGCAGCATAATCGAAGTTGAGGGTTTTCATTTTCAGGGTTGTGCCGTTACTTCCAGTTCCGGAAAAAAGTATGCAGCAATAAGGTATCTGCCCTGGAAGAGTAAAAAAAAGCACTGGTTTATGTTGCGTCGGATCTTTGAAGCGCTGCCTTTGCTGATTTTAATTTCTGCTCCATTCTGCTTTTTCCTTGGGCGTTATACCGCCAGGCCGGTGATAGAAATCAGTGAGGCCAGTAGAAGATTTGCCTCTGGTGACCTGTCTACAAGAGTTGAAACGACCGCATTACATCGATACGACGAAATTGGCGATCTTGCTGCCGATTTCAATCAAATGGCGCAGCGTCTTGAAGATCTGATCAAAGGTCAGCAAAAACTTCTTGGTGATATTTCCCATGAATTGCGCTCGCCCCTGGCCAGATTGCAGATAGCCCTTGAAATTCTCGAAAAAAAGTCTGCCGAAGCCGACAAAACCATGCTCAAGCGCATAGATACCGAAATCGAGCGTCTGAATGCGCTAATCGGCAAACTGCTCGAGCTCAACCGAATCTCTTCTGGTACGCAAACTTTGATAAAACAAAAAACCAGCCTTAACCAGCTGCTTGAAAAAATTTGTGAAAATGGCCGTTTTGAAGCCTCCGTTCGTCATGTTTCCATCGAGCTTTCTGCTTCCGAAAACATTATTGTCGAAGCCGACGCGTCTTTGGTCGAGCAGGCTATTGAAAACATTTTACGAAATGCTATCAAATATTCTCCTGAAAATTCGCAGGTTAAAGTGCGTTTGCAGGCTTGCCCAAGCAAAAAAATAGCTTCTGTCATTATTTCCGATCAGGGTGAAGGAATTGGCGAGAAGCACCTTGAAAAGATTTTCGAACCCTTTTATCGTTGCCAGGAAGCAAGAGATCGCAAAACTGGCGGCGTCGGTCTGGGTTTGGCAATTGCCCGGCAGGCCATCCTGGCTCATAACGGGAAAATAAATCTGGAAAATCTTGACGAAGGCGGCCTCAGGGCAGAAATCATTATTCCTCTTTGAAGGCGCGTCATGCTTGCTTTAAGCTCTTGTTTGCGTTAAACTTGCAAACAAATTTCAGACACTAAAGGAAGCTACTCTGATGCACAAGTATCGAACTCACACCTGCGGCGAACTTAGAGGTAAAGATGTTGACAGTGAAGTCAAACTTTCTGGCTGGATTCATCGTAAACGTAACCTCGGCGGCGTTCTCTTTCTGACCCTGCGCGACAACTATGGAATTACTCAGGTAATCGTCGAACCGGGAACCCAGGCCTATCAGGATCTCGAAAACATCAGAGTCGAATCGGTTATCACCATCGATGGCATAGTTCGCAGTCGCGGCGAAAACATCAACAAAGACATGCCGACTGGCGAAATTGAAGTTGAAGCAAAGTCGGTCGAGTTGCAAAGTCAGGCTGATATTCTACCATTCCAGGTTGCTGAAGACGACAATGCCCCGGAAACAACCCGTCTGACTTACCGGTTTCTCGACCTGCGCCGGGAAAAACTGCATAACAATATTTTGCGCCGTTCCCAAATCATTGCCAGCATTCGTCGCCGCATGATCGAAATGGGTTTTCAGGAATTTCAAACCCCGATTCTTACCAGCAGCTCTCCAGAGGGTGCCAGAGATTATCTCGTGCCCAGCCGCTTATACCCAGGAAAATTTTATGCGCTGCCTCAGGCTCCACAGCAGTTTAAACAGTTGCTCATGGTTTCAGGTTTCGATCGATATTTTCAAATTGCTCCCTGTTTTCGCGATGAAGATGCACGCGCTGACCGCTCACCCGGTGAATTCTACCAGCTCGATGTAGAAATGTCTTTTGCTACACAGGACGACGTTTTCGCCGCAATGGAAAACCTGATGCATGGACTTTTTACTGAATTCTCTGACTATGACGTCACTCAAGCGCCTTTTCCGCGTATTCCATTCGAAGATGCGATGCTGAAATACGGTTCCGATAAGCCTGATCTGCGCATAAAAGCCGAAATAGCCGATGTTTCAGATGTTTTTGCCGCTTCCGAGTTCAATGCTTTTAAATCTGTCGTCGAAAATGGTGGCGTTGTCAGAGCTCTTTCTGTTCCAAATGTTGCCGATAAATCACGAAAATTTCTCAAAGATGTCGAAGATTTTGCCAAAGAAGCCGGCGCAAAAGGTCTGGCCTCATTGATTTTTGCCGATGAGGAAATCAAGGGTAGCTTGGCAAAACCCCTTTCTGACCAAACCAAACAGCAATTGAAACAACGCCTTGGCAGCGAAAATGGCCATGGCATTTTCATGGTTGCCGATAAGGCGGATGTTGCTTCAGTCATCCTCGGAAAAGTCCGCTTGCACCTTGCTGACCTGCTTGATTTGCGCGAAAAAGATTGCTACCGCTTTTGCTGGATTGTAGATTTCCCGATGTTTGAAAAAGATGAAGAAACCGGGCAAACACAATTCAGCCATAACCCGTTTTCTATGCCACAAGGCGGTATGGAAGCCCTGCTGACCCAGGACCCGCTGACAATTAAAGCATTCCAGTATGACATAGTCTGCAATGGCGTTGAATTGAGCTCTGGTGCAATTAGAAACCACCGCCCGGATATTATGTACAAGGCCTTCGAAATTGCCGGTTACGACAATTCGGTTGTTGATGATAAGTTTGGCGGCATGATCCGGGCATTCAAATTTGGTGCGCCGCCGCATGGTGGTATTGCTCCAGGCGTAGATCGCATGGTCATGCTGTTGGCAAACGAGCCGAATATTCGTGAGGTCATCGCTTTCCCGATGAATCAGAATGCTCAGGATCTGCTGATGCAAGCACCATCTGAAGTGACAGACAAGCAACTCAAAGAGCTGCACCTGCAAATTGTAAGGGAAGAAGCCTGATTTGGTACTGGCAACATACGGGCTGGCTATTTTTACCGGCTCTTTCCTGCTTTTTCTCATTCAACCCATGGTCGGGAAAATTCTTCTTCCCGTCCTTGGTGGCGCCCCGGCCGTCTGGACCACCTGTATGCTGTTTTTCCAGGCAGCATTACTTGCTGGTTACCTTTATGCCGACAAGGCTATAAAAAAGCTCGGTTGTGAGAAGCAGTCGGTAATTCATCTTATGCTGATGGTGCTGGGCTTCATTACTTTGCCGCTCGATATCGAGTTTGTCAATCTCAACCAGGCGTCACAGCAACCGGTATCCTGGCTGTTTGCCAGGCTTACCCTTTCGATTGGCTTTTTGTTTTTTCTGATTGCGGCTAATGCCCCGATGCTTCAGCGCTGGTATTCCCAGACCGGACAAAAAGACTCCGATGATCCCTATTTTTTATATTCAGCAAGCAATGCGGGTAGTCTGCTGGCTTTGCTGGCATATCCTTTTCTTTTCGAACCTTTTTCGAATTTGACCACTCACAAGATGGTCTGGTCAGCAATCTATGTTCTTCAGGTTATCTTTGTATTTTTTGCTGCCTACATCCTCTGGGAAAAAGCGATCATAGCTTCTGCCCGTGCCAGGCTTGAAGATGAAATTCAGGCAGGCATGCTTAACTGGAAATCTATTTTCAAATGGATTTTATGGGGATTCATTCCCTGTAGCGCAATGCTGGCGGTTACTACTCATATAGCCACCGACATTGCTTCCGGTCCAATGCTCTGGATTTTTCCCCTGTCAATTTACCTGATATCCTTCATTCTCGTGTTTGCGGGTAATCCAAGATTTCGTGATATCTGCTGGGATCGACAGATGCTGCCAATGGCTGCATTGACTGCAATTATGTATTTTTTCAGTTTGAATCAGCCTGTGTGGTTTGTCATTCCACTGCATCTATATTTCCTTTTTACCATTTGTATGGCGTTTCATGGTAGATTGGCCATCAATCGCCCAGTTCCGGCACTGTTGAACTCTTTTTATGTCTGGATGTCAGTTGGGGGAATTCTTGGCGGAATTTTCAACGGCATAATCGCTCCTCATGTCTTCAATACGCAGCTTGAATATATTTTGACTGCGGTAATAGCTGTTTTCAGCGCGACATTTGCTTATGCGACCAACGAGGACGAAGAATTCAGCAGTTGGCATGAAGCTTTCGTCTTTACTGTGATTTGCCTGGTGCTTCTAACTTTTGCAAAGTTTAACGAACTCTCCGCTGACAAGCTATTTTCATGGCTTGGTTTCATGGCAACTCTTTCTGTATTTATCATCGTTCATCTCTTTTATCGTTTTAGAAAGGCCGCCGGGATACTATTCGCCCTGGGCGTACTTCTTTCATTGAATCATTTGACCAGTAACAGCAGGATTATCAAAATTGACCGCAGTTTCTTCGGTATTCATAAAATCACGCGAATCAGTACCGACGGCGTAACCTGTGATCCCGACCTGAAAATTGATGGCGTTGAAGATATTTTTCACTGTCTGAGTCATGGTACGACACTGCACGGAGTAGAACGCAAAGTTGACGTGCGCCCCATTTTTCCACTTTCCTATTATTCCCGTGAGGGCCCGGTGGGTGATGTTTTTCGAACCGGGTTAATTAATCGGCGAGCTGAAAAGGTGGGAATAGTCGGCCTTGGGTGTGGCACTATTGCCTGGTATGGCCGTAGCTGGCAGCAATTTGACTTCTATGAAATCGATCCGATGGTCGTAAGTATTGCCTCCAATCCTGAATACTTCACTTATTTAAGTAGAAGTAAAGCCAAAATCCGCATGATTGTTGGTGATGCAAGGGTGAAGTTGCGCCAGGCACCAGACCATGAATACGATATGCTAATTCTTGATGCCTATTCTTCTGATTCAGTACCGGTCCATCTTCTTACTCTGGAAGCATTTGCAATGTACAAGAGAAAAATCAAACCCGATGGGCTAATTGTATTACATATTTCAAATAGATATTTTAAACTTAGTCCGGTTGTTGCCAGAATTCTTTCACAACTGCAACTCCATTCCCTGGAAAAATTCGATGATCCAAAAAACTATTCGCTAAAATATGACTGGTATGATGAAATTCAATTGTCGAAATCTTTCTGGGTGGCGGCGTCTCCTGATTTGCAGCGAGTTTCACAGCTGAAAATTTTTCCAGGCTGGAAGCCGATGAAGATTAACCATGCCTACTCGATCTGGACCGACGATTACGCCAATCTGCTGCAGGTATACAACTGGCTTTGATCTTTGCCTGTCTCAACTTGAATTGTTTCGAATAGCCAAAAAAAAGCTTTTTCTGCTTTTAACAACAGTTGAGATCTTGGGAAAGGTTTTTCCCTGCTATTTTTCAATAAGTCTGAACAGATAATCGACCCGGAAAATCATGCAGATTGTTCAGGGTTTTTCTATGGGTGTCATTGGGTAAAAACGACAATTGATAAAGCAGAGAGGATCGCAAATTATGTCGGTAATGATGCTGGAACGGTCTTACCCATGATTAATAATTTTTTAACTTTACAAAAGAAACTGAATTGATTATTTTTAAGTTAACGTTAACTAACCAAGAGATTTAGAGATAAAATTTTGTCGACAGGAGCAGGCAAATGGCTCGAAAAACCATGATTGATCGCAAAGAACAGATTATCGAGATCACACGGGATCTAATTTTTAATGAAGGCTTCAGCAATTTTACCGTTCGCACCGTAGCCGGCCGGGTCGGTATCAGTGAAGCGGCAATCTACAAGCATTATGCGAGCAAAGAAGAGTTGCTGATGGCATTGCTCGATTCTCTGTTCATACCATGGCAAAAGGCTTTTAAAACAATTGCCGAATCAAATTCTACCCTTACTGAAAAACTCAGAAGCCTCGCTAAAATTCATATTGATTTTCTTTTTGAAAAAAAACTCAATCCGTTACTTTTTTTTTCCGAAGCCATTAGTCCTGCCAATAAAAATCTTCTGTCTGTTCTGCAGAAAAATTTGCATTTCTTTGGAGAGATTGTTGCCGGACTTCTTAAAAAAGGCGTTGAAAATAAAGAACTTGTTTCTGGTCTCGACATTGATTCCGCCACCGCATGCTTCCTCGGAATAGTTCAATCCAGTGTGATTAAATGGACCGTATTTCGGATTGAAGATGATATCCAGGCCTCTAATACGCGAAATGTCGATTTCCTGCTCAAAAGAATTTCTCGATAAGGTTGGAGAAAAATAATGACCGCCAAAGAAAAAAAATCAAAAATGCCTTTGATTATTGCCTTCATTGTTGTGCTGATTTTTGTAGTGGCAGCATTGATAGGACTTAACAAGATAAGGGCCAGACAGTCTTTGGCCACGACGATGCCAATTAATGCGCTTGCCGTTAAAACGCTGATTGCACCAAGAGGTGTTTTGTCGCAGAAAATTCCTGCTCTTGCCACGGTGAAAAGTGCCGCAACCATCCTGGTTAAAGGAGAAATAGCCGGGAGAATAATCAAAATGCCCCTTCGGGAAGGCGATCATTTTAAAAAAGGTGATTTGTTGGCAATAATCGACGGGCGCGAACAACAGGCGCAGTTAAGTGCTGCAAAAGCCCGCAGCGGCGTTGTCGACGGACAGATCGCTGCAATTAAGGCAAACATCAACGCTCTTGAAAGTCAGCGGCAAGGCCTCAAAAGTAATTTTGAATTTCTTGAAACTGAACTGCGGCGATATGAAAAGCTATTCGATTCGCAGGCAATTTCTGCCAGTGCCATCGATGCCCACAGAAATAAACGCAATGATGCCGAAAGTAAACTTTTGAGTCTTCTTGCGCAGATTCAAGCGCAAAAGGCACAGATTGCCACTTTAGAATCACAAAAACAAGCCAGTCGCAAAGAGGTCGAACTTTGGCAAGTGCGTAAAGATTACAGCGAAATCTTTGCAGAAGTTGACGGTGTTGTGTCTATGCGCCACCAGGAAGAAGGCAATCGCATTATGCCTGGAACCCCGATTCTGACAGTAGATGATATCAGTTATTTTCGCCTGATCATGCAGCTGCCTCAGGGCGTCGCCGGCAAAATTAAGATAGGACAGGCTGTCTATTCCCCTGAATGCCCCGATGCCAGGTTTGAAATTACGCGAATATATCCCGGCCTCAACGAATTTCGTCAGTTTGTCGTTGAAGCTGGTTCTAAAAGTTCGCTATGCCGGCTGAAATTCGATATGCAACTGGCAGTAGATATCGTCGTCAATCAACTGGAAGGAACTCTGGTAAAACGTTCTGCATGTTTCATCAATTTCAGAAATCCCCGCAAAATATGGCTTTACCCGGTTTATAATGGTGTTGCTCGTCGATTGGCTCTTGAACCTTTGCTTGTAGATGCTGAAGGCAACGCTATTTTCGATTCTCGGAATTTGCCGCCAGACAGCTTGCTCGCCGAGGGCGCTTACCTTGAAAATGTACGCTTGCCTGCCAGTTTTCCCGTCGAGGTGCTGAAATGAACCTTGTCGACAAAATCCTTGCGCATCGTTCGTGGTCAATTGCATTCTGGCTGTTGATTGCCGCACTGGGTGTCATTTCATATTTTAGTATGCCGATCGATCTTTTTCCTGATACGGTTCCGCCTCAGGTCGTAACTATGACCATGGTGCGAGGTGCTTCGGCTGAAGATGTTAATCGAAAAGTTACAACCTTGATTGATCGTGAGTTAAAGGGATTGAGCGGCATAAAAAATGTCGTTTCTACTTCCCGGGACGAAGTCTCTTCTGTTAACGCCCAATTTGAATATGGAACAGATATCAAGGCCGCGATGACAGATGTTATCAATGCTGTTAACCGGGTTAGAGCCAGATTCCCATCGGGCACCCAGGAACCCCAATACTTCCGTGTTACTGATGCAACTCGGCCAATCATGACCGTTGCCGTTTCACCAGCCGCCAGCTCTTCTTATGATCTAAAGGCAATAAGGCTGCTTGCTGAAAATGACCTTAAAGAGGAATTTTTGCGCCAACCCGGCATCGGACGGGTTGATGTTTTTGGTGCCAACGACCCAGAAGTTTTAATCAGATTCGATCTGGAAAAACTCCGGATTTTTAAATTGCCTCCTGCTCAGGTGCTACAGAACATTGGAGCACAGAATGTCTCTCTTCCCGGCGGTTATTTTGAACATGGGGGGCGGGAATCCCTGGTAAAAACTTTGAGTGAGGCTTTTAATCCGGATCAGCTGTATAACATGCCGATTGCCGTTCGCAATGGCGCGGTTATCAGGCTGGCTGATGTGGCTTCGGTAAGTCTTGATATCAAAATTCAACGCAGTATTTATCACGGCAATGCTGAGCCGGCAATTGCCATGAATATTCTTAAACCTGAAGACGGTTATGCGGTTAAAGGGTTGAATAATGGCAAAAAACTGGTTAAAGAGCTCGAAAAAAAATATCCCGAACTAAAATTTGCCATAACCACCGATCAGGAACCGATAATTTCGATCAATGTCGCTGGAATGAAAGGAGCCTTGTTTTCAGCAGTATGGATGACTATGCTGATTGTTTTCTTCTTTTTGATTGAAATCAGAACATCTCTGGTAATCGGCATATCAATACCCCTTTCGTTCTTAACAGCCTTTGCTTTTCTATACTTCACCCCTTTTACCATAAATATGGTTACCCTTTCAGGCTTGATCATTGCTGTTGGTATGGTCGTCGACGCGGCTATTGTCGTTGTTGAAAACGTTTTTCGCCATTTGCGTGAAGGTGAGAGCAATGCAAAGACCATTGCCCGCGGAACTGAAGAGGTTGTGTTTTCGGTCTGGGGTGGCATGTTGACTACTATAGTGGTTATGATCCCGATCATGTTTGTCGGCGGTTATCCGCAGCAGGTGCTAAGACCCTTAACCATGACCATAACTTCAACCCTCATCGGCTCTTTCATTGCAGCCATGACCATTGTACCGATAATGTTACTGTATTTTTTTGCCGGACATAAACCGCATCAGGAAAAAGGGCAGTTATTTAATCGTTTGAATGAAAAAATTGAGGCTATTTTAAATTTTGTCGCCGAAATTTATCTAAGCCTGCTACGCTTGATGCAGAAGGGCAGGCCATTTGTTCTGATTCTTGCCTTGATTTTGCTTTTGATGACTGCGCGAACAGTTATTCCAACTATTGGCCGAGAGCTTATGCCACGTATGGATACCGGACAGATCATCATCAAAGCCGATCTTCCATCGTCAATGACACCCTTGCAGGTTAAAGAAACCATCCAAAAGGTTGAAAGGATCATTCAGGCTAATCCACATGTTCTGAGCATTTCAACCGTTGCCGGTTCTGAGGCCGGTCAGGTCAGTTTCGGTGCCGGAGGTCAGTTGTTGCAGCAACTAGACATTCAGGTTCGTCTGACCACCAGAGATAAGCGTAAAGAAACGATCTGGGATATAAATCAGGCCTGGCGGTCTGAGTTTGCAAGAATTCCTGAACTGGTGGCATTTTCTGTTACTGAATTCGGCGCCACGCCTCTTTCTACTACGCGCGCACCCATTGATGTAATGATCAGCGGGCGTGATCCGGATGTCCTTTACCAACTTGCCGAAAAAGTGGATGCGGAATTAAGATCAATCAAAGGTTTGAATGATTTACGCTTTAGCTGGAGCAACAGCAAGCCGGAAACCCATTTTGTTCCTGAGCTTGAATTCACCAATCGCTACAATTTGAGTCCGGTAGAGATTGGCGAATTTCTCGGAACTGCTTTTACCGGCCGGGTGCCTACCTACCTTAAATTGAAAGGTTTTGTAGATATTCCCGTGCGGGCGGAACTTGGCGATGGCAATTTTCCCTGGAAAAGCAGGCTTGAAGATATGGTTTTGATCAGGCCAGATGGTGAATTGTTTCTCGGCTCCCTTGGCAAGGCTGTTCCTGTGTTGAAGCCTTCTTTGGTTACCCGGGAAAATCTTGCCGAAACTATCGACATACTTGGAATCAATTCTGTTTTGCCACTGTCGAATGTTGCTGCAGAAGTTCAGAAAAAAGTCGAGGCTATTTCGATGCCGACTGGTTACAAAGCCGAAATATCCGGTTCTATGGCTGATATGAATGAAACTGGCATGCGGCTGGGAAAGTCTTTGGCGATAGGCATCATCATGCTATATATAGTTCTTTTTCTGCTGTTCGAATGCTGGTGGCGGCCATTTCTGGTTATGGGCGCAATTCCGTTGTCGATGATTGGTGCCCTGTGGGGTTTGGTGATTCTTGACAAACCGATGTGCATGCCGGCGATGATGGGCATTATTTTGCTTGGGGGCACCATTGTTAATAATGCGATTATTCTGATTGACTTTATCGATAACGCGATGAAAGAAGGAATGTCGCGCCAACAAGCCATCGAAACTTCGGTGCGGATAAGATTGAGACCGATTCTGATAACCACTCTGTCAACTGTAATCGGTCTTCTGCCGCTGACTTTCGAACAGGCAGTCGGCCTTGAACGCATGTCCCCACTCGGCGTGGTTGCCTCATTTGGTTTGTTTGCCGGGACGGTAATGACCATGGTCATTATTCCGCTGGCTTATGATCTTTGTCTTGACCTTAAAGAGCGTTTAGTTGGTAATTAAAATATGGTTCGATCAATGCAAAAGCTCCGGCAATTTAGAATCTTAAGCCGGTATTTGTTGTCAGTTGCTGATGGCAGAGTTACACTTTTTTTAGAATATTGAGGGAGGCTTGATTTTGTTTAGAAAAACTCTGCCCGTGATTCTTTTGTTGCTTTTTTTGGCCAATCCGCTTCGGGCAGATTGGAAAAACAAAGTCGTCGAACTTCTCGATGAAGGTTTTTCTGATATAGCATCTGCAAGTTGCTTGACCATGAATCCTGATCCGTTGAAAGTAAAAAAAGTTCTCGCATTGGTTCAAGATTGGCGGGAATTGCAGCGGTTACTAATGAACCGGGAATTCAAGAATACTGATAAACGTGGAAAGTTGCTTTTACATCAGCTGGTCGGTATTGATGGAAAAGCCCGGCCATGGGTTTTGTATGTTCCCGAAAATTATTGGCATAAGCGCCAAACCCCCTTGTTGGTGGCTTTGCATGGCGGCGTTTCCAGAACATCAGTAAGTGAAGACCCGATCGGTTGGGCAAAAGATTCTAAGTGGCTCGAACTTGCAAAAAGCAAAGGCTGGTTCGCACTTTTTCCCTTTGGCCAGGATGGAGCGACCTGGTGGGATGCTGTTGGCATGACCAATATCCGTAGGCAAATACAATTGACCAGACATCATTTCAACATTGATGACGATCGGGTTTATCTCGCCGGTTTTTCAGACGGAGCTTCTGCCGGATTTCTTCATGCGATGGTAACACCAGATGATTTTGCTGCAATAGTGGCTTTAAATGGTCATATGGGGGTTGGTAGCCTCGATGGTGGGCTTTCCACCTATGTTCCAAATATGGCCAATACGCCAATTTATGCGGTAACTACCGATAATGACGGACTTTACCCAACATCGGTCATGGCCGCTACGATAAACATGGCTATTCAGAGCGGCGCGAACATTCTTTATCGACAGCTTGCCGGGGAACATGAATTTTCCTATGCCAGGAATGAATTGCCGCTTATTGGTGATTTTCTCGATAGCCACCCGCGTTGCAAGTATCCTACTAGAATTTTCTGGGAGACTTCTTCTATGGAATTTGGCCGGTGCCGTTGGCTGGCTATTGAGCAGGTGCGAGCTTGCCCTGCTGAAGATTGGCATCGTGATTTTAATCATGAAATGGTATCTGATCGAGTCACCATTGGATTCATGCCTAAGCGCGTAAAGGGCGGAGTTGGGGTTGAAAAAGTCATTGAAAATACTTTTGCCATGCAAGCCGGATTGAAAGCTGGAGATCTGATTGTCGAAGCCGCTGGGAAAAAAATTCGCGGCAATTATGATCTTGACAAGGTTAAAGCCTCGGTTAAAAGAGGAGATTCATTGTCAATAAAGGTTCTTAGGGCCTCAGAAACAGTTGAATTAAATGGGATTCTTCCTGCCGCTGAGCTGTATTTTATTTTTAAGCGGGAAGCCCCATCTGCTGCAGTTATGGCTGAATGTTGTGGCAATAAAATTCTCATAAAAGGCTCAAGAGTTGGAAAAATGAAACTGCTGGTTTCCACTGCCCAATTTAATCTGGAGAAGCCAATTGAAGTAGCTTACAAAGGAAAAACCATCTGGAACAAAATAGTGGAACCAGATTTAGAGTTTATGTTAATGGAATTTTTGAGAAATCGTGATCGAAAAATGTTGCCTGTTTCTTTCATCGGTCTGAATTTGCTGGAATAGCTCCAACTGGAGGCGTAAGGGTTCTGAAGTTTCAAAAAGATCAAAATGATTCGGGGATGGGGCAAAAGCTGGCTCTGGTCGGTGTTTTTTTGTATGGGTTAACTTTCCTGTTTTTTTTCTGGCAGACGCCTCTTGGAATGACGCCAGTTCTCGATGGCGCTGAAAACATACGTCTTGCCGAAGAAATTTTTCAGGGAACATTGCCCCCAGAGCCCTTTTATCGGGCAATTCTTTATCCGGCGATTTTGTCGCTGTTTCGCCTGGCCGGTTTTGCAAATCATGATTTGCAGGCTCTTGCTTCTATTCTTGGATTGCTGTTGCATGTTGTAAATGCGTGGCTCGTCGGAATGCTGGCCTGGCAAATATGGCAGAGTGTAAGGCCACAAATTTTTGCCATATTGTTTTATGGTCTTTATCCGCCTGCTCTTCATTTTGCCGTCGACCCTCTCGACGTCACAATGTCTCTGACTTTTTTGCTGGCATCTGCAATTTGTTATCAATCTGCTTCTGAATCTGAATGTAGGAGAGTAAAAGGAATTGCGGCCGGCCTTTTTCTGGGAATCGGGAGTTTGATTCGCACGAATCTGCTTGCGTTTCTTGGTATCTGGTTTCTTCAACTTTTTGTAAAAAAAAAACGTGAAGTTGCGTTTGTTGCTCTATTGTCATGTTGCTTGCCGCTTCTTTTTCTGGGTGTAATCAATTACCATCGTAGCGGAGAATTCAGGATTATGCCCTGGCAGGGTCCATTCAATCTCTACGCAGCTAACGCAAGTCATGCCGATGGGAAATATTTCCAGCAGCATCTGCTGGTATCTGATCGTGAACTCGGGCAAAACCCAGCTCGACTCGAATCAGAAATACTTTTTGCCAGAATGAGTGGCAAAAATCCGCCATTTACCATTGCCGAATTCAATTCTTTCTGGATACGGCAAACCTTCGACGATATCGGGCAGGCGCCCATTCGCTGGCTTGGTCTTCTCTTTCGCAAAGCTTATTACCTGGCCAACAATTTTGAACAATACAACAACAAAACTTTTGCTTTTCATAAAGACCTTTCTCCTGTTTTGCGTTACAACCCGCTTTGTTTTGGCCTTCTTCTTGTTTTTGCGGCTTTGACTCTTATTAATAGGCGCTTTTCGGAAAAATTATTGGTGATTATTCAATCAATTGTTTTTTTGAGCTTTGGCATTCTTGCGTTTTATGTCAGTGCGCGCTTTCGCTTGATTATTGTGCCATTTATTGTGGCAATATCTGCCGGTGCAGTTTTGCTTACAAAATCAGAGATTCTGGCTAAAAAAACGCTGGCTGCGATTGTTGCGACATCGATAGTTTGCTTTTCTTCTTTTGCCGAAGTTGCAGACACAAAAACCTTCAATGCCGATAGACTGTTGATGGCTCATGCCTGCGCTCGTCTAACCATGTACGAACGGCAAATGTACTGGGCCGACCAAGTGTTAAAAGACAATTCTAAAGATATTCAGGCGATCAGACTCAAACTGAACGCCTTTGCCAATTTGGCGCTTACCGGGCGGTTCCAGGAGAAAAATGACTGGCTGTTGGTAAAATCTCAATTAGAATGGTTGTTTGAGCAACAACTTTTTTTTGTCGATACCATTTTTATTCAGGGGTGCTATCTTTATTCTTATAAAGACCAAACGGATCAGGCAATTGCTTTCTGGAAAAAAGGCCTGGAAATTTCGCCACAAAAAGATCTTTTTTGGGTTGGGCTATTGACAGCCGGAGATAGAGAGGTTGACACAGAAACGAAAATCCTTGCCGAAAAATCGCCGTTATTATGGTATATTCTTGCCCATAGAGGTCTTGTTGAGGTAAAGGATGAAATTCGCTTTAAACAAAACGAAAAAGTTGCTAAATTTTTGTTTAAATTGTGAAAGGTTAAAATTTCGATTGTCATGAAAAAGCTTTCTGTAATTATTCCAGTCTATAATGAACGCCCCTTTATTCGTGAATCGGTAGAGAAAGTCATTCAGGCGGTCAGCAAAACCCGGCTCAATTTCTCTGTCCTGATAATCGATGATGGCTCTACCGACGGAACTCGTGACGAACTGGTTCTTCTGCAGAAGGAATATTCTTCTATCAGGCTGTTTCTGCAACCATTCAATCAAGGAAAGGGCGCGGCACTGCAGAAAGGGATCATGGAGGCTGACGGAGATATTGTGCTTTTTCAGGATGCCGATCTCGAATATTCTCCCGATGACATCGAGACCCTTCTTCAACCACTACTTTCTGGGCAAGCCGATGTCGTCTATGGCTCAAGATTTTCAAGTCGACCATCCCGGCGAATCCTCAATTTTCACCACCAGATCATCAATCAAACGCTAACTTTGGCAAGTAATCTTGCTACCGGCCTTAATCTTACCGATATGGAAACCGGTTATAAAGCTTTCAGAGCCGATGTTATCAAAACGATTCCTTTGCGCAGTCAGAGGTTTGGTATTGAGCCAGAAATTACTGCCAAGATTGCCAAAAGAAACTGCATAATTTATGAGGTGCCGGTATCTTACAACGGCCGCGGTTACGGAGAAGGCAAGAAAATTACCTGGCGCGATGGTATTAAAGCTTTTTACACCATTTTCAAGTTCTGGCTTATCGATGATTGCTACAATAAAAAGCAGATAGCTGAAACGTTCAATGATCTTGAAAGAACCCATCATGCCTGCAAATATCTGGTCGAAAGAATTTTGCCTTATCTTGGTGATCGGTTCATTGAAATTGGCTCAGGAATTGGTACTGTCAGCAGATTCCTGCCAGTGCGTGAGAAAATGACTATATCCGAATGGCGGCCAGATTTTCTCAACTTACTGAATAGCGGTTTTGCAGAGAAAAATCGAATTGAAGTAGAAACTTTGGATATAAATTCAAAAGAAATGCCTGCCAGGTTGGATAACCGCTTTGATACCGCGATCTTTTTGCATCAGCTTCAATTTTGTCCTGATCAGGATCAGGTTTTGCAAAATTTACATGCCTTGCTGCAAAAAAATGGACGCTTGTTATTGGCCGTTCCAGACGGCAAAACCATGGGGCCGTATGAAGAAAAACTTGGCTATCTGCGCCGATATTCTGCCGATGAACTGCAAAATCTGCTTACCAGACATGGTTTTGTCGTTTTGCAACAGTTTACATTCAATTTCCCCGCAAAAATTATCTGGAACGGCGTTGTAAGAAAAAGAAGGCTTGAGCAATTGCCACTTTTCTGGGCAAAGATTTCCGATATTCTTGTTCGGCGTTTTTCTTTTCTTGAAAGTTTGTTCGGGCTCGAAGGTCTGACCAGGGTTGTAGTTGCCGAAAAAGTCAGCGATCAAGTTTCCATTCAAAGTCCCTGATTTTGGCTTTGTGCGGAATTTCTGGTATGCCGTCGCAGAAATGCAGGCAAAACATGGTTGAAAGACTGAAATAACGCGTTGGATCCGCTTCAGAGGTTACTCGCAGCATTCCGTTTTTAACAATTATTTTTCCCGACGAGACCTCTGGTGAGACGAGTAGGCGAAAATGCGACATCTCAGGATTGACGCAGACATTCTCGGCTATAATTCTTATTTTTCGTCCGCCCTGCTTTCCGGCCGAAACCTCTATTTCACCCTTGAAGACGATTAAATCTATGGTGCCGGTTTTAGCCAATTTTACGATCTTGATTTCTGTCTCAGGAAAAAGAATTGCACTGGTATCTGATCCAATGCATATTTCGAGCAGAGCACCGGCATCTGTTTTGTAGAATCCACCCGGAGAAAAGCCGGTCTGGGTTAGTAGATTCATATTTTTATCGCACAAAAAAGATTTCCCGACCATGCGTCTGATGTAAACAGTGCAATCAGAAGCGGGCTGGGAATGCGAAAAAGGTTTTGGGTCGGTTTGAACCTGCGGCGCCAAAGGCTGTGCGGAAACCTTCCTTGCCAACATTTCAGCCAAGGAAGGCAGGCTCAGGGTAATGATTGTCGCGCTTGTCAGTATCAGTATCAGGAGCTTTGTGTTCATGCTCGCCTCTTGAGTGTAAATAAAAATTTGAAAGGACAGATACAGCTAATAACACAAACTCTTATATTATCTTTTAATCAATGATGATTTCTTACTTTTTCCGCCTTGCGTAAATAACTTTTTGAATCTCGCCTATATTATAATGATAAAAACCTGATTGCGGAGTACCCAGGGCAAAACCAGTTTTTGGCCATTTTATCGCTTACTTTAAACTTTCAACGATAAAAAGCCAGCTCAAAATTATGGTCGTGGCGATGACCAGGAAAATGATTATCGGTCGGTTAGCGTTCCACTCTTCCCGACGATTGGGGAGTTTGCGCGCAATAATTGCCCGCTCAAATTCGGCTAAGTCAAGTCCAAGCCAATTTACCTTTATCCGCTCTTTATTCTGAATAATTTCAACAGAACTCAGAACGGGGCCACTTTTTCCTTTCCAGAAATAAAAAATGAAAGAAATTTCATCTTTCAGCTCAAAGATTGTATTTTTCCCCTGATCAATACAATCAGGGAAAATGATCGAGTCTGCTTTAAGTTCTATTGCACCGACTACCGGATAACGATGCCGCAACAGCCAATAGCGCATGACCAGATAACCAGTCAGGCCAAAAAAGATTATCCAGCCTTCCGCCAGAATTGTGTGTTGTAATCTTATCTGCAAGCTGGCAGTGAGTAAAAGTACCAGGGCGCACTTTATATTATCGACACGATCTAAAGGTAGACCCATTCTGGTTACTTGAAAGCTTTGGTTTATCGGTGGTGATTCGGCCTTGGGTGCCTGATTCTGATTTTCAATACTCATTTGTTGCATCCATCTTTGCATTATAAGTGTTCCTGAAAAAATAATTCAATTCTTTGCTGAAATGGCCTAAAAAAAAGAATCCGGGAGCTTTCCCGGACTGAAAAATAAGGAGGCAAACAAATCCATAAACCTTTTCGAACGAAAGTGAGGTTTTGTTTACGAAAAAGATTCAGACGCAGACAAACTTATGCAAACAAAAAACCGCGCCGGAAAGTACCCAGACATCAGGATAAACCGGCGCAATCATGAAAATTTTTTAAAAAAGTTTTAAGGATGAGTTGATGCAGTTTATTAATGGCTCCAGCTTGCTTGAATAGTTGGTTTCATCTGTTAATTGCTGAAAAGTTTCGCGAATTGCCATGGAGTTGTCGGTTTCAGTTGAAGAAAAAATTCTGGCAAGGAGGTAGGCAGCTATTATTATTCTATCTCTTTCGATAAATGCATCATTTGGTAATGCGGCAACTTTTTTTTCAAAGCGCTCGAGCTCGTGCTTGAAAAGTTTGCGATCGAGGGGTTTGAGTGATACCAGTGCGACTATTTCGTATAGATCGTTGTCAAAATCTGTCAGCTGAGGGTTAAGAGTTTTTCCAGCCCTGATCGTTTGCCAGATGGTGTGTTCATGCTCAGAAAAAAGTTTTTCAACCTTTTGGGCAATCTCATTCAATCTGGTGTCTGAAACCTCTAGCTCTTTTCCGATGGTTTGATACATTTGCTTTTCCAGGTCGGCAAGACCATCACAATGCGCAAGGCTCCAGCAGGCAGAAAGTACCTTCTCTTTTTCTTCATCGCTTAGAGAGCCATCAGGAGCCAGATCGCGATATCCTTCGGGAGTATGCGTGGCCTTGAGCCAGAGCTCTTTTTCCTGGGCCGATGCTGGAATAAATTCGATCATAGAACGCAGGCTTGAAAGCTCTGCTTGAGAAATTATTCCGTCGGCATTTTCCATGCGTAAAAGATAATAGATCAGGGTTCGGAAAAATCTCGCTTCTTTACCTGAGCTGAATATTTGATTAACACAATGAGCAATGACATAGCTGCTGAAAACGCCCAACGCAACTCCGGGAACCAGCCAGAAAGTGCCGGTATAGATTCCGAGCCAAAATAAAGCAACTCCTGGGACGGCTTTTGCTACAGCAATTGTTTTCTGGTCGGTTTCGGTGGGAAAATTGTCTATCTGCAGAGTTTCTTCGACAAGATTCTGGCAGTGCTCGATAAACTGGTCATGCCAATTTTGCGCAGAAGTTGAACTGAGAAGCCATCTTAAATTGCCGGCGGCAAAATGTCTTAATCTGACTTTCCGTTCATTTTGCTTGTCGCTGCTTTCTGAAATCGGCATTGAATCGTTCATTTCTTGCTCCCTTTGAAGGTGAATTTCTGGCCGCTTATCGTGGCTTCATACATCAAACCTTCTTTGGGAATGACCAGAACCACCGTGCCGTCTTTGAAGCCAATTGTTTCAGCAGCCCCTGCTTTCAAAACCACGGCCGAAACATTGGCACCCAGTTCGAACTTTCCATTTTTGAATTTATTGAGAGTGTTGTCATCCTGGAAAAAAATGATTTCGCTATAAACCTGACCGCCTAGTTGAAAACCTACCGAGATCTGGGTCATGGTTGAGGTGCCGATAAACTGATTTTTGTAATAAACTCGACCGTTTCCCGCCGCGCCGCCAATGCCTATGCCTGCTTTGCCGATAGATGGAAAAACTGCCCAGGCAATAGCATTGTCGAACAGCTTTTTGTAACTCTCACCGCTTTCTTTGACCTTTTTTATCAGAAGTTGGGCGTTTTCTTCGCCACTTCGGCGATGTTTTTTTCGAAATGGGTTCAAGCCAGCCTGCAACGATGAGGCTAACAGGCAGAAAAAAAGAACCATGAACAGCTGTCGATAGAATTTTTTCATTTTTCCTCCTGAATGGATCGTCTATTTTCTACATTATCTCAAAAAAGCACGATTGTAGAAATAAGAATTCTGCTCGCTCTTCAACTTCATTTAAGCAAAAAAAAATCCGGGAGCTTTCCCGGACTGAAAAATAAGGAGGCAAACAAATCCATAAACCTTTTCGAACCAAAGTGAAGTTTTGTTTACGAAAAAGATTCAGGCGTTAATAAACATGAAAATACCAAAACAAACATTGGTGAATTTATCCGGTCTGAGATAGCTGAAAATGGACAAGCAAAATTTCAAATTTTTTTTGTCCCGTTGCCAACTATTGGCTTAAGGTTGCTAAAAGTTCCCATTACCATTATTCTGAATTCAATTTTATCAACAGTCAGGAAGCCTTATGGATTTTAAAAAAGTCAGCCTATATTACTATTCTCCCACCGGAACCGGCGAAAAAATAATCACAGAGAT
>CAZQUE010000046.1:0-35766 GCA_964596185.1 uncultured bacterium | reverse complement strand
GCTTCGTCATAAAATATCTGCGTGAATCTGCCATCCGGATAGGTTGATTTAACCATCCTGTCGATAAGGTCATACTCATAGGCAGTAGTTCTGCCAAGTTGGTCTATCGATGAGGTCAGGTTGCCGCGCAGATCATAGGTGAAACTGGAAATTCCTCCCAAGGCATCGATAGTTTGAACCAGGCAATTACCGGTAGAATCGTAGACATATCTGGTGACATGGCCAAGTTTATCGGTCTTTGAAGTTCGGTTTTTATGGCTGTCATAAGTGTAGGAAATTTCGTGCCCTGCCGGATCGGTTTCTTTGATCAGGTTGCCGCGTGAGCACCATTCATAGGACCAGCTTCTGCCTAGAGAATCCGTTTTCCTGGTAAGTTTATGAAGAGTCGGTTCCCATTCAAAAGTAGAAACTTTGCCAAGTTTATCGGTGTGAGAGGCATAGAAGCCGTTTTCATCATAAACGTATCCGTCGGTATTGCCCAAACTGTCTTTTGAAGCAACCAGTCTGCCATCAGTGGCAGTAAATTCTTTATTAAGACTTACCGAAGGCACAGCATATGAAGAAATACGCCATTCATCATCAAAAGAGTATTCGTGAACCACACCGGCGAAATCAGTCAAAGAGAGCTTATTGTTGTCGAGATCCCAGGCGAAATTGCTTTGAGAACCGGTCGGATCTTTAACGGAGGTAACTCTATTGTCGAGGTAAGTAATTTCAGTCTTTCTATTGCCGGGTTTGGTATAGGCAGTCAGGAAACCTGATTCGTCGTAATTATAGGTAGTTTCTCTGTTTAATGGGTCTTTGAAAGAGACCAGATTCTTGTTTTCATCATAACTGTATGTGAAAGTTCGGCCAGTTGAATCGGTAATTGCAGTTATCAAACCATCGGCGTTATAAGTGAAAGAAATGGATTTGCCGGAAGGTGTGGTAACACCGGAAAGTTTATTGGAAGTGTCGTAAGCGAATACGATAGCATCCGAAGAACCCTGCCCACAACATGAGCGCAGCATTTGAAGAATCTTACCACTGTTATCAAATACCCAGTTAGTGCCTGTTGGATGAGAGAGGGTGAAAAATTCAGTGGCCGGATTGTATTCAAGCTTCAGTTCGGTCGGCGAAGCGGGCGAAAAGGCGCTTCCGGCCTTGTTGAAAAGTAATTTTGCGCCATCGGAATTGGTAAAAATTACATAATCGTTTGAAATGGCAAGATTAACCAGCAGCGGAGATGACCAGCCCCTACCGAAAGCACCGATTTTTGGATCAAGAGAATTGTAGATTCTGGCAACAGCAAATGATCGGCGATCTTTGAGGGTAAAGTCTACTTCCGGAAGTGCAAAATTTCCAGATGATGTGTTAACTGGATCACTAACTGATAAAGCTTCAAAGTAGCCATTTGGAAGAGAAAGAATTTCTTCCCAAGAGTTCGGAGGACATTCCTCTGCTACTGCAAATGGAGGTAAATTGGCTGAAGGGTCTTTCTTGTCTTTCATCCATTTACCTAGACCAATCAAATTTACCCCAACTTCAATCACTTCAAAAGAACATGTTGCTATAGAGCCATTTATTGACGCTTCAAGATAATATAAGCCTTCGGGCATATTTGGATATCCCCACCAAGAAAGCTTTGCGACATTTTCTGAATTGTATTCTTTAGTCCCAGCTTCACCAATTGTTGTAAAATCGGTTTCATTAATATTTCTTATTTTAAATGTAACTGTGGCTGGGTCAGAAGTGATTGCTCTAAATACCAGACCAGAGGCCGCGCCATTTTCATCAATCCATAATTTTTCCGGGATAGGTTCAACAGATAATAATTCTGTATTAGAAGCATTCCCACTGATCATAATATGGTCAATCAAAACATAAGAGTAAAAAGGACCATGGCCATGCCAATAATTATACAGACTTACTTTTATCTTATTAAATGGTTGATCGATAAAAGACATGGGCATTTCTACAAGGCCATTAAAAAACCAGCGATCCGTATGAATAAGATTGGGATCCTCTGCAATCGGATTTACAGGGCTTAAGGGGTAAATTGGATCGGTTGAATAATCGCCCACAAACCTTTCACCCAGCAATAGATTATCTTTAAAAGCTTGAACTCGAACTGCTGAAACAAACCCGTCCCAACGCCCAGAACTGGAGCTTTCTAAATAGAAAGCAACTTTACTATCAGTGGAATAATTTTTATCCAATACAAAATCTCTAGACAGCACTCCAAACTCAGGCGGTCTAAAAAAATAACTGCTTGTAGGAAAGTAAATTTCTTGAAGCAGGCCGTAACCTTCGGCGGGCGGTAAAAATTCCCACCAAAGCTCAAGTATATCCTGATAAAAGTAGCCTGAATAGTAACCTTGTATGTCAGAAAAACTTTCTTCTTTGTACCAGCGACCACTTGTAAGACTGTCTTCCTGGATGTCGTCAAGAAGTATGTAGCCGGGCAATCCATTTGAACTTGTTCGAAAAACGGAAGACCGAGATGATTTTAATTCTGGTTTAGAATTCAAAGATTTCCGATTTTCAGCAATATATTCAAAAAGCTCCTCTGTGGTTAATGCTTTAGAAGGGGAAAAATTATTTCGAGGAGCTCCAATGACATGGGAAGAAAAAGATAGAAAAAGAATTATGGCCAAAATTAAAATTTTGCCAGAACAAAAAAGACGTTTGGCAACTTTGTTCATAAGTCCTCCAAATAAAGAAAATAAAATGCATTAAAACAATCAGAATAAAATTTCTAAAGATTTTGGAAATTTTTATTCCCTACAAAAGGCGTAAACACTTACCGATGTGAAAAGAAGCACAATAAGCATTAGGGTTTCTGGGAAAATTTGCCGCGTCTTCTCAGATCCTCGCGCCAACTTTCTTCTCTTTAAAACGATGCTATAAATTTAAAATGGTTTCGTCAACATTTTTTTTGATTGTGCCGATAGTCGCATTAAATGATCAGAACCAATCTTTTGGCTTACAAACCGGCAGAGATAATCAATGCCGGAAAACATATAAATTCTGTTTTAACAATCATTCTTGTTATACAGCTGGTTTTGCTTGGAATTCGGTTGCAAGATGTTGCGCGGCGGCGAGAGAACTTTGATGCTGCAGTTACCAGGCTTGAGGTTCTGAAAGCTGAAAAGGAAAATCTGCAGACCAATGCTGATTTGAAGCAGCTGGCGGGAAAGGTTGCGGCGCGAAACAACTGGTTTACCGATCGGCGCAATAGCCCGCTGAATCGGCTGGCGAAATTACAGAAAGACTGCCCAAACAATGTCAGATTCTTATCTTACAATGCGGATTTAACCGGCGGACGGATTTTACTGACTGCACCGGATTTGAATGGCGTAACAGGCTGGTTAAACGGTCATTTCAATCAGCGCGGCAATTTAAGCGTAACGGGAAGAGAGGAGAATCTTCTGCAGATTCAGTTCGTATGGTCAGACTGAGCAGAATTAAATTCTTGCTGATTGCTGCCAACCTGATGGCATTTGCGGCCTTCGGGTTCATCGGCTTTAATGGCGATATCGAAACAGTTCAAAATGAAGCTGTTGAAACAGAAAAACTGCTGCCGGACTTAAAAAAACAGTTTGAATGGGTAGAGAAAGCAAAGGTCTGTATTGCAATGCCACCCGAAGCAGATGGGGCTGCATTGCTGGCAAGACTTACCCAGCTTTGCAGCAGACTCGGCGTAGAAACTGAAGAAGCCGCCCAGCTTTCGGGAAGAATTCCGGAGCTGAAGTTGCAGGGAGCCGGAAGCTTCAATAACATTAGCACGGTTTTAAACAGTGTCATCGGTGACAAGGCGGTGCTGATTAAGCATATAAAACTTGAACAAGCCGATGAAGAGCGCTGGGAATTTGAAAGTAAAATTGCAGTAAGAAAGGGCGGATGGGAATACCTGCCGACCCAGGAAAGCGCACCAATACCCGGAGATTTTAGCGAAAATTATGCACCGATTCATGGCGGAAAACCTTTTGCTCTACCACGAACGGCTTCGCCGAAGCCAGTAATTCATAAAGAAAATATTCGTTACATCGGCTTTTTTGCTGCTGAAGCAACTGCCAGCGTAATTATCGAAACGGGGGGAAAGTTTGCCGTATTGAATTGCGGCGATAAAACCCCGGGCGGTTCGGTGATAAAAGATGCTAATGCCGATGAACTGCATTTAAGCATGACAGCCGGCGGCAAAGAAACTGAATGGACAGTGAAGATGGAGAAAAAATGAGCAAAAATCAATTCAAAAAGCTTGTTACAACAGCTTTGCTGGCTTTAACGATAACCGGCAGTTCGTCGGCAGCGGTTCTAAAACTTGCCGACGCACCGCTGAGCCAGCTGATAGAGCTGTATGCAAAAGAAAAGGGTTGTAACATTTTTCTTGATGAATCGGTACAGAGTCAGCGCAAGATTACCGCGCATCTGAATAATCTGCCGTTAGAAGAGGCCTTCAAGGTTGTTTTAAAGACGATTAATCTTGAAACCTGCGCTCTAGGCGATAATACCATGATCGTATTTCCGCCGGAAAAAGCTTCACGCTATAAAAGCGGCATGAGCCCCGTTATAATTCAGATTCCTGATGGCTTCAATGCAGAATGGTTGAGCAATATGCTCAGAAACGCGATGCCGGGGTTAAAAACATCGATCATGCCCGGTGAAAACAATAAGCTGGTCATCATCGGACCGGAAGACCAGATTAACGATGCCAGGAAATTGACGGCGAAGTTGCCGGAGGCCGGCAAAGCAGGAACCATAATTGAAATGACACAGGCAGAAGCACAACTGGCAGTAAAAGAGCTGAATCTTGAAGCAACTCAGATAACCCAGAACGGTATAATGCTCAGCAGTAAAAACATCGGAATGAGAAAGAGAATTGAAGACTGGCGCAATGAAACCTGCTGGGGCAATGAAGTCTTTTACCCGGAAAATCTTGATTTCAAGCAGATGGCACAGATAGCCGGTTCGATGAAAAACCGGGCAACGGTTGCTGATCTGGGCAATACCGGAGCCTGCTTCATCGAGGGCCCGGCTCTTGATCGGAAAAGACTGGCACAGGTATTTAAAGAGCTCGACAAGCGAGAAAAAATAATACACAAAGAGATCTTTTTGGGTGATATCGATGTAAACGCTGCCAGAACTTCAATCACAGCGGCCTTGCCGCAACTGAAAGTTGCCGGTGACAGAAACATGGTTTTGATCGGGAGACCAGGGCACATTGCTCAGGCTGAAGAGATTCTGAAGGCTCTTGGAAAGAAACGAAAACAGGTTCTGATAAGCTTCAGACTGGCAGAAATTTCAAGATCAAAGCTTAAAACCCTTGGTATCGATCTGGACAAGAGCGCTTACAGTTATGATGAAATCAAGCAGTTCCATGATAAAGACACATTGCCTTTATTGTTAAGGGTTCTGAACGAAGGCAAAGATGCAAAGATACTGGCAGAACCGAATTTGCGAGTCATTGAAGGGGAAGAGGCGAAGGTGACCATTGGCGACAGAATACCGCTTGAAGTTGAAGCCACTGCCACAACTGATTCAGGGTCGGTTTTAAAATTAAACACACAGCTTCAATGGGTTGATGTCGGCATAAAAATGACGGTTAAAGATGTGAATGTGGGGCCAGAGCATGGAATAAACATGAAAATAAAGGGCGAAGTCAGCTCTGTGGTTTCACAAACCAAGCAGGGTTACCCACAGATACGCACCAGAGAAGCTGAAAGCACTTTAAGAGTTCAGAACGGGGATTCAATCATTATGGGTGGCCTTATCAACAAAGAAGATCGAGAAACCAGGACAAAGATTCCGGTTATTGGTAATATTCCGTTGTTTGGTGGGCTGGCCAGAGGGAAAGATTCTTCAAGCAATGACAATGAAATTGTAATGGTTGTGACTGCGAAGTTGATAGAGGATTAAATCGAGCTTCCCGGGACAGAAATCTGCGACTAAATGCAAACCAGCCAGCCCCCGAAAAAATGGGGTTGACCTTTGCTGCTGACGCGGGTATAGATTAGGCAAACAATTTGGCGAGGTAACGCAATGAACGATCATTATTTTTCCAGAATTGCCACAGAGCTAAAAATTAGCCCGATTCAGGTAATGTCAACAGCTCAATTGCTTGAAGAAGGCGGAACTGTTCCGTTTATCGCCCGTTACCGCAAAGAAAGGACCGGCTCTCTCGATGAAGTTGCCATTCAAACGATCCGCGATCGCCTCGAACAATTCGCCGAGTTCGACAAACGTCGTGAAGCAATTGTAAAGTCGCTTTCAGAGCGCAACTTACTTACAGATGAACTTTCAGGAAAAATCGACAAGGCCGAAACCCTCAACCAGCTCGAAGACATTTACCTGCCATTCAAGCCGAAAAAGCGAACCAAAGCTACTATCGCCAGAGACAAAGGGCTTGAACCCCTGGCAAAGGAAGTTTTTGCCCAGAACATTTCTTTCGAGCCGCAGGCGGCGGCCCAGAACTTCATCAATGAAGAACTCGGCGTAAAAAGCGTTGACGAAGCTCTGCAGGGCGCTCGTGACATCATCGCCGAATGGGTCAGTGAGAATGCCGAAGTGAGAAACAGTCTGCGTAAATTCTTTCTCGAAGAGGCCGTTATTGTTTCCAAAGTGGTCAAAGACAAAGAACAGGAAGGCAGCAAATTCAAAGATTATTTTGACTGGCAGGAACCGGTAAAAAATGTTGCCGGGCACCGTTTGCTTGCCATGCTGAGAGGAGAAAACGAAGGCTTTCTGAGAGTTTCGATGGTTCCGGATGCTGAGCGCGTCAGCAAGGCAATTCAGAAATATTATCGGCGCGAGTTCTGCCCCAGCTGGGAGCAGGTAAGAACAGCGATTGAAGATGCTTACAAGCGTCTGCTTGAACCTTCGATCGAAAATGAAACCCGAAAAACCCTGCGTGAAAAAGCCGAAGAAGAAGCGATCAACGTTTTCAGCGCGAATCTGCGCGAATTGCTGATGGCTCCGGCGCTAGGGCAAAAAGCGGTAATGGCGATCGACCCAGGCTACCGCACCGGCTGCAAACTGGTTTGCCTGGACCCGCAGGGCAAACTGCTCGAAAACTCGGTCATTTTCATCACTCAATCAGAGCAGGCCCGCGAAGCATCGGCAACTCTGGTTAAGCAACTGATTGCCCGACATAAGATTCAGGCCATCGCCATCGGCAACGGTACTGCCAGTCGAGAAACCGAAGCCTTCGTGCGCAGCCTGAAATTGCCCGGGGAAATTGTCATCCTCGTCGTCAATGAAAGCGGTGCATCGATTTACTCTGCTTCTGAAGCAGCGAGAGAAGAATTTCCCGATGAAGATATTACCGTCCGTGGCGCAGTTTCAATCGGTCGACGACTCATGGACCCGCTGGCCGAACTGGTTAAAATTGATCCAAAATCAATCGGGGTTGGGCAATATCAGCATGATGTCGACCAGAGCCGGCTAAAAAAAGGACTCGATGATATCGTAGTCAGCTGCGTCAACAAAGTCGGAGTCGAAATCAATACGGCCAGTCGCCAGTTATTGAGCTATGTCTCCGGGCTTGGACCTCAGCTTGCGAAAAACATCGTTATCTATCGGGAAGAAAACGGTGCTTTCAAAAGTCGCGCCGAGCTGAAGAAAGTTCCGCGACTGGGACCCAAGGCGTTTGAACAGGCCGCAGGTTTTTTGCGGGTCAGAGACAGCAAAAATCCGCTCGATGCCAGTGCTGTGCACCCTGAAAGCTATGATCTCGTCAAGAAAATGGCCGCCGATCTTCAATGTTCGGTTGCTGACCTGATCAATGATCCCGGGTTGCGCAAGAAAATCGTTTTGGAAAAATACATCAGCGAAAGCGTCGGCCTGCCGACACTGCGCGATATAGTCGAAGAGTTGGCCAAGCCGGGTCGCGACCCTCGTGAGGAGTTCGAAATCTTCTCTTTTGCTGAAGGGGTAAACGAAATCAAGGATCTCAAAGTCGGCATGAATCTGCCGGGAATCGTCACCAACGTCACCAAGTTCGGCGCATTCGTCGATATCGGCGTTCATCAGGACGGGCTGGTACACATCAGTCAGCTTTGTGACCGATTTGTCAAAGATCCAGCCGAAGTGGTAAAGGTTCAGCAGAAAGTCATGGTGAGGGTAGTCGAGGTTGATATAGAACGCAAGCGTATTGCTCTTTCCATGAAAAGTGAAAAGAAAGCGGTAGAACGCTGGTAAAAAGAGCTACGACGGTGAGGCTACGGCGTTGTCGCCGTTTGCCAGTTCTTCAACGGGAATGACTTCATGCGGACGCCAGAAAAGGGCTATTGCCGCGCAAACATGCCCCCCGATCAAAATGATGCACGAAGAGATGTAGATCCAGAGCATAAAAGCGACAACCGCGCCAAGCGACCCATAAACCAGCTGATAGCTGCTCGTTCCGAGCGAGAGATACCAGACAAAAATCTTTTTAGTCAGCTCAAGAGCCAGCACCGAGAAAACCGCTCCGCCGCATGATTCTCGCCATCGGACTCTGACGTTGGGAACATAGCGATACATGATAAGAAAAAGGCCAAAAGTGGTAAAAAACGGCAGATAATCAAGCAATGCCTGGTGAACCCCGGACATTTTGTCGAAATAAGCTGCAAAAAAGGCAGGAAAAAACCTCGGTAAAACGTCTAAAAGAGTGTTGATTATCAGGGTAACGATCAGGAAAATGATGACGATACCTATCATCATCAGACCGATCAGGCGCTCGGTGAGAAAATGCCGGCTCTTGGAATTGGTCCAGGCGAGATTGATGTTCTGGGAAAAACCCGCAAAAACCAGAGTGGCAGACCAGAGCAGCACGACGGTGCCCATGACCCCCATCGCTCCGCTGGAATAGATCAAATGCCGGATATTGGCCCGCACCAGGTCTTCTGAGCCAGGCATATAGTTTTCGGCAAATTTCAAAATCTGCGCCTGAACCTCGGCACTTTTCAAGAATGAAGCATTGAAGGCGACAATGAAGAGAATCAGCGGAAAAAAGGAAAAAATCGCATAATAAGCGATTGCAGCCGCGGCTTCCAATACCCTGGTATCGTTGATGCGGTTGTAAACATGCTCGATAAAATCTCTGCAAACTTTTATCATTGCCATTTTCATGCCTGTAAAGAGTATCATCAGATATACCACAATTAGCTTTTTCAGGCAATTTTAGCGCAATGACCAGGAAAAAATGAAACCACTGGCAGAGTCTGACGGCAAAAATCAACCAAAGAAAAAAGCCGCTCTAAGCTCACTTCCGAGTTTAAAGCGACTAGCCTTTGATTAACTTTGTCGATTCGAAAAGAACCTGGAACAGGCTATTTTCAGCCGATGGAATCCGGGTCTGGGCCAGTAAAATCATTAAAAAAGTTCCAGATCGAATCGCCGGTTTGTGCGAGTTCTACTCCTTTTGCCAGGCGGTTTAGTTCTGCGCCGGCCTCTGCTGCATCTTCGCTTTGCCCATTAATTTGGCGAACCATAGAATAGAATTTCTGCAGATTTTCGCTTTGCGAGACCTGAGAGCCAGAGTAATCGGCATTTTCAATTGCCTCAACGCCCTGATTGAAAGCGGCTATGCCTTCGGTTCCGGCTCTTTCGACCGTACTGGTAAAGGCGGCGTTGAAACCGTCGATAAGATTGTTACTGTTGCTGCCGATATTGCGGCCAAGGGCAGCAAAGGCCTGGTTCAAGGCAGATGCATCATTTTTGGCCATATAGTCAGCACTGTTGGAAAATCTGATCAGCTGCAAAGGGTCACTCGAAGCACCAGCACGACTTACTGCGGCCTGAAAACCTTCATAAGCCTGCATATCACCAGATGCTCTGATTGTTGAACTGACGCTGTTGATTTTAGCGCCATTGGCAGAAATGGTGGCGATTCCTGATTTGGCGGCAAAGGCGGAAGAAATTAGCTGTGCCGAGCTTTTCAGCTGACCTGGCTGAACATTTGCAGAAGAAAGGTTCTGAAAAAGAACCTGCTGCAGATAAGGGTTATTGTTAACCGGTCCGGTAGCCATAATACGCCTCCATGCGTGTACACTTTAAAGCTCCATCTAATATAAGAATAACCGTACTGGCGGATCTTGTCCAGACCAGATTAATCTCCCTGTGCGCCTGCGCCTGAAAGGATGAATTGATCGAGTTCTTCTTTCAAAAGCCCATAAAATTGCATGGGTTTGAAACTTTTGGCAGTAATTTCTGCATGGAGATCACTTTCACCGGCGGCTTTTTCCGGAGTTTCCGCTTCAGAGTCGTCTTCACCATCTTCACCAGCTGAATCATCGGCATCTTCGGCAGGAACAGGATTAGAAACTGATTCACTCTGCTTTTCAGTGAGTTTTTTCAGCTTCTGCAATTCAGGATTTTTGTCGTCGATTTCAGCAGCGAGAAGTTCGAGCAAATGGTCGTAACCGGTATGATTGATCTGTTCAATTTTCTCGTTCAGGAAACCGTTGGCGCAAACAACCGACATCAACACCAGGTCATCTTTGTTGATTTCTGCATCATGATGCTTTTCGATCGCCGAAACTATATAATCCGGCATACCCATTTCACGGGCATAAAGGGCGCCGAGATACTGGTGACTGACACCAAAAATGCGCATTTCGGCATCATAAGTGCTCACGCGCTCTCTTCGGATAAGGCTTAGCACTTTGCTGTATTCCTGCGAATCGTAAAAGGCAAATGCCAGCGAGCCAAGATCGTGCAGCAGTCCGGCCACGCGCATTTTTCCGATAGTGGGAAGATCAGCCTTGATAAGTTTACCAATGTAAGCTGACAGATGCGAACAGCGTCGCATGTGTGCAAGTCTATCCCGTTGATTTGAAAAGAACTGGGTGAAACTGCTGAAAAGCTCGTGCACCAGCAACTGGCGGATGCCTTCGAGTCCAAGGTAGGTCACGGCAGCCTTGAGAGTCTCGACCGGAACACGGCGGCTGAAATATGCGGTATTGGCAGTTTTAAGCATGCGCATGACCAGATTCGGGTCTTTCGAAGTAACTTCTTCGATCTCTTCGAACTTGACCTCAGGATTGCGCATCATCTGCAGAAGGTTATAGGCTGTAGTTCTGGTTAGGCCGATTCTGCTGATCTGTTTGAGAATTTTTTCGGCATTTCTTTCGCCGGCAATACGGCGAATGGCACTGAAAACATCTTTAAAAACAAGAATGCCGTGCAAATCGAAAGGGATTTGTTCGGCTTCCGGGGCAACTATTTTCAGGGCTCCAAATTCGCCGACCTTCAGCAAAACCGGCAATAATTCTGGATTCAGGGAAGCGGTTTCTTCAAGACAGAGAATGATCTGATCAAATTTTTTGTTAAGCAGCTGCAGAGTGGCTATAGCCTTGTGATCTGGCTTGATATCAAGGTCATGAACGATTATTTCAATGATTTGATGCCCATGGTCACGCAACTGAAACGGGTGCTTTTCTGACATTTAACTGATTGCTCCGAAAGTTGAAAATTTTCAGTTAAACAACTATATCACATCAAAAGTCTGAAATTAAGCCTTTTATGCAAGAAGAGAAAATCCATGCTCCGGTTCGGGAAAGTCTTTCTTGATCAATTCGGGCACAACATGAAAAAGGTCACGCTGCATGAGAAAATTCAAATCATCTTCAAGACCGATCTCGATGACCGCTCTACCCGCCCCCGACATCTCAAGAAGTTTTCTGGTGTCACGATAGTAGCCATATATACCCAAAGCGGCCTGACCGCCGTCACCCAGGGCAAAGTCACAGTCGGAACTCAGCGAGGCCATGATCTGGCTGACCAGATAACCGGCGCAATAAGCATCATCAATGGCAAACTTTTCTTCACGACCGGCGCAAACCACGAGAATGTCGAAATTTCCGGTGCGAGCAGTCTGCAAAGCCTTGCTAACCACTGCGGCAGCATTCAGAAAGCAGCCGAGAAAAACATGGGGTGCCATTACCAGGTCGGCTATGGCACGGGTGCCGTTGCTTGAAGTAAAAACTATGCTGCGACCCTTTAAATCAGCTTTGGAATAAGCCACGGGGCTGTTACCGTAATCAAAGCCTTCGGGCGGCAGACCACGCCTTTCACCGCACAGCAATGGGTGAACGGTTTGTTGCGAAGCAAATTTTGTGGCCTTCTGAATTGTGGTTGTCAGAATAACTTTCGCCGGCTCGCGCGACATGATGACTGTCAGGCTCGAAGTGGCTCTGACGACATCAACGACGATACAAACCTTGCTGGCCAAAGCCTGAACTTCTCCGGGAGTGAAGGCAACGTCAATATTCATTCTATCTATCCTAATTTTTCCAGCGTTCCATCAGGGACTGGTACATCCGCATCGTTTCGCGGGTCTCATTGCGGCAGCGTGAGATCTGTTCGATCAACTGCAAAGATTCCTGACCGGATGCTCTGTCAACGAGCGCTTCAAGCAGAGCATCGCGACGTTCATTAATCGTGCAGAGTCGGTCGAGTTTTTCAAGCACAAGCACCAGAGCCTGGTTTAGTTCAGCAACTTCGTTGTTCGCAGCAGGCTTCGCCAGATTCAGTTCTTCGCCTGATTCGTCAATATCAGGTTCACCAAGGCGTTCACGGGCGGTGCGAATACTCAGTTTCTGGTTTTTCAAAAGCTCGATTATCGATTGCAAAGCCTCGAGATGCCGGGGCAGATATTGACGGTGACCACCTTTAGACCTTTTAACATCCAGCAAAAGGGGGAACTGCTTTTCATAGTATCTGATGGTATGCGTAGCCAGGCCGGTGATACGACTGACTTCATTGATGCTAAGGAAGCTGCCCATAATCAGTGCTTATGCTCCCGCAAAAAACTTGCGAATTTCTGGGGCCAGTGTTCGGGTTGGGAAACCAGGGCGACAAAGAACAACACTACCAGAATCAGCGCAAGCAGAAACATGCATAAACCTCCGTTTTAGGTTAAGGATTAATGGCACCGGTACTATCGGAAAGGGCCTGAATTTACGTTAGAATAAACTTGAAATTACTCGGGAATTTTTGCCAACCCGGCTTCGTGCCGACCAGATATGATTATGGCTGCAAGTTCGTCGCCCATACTGAACAGTTCATTGGTAAAATCATCGAGTGTCGGATGTTCATTATCGGTTTTGCCCGGCATTTCATTCTTCGCCTCAGAGTCTGCATGGGTCTGGGGCAAAATCTTTTCAACAGTCTCTCTTTCTGTTTCAGCATACTTTTCAGCCTCAGCAGGCTTTTGAGTCTCGGCAAGCTTTTCATTCACAGCAGGCTTTTGAGTCTCGGCAAGCTTTTCAGCCTTCGCGGTCTGCTTCTGCGCCTGAATTTCTGCCGGCGACATACCTGGCGGAAAAGTTGCATCGGGGCAAACATCTGGCACAGCGGCAACGACGACCGGATCCGCAAGCAACTGACCCTGGAGAAAAGAGTTCAGCAGTTTGTAAACACTGACTTCAGGAGGCTGCTCCGGGCCCATGCTCAACGGAGTGTTCCGGTTATAAACCCGGTCAAGCTGGTTGCGCAACCGATATTCGAGTTCATAAAATCTTTTTTTGGTATGGTCGTCGGGCGAAAGAGCAAGTTCATCAGGCTCTGCTCCCCAACGATATTCTATCGAATGATAAGGATCGAAAGACATTCGAAACAGCCGGTTACAGACATCATCGAAGGTCAGTATCCTTGTTTTACCTGAAGAATCGAGATAGCTGATGACAAATTTGGGACTGACCTGCTGATAATGCTCAAGCATTGCTGCAGCAAGTTGCATCGCCTGCTGCGGGCTTTTTCGCCAGGCCTCTACAAGCATTACTCGCGTTCGCTCAAAAAAGTCGCGAAAACCGACCTTGAGTCGGGCATCACGCGAAGGCGTCGAAAATTCTTCCCACAGGCCATCTGTACCATAGATGTTCCACGGCAGCGAGCCAGGATGAGGTTTCCGGCTGATGCCTTTTTCGACACAAACATTCACTGCGACTGCCCGATAAACGATATCTTCATAAAGATCACTCATCATGTGACGGAATTCGCTAAGCGGATCGAGACGATAAGCGGCATCGGCAAGCCGAGCACGCACATAGTCGTAATAAGACATTGAATTATTGCCGGCGAAGGCATATCGCTTCTGATATTGATCATCTGCCGAATAGTCGGGGAGGTTGCGGTTACTGGTGCGCTTGATCTGACCATCGGAAGTGTAACGCAAAGGACGCCAACGTTTGAAACCACCGCCATTGGCAGCAGTGCCGCGAGTGAACTTTGCGCCGAACCAGGGCTTTGAAATCGTTCGGTCCGGGTGCCCATCAATAACGCGAATTCGTCCATCGGCCATTACTTTGGCAACGATTGCCACATGACCATCGGGGTCGTAATATATGGTTCCGGGCCTGATCGACTCTTTTTGAATCTTAACCGGGTAATGGTCTGATTCTTCAGTTTTAGCTGACATGCGATAGAAGCCCGAGTTAATCAGAGTGACTTTACTGAAAAGGTTCTGCGGACCGGAAAAATAGTCCTGATCTTTGAAGTCGGTAGGTCGATTGCCGTTGCTATAACGCTGGTCACCGCCTTTACCGGAAATTGCACTTACGTAACTGAATGGCAGGCGAAGTTTGTATGCCACGTAGGCCCTGATAAGGTAAGGCAGATCTGCACAATCAGCATACAGATAGAACTTTTTGTCTTCTTCGCCATAAAGCGGATTGGCCTTAGGATCGCGAATGAATTTTGTCAGATTACCGTGTTTCGAGTCACAGATTTTTTCGACGAAATTGCTGTAGACCTTTTCGTCTTCTTCGCTCCAGAAGCTTTTGCTGAGTTTCCAGGCCACGGCCGAAACTGATTCAGGCCAGGTGACCAGAATCATCAATATTGCCAGCAAAAGCCATTTTTTCCTGTTCATTTCGTGCTGAGTATCGGCTGAAATTTCTGTTTTTTTTACCCGGACTGAATAAAATCATCTCTTTTTCCGATCAGTATTCTGTATGAAAAAATTTAAAACGATCAAACCTTATCTGGCCGGAATGTTGATGCTGTTCATTCTGGCGATGTTACCAGGTTATTCGCCCGAGCCAGATGAGCAATTTTGCCCAGCGCCTTTTGAAAAACCGGCGTTTGCGCTTTATCACAATTTTTCGAGCAGCGGAATCTATGACCCGACACCGGAAAGCGATCAGGCCCTGGCGTCTCTTACCTTTGAGATAGATGCATTCATGCCACTAGATCATTCCTGGATGTCGACAACCCGGCAATGCCGCATCGACTATTTGAAAAACTTTCTTGTTGGTGACGAGTTTCGTCCGGCCGAATTGTTTTTCTTCTTTGAAAACCCTGAAAAATTCGCCTTGATGATTTTCGGCACTTATAACCCGCAGAAACTGGCGCAGATTCTTTCAGCAGACAAATCAAACAACGAAAATCATGATTTTGTGAGGCTATTCTCTTTCGCCGGCAGGCGCTTTCACCTGGGATTCAGCGCCGAACAAATCATTCTGATGCCGGAAGGCTCTGTTGAAGAAGCCTTAAATAGATTAAAAAATCCTGACGCAACCCTGAATAAGAAGTTCTCGGCCTTTTTAAGCATGCTTAAAGGAAAACCGGCTTTGGCTGCAGAAATAGATTTTCAGACGCTGAGTTCTTCAATTGCCTCGCTTAGCGGCAGATTGCCAAAAAACTTTACACTATTACAACACTTGCGACTAATTGCCGATGACCAGCTTGCCAAGATCCAGTTGTATGTTCCCGAGACTGAAAATAGAAATGAATTGAGTCAAAAAATAGATCTCTCTCCGCTTGAAAAATGGCTGGGAGCACCTGGATCAGTGCAATTGCGAGAAAGTGGCAAAAGCCTGTTTATTGAAACCGAAGCCGGCAAAAGTTTAGAAAAAACGGTAAGTCACAAATTTGCAGCAATGCTGATGCATTTCTTTTTGAAACATTCATTTAAATGTGAAGTTGCCTCGCTCAGCCAGGAAAACCATGAACAAATCGAATAAAGCCCAGCCTTTTGTCATTAGCAAAAAACCGATTCGTAATTCAGCCAAAGCACTGATAGTAGAAGCGGGTCGCCTGCTGACAACCAGAAATCGCGACCTTTTTGGCGACTTCTACCTTTTGCCCGGTGGCGGACAGCAACATGGCGAGACTCTCGATCAGGCTCTAAAAAGAGAATGTCTTGAAGAAACAGGCGCAGAAATAGAAGTTGGCAACCTGGCACTGATCAGAGAATATCTCTCTGCCAATCACCAGTTTGCCGAATTCGACAAAACCATACATCAGGTCGAATTCATGTTTGTCTGCAAGCTGAATACACCAGTTTTGACACATTCGATAACTGAGGCAGACAGCATGCAAACAGGAGTTGAATGGCTGGAGATTTCCAGATTGCACGAATTTCGGCTTTATCCGGCAATTTTGATCGAGATGCTGCAGAAAACCCCAAACCTTAAGTTTGATCGAGTATATCTTGGCGACATCAACTGATCGTCATTCGAATCTGAAGGCTTCGATCGGGTCGAGCTGCGATGCTTTCCAGGCAGGATAAAGACCAAAGAAAATACCTACTGCCGCTGAAAAGATAATCGATATAATTATTGCCGGAATCGAAACATCGGGCGGGAAATTTACAAAATAGCTGATCAGGTTTGACAGGCCGATTCCCCCAAAAGTGCCAAGCAGACCGCCCATACATGAAAGAGTTACCGCTTCGATCAGAAACTGGATGAGAATATCACGGGTTTTCGCGCCGATTGCCATTCTTATGCCAATTTCACGGGTGCGCTCGGTAACGGAAACAAGCATGATGTTCATAATACCGATACCGCCGACAAGAAGCGAAACTGAAGCAATACTGCCAAGCAGCATACCGATGATTGCCAACGTCGATCCGGCCATTTCCGCCATGTCTTCCTGGGTGCGAATGTGAAAATCTTCATCATCCTCTTTTACCCGATGTCGACGACGCAAAACTTCACCGATTTCATTCTGCGCAGTGTCGACGAGCTCTGGAGTCCTTGCAGAAATATTGAACATGTGAGCATGGTTGATGCCAAGAATTCGCCTTTGAATGACAAAAAACGGCACAAGAATCTGATCATCCTGATCTGAACCCATCGAAGTTTCGCCACGTTCTTTGAGAACGCCAATTACCGTCAGCGGGAGTTTCTTGAATCTGATTGTCTGACCCAATGGATTGAGGTTTCCAAAGAGATTCTCGACAACAGTCTGACCAATAACACAAATTTTTTGCCCGCTTCTGGCTTCTGCTGCATTAAAAAATCGGCCGCGGTCAACTTCGCGGGAAGCGATCGCCAGATAAGATTCATTGCAGCCCATCACACTGGTCTGCCAGTTTTTATTGCCGAACACCGCCTGACCACTGCTACGCACTATCGGCGTGATCATGCCTACAGATGGGCATTCGCGGGAAATGGCATCGGCGTCTTCTGGTATCAAAGTTGTGGCCGAGCCACGCGGGCCATGAAATCCTCTTTTGCCGGCGGAACCTGGCATTACCATAATCAGGTTGGTACCCATTTTGGCAATGTTTTCCTGAACCGAATTGTATGCGCCCTGCCCAAGTCCAACCATTGCAACTACTGAAGTTACGCCGATAATTATGCCCAGAGCGGTTAAAAAAGAACGCAGTTTGTTACGGCTCAGACTGACGAGAGCCAGCTTTACTATTTCCCAGAAACTCATACCTGCTGCTCCTCGAGATTGTCACGCCGCGGCAGTTTGAGTATTTCTTCAGCGGCAATCAGTCGATCTTTCACCCGATAATCATCAACGATTTTGCCGTCGGAAAGACGCACGACCCGCCGGCTGTAAAGAGCGATATCTGGTTCATGAGTAATCAAAACAATCGAGATTCCTTTGTCGTTGAGCTTTTGAAAGATATCCATCACTTCGACACTGGAATAGGAATCGAGGTTTCCGGTCGGTTCATCGGCCAGAATCACAGATGGATTGTTGACCAGCGATCTGGCAATTGCCACGCGCTGCTGCTGCCCTCCTGAGAGTTGGTTGGGGTGATGATGCTCGCGACCCTTTAGACCTACGGCTTCAAGCGCTTCAATTGCCCTTTGTTTACGCTCAGAAACCGGAACACCGGCATACACCATTGGCAGTTCGACGTTTTCCAGAGCGCTGGTTCGCGACAGCAGATTGAACCCCTGAAAAACGAAACCAATCTTGCGATTGCGTATGATTGCAAGCTGATCTTTTGAAAATTCAGAAACATCTTCGCCTTCGATAAAATATTTCCCGGCAGTCGGTCGATCAAGGCAACCGAGAATGTGCATCAAAGTCGATTTTCCCGAGCCAGAACTGCCCATTATCGAGGTGAATTCGCCCTGAGCAAAGCTGACATTCAATTTGCGCAGAGCTTTAACTGAAACCCCATCCATAAAATAGGTTTTGACCAGGTCTTTAACTTCGATCAATGGCGCTTGTGTCATGCTACATCCTTCTTGTCGTTCGTCGGACACTTCTGATGCTGAGACCACCTCGCCCGCCACCGCCATTCTCGGCATTTCCATCGAAACCGATAATGACCTGGTCGCCTTCTTTAATCTCGCCGGAAACTACTTCGATAAATTCATCATTTGAAATTCCCATTTTAATCGTTCGCAGTTCTGGACGTTTAGCTTTAATCCAGATTGGCAAGGTATCTGTTGCCAGTTCATCGACTATTTCTTTCTGCTTTTCGGCCATTTTTCCGGTGGCTTTGAAATAAAGAGCTTTGTTGGGGATCCGCAAAACATTTTCGCGATTTGCGGCAATGATTTCAACATTTGCGGTCATACCGGGCTTCAACAGCAATTCATCGTTATTTACGTTAACCATTACCGAATAGGTTACGACATTGGAGTTTTCAATCGGTGAAAGGCGAACCTGAGCGACAACGCCCTTGAAAGTCTTGTTTCGATAGGCATCAACTGTGAAACTAACTTCCTGCCCTTCTTTAACATGGCCGATATCAGCCTCGTCAACTGCAGTATCGATCTGCATTGCCCTTAAATCCTGGGCGATGATGAACAGTCTGGGAGCCTGCAAACTTGCGGCAACCGTCTGCCCCACATCAACTTCACGGGAAATGACCACGCCATCGATTGGAGAAAAAATCTTGGTTCGTTCAAGATTGATTTTGGCAATGTTCATCTGAGCTTCCATTTGCTTAATTCTGGCTTTAGCACCTTCGATTTGAGATCTTTCTGCCTCCATCTGGGCCTCAATTGCCATTATTCTTGCCTTTGCCGATTCATGTTGGGCTTTGGTACCTTCAAGCGAGGCCTTCTGCGATTCAAAAGAAGTTAAGGCGGAATCTAGATCAGATGCAGAAACTAGTTTCTTCCCGAAAAGTTCTTTAATACGGCGGTGATTGCGCTCGGCTTCCTCGACGTTTACTTCTGCTTTGCGAATATTGGCTTTGCTGACCTGAATTTCAGCTTTGGCAGTAAGCATTGAAGCTTCAAGATTTTTGATCTGTGCCTCAGAGGTTTTGAGGGTAGCAATGGCGTTTTCAAGGTTGGCTTTTGCCTGCTCAACCTGGGCCTCATAAGTCGCTGGGTCTAGCTGCGCCAACAGTTGTCCGGCGGTGACCCGGGCGTTGAAATCGGCAAAAAGTTCGAGAATGTTGCCGCTGATCTGTGAGCCGACTTCAACAGTAGTTAAAGCGGCTAGAGAACCGGTAGCTGAAATGGTCGTACGAATATTGCCAACCGTCGCAGGTTCGGTGATATAAGACCCACGACGATTGGTTGAGCCTGAAAAATACCAATAGGCAACGCCTGCCACCAGCAGCAAAATAGCAAAAACTCCGATCACCAGCTTCTTCATTTTTTATTCTCCTCTTCAAGCTGCTCATCTTTTTCTACAGCCTGAATCCGGTATTCAATTGGTAGCTCGCCGGTCACCCTTTCGAGTTCCGCAGCAGCAATGAGACTGTCAAAATATGCAACAACAAAGTTGCCTCGGGCGCGGGCATATTCAACTCTGGCATCGTTGATTTCGATTGGATTGCCTAGACCCGCATCATATCGACCCTCTGCAAGAAACATACTTTCGCTTGCCTGTTGAACGGCAACGTCAGTGGCCTTAAAGCGTTCAAGAGCGTCTTCAAGGCCGGTTAGTGCATTCTCAAGCTCGGCATTCACAACCAGTTTCAAATTTCTAAAACTTTCGCCGGCACTGTTGAGCTGGCTTTTTGCTGCATCGATGCGTGAACGAGTCAATGCACCATCAAAAAGAGACCAGTTCAGGCTTACTCCGGCCGACCACTGCCGATTCAGCGGGGTAACCGTCCCGTTCCATGAATAATCGGCAGAAGCTGCCACAACTGGCTTTAAGCTACGCTTCAAGCCCTTGACTCTGGCATCGGCTGAATCGATATCGAATTCGGCAGACTGCAGCTCAGGGCGGCTAAACGCCTTATTTTTCAGTTCTTCTTTATCTGATACAGAGGCAGGAGTTGCTGAAATTTCAAAATCGGCAACGAAGATTTCACTTTCAAGGCCAACCGCACGGGCAAGGTTAGCCAGTGCCACTTTCAAGCGACTTTTGGCACTGATAAGCTCTACCTGGGCATTGGCGACATCGACACGGGCGCGGGTGATGTCATAGGGAGCGCGGGTGCCGACTTCGACGTAGCCCTCCACTTTTTCAAGATGCTTCTGGTAACCGTCAAGGGTTTCCTGGCGCACCTGCACCAAAGCCTGGGCCTGCTGTGCCGAAAAAAAGGCTTTCTTGATGTTGGCGGCAATTTCAATTAGGGTATTCTGTCGATCGGATTCGGCAGCTTTAACAGAGCTGCGGGCACTCAATTCTTCAAACCTGTTCTGCCCGGAATCGAGCAAAACCTTGCTGACACCGACACTTTCTGACGTACTGTCAACCATGTCGTCGAGCGCACCCCCGGAATCTATTTTTCGCCGGTTCCAGCTTGCCCGCATATCGAGTCGGGGGTCCCAGTAGGCTTTGGTTTGGCGTAATGAAGCCTTGCGACTTTCGACATTACTCGAAGCGATTTTCAATAGGGGATGGTTCTGCAAACCGTATTGCAGACACTGCTTAAGTGTCCATTTTTGTGCAGAATCGTTTTGAGCCATGCCCTGAATTTGACACAGAAAAATACTTAACGATAGAAAAACGGCGATTTTGAATTTCATTTTCTCCTCCGCTTCGACATTCTAATCCTTTAGAAAAGTGGCTGCAAATTATCTATTGCTAAGAAATGTAAAGCATTGTCAGAGAATATTCCATAAAATAATGCAGGCAATTCAAAGCGAAACGCCCGGATGCTCGGGCACCAGACATTGGCGCACAGGCAATCCGGGCAAAACGTTAAAAAATTGGCTTTAACTGAATATACTATTCTTAGAAGCGGGCAACAATTCCAAGAGTGGGACCGGTATACTTAAGTTCGGCACTGTCATTACCGCTGTCAACATCGTATTTGACACCGCGATAACCCAGATCGACAAACCATTCGGTTTCATCGACCGTGCTGTTCTGATTCAGTTTCAGAGCGAGGTTAATGCCGTAATCTGCGTGCAGGGCATCATTGCCACCGGCATTGACATTCATATATTTCAGATGACCCTTGAGCCAAACATTCTTTGCAAGCTGTCCACCGGCAGCCAGGCCAAGATATGGAACCGGAAAATCTTCACTCCAGCTGTCCTGTAAATATGCAGCTGCAAGGGTGTTTTCGCGACCGGCAACACTGACTTCGGCACTTGAGAACTTAACGCCAAGCATAGCATCGAGATAGAAAGCTTCGAGTTTGTTGCCGCGGTGCTCTTCGGCATCGCCGCGGGTCAGATTGTGGCTGTAGGTTAAATCAAGCCAGCTGTTTTCAATATCGATCGAAGCACCGGCCTGATAGTTTTTGCCGTCAAAGGTGACAACCTTATTTACGTTCCCGCTGTGATCATTACTCATGTAGGCAAGTGAAATGCTGCTTTTACCAGAAAGTACATGCGAAATCTTGAGCCCGAAGCGATTTTCATCGCCCATGCCGGCATCCCGGTCAAGATCGATATTCATCCCTTCTACATTAAGGCTGCCATCGAGGCTGGAATTCCAACCAAGAATTTCTACAGTCGTAACCTTGTTGTAGTCAGCCTTTTCCCGCAAACCGACATAGGAGCGTTCCCAGGCGAATGCACTCAACGGCATCGCCGCCAGCAAAGCACACAACAGAATTTTTTTCATTTCCCCTTCTCCTGAAATTAAGATCTGAGGGGAAACTAATTAAAAGTCGAATTCAGCGCAAGGAAAATCTTTATTTTAAATCAAATTTCGAGAGGAAATTGATCGGCGAGGGTCAAATCAAGGTATTCACCTTTAAACCAGGGCGGACAATATCTGGATTTTCGCAAGCGCACGAATGCCTCGACAACTTTCGGGTCGAACTGACTGCCGGAACAATTTACGACTTCATCAACCGCTTCCTGAAATGTCATTGGCTTGCGGTAAGGTCGGTTCGAAGTTATGGCGTCGAAGGAGTCGGCGACACAGATGATTCTTGATCCCAGCGGAATCTCGTCAGCAGCAAGAGCATCCGGATAACCGCGGCCATCATATCTTTCATGATGATGCTTGATAATTTCGCAGACATTTTTCAAAAACTCAATTGAGTTAAGAATGCCGGCACCAATATGGGGATGAGATTTAATGGTCTCAAATTCTTCATCGGTGAGGCGGCCTGGTTTGAGAAGAATCTGTTCGGAAATGCCGATTTTGCCGACGTCATGCAGCAATGAAGCATGGCGAATGGTATCGACTTCAGATTTGGCCAGATCCATTTCCAGGGCAATACCCACGCTCAGATCAGTTACGCGGCGTGAATGACCATGCGTATAACTGTCTTTTGCATCGATGGCTGCGGCCAATGAACGAATCGTTTCAAGGTAAACGTTGAGAAGGTTGTGATAAAGTCTGGCGTTTTCAATGGCAATAGATGCCTGAGAAGCCAGTGTTTCAAGCAGATCAAGGTTTTCAGGAGTAAATGGGCCCTTCTTGGTCAGCACCCTTTCACAGTTGATAACCCCGACAAGGTTATCTTTGTTGACCAGAGGAGCAGAAATCAGGGTCAGGTCAGTTTTTCGCCCGACTTTTGGCAATTCTTTATATTCGCTGCTTTTTCCGGTGTTCTCGATACGAATCGGGCGCCGGTGCAATGCCGCCTGACCAGCCACGCCGGTACCAATTTTCAGGCGCAGCTCATTAACACCATTATCATCAAAGCCACGATAAACTTCGACGTAGAGTTCCTGGGTCACATCATCGAAAAGCATCAAGGTCGCCCGATCAGAATCGGTAATTCGCGTCGTCATGTCGATGAAGTAGTTGAGAACTGAATCCAGATCAAGTGAAGAGTTGATAGCTTTGCCCAATTCCTGGATAAGACTGAGTTCGGCAACCTGCATATCGGTTTTTTCGTGCAGATTGGCGTTGGCAATAGCCTGGGAAATCTGACCGCTGATACCCAGCAAAAGGTTCAGGTCGTCTTCGAAAAAGGCATCACCCGAGCGCTTGTTGTTTACGTTCAGAACCCCCAAAAGAAGGTGGTTATGCAAGATCGGCACAGATAGAACAGATCTGGTCTTGTAATCCATTCGACCATGATGATTGGCGAAACGCACATCTTTTGAAATATCTTTGAGTAGAACCGGCTTGCGATTCTGGGCAACCCATCCGGCAATGCCTTCGCCCAGTTTTACCTGAACCTGACCAACCATGTTGCTTGGCAGGCCAATGGCAGCATCGAGGGTCAGAACTTTATTGAGTTCATCATAAGCCATCAGCGAACAGTTTTCCACGTCCATTACTTCCTGGACCTGTTGCAAAATGGTGTCGAACAATTTGGAAATGTTAAGAGTTTTCGAAACTGAATAGCCAACCTTGTAGAGGGTTGAAAGATAATCGAGCTTTCTTTTCGAATCTAAAAACAGACGCTCGTTCTCAAAATGTGAGGTAAAAATCCGACCGAAGGTCGAAAGAAGGTCCTGATCGGATTCGGTTACCGATTCACTTTCCTCGGTATGATAAATAGCCAGTGTCCCGATAAATCTGTCATCGGAAGAGCAGAGCGGCACAATCAGAAGCGCTCTGGCAAACTGATCGAGAAACGAATGCCGGGCAATGGTATTGTCGCGCTGAACATCGGCAATCAGCAGAGGCTTGCGCTGGGCAGCAACCCAGCCGTGATAACCTTTTCCAAAGCTGATAAGCAAATTGTCGAGTTCTTCGGGCAGGCCATAGGAGGCCTTCATTACCAATTCTTCATTATCGCTGTTGAAAAGCATCAGCGAGGCGGCACTGCTGTCAAGAGCGTCGCAAACTTCTTTTAGCAGCATACAATAGCCTTCGCGAGCCATAGATCGGACTGACAGACCCTCTGAAATGGCAAAAAGACGGGACAGCTCTTTGAGCTTCTCATTGGAGTTGGTAAGCAGGCGGGCGTTTTCCAAAACTTTGGTGACCATCGACGCCAAAGTATTCAACGAAGCAACATCGTCTTTCGAGAAAGCGTTGATCTCGGAAGAATCTACGGCAATAACCCCGATCAGCTTTTCGCCAACCAGCAACGGCACGCCCATTTCCGAATAAATAGTTTCGGGAGTTTCGATATACCTGGGCTCAAGCAAAACGTTGGGCACGTTCAAAGTCTCTTTGTTGCGGGCGACCCAGCCGGTAATACCCTGCCCGAAAGGAACCCTGATTTTTTTCACTTCCTGGGGGTATTTGCCACGCGCCACCGCAACTTCAAGATAATTTTTGTTATCTTTACGCAGCAACAGCGCACCGCAAGTGGCTCCAGTGATTTCGATCGCAATATCCATCAAAAATTCAAGCAGATTTTGGAATTCAAGACTTGAATTGATGATATTCGAGGCCTCTTCAAGAACCGACAGAATCTTTTCTTTTCTGGCCAGCGACTCTTTTTCAGAGGCAAGGTCGATCATCTGCAGAAAAAAGCTGTCGATAGATTCAACCGCGGCCTCGATCTGCTCATCGGTAAGCGTCGGCAGGCTTTCGCTGCCGGAATATTCTTTGTCAGGACTGATGTAGGGGCCCATGAGAACGGCCCCGAAAAGATTGCCCTTGTAATTGAGCTTCATCAAACGCACGAACGACCCATCAGGGCGCTCGATGAAATCTGAAGTCGGGTATTCGACGAATTCGCTGGCATCAGCCAGTCCGGTGAAAATATCTTCAAGACGGCCGATGACGACTTCGCCACGATCATTGAACGGAACGATGTTCAATCCGGTTAAACGACGAAAGCGACCAAGAAAACTTTTCAGGTTCTCCCGGTCACAGACTTCTTCTAGATAAATCTTCCTGACCATTTGCTTTAACTTTCTAATACTGAATACTTAAGTAGAATAACTAGCGGTCACAGAATCTACGGAATGACGTTCAGCAGGTGAGAAAACAATCAGCCAACTTCAATTATCGAATTTTTACCTTCGTATTTGTTATTGGCGTTTTTGTCCGATTTGGGGTCGACGATCCAATCGGTATCATTGACGACAAATTGATATTCATGTTTTCCTGGTTTGAGCTTCAGAGTGCATTTCCAGACGCCATCTTCTTTTTTCATAGGATTGGCAGTCTTGTTCCAGTCATTGAATGTGCCAACCAGAGAAACTTTGGTAGCTTCGGCATCTTCGAGTTCGAAATCAACTTCTGACTCCTGGCCATTGTCAGTTTCTTCAGGCTTCTCGGGCTTATCAAGCTTTTCGGCTTCTTCTTCCCACATTTCTTCTTCTTCAAAGCTGTGCTCACGGCCGATTATGTAACCAATACCGAAAACACTGGCCATAATGAAAAGCTTCCATACGAATCTGAGAAATCTCATTTGTGTCGACCTCCTAATTGCTTTATCGCTATTTTATAACCTGTAGATTTGCATACTGCAACAGTAATGTTTTTCTTCCCTTACTTTCAAAGCCAACCGTTATTCTGAAGTCCGACAGAGAATTTCCTTCTACTGCCATGACCGTGCCGCGGCCAAAAACATCATGATTAACTTTTACTCCTGGTCTTAAATTTATCATGGTTCCGGCTTCAGTTCCAGTAGAATCGTCAAGTTCTTTGACAATCTTTCTTTCAGGCGCCCATTTTGCCGTAGAATTAAAGGTGGGACCGCGACTGACGACTTTTGAGCTGACTGCGCCCGGAATCATGCCCGCAGAGCTCGTGCCCGCCACAGACCTGCCAGCCCCAATCTGCCGACCATACAAATGCGATGGCACTTCGGTGACAAAGCGAGAAACTGGATTAGAGCCCCAGGATCCGAACATCATGCGCCGGCTGGCGGCAGTAAGAATTAGGCGCTCTTTGGCCCTAGTCATACCGACATAAGCCAGTCTTCTCTCCTCTTCAAGTTCCTCCGGTGCGTCTTTGGACGAATGATGCGGGAAAATGCCCTCTTCCATGCCCATGAGAAAAACCACCGGAAACTCAAGTCCCTTGGCATTGTGCAAGGTCATCAGATGAACTTTTTGCTGATCTTCATGAATGTCATCCTGGTCTGAATGCAAGGCTGCCGTGGCCAGATACTCGCTCAAGGTCAACTCAGGGTTGTCCTCTTCCTGATAGCGAATATCAGAAACCAGTGCTTCAACGTTATTCTGCCGATCAGCTCCGGTTTCAGCATCATCGTCATGCAGATATTTAAAATAATCGATATCGTCGATAATCTTGCGACAAAGCTGCGAGACCCGCATGCTCCGTGAAGCTTCGATAAAATTTTCCATCAGCCGATAAAATTTTCCGACCTTTGAATTCGAATTTGCTTTGAACTCGGCTTCTACTCCATCCCATAGCGGGATCATTCCGCCTTCATTCAACTTGTCGATGGTTCCAGGGCCTATGCCGCGCCGCGGCGTGTTGATGATTCTTTCGAGAGAAATGCTATCTTTATGATTTGCGATAACCCGAAGATAGGCAAGAATATCTTTCACTTCGCGGCGATCGAAAAATTTGGTGCCGCCGGTCATCTCGTAAGGGATACCGTGACGCTGCAGGACCTGCTCGATACTGCGGCTCAAGCTGTTCATGCGAAAAAGAACCGCAAAGTCAGAATATGAAAAACCCTTGTTCACCAGCTCGACAATTCGCGCTGCAACGGTTTCCGCTTCCTGGCGGTCATCCTGGGCACGCGAAAAAACCAGATATTCACCGCCACTCTTGTCGGTCCACAGTCTTTTCGGGTGTGCGCTTTTGTTTCTGGCAATAACTTCGCCGGCGGCATCGAGAATAACCTGGGTTGAACGGTAATTCTGTTCGAGCTTGACCACCTTCGCTCCCGGAAAGTCTTTTTCAAAGTCCTGAATGTTTCTGATCGTAGCGCCGCGCCAGCTGTAGATTGACTGATCTTCATCGCCGACAACACACAGATTGCCTGACTTCGACGACATCAGCGCAATCAAGCGGTATTGTGCATGGTTGGTATCCTGATATTCGTCGACAAGAAAATAGCGATACTGGCTTTGCAGGCGCTGCAGCAATTCAGGATTATCATGTAATATCTTATAAGCCTTAAAAATCAGATCGTCAAAATCAACCGCCTGGTTACTCTGCAAAGCCTGCTGATAATCGCGATAAACCTTCTGCACCATTTCCGCGGCGACCGAACCACCGCCGGCAAAATCGCGGTATTCTTCCGGGCCGACCAGTTCGTTCTTGGCCCCTGAAATAAGATTGAGCATATTTCTTGGCGAATAACGTTTCGGATCGATTTTATGATTCTTCAAAACCTGTTTCATCAGCTTTTCAGAATCAGATTCATCATAGATCGTGAAACCATCGGCAAATCCGGCGTACTTATGCCAGCGCCGCAGCAGCAGACAACAGAAAGAATGGAAAGTTGTCAGCGTGATCTTTTCGGCGCCGTCGACCAGCCCTCTGACTCGCTCGCGCATCTCGCGCGCGGCCTTGTTGGTAAAAGTAACCGCCAGAATACTTTCTGGAGCAACACCGCATTTTTCGACAAGATAGGCGATGCGAACGGTTAGCATCTTGGTTTTGCCGGAACCAGCGCCGGCAACGACCAGCAATGGCCCTTCGGTAATTTCGACTGCCTGACGTTGCGCCTGATTTAGAAGTTTCAGGCTCTGTTCGATACTGTTATGCACTGACTGACCTCTTCAACGATTTGGCGAAATCATAACACATCACGACCCATTGCCCAACGATGAAATTATGAAGGCCATGCACCTGAAGATTATAGAGAGGCCCTTTGTATTCCTGGGTTTCAACCGTTGCCACCGTATCTTCCTCAATCTTGCCTTTTTTTCCAAGAATGGGCACAAGCATACCGGGCTTCAAATGCGAAGCCGGCAACAGATAAAACGGCGCTTTCCTGGTCAACTGTATCTTCTTGAGAATTTCAAGACTGTCGAGATGCGAAAGAGTTTTAACGAACAATTCAGCCTCTTCAAGGTCTTCGCGGGTGATTTCGAGATACCAGAGTCCCTGTTTACTTTGTTTTCGCTTGAACTGGCGATGCTCGGCACGGTTCTGGTCAAGCGCCCCGTCAATCTGTATGAGATGGGAATAACGCCCCGAAGCGTCTGCCCTTTCCGAGCCCCCGAACAAGACGAATTGAATCGCATTTGAACTCGGATTCTGATTGTTCGACAGCCGCAAGGTTATGTGCGGATGATCGATGAACATGTTCCAGTCGCGCAACAGATCATGGGCACGAGAAGGAGTGTCGATGTTGTTGAACAATTCCCTGATCATTTCATCTGAAAGCTCAGAGTCCGGCTGACGCGCCGAAAACGGCACATTGGGCAGACCATACTTGAAAACGCTGTATTTCTCGATGAAGGTTGCGCTCGGTAAATTGGCGGTGGTTTCGAATATCCAGATCCGGTCGACCACTTCGTGTTGAGGCGAAAACAAATCCTGCCTGAGATTGCTCATGGCGATGATATCACGCATAAGATCAGCAGAATTACCGATACGAAATCCCAAAGAAGAGCGCTCATGCAAATATATACTGTAATGCCGAACCAGCGGGTTGATACGACCAAAACATAGCTGGTCTGGAGTGCAGCGAATAGTCGCTCCGCGCGCGGTGGCGATTTTCAGCAATGGAATCTTGTGATCATAATTGACAAAAACGTCTTTTACCCTGGTGAGACTGGTTTCGCCCCAACCGGAAGCACCGATCACCGGGCTTTCTTCACGCATTTCGGCAACCGTGAGCGTCTTGTCGCCGCATAAAATTTTCGCATCGCCAGGAAACATCTTTTTTAAACAACCCTTCAAATCACTGGAAACCTTTTTTCATGCTTTCAGGTAAGGAAATACAGGTATAGGTTCCCAAAGTTTTCAAGACTTCCGGGTACATTTTATAACACGTATCGATTATTTTTTCAGGTTTGAAACAAAGTTTTTGAAAAAAAAAGGATTCCGGAGGTTCCGGAATCCCTTTTTTATCGATCGAAAAGATTATTTGTCGGAAATGTTCACCTGAATGAAAGTGACGTCATCGGTTGCCTGCTGGCTTTTTGCAAATCTAAGCAAAACCGGGTTGAGGTCGTTACCGTAATTGTAGCCACCTTCTGGCAAAGCATAGTCAAGATAAACATTCATGGTGAAAAGCATCATGCGATCATAGCTGCGATTGATGTACTGGCGCAAAGCGTTGAAATTTTCGTCGTGCCAGGCATCGGACAGATACTGTTTACTGACGAGATCGAAAATCTCACCCTTGTTCGAATCGTTTACCACATGCTCATCCATGCCTTTATTCTTGGTGAAATATTCGTCTTCGATATATTCTCTGACAGCCTTTGCCAGAATCAGATCGTAGTCGCGTTTTTTCTCTTCAAGAGTCGGAAAAACCTGACGAGAACCGGTTTCATCTTTGAAAAAATAAGTAATCTGATAACGGCGCGCATTCAAGAAGCCTTCGGGAGCAGCAATGGGCTTTGCTTCAATAACATTGAAGATTGGCTTTTCATTGGAAATAGCCAGCGCCACCTGTGCCACCATTGCCAGGCCAAGGGCCAGAAGAACAGAAAAGAACTTTTTCATCGATTTGTGTGAATTTTTAGAACAGAACATAATAAAACCTCTAGTAACAGTGCCTCCGGACGGTTTGCTCTAACGAGTTGGCGCCGGTTTTTTGGCGGAGAAATACTTTAGCAAATTTCATGCCAGATTTCAACTATCGGCTTATTTTAGGCAAACCCTTATCAGAAAAGCAGGTCAATTTTTCCCGGCTTTTTTTTCTGCTGCCAAATTTTTGTACAGATGCCAAAAATTTAACCAGTTATTTTTTTTTCGTTCAAAAAGATCATTGAAAACTTCTGTTCTGGCGCAGCTGCTAGTTGATTCGACTGGCTAAGCAAACACCACTTACTCATCAGCATTTGCCGGATAAGCTTTTGCATGGCCCAAACAACTTCGCTTGACGAAACCAGTCAGCTTTGCTACTATCGGCGTAGCAATACATAAGGTTGTGAAAATGATTACAAGAGAAGCGGATTACGCATTAAGAGCCCTCATCTATCTCGCCAGAAACATCGACAAAGGTTTTTGCCCCACTTCTGACATTTGCGAAGAAATGGACATCCCCTACCGGTTCCTGAGAAAAATCTCAAGATCCATGGTTGACTCTGGAATTGTTAAAGCCCAACGCGGCAAGCAGGGCGGGCTTATGCTCGGCGTCGACCCTGAGAAGCTGACTCTACTTGAAATCATGCGAGTTTTCGACCCACGAGCCCTGGCAGTAAACCTTTGTTGCCGAAAACCCGGTATTTGCTCGCGCGAAAACCGCTGCGAAGCGCACGACTTTTTTCATTCCATTCAAAGCAAGCTCGAAAAAGAGTTTGCGGCAGTTTCGGTAGCGGACCTGATCAAAAAGAAAGTCACCCGTTAACTATTTAAAATTTTCTTTGCAGATTTGGTGACGGGTTAACTTTTGATGTAAAGCTCTCGGAGTGATTCCGGCAATTTTTGCAGCTTCGCCGACCCGGCCACGACAATGTCGCATCAGATCTTCGAAATAGTCTTTTTCAAAGCGCTCGGCAAAAGCCGCCCGCGCATTTTTCCAGGACATCGGCGGCAAACAGTCCGGCAATTCACCACTCTGAGGCGTTTCAATTGCAGAACAAACCGGATTTTTGTCGACCAGTGAAATTTCGACCGGAAGGTCTTCAAGCTCAATTTTATGACCATCGCCCAAAAGAATGGCACGCTCGAGCACATTCATCAGTTCCCGGACATTTCCCGGCCAACTGTAATTCGTCATGGCTTCCATAGCCTCACGGGCAACGCTGCGGCGGGTATTGGCCAGGCGGGGCGGCAACTGGTCGATGAGCTTGCGCACGAGAATGGCAATGTCTTCTGGCCTTTCTCTCAGAGGCGGAATCAAAATATTCACCACATTCAAACGATAAAAAAGATCGCGGCGAAAAGCACCTTTTTCGACCGCGAGCAGCAAATCATGGTTCGTAGCGGCAATTACCCTGACATCAACCGAAATTCTCTTCTCACCACCAATTTTCTGAAACTCTTTGTCCTGCAATACCCGCAAAAGCTTGGCCTGAAGGTGTAAAGGCATATCGCCCACTTCGTCAAGAAAAATAGTACCCTTGTGAGCGAGTTCGAAAGCGCCGCGTCGCGCCCTGACCGCGCCGGTAAAAGCGCCCTGCTCATGGCCAAAAAGTTCACTTTCAAGAAGATTCTCGGGTAAGGCAGCACAATTAATGGGAATGAACGGACCTCGACTACGCGGCCCTTCACGATGAATTGCCAGCGCAAGCCTCTCTTTGCCGACCCCGGTCTCGCCCAGGATCAACAATGATGAATTACTGCCGACAACCTTTCTGGCAACGCGAATAAAATTACGGGCAGCTTCACTCTCAGAAGCAAAATCTTCAACCTTTGGCTCACGTATGCCGGAAAAAGTTCGCGAAGGCTGCGTTTCCAACTTTTTCTGCACGAGATTTTCAATTGTTTCTTTTAAAACCCGATCACAGACATTGTCCGGGATAACCGCTTCGCAACCAGCAGCCAGAAACGACGCTCCCGAATCGTTGCGTTCTGGATCTATCAATAGCAAAATTGCCAGAGAATCGGCACTGGCTGATATTTTTCGGATCGTTTCCTCACCTTTTCCGGCGAGAAAGTCTTCATAACAGACGAGTAGATCCATTGGCTCACGCAGCAGCGTTTGAAAAAGACTGCCTGGCTCAACGACAAAAACCATCAAGCCCTTTTCATTAAGCCATGATTCAAGCCAATCATGCCTATTTTCCTTATTCAGGCCAATTGCAACACGAACAAGCATTTCAACTTCCGATTTTTCAGATTTCGGAAATATTACTTCCGATTTTTTCGGAAGTCAAGCTGACAGGCATGTTTCCTTGCCGGCTTTTTTTCAATGACAGCGCATTTTCAGAGGCCCGATTATTTGATTAATTAAGGCTTTTACGACAGAAGGACAATTTTCAGGAATCTGGCATATTTCATGCTAAGTAAGAGGGATTTTCCCAGTTCAGCTTTCTGAATCAAGTCTAAAAGGAGAAATTTTACAGTGAAGACCCGGAAGCCCGAGAAGAGAGTTCCACGCAAGTCCAATGGTGAATTCTTTGACTATGACGAATTCCCGCAAAAATCGAAGGCGAAAAAGCCGAAAAGAGGGCGAAAAGACTACTTCAGCGACGACGAAAATGATGGCTATGAAGATGACGACCGCTACTGAAATTTAGCCTGTTGAAAGGGAACCCATAAATTGAAAATGCGACTTTCCACGACGATTCTTTTTCTTTTACTTGTCTTAACCTTGTCTCTGCCTACCCTGGCTCAAGAAGCCAGCGACAGCCTTATCGGGATTGTTTCTACAAGTCTCGATGCCGCCGGCAACATTACCGGCGCAACTCTTGAAGCCGAGACCTATGATGAAAACGACAATATCGTTACCATCGTCTACCAGATTGAAATGAACGACACCGGAAAACAGCTGGCCGAAAAATTCGATGGCGCCGAGGTTAAGGTTACCGGCACCATTAAAATTGACAACGGTACCAGTCGAACCATCAGTGTTACTTCTTACGAATCCAGCTCACCTGAAGTTCCCGAAGAACCGGTCGACGAAGGACTTATCAGTCCAGAAGATGCACCAGACATTGATGTCGGCAGCGAAGATGGCGGAGAGATTGGCACCGAATAAAATTTTCCCAAAATTGCAACGCTAAAAGACAAGCTCCCGATCACTTTCAACAGAGAAAAATGATCGGGAGTCTTTTTATTGCATTTATAACCAGCGCCGCCGACGAAACAGTCTGACCATAAGCACGGCGATCACAAGCATGATACCGATTACGCCGAAATAGCCGTATTGCCATTTCAATTCGGGCATATTTTCGAAATTCATTCCGTAAATGCCGGCAATAAAGGTAAGAGGAATGAATATCGTCGAAATGATCGTCAAAGTCTGCATAATCTCATTCATTTTAAGGCTGATATTAGCTATGTGCAGCTCAGAAACACCGTTTGAGATTTCGCGCAAAGTTTCTGTAGTCTCAAGAACCCTAACCGTGTGATCATACATATCGGCGTAAAAAATCCTTGATTCAGGCCGAATCAATTCCGATTCAGCCTTACTGATCGAATGCGCCAGTTCACGCATCGGCCAGGCAACTTTTCGCAGGTATGAAAGCTGCATTTTTAAATTGTGCACATCCTTCGTATCAAAGTCTTCAGAGTCATTTATCAAAAGCATTTCAAGATCTTCGATATCCTCTGAAACTCCTTCGAGAACCACAAGATAATTATCGATAATGATATCAAGCAAAGCATAGGCGAGATAATCAGCTTTCATCGAGCGAATTCGCCCGATAGAATTTTTTATTCGATCGCGAATAGGGTCAAATAGATCGCCGGGCTGCTCCTGAATCGCCAGGACATAATTTTTTCCCAGTAAAATACTCACCTGCTCAGAAATTAGCCGACCACTTTCATCATTTGAAACCATCTTGAGAATAACGAGAATATTATTCTCAAAAAACTCAATTTTCGGGCGATGATCAGGATTGAGAATATCTTCAAGGGCAAGAGAATTGATCTGATACAATTCAGCAAATCGGTTCAACAAAGCAATATCAGAATGACCAAAGATGCAAATGAAGTTAATCTCTTCGCTATCTTTAGGAGCAGGCAGATTTTCAGCGCCTGCCAGCTTTTTCTGCTCAAAAAAGGTCGTATTGTAACGAATAACTTCGAATTCAACCTGCTTTTGCTCTTTGTCCGAATAGCTGACGATCGTTCCGGGCGGTTTACCGCGCTTGGCCTGGGCAATTCCCTTTTTGACGAACTTTATCATTACCCGAAAAGTCCTTTAGTATGATCTTGAGAAGTTCAGACTGACAAAATGATTGTAACCGTTGTTGAATTCACCGACGCCGTTCATTGCTGTTTTACCGGCCTGAGAGGTTTTCAGAAACATGTAACTGTAGCCGAAATCCATGTCCCATACCGAATAACGTCGAGTAAAACCGAAAGAAACAATGTGGCCGTCTGAACCCGGCAATTCAAGACTTCTGGTGTCATCAGGCACCGGAGAATTGTCGTAAACGTAACCGGCACGCCAGATCATCAAATCACTATGTTGATATTCAGCACCAAAGCGATAAGCCAAAGTATCGTTCCAGTCTTTATTGACGTCAATTCCGCCTTTGGTCTGACCGGCATCACGGGGCTGAATTTTGAGTCTCTCATATCGACTCCAGCCTGTCCAGAGTATGTCCATAGAAAGAATCCAGCGATCGATACTGCTGTTTGCCACGCCAATGGTAAAATTGGCAGGCAGATTTAGATCGCCTTTCATACGACTTGCCTGCCCAACAGTTGGGTCGATGTGGTCTTCCACCGTTCCACGCATCTCAATATCAGCCGTCGAAAGATAACGAAAGCCCAGATTCCAATCTTCGTTCATTTTGTAGTGACCGGCGAGAAGATAGCCAAAACCCCAGCCATCTGCCTGATACTTCATGATCGATGAAGCAACGGCAGCATTGGTGACAGGATTGTTCATCTGAGCCAGAATTCTTAACTTGAGATCGGCCTTCATAATGCTCAGACCACCAGAAATTGAGAATTTCCGACTCGCGGCAGTTGTTAGCGCCAGATTTACATAGGGAATCTGCAGATCGACCTGGGTCGGCAAGCCTTTAACCTGCATCAAGCCGTTGTCTGGACGAATAAAATCATTATAGAGACCCGTAGAGGCAAGATTGCGAATATCCTGATCGTTCCATTTCATTCCCAGGCCATAGGGCGTGTAATTCGAAAAAACGAAGGTGTATTTTTCATTGATTGGATGGATGTAATGAGTATTAGGAATGAAATGCATTTTATCTTTCTTCTGAATGGATTTTTGCCCATTTCCCGGGTCATAATCCTGACCGATCCAGGCGAAAGAATACCCGGAGCTGTATTGCTTTTTGTCATACCCCATAACCGCTGCCGGGTTATACCAGGCGGCCGAGATCAGGTCATCGCGAGCCACCACAGCCGCTCCAAGAGCCTTGGCCTCAGATGAGCCGGCCTGATAAATCTGAAACCCGCCGGCAAAGGCAACTTCTGCACATAGTGCTACCAATAACAAAGAGAATATAATTTTTCCAAGATTTTTCATGCAACCAAAACCCTTCATTCCGTATTTTTTTTTTAGAATTACCCAGCATGAAGGTTTATTTAAAATTTCAGGTTTGTAAAGGTACTTTTATTTTACTGATTTGAGTTATTGCCGGGTTAAAGGTATTACGGTATAATTTGCAGAATCAATCTGCGAGGTTAAGCATG
>CAZQUE010000045.1:0-36410 GCA_964596185.1 uncultured bacterium | reverse complement strand
CTTCTTTTACCAGGAGTTGCTGAAAGCGCTTCACCGACGCTACGGCAAAGCATCGCCGTGCATGGGATTCTTGCCCCGGTTGTTCTATGCCAGGGTCTGGTCATAGATGGGCACCAGCGACTTTTGTGCGCCAAAGAAACCGGTATCGAAATGGCACCCACCATTCAGGTTGAAGGTGAACCAGAAGCTCTTTATATTGAGCTGAATCGCCATCGCGCTTTTTCCAACACAGAGATTATCGGGTTAATCCGTAGAGCGAAAAAATGTCCTGAAAAAAAACTGGATATAACTTCTCTCCTCAATTTGAGCAGCTCACCCCAGCTTATTCGGGTTTTGGAATTTCTTGCCGGATCAAACTCGCTGACCAACTCCCAGATCAATACCCTGCCGATTAATGTCTGGCGCGAACTGGGCCATCTGCAGACAGAACTGCTCCCCGTTGCACTTTGGCTCACAAATCTTTCAGCAACCGCGGCTGAAAAAAGATTGATTGCCGGACTGTTGCGTCAGGCAGACAGACGCAAAGCTCTTCCCGAAAAGTTTGAGGTTGAGACCGGTTCCGCAGCAATCGCCTGGCTCAATGAGATCGTTCAGCCCCGACGCAGCCAGGCCTTGGCCAAAATCGCTCCGTTGCTTGAAAAAGGCCGGATTCCTTCAGGAATCAGCATAAAATTTGATCAGACATTTGAAAAACCGGGCCTTGAAGTGATGATTAACGCTTCAAGAAAACACCTTGATCGCTTTGACAAGGCCAAAGAACTGGTTCAGGAAATTTTTACCCAGGTTGAAGAATTATAAATGCTTCATTTCGAAAATCTTTACATCGACCGGGCCGTCGCTGAACACGATTTGGTCAATGAGATTAAAACTAAAGTCGACTATCGGTTTCTGCAGATGGTCGATGGCGAGCGCCATCCTGGTAAGGGTCTGTTGCTTACCCGCAATCGTGGTCAGTTTATCAAGCCTTGTCCGGGTCAGAAGGGCAGTGTCTGTTGCGGTTACTGGGTCGTTGAATGGGGAATGGGCTGCCCCTTTGGCTGCGAATACTGCATAATTCAAAATTACACCGGGGCAGGGGACGTCACCCTCTTCGTTAACTGGGAAGACTGCCGCCGTGAAATCGCTGAGCTGAGAGCCGGAGTCAGCGGGCCAATCCGTCTCGGCACCGGACAATTCGGTGATCCACTCGCCCTCGAACCGATTTACCCGCTTAATGCCAGGATTATCGAATGGACTGCCGATTACCCTGATTTTACCCTTGAAATCAAAAGCAAGAGCGCTTATATCGAACCGGTTCTTGCTGCCGAGCGCGCAAGGCACGTAACCCTGGCCTTTTCTTTGAATCCGCAGAAACTTATCGACCAGCTCGAACACGGAGCCGCGTCACTCGAAGAAAGAATAGAGGCGGCAAGCCGTGCAGCCAGTGCCAAAGACTGCAGTCTCGCTTTTCATTTCGACCCGATTATTCCGTGTGAAGACTGGCAGAATGAGTATAAAAAGGTTTTTCAACTGATGCACCAGAAACTCAGCGGCTTTAAAATCAACTGGATCTCGCTGGGTACTTTCAGATTTCCAGCGGGATTTCAGGAACAGGTTGAAAAGTTCCACCCCGATTCGCCCATTTTAACAGAAGAGTTCTATCCTTCTGCTGATGGAAAAATCAGATATTTTCGTCCTTTTCGTGAGCAAATTCACCGCTTTGCCATGCCTTTGTTACAGGAACTTTTTCCGAAAACCGCCATTTATATCTGTATGGAAACGCCACAGGTCTGGGAAAGAATTCTCGGGCAAAAATTTACCGGCAATGATTTAAAACAATTACTTGACCGACAGATCTAGGCGCTGTCGACAATTCTTTTTCGCCATTTTCTACGCCCGCTGATACCAGTTGGAAATTCAGTTTCTGGAATAAAACGTCTGGCTGCTGCTTCATCACAATGACGGCAAATGCCGTAAGGCATGCCTTTTTCAAGAATCTTCCCCTTTTTTTTGCCGGCTTGCGCAATTGTTTCAAGGGCAAGATCCGCGCTTTGAGTGGCTCCGGTCAGATCATGACAGCACGATAGAAGCTTCCCCTGCCAGGTAATGAACGAATGGGTTGCGAAAAGCCCACAAAATTGGTGATCGGCTTCAACCGCCTGAACTAAATCTTTGCGACGGAGATTGCCCCCCCGCGAATGACAATTGAATATGCGACATGGCAGATTTCTTTCTTTCCAGAAAAGGCTGATTTCTTCATCGCTGGATGGATCAATTGCGGTTTTTACGGTAGAAATGCTGATTCCGCGCAGTTCCGGCTTATGCGCCACCAACTTCATTATTTGTTCCAGAGCAACTTCGAAGCTACAGCCGGGAAAAATTTCGGCGAAAACCTGTGGATTGATTGTCGGCATGGAAATTTCGATAAAACCAGGCCTGGCTTGATAAAGTTGCAATCTGGCACGTTCGTCAAGAGCTGGGGCCTGAATGGTCAAGCCGAAGCTGAGACCGTCGAAATCGCGACAAAATTGCATTATTTCAGAGAAATCAGGATGTAAAAGGGGGTTGCCCATGCCGCAAAATGTGATTCTACTGCCGATTGCCGCAAGTTGAACGATTATTTTTTGCAAAAGAGGGACATCGATATAGCCGAAAGGTCTGGTAAGAGCGGAACGCGGACAAAAAGAGCAATTCTGATGGCAGACGTTGGTTAACTCAATGTCGGTGGTTAGAAAAAACCAGCGCCAATCATCTATTTTTGGCATTCTTAACCGCCTCAAGCCATGCGTAGGCGTGGTTTTCATCGGGTTCGAGATAATGTCCTTCGCTCCATTCATTCCATGAAGAAATCATGCAGAGGTTATCGCCTGAGTAGTTCTGCTTTCTTAGGAAATCCAGGGCTGCACCGACAAATTCAGAAAAAGCGGCCGGCGAACGCCCGGTAATAATCGGGGACCATGGGTATTTGCCGGGCTTTTCCTTGCCATAGTCAACTCCACGCGGATTGGCATCCCAGCCTGGTGTCACTGAAGGGAAGTAGGGTAGACCAGTATTGCAAGGGTATTCAGACCATTGCTGTTGTCTGATTCGAGCCATCTTTTGAAAATCCTGCAGGTGTTCGCCTTTCCAGTCTGGAAGAAAAACATAGTGGGTGACGCTGTCAAAGCCCATCTCGATCAGCTGCGGCCGGTGCTCGGGAATTGGATCTATAGCAGCCAGATGCAGTTTCATGCCACGGTCGGCAAGCTTTTTCCGGGCTAGTTTGACCGCTTTTTGAACTTCTGCAAAACCAAGCTGTTTGATGAAAAAAGCAGTGTCAAATATGCTCAGATACTTTGCTGAATTTATTTCGAGGTACTCGGGCTGAATGAAATACTCATCGGCCACGGTTTCGACAAAATCAACGAAATCGCCGGGGTCGGTATAAACCAGGCGCGAGGGATCGATAACTCTTGCTGCCGTATCTTTTACCGGCATAACTTTTCTTGGCATCCGATTGGCCCACATAATGGCGAATTTGATGCGCTTGCGATTGTTGGCTTGAAGCAGACCTTTTTTTAGCGCTCCCTCGAGCAGTCTTTTGCCTCTTGACCAATAAAAAGCAAAAACAAAGGCATCGATACCATAATCGTTTGCAGTGGAAATCTTTTTTGCAAAAACATCCGGGTCAGATTCGTCTTCTCTGCCCCAGAGAGGCAGGCATGGAAGCTCATGGCCGTCGAAATTGGGCCGGGCCTGGTAAACCAGATCCCATTCGCTCCAGCCTTTCGGGAAAGAGGCGTCCCGAACCGGGCAAGAATGCCATCCCGGGTAATAATAAGCCGCGATTAATGGTTTCATTTTAAACTATTGTTTGCAAAAGATCGAGACCAGCTTCTAAATCATCAATGCGAGCCTGGTTGCCCATGTGCCCGATTCTGAAAACTTTTCCGGCAAGTGCTCCATAGCTGCCTGCGATAGCCAGTCCTTTTTCTCGACAGATTTTGTTGAACTCAGCCCAGGTATAACCTTTGGGCATGTAAACAGCGGTTACAGTAGGGGCAGGCATGGCATCAGCCTTCGGAAAAAGGGACAAACCCATGGAATTGATTCGCTGATGGCACAGGGCCATGCAATCCTGGTGGCGCTTGAAAACATTTTCCAGACCTTCTTCGAGAATTAGTTCAGCAGCGGCATTGAGCGCCGAGACCCCGTGCCAGTAAGGGGTGTTGGGAAAATAGAAGTCTCGTTGAGCATCTTTGAATGGAAGAAATGCATCATATCCTACATAAGCAATTTGCTCGATTCGTTCCCAGGCCGCAGGGCTTACTGCGACAAAACTCATGCTTGGTGGTGCAGAAAGAGCCTTTTGACTGCCGTTTAAAGACAGGTCGATCAGATTTTCATCAACGGCAACTGGCGCACCGCCTGCGCTGGCAACTGTGTCGACACACAAAAGCGTGTCGGGGAAATTTTTCTTAACCTCGGCAAGGACACTCAATGGATTGAGGGTTCCAGAGGGAGTTTCGCAATGTACAGCCGTGATCAAAACAGGTTTGTGCCGTTCGACCAACTCAAGCAAAGATTGGGAAGTATTTAAGGTTTGATTATCTTCGAGTTCAATTTTAAAAACTTCAGCACCCAGTCCTGCCGCCATTTCAGCGATGCCATAACCGAACACTCCGGTACAGACTGAAACAACCTTGTCGCCGGGTTTGAGGGTGCTTTTGAGGGCGCCCCAAAGCCCCCACATACCTTCGCCAGTCTGAATGATTACCTGGTTTTCAGTGCCGAGAATTTTCTGCAGGTTCTTTTCGGCAAGGTTATAAAGCTCTAGAAAGTCGGGATCAAGATCTCCCGAGCCGAAATCGTGGCACATTGCGGTCAAAACTTTTTCCGGAACACTTACCGGACCTGGGATAAGGTTGATCATTTGCTGGTTCATTCTGCTCACCTGATATTAATTTCTTTCTATGCTGATGTTACCCTGACTGGCAGCTAAATGCAAAAAAAAATCATATTTACGCTTGGCACACAAAGTGTTATAATTTGTACAAGGATAAAAAAGAGGGGACCTTCCATGAAAAAAGAACACATTGACCTGGTATGGGAATCATTGGAGAACTTTGACCGAGCAAACATCAGTTTTGGCGATTTTCTCGAGCATCTTGGCAAAGCACTTGAGTCAGCTGATGTTTCAGAAGCCAAAGTAATTGGCGAAGCAACCCGCAATCTTGAGTTCGCTCTGGTTTCAGGCTCTAATGTAGAAGTGCAGCGCATTTTGAAAAATCTGAAAACAAAAATTATTAATCAACTGCATCCCAGCAACTGAAAAGAACAGATACTTTTTCATAAAAAGTTAGCCCGTAAATAATCGCGGGCGGTTTTTGCTGCCGGCAAAATATTGTTTTACAGTATTTAAGCTTTTTGCTAGTATTTGCAGATACTTTTCAGCCGGGGAAAATCTCTTGACAAAACCCCTAAGATATCTTAAACTAACCGTTACCTACGACGGCAGCGCCTTTTTTGGTTATCAATTTCAGCCAGAAATCCCTACAGTTCAGGGAGAGCTCGAAAGAGTGATAAAATTGATAACCGGAAACTGGACTCGCGCCATCGGGGCGGGACGGACAGACACCGGAGTTCATGCGGTTGAACAGGTGGTTCTGATAAGAACTGAGTGTCCGATTCCCATTGAAAAGTTAATCATTGGAATGAACGGTGCTTTACCCGGTTCTTTAAGGGTCAGCAGGGCAGAAGAGGTTGATGAAGAGTTTCATCCCTGTTTTTCAGCCAAAGGCAAGCATTATCGCTATCTGTTCCATCTGGTCGAGCAAAAGTCGCCTTTCCTTGAAAGGTTCTACTGGCAGCTCGAACAGCCGATACAGCTGGAGTTGATGCAGCAGGCGGCCGCAAAATTGGTTGGTGAACATGATTTTGCCGCTTTTGCTAAATCCCCGAAGAAATATGAAAGCACTGTCAGAAACATTCTTGAAGCCAAGGTAACTCAAACTGGGCAGATTATTCAGTTCGACGTAATTGGAACGGGCTTTATGCATAATATGGTTCGTAACATGGCGAGGGCTCTTTATCTGGTTGGCATGAAGGAAATGGATTCAGAATGTATTTACGAACTGTACCGTAATCAGGATCGCAGAAAACTGGGTGCGCCTGCACCGCCTGGGGGCCTGTATCTGATGAAGGTCATGTACTAACCGAAGAGGAGGAAAATCGGTGAAGACGTTCCAACCAAAAAGTTCTGATTTTACCCGTGATTGGGTACTCGTAGACGCCAAGGATATACCTTTAGGCCGTCTCGCTTCTCAGGTTGCTGCCAGACTTCGTGGCAAGCACAAACCTATTTTTGCCCCACATCTTGATTGTGGTGACTTCGTTGTCGTAGTTAATGCCGACCAGATCAAACTTACTGGCCGCAAGCACGATGACAAAATGCACTACTGGCACACTGGTTATCCAGGCGGAATCAAATCCGTCAGCTATGGCCAGCTGCTGGAAAATAGACCTGACCGCATGCTTATGCTTGCTGTGAAAAGAATGCTTCCTCGCAATAAGCTGAGAAAAAGATTCCTGCGCAAGCTCAAAGTTTACGCTGGTGCTGAACATCCGCATACCGCTCAGCAGCCAAAAACCATCAAGCTTGTTAAGTAATAAGGAGGAATAAGAAAATGGCTGAAGCTTATATCTGGGGAACCGGAAGAAGAAAAGCTGCTACTGCTCGCGTTCGCATCTGTAGAGGCGAAGGCAAGATCGTTGTTAATAACCGCGCTTTCGAGGAATATTTTCCAATTCCTCTGACCCGCAAAATTATCGTTCAACCCCTGACTACTACTGAAACCCTCGGCAAATTCGATGTTTTCGCAAACATCGCCGGCGGCGGCAGCACCGGTCAGGCCGGCGCCCTGCGCCATGGTATCGCCAGAGCTCTGGTTAAATTCAATGCCGAACTGCGCCCTGCGCTGAAAAAGAACGGCTATCTCACCAGAGATCCTCGCGAAAAAGAAAGAAAAAAATACGGTCTCAAAAAAGCAAGAAGAAGACCTCAGTTCTCAAAACGCTGATACTTACCAAAAACGCCCCTGGTTTCAGGGGCGTTTTTTTCTTTAGAAAAGCCCGTGTTTATGGTAAAAATATAGCTATAGCTATAGCGAGGTATTTTAAAGGTATGAATGAAAAAGAACTGATCGAAAAAGCTGTAGAAGCAAGTAAAAGAGCCTACGCACCTTATTCCAGGTTCCTGGTCGGGGCTGCGCTTGAACTTGAGGATGGCCGCGTCGTCCAGGGCTGCAACGTTGAAAACGCCAGTTTCGGCCTGACCAACTGTGCAGAAAGAACTGCTTTATTTGCTGCAATTGCCATGGGCGAAAAAAAATTCAAAAAAATAGTCGTTTTTGTTGATCGTGCTGACTTCACTCCGCCATGCGGTGCCTGTCGCCAGGTAATCAACGAACTGGCTCCCGAAGCTGAAATTCTTCTGGTTAATCGTGAGAAAAAGGTAAAGCGTACCAGCATTGGTGAATTGCTTCCACTCAGCTTTGGCTCAGACGATTTAAAAGGAAACAATGGATAAACCCGAACCTTCTCTGCCGAAAAGATTGCTTGCCAACCCGAAAGCGCAGCTTGTACTTTTTCTCTTCACTATAATCTACATTGTGTCGCCGGTAGATTTTATTCCCGATGTGCCGCCGGTTGGCTGGATCGATGATATCGTCGTCTTTATTACGCAATTGCTTTCATTTGTGCTTTATCTGAAAGAAAAGCGGCGAAGTATTCATAAAAGCGAAGGACAGGACAATGGCAGTTAAAAAAACAGTTGTCAGACATGAAGTTCAGGTGGTCGGTTTTTACATCGGCGAAGATGAATACGCAGTCAACATCAATAAAGTGCGTGAAATTTCACCGATGGTCGATATTCGCAAAGTGCCTAAATCTCCGCCTTTTGTCGAAGGAGTCATAAATCTGCGCGGCGGTATCGTGCCGGTAATCGATTTGCGCAAACGCTTCGATCTTGCGGTCAATGAAAACCGCATGAGCACAAAAATTCTCATCGTTGAGCTCAACAAAAACCAGGTCGGGATGATCGTTGACAACGTTTCTGAGGTCATGCGTTTCTACCAGGATGAAATCGAAAAAACCCCGCCAATGTTTTCATCGAGCATTGACTCTCAATATATTCAAGGGGTTGCCAAACTCAATGATAAGTTGATCATTCTGCTCGATGTTGAAAAGCTATTCTCGTTTGAAGAACAGTCGGTGCTCAAAAATTTCAAAACCTGATGACTGAAAAAACTCCTGTAAAATCAAGCCCGGGCTGTCTGCGCAAAATGTTTGTCGGTCTCGGTTGTGGTTGTGTCTACCCACTGGTTATTCTGCTGATAATCGCAGTTATCAGCTGGTTTACTCTCGCCGAGGCAGTTAGCGGTATTTTGAAGCCATTCTCTCCGCCCGAATTTGCCGGGCCTGATCAGGAGGATTTCTGGACCCTTCAGGAAAAGCGTCTGACCCTGGTTGAAAATAAGCTTGAAAGCGTTGCCCTGAACCCTGGCGAATTCAACGCCTTGCTCGCCGGCATTGCTTTCCCGCCCGCAAAAGGGTTTTGTCTGCAGCGAATTCGTTTCATTCCAGATACAGTTGAAAACCATGGCCAGATTTTCATAATTGGCTCTGGCTTTTTTATGCGTTCGCTGATTTTTCGTCTCGAAATTCGCATTTCTGCTGCAGGAAAACCGGAAATCGGCAAAATTCAGGTGAATTCGTGGCAGGTGCCTGATTCTGGTCTTTTCAGAAACAAAATTCTGGAATATCTGTCAGCTGTTTTTTCCAAAGACAGGGTTCCAGAGATGGCAACTCTTGATAAAACCACTGACAGATTCGCCATAAGTTCACAATCTCTAACCCTGCCATCGATTCTGGTCGTGAAAAAACGCTGAGTTATGGGCATTCAATGAGTTTTCCATCCCGGCATAAATAGACCGGAAAGTTGCCACAGTGATGCAGCAAGCTTTTTAGCTCGCAAAAATCCCATGAATGTGGAGAAATCGTTTCGGCAATACCCCCGCCAAGCAAAGTTCCCCGACACCGGGCCGGCAATTGGGCGTTTTGATCTTTTATTGAAATGATACTGTGATTTAGCCCAACTTTTTTTATGCTGGCTGGAAGATTGCCGATGCAGGCTGGAAAACTGGCCGGCAATCCCTGTGCCCTGCCCAGGTCGATACGCAATAAAACCTCATCGCGCTCAACCGCGAATGGATATGCCCAAAACTCAATCTTAAGCGGATTTGGCCGGACATTTTCGCTTAATCCCAAAAGCGAAAAAGAAAATATCTGGTTCGTTTTTTCAACGTTTTTGCTTACCAATAAAGGCTTATCGCAAAAAGCCGCCAGCTTTCGGCCAAGTGCTGCAATCTCATTTTCAGTCGCACTTGCTTCAATTAGAACCCCGGCTAGATCCACCATCGAAAGAGAATCGAGACGGGATAAAACTGAATTGAAGCCGGAATCTTCACTGAAAAATCTACGATTTAGGGTTTGCAGTCGCAAGATGAAAGAGTAGCGGCGATCATCCTGTTGGGCCTGATTGGAAAGGCTCAGAACATCTGCATAATCTGATAAAACCGGAACAATCCCCTGATGGGCGCACCCCGTCAACGGCCCGGCGATTCCAGGAAGAAGGATGCGGGTAAAACTTTCACTGACTTTCAACAGTGCGTTAAGGTCACGGGAGGCGATAAATTCAACACCCGCCTGTTGTAGAGAAAGTTCCAGGTTTTTCCAGATTCTTGCAAAAAGAGGAGGCGAAATATCAAAAACCTGTTTTTTGCAGGCAAAAAGGTTCTGAATGGTAATTTCAAGATCAAGAGTCAGCCAGGCAGGAAAATTCTGTGGGGCAGGAGAACCCGATTTTTCATGCACTTTGAAGAGCCTGCTCTTCTTTCGCTGCGTTTTCAACTGCCTCAGCTGCTGTTTCGCGCACATCGAAGCCCATTACTTCGCTGCCTTTGGTGCAGATGCGGTCATAAAGCATTTTCAGAATGTCATTTTCTGATTTACCTGCTTCAAGTTCTGCTTTGGTGTCGATCGGGTCAAGAAAATGCACAGACATTTTTGCCGGCCGCGGGAAGACGGTTCCGGGGGGGGTAAGATTATGAGAATTCGCTATATAAGCAGGAATAATCGGTAGTTTTTTCTTGAGAGCAAATTTGATTGCCCCTGGTTTGAATTCGCTGACTTTTCCGTAGCGGTTTCTTGTACCTTCTGGGAAAAGTCCAAGATTGTAGCCGTCATTGAGAACTTTCATCGCCGTTTTGATGGCCGTAGCATCAACCTTGGAACGGTCAACCGGAAAACATAGAACTTTGCGCAGATACCAGCCCTTGATTGGATTATCGAAGGCTTCTTTTTTTACCATGATAAAGAGTGGGCGGCGAACTGCGCCACCCATGATGAAGCCATCAAAAATAGAGGCATGGTTGGCCACCGTGACGAACTGACCAGTTTGCGGAACTTTTTCGTAGTTATGAATGCTCATGCGGTTATAAATGGCAAAAAACCAGCGACTGAGAAATTGTGAGACATCATACCAGACGAAAGAAGGGCGGGCTTCTGCAATTTCGGCCTCGTTGCCGCCTTTTTTTCCAAACAGATAGCGCAGGCAGCGATAAACGATATAGGCCAGTAGAAGAATAGCGAGCCATGGCAGAAGAATTGCTGCAATTGCTCCAGCCAGAGAGATTACGTCTTCAACGAAGCCGATTATCGGGTTGGCAGCTCCGCCGGTGGTAACGGTAGAGGCGGCTCTTATGCCTGCTTTTCCGGTATGCACGGTCAGGGTTGCCGATTCGGCGAAAACGATTGCGATCAAAAGGTAGAACCAATGGCTTGAGCCTGGTATCAATGCATAAGTCAAAATTGCTGAAAAGGCAACTTTCGCGGGCAGATTGAGCCAGTCAAGGAAGTTGTCGACAACCGGAATCTTATCGCCGAGAAACTCGAACAAGGCAGCCACTCCCAGGCAGATCAATACAGGATCCTGGGCGAGAAAGGCCATTTTGGCATTTATATTGACGACATCCGGAAAAAATCGATAGACCAGACCAAGCACCAGAGGCGGTAGAAACGCACGAAAACCGGTCAGGGCGGCTAACGAAATTCCAGTCATTATTGGCAGTGCATATTCCATGGCAGTTTCCAATACGGTTGAATTTTTGAGATTATACCGCAGATCGGCTCTGACTGCAAACCAAGTTCTCGAACAGATGAAAGCTTAAAAATTATTTCATCAGCGCTTTCAATTTATCCCAGGGCAGCGCTTTAATGAAATCAGCAGCTCTTTTCTGCTCGGCCTCGACTTCAAGAATAATGCTGTAAACTTTTGTGTGCTGAAATTCTTCCGGGGTTGGCATTTCGAGACTGGCATAATCTTCTTCCTGGTTGAGTTGCCAGCCGTTACCCAGAACAACCTTGGTTGTACCTTCCTGCCATCTTTCACCTTCCATGCTTCCTTCGCTGACACGATACAAAGTAAGACCATCAGCGGTTTTTTCCTGTTTGAAACCTGCCTGCAGATCGGTAAAAAAGTTGTTAACCGAAAGCCTGGCGGTCAAAGTGCAATCTTTAGCAACCAGTTGTTCCATTTTCTGTTTAAATTTGCGATCATTTTCGGCAAAGGCCTCTTGCGCAGGCGCGGTAAGTGCTTCCATCTTTTTTTGCAATTCCATCATTTTATTGAAATCGCCGGCCTCAGCGGCTTTGCCTGCCTCAAGAGCCAGCTTTTCAATTTCCTGACTGACCTTATTTGCTTCGTTAACTAAATTGGCATCGGTCATTGTCGGCAAAGCATTGACTATTCTGGTGTTTTCAGCTTCTTTTGCCTTGGCATCCTGCCATTGCATAAAGCTGTAAAGGGCCCATGGCTGCAGTTCATTGCCGACGGTAACGCGGTTTTCAGCTTCGAATTTGCTTTGATCCATAACTTTCCAGTCTGTTTTGTATGATGACAAGACTGATTTGGCAGTTGCATAAAAATGATTGGCGAATTCTTTCTCGGCCGGTGTAATCGGTCTGGAATCACCATCAGCGAAAACTACTGCAGCTGAACAAAACAAGAACAAAGAAAAAATGAAAATGACTCTTTTTAACATAAAAATCCCCCCTGTTAGTATCAGAGGGGATTATAATCGCAAAGAAAAAGCTAAGCAAGTATTTGAATTATTATTGGTCAACTATTTTTATCTTGTTTTTGATTTTTATTTCGAGAGTGCGAATTTCATTGTTTACCCTCTCGAAGTCGGGCATGAACTCTTGAAAAATATCTGACTTTTTCGTTTGTAGAATGCCAAGATAACGCAGATTGTACAGAAGAATGCCAAGAACCATTATTTGCAGGCCAACGTAAGTGCTGAAAGGAAAATCAAATTTCAAAATTATCAATTGAAAAAATGTGGCGGCAACGATGTTTTTGTAAGAATCTTCACGCTCTCTGCCAATTTTGTTAAGCTTTTGCGTTCTCTCTTCTTCCATTGCATTCAGTTGAACCATTTTTAACTGAAGATCTTCACGCAATCTTTTCAGAGCCAGTTCGACATTTCCCTTTTCTGTAGCCTTCTCAATCTTGTCCAGCTTGTCTTCGAGTCGCTTGAAAGAATAGCCGCTGTTGTCATGAATCAAAAGCTGCTCTGTACCACAATAATTGCAGATAAAGCGGTCGAGTTTGTCAGAAAGTTCAAGATTGGCAGAACAGTTGACACACCTTAATGAAATTAGATTTACCGATGCGGCCATTTGAGTAATCTTTCTCTTATGTGTTGAAGTTCCGATTCAACCGTCATTTTTCGCCATTCGGGCGACAGTTCCGCCTGTTTATCTATTTTTTGAAAGAATTCCAGTTTTTCTTTGATCATCAATAAAATAGCGATCTCGGTTGTAGTAGTAACAAGTCGGGCCAAAGCCACCTGAGCCGCCTGAGGAATTCTGAATTCGATTGCCAGAAGATAAACTCCAAGATTCATTGCTTCTTCATCAAGAAAATCAGGAGTGTCTGTAGTTGCCTGAGCCATTTTCAGCTTTTCTTCCGCAAGAGTCATGAACTGTTGCAGATTCATTCTGGTCGTGCCGATTTCTGAGTTGAGCTTAAGAACTGTGACTGCCCTTTTTACAAGCATATGCAAGTGGTCAAGATAATCTTTGGCAATCGCAATTTTATTGCAGGCTGAAAATATCAGTAAAAGGAGCAATAACCTTCGCATACTGATAATTTTTATCTTCATATTCTGAAAATATACCCCATTGGGTAAAAATGTTCAATCTGGCAATGAACCATGCTATTTTCCGACAATTGCCAAAAGATTTTCGAGCAGCTTTCTTTCTTTGTTCAGATTTGTATCACCGATGATTAGCGACTCATCATTGAGATGTTCAAGAAAACTGTCTATGCGGTTAATATTTTCATAGCCTATTTTTAGTGGTCTGCCCGGCCTTTCCCAGTGAGACCAACCCGAGCCATCATCAGCGATTGTGTCGGCTTGAGCTAATTTGATGGGATATTTACGTGTGGCTACATCTTTGATCAAGTCGGCATAATTTGCCAGAAGAATAGCTTTGCGAGTATCTGTGTCTTCATAAAATGGGGCGTCGATTCCTGAAAAATCTGTTTCATCCGTATATGCAAAACTATTTCCATTACGATCCTTGTAGCTTATTTTAATGTTGATTTTTTCATGGCCCGAATCCTTCTTTAAAAGCTTTACCAGAATAATCGAACCCTTGCCTCCATCCTCTTCTGATGCCGAAGGAAAAAGCGTTCTAACCTGCATAATTCTACCTGTCTGCAAGTCGGCATCCGGCGAACCAATTACTTTTTCAATGCAAAAATCTTCGCTGCTCAATTCCATGGTCAGGTCAAATATCATGGGTGTAACCATGTAATCAAATTCTTCTGCAAGCCTTTTGGTAAATTCAGCTGGCGAGTGGACTGAATAATAGTTCGCTCCTCTGACTTTGGTAATTGCTTCGACAAGCTCGGTATTGAAATCAACACCCATGCCGATAAAGCTGAGATAAATGCCATTTTCCGACATCTTTCGTGTCATTCCCAGAAGCCCTGATTCAGAACTATCATCAGTATTAGGCATTGCATCGGTCAGAAATACCATTCTGTTTTCAAATTCGTTTTTGTCGGTGTAGGCGAAGGGCTTAAGCAGTTCTTCACCTAAAGTCATGCCCTGTTCCATGTTCGTGCCACCTGCCGGTTGCAATTCCATGATGTGTTGCTTGAGATTTTCCATCTGGGTGTTTTTTACCAGCGCAACCGGCTTGGCAAGATGTGCTTCATGATCGAAAAGAACTATACCAAGCCGATCATCAGGTTTTAAATGATCAAGCATCGCAACGATCGACCTGCATGCCGACTCAAGTTTTGACATCTTCGCTTCCTCAGAAGACATTCTTTTGTTGCGAGTCTTGCCGCCATAATGATACTGATTGAAACTCGAACTCATTGAATACGAAATATCCAGAACTACAACCAGATTCAATTTCTTGCGGGCAAAATCCGTAACCTTCAGGTCAGATGCAAGGCCGAGCGCAAGATAATGGTCTTTTGTCTCATCGAGCGGATGCTGACATACGGCTCTCGACCAAAGAGGTCTAAAGAGCCTGTTTTCAGAATTATTCTTCAGTGATTTTTCGCCAATCTTGAAAGAATAGCCGTAGAAAAGCCCTTCATAGGTAATATCAGAAGGTTTCGGCAGATAGCCTGCCGCCAGATTTTCACGAAAATTGTCAATGTCTTTTGCGCCCCCGACCGCATAGCTCATACTTCTTTCAGCACTGCGGATTCCCTGGTCGGTGATGCTCGAAATCATTGGCCCCGAAACTGAGGTGAAAACGCCTAGTATTACCAGAAGAACTAACATGTCGACAATCCCGGCGTATGCTTGAAGGCATTTAAGAAACTCCAGTGCAATCCAAATCATCAATAAATAATATGGGAGGTTTTGAAAGAGATCTGAATAGCTAACTTGATTGTTTTCAGGAGCTACATAACGGTATTGCCAGTCATCCAGCGGTTGATCGGAAAATACTGAAAAGAGTGGCGGAACCATTGCAACAATCAGTTGTAACAAGAAACTGGAAAGAATCGCCAGGAACATAGTTTTACGAAAAATTGACATGAGAAACTCCTTTGAAAGTTTATTTGGGAACCTTCAATCAAAAGTTTTAAACGAATTTGCTTTTGAACCAGCCCGGTGAGGCTGGATTTAACCTACCGGGAATTGCGAATTCTGAACCACCTGGTTTATTTTGATCTCTTGCCGGCGAATAAAAACAATATAGGTAAAAAAAACTTCGTGCCAAGTAAGGAAATTTTCCCAGATGATGGCCAATATTCTCAATCTGTTTTTGTTTTTCGATATAAAAAGAAGTAAAATGTCAATACTCAAAAATTGGGAGATTTGTTTATGCCTGAAATCCTGGGCCTGGCCACTGGTGTTTTTTTTATGGCTATACTTTTCAAACCATTGTTTGGCAATGCGGAGGGTTTTCTGGAATGTGTTAAATTCTGGTTGAAACCGGATATTTTTTCATTCTTCTCGGGAGAATACCACAAAGACAGAATTTCGGAGATGAAACTTGGGTTGTGGCTCATTGCTGGCATTGCAAGCGGGTTCATTACCTGGACAATGGTAAACAAAGTAATTTGATTACTCTTTTAATTACTCTTGAGCAATAAGTTTTTTTACCAGTTCTAAAGCTTCAAGACGAGTCTTTATTTCTCCGGTATATTGGGCTTCGGCAACTGCTTCAAGCAGTTCTTTGAATTTTGGTCCTGGCTTGAGGCGAAATTCCTGAATAAGATCGGCACCGGTTAACAAAACCGCGGCTTTAGGTTTCTTCATCTCCTGGTAAAATCTGTCGATGATTGAAAAAATGCCGGCACTGAATTCCTGTAGATCTTCTTCAGAAAGGGTGCCCATGGCAGAACGTCGATCGGCCAGTGAGAGCAGGGCAATTGCAACGCCATCGCGACCGGTTTCCGAATAGTATTTGAACAGTCGCTTATCGCTGATTCCCTGTTGCAGAATAACGCCTGGACGCATGTGGTTCTTGACAACCTTTTGCAAAAAATGAAGTTCGTTTACTGACAACTTCAATCTTTCACAAATTTCACGACACATCTGTACCCCTTCCATTTCATGCCCATGGAAAATAATTTTGCCGCTGTCGGCAATTTCCCTTTTGCAGGCGGGCTTACCAAGGTCATGTAGCAGACAACCGAGCTTGAGACATTGCCAATAACTGCGCCCGGCCGATATCGGCTCTTCAAGATAATTCTCTAGAAGCGGCCACCATTCGGGGGAAGGGTGGGGCGACTGGGCCGTTTCGAGTTTGGCAAGAGTCAGCAGCGTATGCTCAAATACATCGAGATGATGCCATTCATTTTGTTCTACTCCGACACAACTGGAAAGTTCGGGGAGAAAAACCTTTAATACGCCGGTTTTCTGCATTAGATCAAGCCACTGGCTGCTATTCCCGGTATTGAAAACCTTAAAAAGCTCATCACGGATTCTTTCGCCGGAAACACCGCTGAGTAAGTGTGCCTGCTCAATAACAAGGGTCTGAAGATCTTTTGAAAATTTGGAGTTGAAAATTGCGGCAAATCTGAATGCGCGCATTATTCGCAGTGGATCATCGATGAAAAGCTCTTTTGAACAGGGAATGACCAGGCGTTCCTGAAGATGTTTGTAGCCCTGTAGCGGATCATGAATCTCTAGATACTCTTCGCTGAAAGGGAGCGTTATTTTTGCTGCCATGGCATTAATCGTAAAATCACGGGCTCTTAAATCGGCATCGATGTTTTCGGCACGAAATCTTGCGATATCAACATTGTAATGGCCATGTTCGCAGCTTTTTACGATCCTGACCACCTGGCGCTCATCGTCTAGAACGACGAATCCGGCCTTTTTGCGGCGGGCATATTCTCGGGCAAGAGGCATAGGATCGAAAGAGACGGCAAGATCGAGGTCTGGAACTGTTTTTGCTCCGGCGGCCAGGTCGCGAATACTCCCTCCAACCAGCCAGACTTCATCTTCTTGATTAATTTGGCTCATTTGCAGGATTTCCTGCAGGAGATTTTTTTCGAATTCTGGCAATTTCAAGCGAATCATTTGGTGACTCTTTCAACTGTTAAAAAAAATTGTGCAGGCAGTATAAACAAACCAACTGGTCAGGTCAAATTATCAGGCAATTTCCTTTTTTGTGCATAATTTTCCACGCCAGAGGCGGAATGATTCTTAAAATTTGGCAAAAAAATTCGAAAAAAAATTGAGAATCCCTTACGTAGTTTTTTTTTATTCTTATAATAAAAATATGATTCTTCAAAAAAGACATTCGAATCTTAAATATGCGTGTATAATCATCGTCGTTATCGCGCTTGGGGCCCTTTCAGGATTTGCACAGGAAGGAAAAGACCAGCAAAGTGCAAGAAAAGAGCTGCTCCAGGAAACTCTGCGCCTTCTTGATAAGATCGAGAACGAGTCGCCACAGTCGCACGCCGATCTTGTCAAAGTCCGTGAACGGGTTTTGGGTATTTACAAAAACCCGATTATTCTAAGCCCATCGGCTGATGAGCCTCAAACAAATTTTGCCAGACGAAGCAGCCGAAATTCAGGATCTAATCGCAATGATGACTGGCGGCAGTTTTACAATTCTTTGGCGTCTTTAAGCAATGATGCGCTGCAAACCAAGATCCGTCAGAAAATTCAGAATCAAAAAGCAATTGAATATCGTGACGCCAGAAGGTTCGTCATGCTTAATGTCGATAATTTTGACAACCAGATTGAATGCATCTACACCGGTAAGAAAGTCAGTGCCAATCAAATGCCCAAATCGCAGGTCATGAACATTGAACATTCATGGCCCCAGTCCAAAGGCGCTAAGGGCATTGCCAAAAGCGACATGCACCATCTTTTTCCGACTGATCCGATTGCCAATTCTACCCGCAGCAGCTTGCCGTTCGGAATGGTCGATGACCCATCCTGGAAAGACGGCGGTAGCGAATGTGACGGCGATGTTTTCGAACCCAGACCTAAATATCGCGGCAATATTGCCCGAGCTTTGTTTTATTTTTCCGTTCGCTACCAGAAGCGCATCGACCGTGATGAAGAAGAAGTTTTGCGCCGCTGGAACCGAGAAGATCCGGTCGACGCCAACGAACGGGCTCGTAACGATAGAGTTGAGCAAATTCAGGGAAACAGAAATCCTTTTGTTGATCACCCTGAACTTGCTGACCGAATATCCGATTTCTAAATCCTAACCAACCTTTTGGGCGGCATTCAGCCGCCTTTTTTTTTGCTTTATTTTATTCCTTTTCTTGATATATTTTGAAGTTAGCACGAAAACATGGAGGTTTTATGGCCAGAATTACCAGAATTCTGCTGCTGCTTGCGTTGTTGGCAATCATCTTGCCAACCGTTCCTGCGCAGGCCGGCGGCTATCGCTACACCAAAATTGCACCGGGAATGCCTTTCGTATATTTCGATATCGAAGACATTTTCCATCAACGCTGGGTGAGTACTTACCTGCGTGGCAAACCGATCATCATTTTGACCGGACATCGTTATCAGCGCTACGAAATACTTAAATGGGCTGAAACATTTCGTCAGGAATATGGTCTGCCGGGCCACGTCCATCTGCTGTGGGTAATGAACCTGCGCAAGTTTCCCTGGACAACCAGCCGAGGTACCGTTATCAAGCAATGGCGAGATTTCAATGCGCCGATTCCTTTGCTGATGGACTGGGATGGCGTAGTTGGAAAATCCCTGAAAATCAATTACAACATTCCCAACATAATCGTCATCGATGCGTTTGGGCGTCTGGCACTGCACGAAATGCATACTTACAACCCCGAGGTATACGCTGCGGTATCCGCACATATTCGCAGTTTGTTGACCGTTAATCCCGGATATGTTGCCAATCCGATTCCTGTTCAGATGGTACCGTCCCCGATCGGCCAACAGGGCGATTCTAACTAAAAGAAAAAAGTCCCGAAATTTGCCGGAAAGCCTGGCAGATTTCGGGGCTTTTTTTGTTTATTTTTGCGCGAAAACCTTAACTTCGGCTGGTCTCAGTGCATAATCCAGGCTACGCGGGATTGCTGATAAAGCATACTCCGGACTGATATCTATCAGCGGGCCATTTCCGGTAACCGCTTCGAGATCGGGAATATATACATGCTGATGTTTGTTGACATCTTTGTTCAATGCGACAAAAACGGCTTTCTCACCATGAATGGCTTTTCTGAAACAAAACACGTTTGGCCAGTTGGCCTGATCGACTATTTCAATGCCAAGTTCCTGGCTTAAAACCGGGTATTCCATTTTCATCTTCGCGATTTTCTTTAAATAATCGCTTAAATCAATTTCAGTGTCTTCCCACCAGGTGGGGTCGGTTTTCACGACATTCAGTGCTTTGCTGAAACCATATTCAAAGCCACTGGTAATCATATAGCCAGAGCTGAAAAGCGCAGAAAAAAGCAGTTGTCTTTTAACTGCGGCAAGATTGCCGTTCAGTTCGGTTATTAATCTTGGCGTGTCATGGGATTCAGGAAAACCGATAGAAGGGGTCAGGGCAGAGGTTTTGGTATATTGTTCCATACCCCAGGGTTCATTGTAGTCCCAGTATTTGAGAGAATTGAACAAAAAATCAAATTTCAATTCGGCAAGCTGTTGAACCTGTTTGAAATCGCAACCCAGTGATTCCGCAATAAAAAGACAATCTTGCTTTTTGCTTCTAGATTTTTCAATCAGATAGGTCCATAGTTCCCCCGGAACCTGATAAGCCATGTCGCACCTGAATCCATCCACACCCATTTCAAGGTAATGAAGCATCATCTTCCACCAGAAATCCCAAAGGTTCTGGCGGTCAACCGAATCTTGGTTATCAACTTCTGCAAGATCGCCCCATGCGTGCCAGACACCGTCGTGCATCGCGCCTGGATTAATGACATTTCCTTCAGCATCGAGTTTGTACCAGTCGGGATGTTCCTGGACCAGGGGGCAGTCGATGGCAGTATGGTTTATTACCAGATCCATAAGAAATACAAGGTTCTTTTTGTGACAGGCCGCGATAAAATCTTTCAACTGTTCTGCGGGTGCCTTGGCTGAATTGTCATCGATGAACAATGGATTGAATTTGTAATAATCCTTTGGTGAATAAAGGCTGCCGCTGAATCCAGGGTAATGGAAAGAATTTACCCAAACTGCATTGAAACCCATTTCTACTATACGATCGAGCTGTTCCTGCCAGCGGGTCATACTGCCAAAAAGCCGTGGGTAGAGGTTGTAGAGACGAATACTTTCTTTTTTGGGAAAAATTGGCATTAAAACCCTCCTTAGCCTGCTTTTCCAAGCGCTATCAACGCGTCGCACATTTTATTTATTTCTTTTCGGTTAACACTTCGATAAAATTCTTTTTGTGAATTATTTTCTTTGATGAAAAGAATCACATTTACTTCTTCGCCAACTTCTTCGTCACGGGTGGAAATACCCTGCCATTCACTCTTTGGAATGACGAATTCTGTGGCCGGTTCGCGCAGATTCTGATAAAAATGCACGTTTTCGCCTTTTACTTCAACATGCATCGATTGAAAAGTCAAAGATTTGCCCATGAATAGAAAAAGGATCAGAAAGAAAAGACAAAAAAGAAGTTCTCCCCACTGTTCCGGTTTTATGCCATTGTACGCGACAAACAGAATTGGCACTACCAGAGAACAGATCATCAAGAAAACCCCGGTTCCCATTTCCAGAAGTGGATAATAGGTGAATCCGCAAACTCTCGATTCTATGGTAATCATTTTTATCATCAGGGTCTTATCCTTCTTTCAGGAATTGTAACCAGCCATTTTCCCTCGGAGGCAATCGCTTTTAAATTGTAATTCAATGAATCGCTTACTCTGGCAAGATCTTTTTTTCTTATTACCAGCATGCTGTTTGTGTCTACGACCTGGCGTAATGCTTCATCGCCTTCTAAAGCAAGTTTCTGTGAGATTTCTGGATCGAATTTTTTAATCCGGCTAACATTCCAGGTTATTGGGTTGCGTCCAGTGTAAAAATACCAGCCTTCAATCATTTCTTCAATATTAATTATCTGCTGCTCGGGTGGCAGATTGGCGAGTCTTTTCAATAATAGCCATTGACTGGAAAGGTATTTACCTGGTTTGAGTTCTTCATTGCCGCGGATACCGGGTATCGTGAAAAAAATCAGGCCAGGAGCGACCAGGCAAAGAAGGGTAAGAGAAATCAGACGGTTTCCGAACCAGGTTTGCCAGATCAGGAAGATGCCAAGAAATGCCCAGACGGCACCGCAAAATTTCATACTTGAATTCAAAGATGCGGAGACCAGCGAGCCGCTGAAACCGTACACCCCCATGGCAATGCCGATTAATACAAGGAAGCTGCCGATAACTCGCACATGAAAACGATAATCGCTGTTTTTTGCGGAAAAACTTCTGAAAATGTCCCTGATTCCCACGGCGGCAATAATTGCAACCGGCACCAACAGTGGCAATACGTAGGCTGCCAATTTTGATCGGCTTAGGGAGAAGACCAGCAGCGGGGCACACAGCCATAGCAGCAGAAAAAGAAGGGAAAAATTTTCCCTTCGCCCATTTATGACGTTTTTCAGTCCACGTAGGAAAAAGCTCGTCCATGGAAAAACCCCGACCGGCAGCAAGACAAAAAACAGATAAAATGGTGCAGAACGGTCATGTTGACTGCTTGCAACCCGGTTCAATGTCTCATCTATGAGAAAATACTGCAGCAGACCAGGGATTTTCAGCGTCAGGTAGAGATACCAACCCAGGCCGACAATTATAAATACACTCCAACCAAAAATTGATTTGAAAAGAGATTTTAATTGGCTTTTCTGGCCATTGAGCAAGGCTGCTGGAATCAATCCTATAAGCGGCAGCAGGCCGGGCGGCCCTTTGGTAAGCATCGCAAAAGCTGCCATTAACCAGAAAAAAATGCTGAAACGTACTTTTTGCCATTTTCTTTGACTTTGCAGATACCCTAAAAATGCAAAGACCATGAATGTTTCAAACATGGTTAAGTAAGGATCAGTGGTTAAACCGCGAAACTGAATCTGAAAAAACAGTGAACAGGTCAGAATCAATGACGCAATGATCCCGGTAGAAGGCGAGAATAGTGCGCGTCCGATAAAAAAACAGCCTAATGCGGTGAAACCAGCGGCTATGGCAAGAAAAAAGCGGGCGCCGAATTCATTGATGCCGAAAAGCTTCATGCCAAGAGCACTGGCCCAGTACGTTACAGGCGGTTTGGTAAGATGACGAAGGCCATTGTGCACGGGAATCAGCCAGTCGCCAGTGTCTAGCATTGCCCGGCCGACCGAAGCATAACGACCTTCAGAGGTTTCGAGCAGTCCACTGGTGCCAAGGTGAAAAAGTATGGTCAAGAAACCCAGTAAAAATAGCAATACGGGTACAAACTTTGTGTAATCGATTCTACTCTTGACTGCTGAGCTCCGCTGCATTTTCGCTTAACGTTCCTTTTTTCTCCCGGTCAATCAATACCAGATTGCGAAAATAAATTACGAATCCCATGGATTGACCAAGAATGAAAACCGGGTCCTGGCGGTGTATGGCATAAAGCAGCAGCAGTAGGGAACCGCCGATGCTGAAATACCAGAAAGATACGGGTATAACGCTTTTTTTCTGCTTTTCAGAAGCAAGCCATTGCACGAAAAAGCGTAATGAGAAAAGGATTTGGCCGGTAAACCCGATAATTAACCAGAAATTAAAGCTGCTCATCGATCTCATACCTCAATTTGCGCCATTTCATCCAGCGAATGGCCAATAGATCGAGAAAAGAACGCCAGATACGGTTCCAGACATTATATTTCGACGTGCCCTTGAAGCGAGGATGGTGACTGACCTTTACTTCAATTACCCGTCCACCATTCATTTTAACGAGAGTCGGTAAAAAACGATGCATGCCCTCAAAAAGTTCAATCGGCTGGATATAGCTGGCTTTGAAAGCTTTTAAAGAACAGCCTGTATCCTGAATGTTTTCGTCGCTGATAAAATTGCGAATACTGTTGGCTATTTTTGAAGATAGACGACGAATTAGATTGTCATTGCGCTTGATACGCCAGCCAACTGCTGCATCGTAACCCTCGCCGATCTTTTCCAGTAATAATGGGATATCCGCCGGATCATTCTGAAGATCGGCATCAAGGGTAATGATGATTTCTCCGCGTGCGGCCTTTATTCCTGCTGCCATTGCAGCAGTCTGACCGTTGTTCTTTGAAAACTTGAGGCCGCGCAGATTTGTGTGACTCGCTGAAAGCTCTTTTATGCGAGCAAAGCTTCCATCGGTAGAACCATCATCGACCAGAATCAGTTCCCAGGTCTCGCCAAGCGAGTTCATGGTAAATTCTATTTTCTCAACCAGGTCGGTTACGTTTTCTGATTCGTTGAAAACAGGCACCGTAACACTGTATTTAATTTTTGTCATATTTTTTTCCGGATTTAATTGCCTGATTCTATCACAATTTAAAGGCTTAGAAAATAAAAAACCGGAGCTTTTTCGCCCCGGCCTTCTGTGGTTAAATTAGAAACTCAGGCAGTCAGATTCTTACGCACCTGGTCCATACCTTTCATGCGGTATGTGCCTTTATAATACTGGTATTTGTGAGCGGGAAGTATGGCTTCCTGAGCCGTGTCGCCCATTTGGATGACGATTATGTTGCCGGCACTATCGCGGCCCTTGTAGATCATCGAGTGACCAAAACGGTTGTGCCCGTAATCGAGAAGAATCATGTCGCCGGGGCGTATGTCGGGAGGAGGAGGTGGCTTGACTCCAGGATTGACTTCACTGGTGTATTTTTGCGACCACAAACCACTGGTGGAAGTGCGGCCCTGGGTAATCGGATATTTAACACCGGCTTTGGCAAAGGCCTCTTTCTGAACCTGCTGTACGAATCCGCTACAGTCAATACCGGCAATATTTTCAAATTCTTTGTAGGCGGTTTTAGAACGCCATTTCCAGGTATTTATATCGACATATTTATCATAATACACACTTGATTCAAGCCCTAGCGGACTGCCGGCGGCCTTTTTCCTGCGATAAGTTTCTATGTCATCGAATCCACCAAATTTGAAAACTATTGGTTCTTCGATATAAGGCCCTGAAATCTGTTCAAGCTTTTTGGTTACGACGATGTCTTCAAGATATTTTTCGAGTATTTTGAGTATTTTTTCAGCCTGTTCGGTTTTGCCAAGTTTGGCAAGACATTTGGCCTGCATGAAAGCTGCTTCAATGGGGTTTCCGCTCGAAGCACGGGCCAATGAGAGAGCCGACTCATAGTCGCCCTTGGCAAAGGCCTTACCGGCGCGATTCAGTCGCCAATACCAGGGAAATTTTGAATAATCGAGCATGTCGTTGCCAAGATGTCTTTCCCAGCGCTCAATTTGGCTGCTTACATACCCTTGTGCCGGCGAGGAAGCTTGATTTGCGGGCTCATCTGCCTGTGCCGACTGGGTCAGGTAGCGGTTTGAAACCCAACCAATCAGGCCATTGCCAAAATCAACCTTGCTCCAACCGTTTCTTTCTTCAAGCTTGCGGCCTTTTGTGCCACGTGGCAAAGTTTTTAATACGGCGTTGCCGGTGCCTGGACCTGATCGAACATTGACCCATGACCCATCGATTTCATATTCCTTGGCGGCAGCAACAGAATCGACAGCAAATGGATTGTCGGCTGTCTGCGGGTTGCTGACCTGGTTCGATTCATCAAAGGGATTGTTTTGAGCCACAGCCAAGTTTGGACTGAAACTCAATATCAACGCCATCAGTAGAAAAGTGTAAAGCCTGTTTTTCACTGACATAATTTTCTCCTGACTGTAGTTAGTCTATATAAATATATTTTACTCATACATAATACTTTCGTCTATGGGCGAAAGTTTTTGCCGGAAAGAAATATTTTAAACCCCTCCGATGCCGTGCCCGAAAAACCATAAAATTGTCCGTCACTGCAAATCTTCCATGAAGATATCAGATAGGGGCCTTCTAAAACAGGCAACGAGACAGTCTGACCCTGGCCATCCATTCGTTGAAATTGAATAGTATCAGGCTGGTCGGCAGCAACTGTCGCAAGGACGGGACTATTGCCCACCATTCCGGCAAGACGGGCAAAAACTTTTCTAATACTTATTTCAACGATGTTTACAACTTCGGGTTCTTGAAATTCTTTGGAAATCTCAGCTCGAATTACCTGCAGATTTTCGCTGAGAAGGTCTTTTTGCAGGCCATAAACAGCATTCGCGTCGCCGCAGGCTTGTAGGGCCACAGCCGGATGTAATCGTGGCACTTCATTTTCCACCAGCCATAGCCCCCCTGATAGCTCTTCAATCAGAACCAGATTCTTTGCCAGAACAGCGATTCTTCCAGGGCTTTTAAAAGGGACTTTAACGGTTTTTTCTATTTTTTCCGATTCCGTATCGAAGATGATAAAGCCATCTGGGTTTCGACTGACAATAAATAGCTTGCCGGCAAAAAGACAGACTTCACCAAGACCTTCTGAGTTTACAAAAGTTTCGCGCCATTCTTTCTTGAAATAGGATTTGATCTGTCGATTGACCGAATCCGAGATGTATAAACGGCCGTTATTGTCAACTTCATAACCACCGATACCCATAAAAGGGGCTGTTGGCAAGATTCCTGGAGCCAGGAAACTAATGCCCAGCTGGTCAGTTTTTTTGCCCCAGGTGCCCTTGACGATAACCTGTGTGTCTGCGCCGAACAATGCAGAGGCAAAGTTTAAAAGAAAAATCAGGATCAAACTTTTATTTAACTTGGTCATTTGCTGCTCCCACAACATCTTGATTGACTTGGCAACCTTACCCGGATAGTATAAACCATTAGCACTGGAGTTTGCATGTTTAAATATTTGCGCCTTTCAATCACTGATCGCTGCAATTTTCGTTGCATTTATTGCATGCCCGAAGAGGGGATATGCAAACAACCCCATTCAGAAATTCTGCGTTTTGAAGAGATTTTGCCGATTGTTGAAGTCGCCGTGGCAACTGGTGTCGAGCAAGTTCGCATCACTGGTGGAGAACCCCTGATACGCCGGGGCGTCGTTGATTTTGTGCGGCAACTTGTCGAAATCAAGGGTTTGCACGACCTGTGCCTGACCACGAACGGAGCCAATTTAGCCGAAATGGCTCTGCCACTGAAAAATGCCGGCTTAAACCGGGTCAATATCAGCATCGACTCTCTTAATCCTGAAACTTTTAAAAAAATAACCCGCACCGGTGATCTTGGGCGAGTTCTTGAGGGGGTTCAGGCCGCAATTGCCGCCGGTCTCAACCCTGTTAAAATCAATGTGGTAATAATTCCAGGCATAAATGAATCAGAAATTATAGATTTTGCCGAATTTGCCCGAGAAAATGCCGTCGAAGTGCGTTTTATTGAAAAGATGCCCTTCGCCGATGCTGGAAAAAATGATGAATTCGTCTCTGAAGAGCAGATTCTATCAATAATAAAAAAAGAATTTAACCTTGAAGCATGCATTGACAAAGATTCTCATGGACCTGCCCACAGCTACCGGATTCCCGGCGGCAGAGGAAAAATAGGTTTTGTCAGTCCAAGAACCCGGCCTTTCTGTCAAAGTTGCCGTCGATTACGCCTTACCGCGAATGGTTTTCTTCTGCCCTGCCTCGATTCGACCATGGGCATCAAGGTTCGAGGTATGGAAAAGACAGAAATTGAAAAAGTCATTGAAGAACTTTATCATAAAAAGGTCAGCTGGCGAAAAAGTCAGGCCTGCTTTAAAAACCCCTTCGATTCTTCCCTTTCGAAAATCGGTGGTTAAAATAAGGAGCCAACCTTCATGAGTAAAAATGCCAAAGTCAGTCTCGGAATAGACCTGGGCGGAACCAAAATTGCCGCCGGCCTTTGCCAGAATGGTGAGATTCTCAAGAAAGTGATTTTTCCGACTCAGGCGGGAGCAGGGTTTGACGGGGTTATCAGAGTTATTGTCGAAGCCTGCCGGCATGTTACCGCTGGCTTTGATTCAGAAAAAATCGCCGGCCTGGGTATTGGTTCTGCCGGGCAGATCAATGGAAAAACCGGAGAAGTTATTTATTCACCGAACCTTAATTGGCGAAATGCACCCTTGGGCGCAACTTTGAAAAGAGAACTGGGCTATGAGGTCAAAGTTCTCAATGATGTCAGAGCCGCCACCATGGCCGAACATAAATACGGCAATGGCAAGGGTTGCGATAATTTTGTCAACATTTTCGTTGGCACCGGCGTTGGCTCGGGCTTTGTCCTTAACGGCAAGCTCGTCGACGGCTATACCAATTCTGCCGGTGAAATCGGCCATATCTGCATGGATCCGGAGGGCCCCGTTTGCGGTTGCGGCAATAAAGGTTGCCTCGAAGCTTTTGCTTCCGGCACTGGCATGGAAAATCACGTCAAAACCCTGCTTAAATCTGGGCGAAAAAGCGTCCTTCACGAACTGGCTGAGGGAAAACTGGAAAACGTTAAAGGTCCCCTGATCGGCAAAGCCGCCGCTGTTGGCGATGAAGTTGCCCTCGAAGCTATCGCCCAGGTTGGCAAATATCTGGGAATTGCTCTGGCAAATCTGCACACCATGCTGAATCCCGAAGTCATTCTGCTTGGCGGCGGGATGATGGCCTTGAAAGACTATTTCTTTTCGGATATGATGAAAACCATGCAAACCCACGTTCTACCCGTAGCTGACCGCGGCGAAAAGCTGGTAAAGATGGCAAAGTTTGAAAATGATGCCGTATTACTGGGAGGAGCTGCACTCTTCGCATGAAACCTCTTTATCCGGCAATTTTCAAGGCTGAAGACGCTTTTGCACTGAAATGGTCGCAACATCCGGAAAACCAGACCTTTTTTCGGCATATTATGAACATCTGCCAGGATTTTCCCAGTCTTTTGCTTGCATACTCGGCAGAAACCGGAATGCCGGAAATAGCCGCCGAAATCAGCCGTTCCCTTCTCGATTCTGGAATAAATGTATTTTTGCCGTCCGAAGCCGTTCCTATCTGCGCTTTTTCCCAATCCATGGGTGCGCGCCAGATGCCTCTCGGCCTTTATCTTGACTATGACCGTGAATTGCAGCTTTACGTAATGTCCGCTTTAACCAATCACGGCGGTCCGATTGACGAAAAAGACGTGATTGATAAGAAACCTGAGATTTCAACGCGCACTGGGGTTCTTGGCACTACCGATTACGACCGGATCTATCTCAACAGTCTTACCGGCTTTGCTGATCCCTTTATCGAACCCGGCCGCGGCCTGAAAAAACTCGAAATCCCATTCCCCCAGCTGTGGGAAAAAATGCAGCAACAGTCTGAGCTTAGCATACTTTTCAAACCCGACCCAGATGGCCTTACTGCCAGAATCAGCCCTGATGGCCAGGCTGTCAGTTTGTTTGCCCCGGATGGCTCGCCTATTGATCATGAAAAGGTTTGTCATACCATTCTCGAATATCTGGTAAAAGAACGAATGGCGGCAGGTACCGTAGCGGGGCCAGTCGGACGAGTTCAACCGGCAAGTGCTGATGGCGAGATTATCGAAGTCGAAGGGGCTCTATTTGATCTGAATTACCAGGCGGCTTTTTCCGATTTGCTGATCGGCTGGTGGGACAACGGTGTCATCGCCCACCAGGGCAGCAGCTGTTTCGGCGATGGCATTTTAACCACCATCTACTATCTTGAGGCGCTTCGCAGCTAATATCGTCTTATTCTCAGGCTTCAGCCCGAACGAATACGCAGATAGCCTCAACATGATGTGTTCTTGGAAAAAGGTCGAGTCCCGCTACTTCTTTTAATTGATACCCAGCCTTTTCAAGGCTGATGCCATCTTTAACCAGCGCATCAAGGTCGCAGAAAACATAGACTATCTTTTTTGGCTTCAACGCCTTGACTGTTCTACCGATGCCTGGCATCCCGGTTCGGGGCGGATCGAGCAAAAGAACATCCGGGTTCGGCTCAAATTTGCCCAGTTCTTTGATGGCATCACCTTCGACAAGTTTGATACGTTCACTCAGGCCGGCCTGATGAATGTTCTTTCGTGCCGCTCTGACCGCTGAAGGATGAGATTCAACTGCTTCGACTGAAGCACCTTTGGCAGCCAGGTGCAAGGTGAAATTACCGGCACCGCAAAAGCCTTCGATAATCCTGCAACCAGGCTGTGGTTGGCAATAATCGAGAACCTTTTTTATCAATACCGAATTCTGAAAAATGTTACTTTGCACAAAAAACGAGGGTTCGGCAATAAATGGGCCACCCTCACAGTCTGGTGCGATAAGACCGGTAACTGAAGCATCACCGTGCGACTCTTTAACCTTGCCATCAAACCCTGAAACGGTTAAGCCTTTGAGCTGGCCGGCCTTCATGATCTTCATCAGTTCCTTGTGAAAGTGCCCGGCAGTTTTTCCTTTCATCAGGGTGGCATGACCGACGACCTTGTCGGAATGCTTAGCTGATGAACTCATCAAGGTCAGGTTTTCAAGAAAAATAGGTATGTGGCTGAGAATGTTTCGAGTGGCTACCAGGCGCTTATTGAGCTGCGAAGTGATTATAGCGCAGGAAGTTACCGGAACGACGCCGCCGGGAACCTTGCCCTGATACGCATCCGAAGCCAGAAAGCCCGCATCACGTTGCTCATGGTTGCGACTTTGATGCAGACGAACCCGGGGCCGATAACGAATCAATTCGCTGGCGGCGGCAAATGGCCGCAAAACAGCCGCTGAACCACCTTCTAACCTTGACAATGCTCTTTTTAGCATCGCCTGTTTTTCTCTTTTTCGCCCCTTTTCAGAAAGCTCGAGAAGATCACAGCCGCCACAGGGGCCATGGAAAAAGCAATCTGGCTTTACCCGATCGGGAGAAGGATCTATGAGCTCAGGGCTTGTTGCCCGACCCCGGTCATCTATACAGAAGCTGACTTTGTCACCGGGAAGAAATCCGCCATTGATCCAGATTTCCCTGCCATTCTCGTCAACAAAAGCCTGACCTTGGGAGGTCAGGCCAGTTATGGTTCTGGTCAGACGATTGTTGCCTGATTCTTTCACGCTTTAGGTACCTTCGGACACTGAAGTCTTTCATATTCCGGAAGTCCGCCAAGAAGCGGCCGGGCATAGTTCAGAAATTCAGTGGTTACGCCGTTACCTTCAGCGTTGATGTAAGCATCTGGCATGTGCTTGGTTTCACGGGCGACTGTATCCAGGGGTGTCAGGAAGTAATCAACCGAATAATCACCAGTGCGCTTGATCGCGACTGAACCGTCAACGTTGTTCCAGATCGCAAACTGGGCAGCCTTTTCGCCAACTTCACGGGCTTCCTGCTGGTCAACTTCTGAAACCACACCCAGAAAGCTTCGCTGCAGATAGCCAAAGGTGTCTGAGCGAACACGTTTGATTTTCAATCCGTCTTTTACGGTCTGGCCAAGAAGATCGCCAAGAGCACCAGTTCCAGAAAGCTGAACGTTGCCATGGGCATCCCGTTCCTGGTCACCGGTAAGTTGAGTGATGATCGGCTGACCGTCAGCACCGACTATTCCTTCTGAAACGGCAATTACACAACGACCGAATTTTGAATAAACACTGTCGACATCTTTAAGAAACTGGTCTTTGTCGAAGGTTCTTTCAGGAACATAAATCAGGTGTGGGCCATCATCTTCATATTTTTTGGCAAAAGCGGCGGCGGCAGTCAGAAAGCCTGCATGTCGGCCCATGACCACACCGATGTAAACGCCGGGTATCGAACGATTGTCAAGGTTTACTCCGGCAAAGGCCTGAGCAACGAATTTTGCTGCTGAGCCATAGCCCGGGCAGTGGTCGGTTACCCGCAGATCGTTGTCGATTGTTTTGGGAATGTGGATGCAGCGCAGCTCATAGCCAGCCTCTGCCGCATTCTCATTGACGATGCGCACGGCGTCAGCCGAGTCGTTGCCGCCATTATAAAAGAAATACCTGACATGGTGTTTCATGCAGATCTTGAATATCTTTTCGCAATAAGCTGCATCTGGCTTGTCACGAGTGGAAAGCAGTGCAGAACTTGGAGTGCAGGCGACTCTTTCAAGGTTATGGGTGGTTGCCTGAGTGAGATCGACGAAATCTTCTTCGATTATGCCGCGAACTCCATGCAATGCACCATAAACACGGTCAACTTCGGGAAATTTTCTTGATTCAAGAACGGCACCGACGAGACTTTGATTGATTACTGCGGTTGGTCCGCCGCCCTGAGCGATTAGAACATTTCCATTTAGTTTTCCCATGAATATTCTCCTGAGTTGAAATTTTTGTTCCGGTTATTATGCCTGTACAGGCAGTGAAAATCAAGTCGGGAAAATTTTTAAAACGGCCATTGACAAAGCTTTTAATCGTGCATAAAATGCCGTGCATGGCTGCGCGAAAAAAAAAGGCCGACATTCCTTCTTCACCTGTTTTGCTTGCTGAAGCAGACTGTTTGCGCCTGAAAAACGAAATAGATCTTGCTGGTGGCGCCGAGGTGCTCTCTGCGGCAACTATCGATCAGCACGGAAACTGGAGCGATCTTAGAATTATTGCCCGCGGCAACCATGATTCTGCACCTGCCATTATCAATAGCCTCAGACCCGGAGATGTTTTGCTGCACAACCACCCATCCGGCAAACTGAAGCCTTCTGCGCCAGATATGAGCGTTGCCAGCATCTGTGGCAACTCAGGCATTGGCTTTGCCATACACAATAATGATTGTAGCGATTTTTACGTGGTGGTCGAGCCATTCAAAGCCCAGGTGCCTGACCCACTCGATGCCGACGAGCTGGTTGAATTCATTGCCGATGACGGGCCAATCTCTTCCCTGATTGAAAAATTTGAAGAACGCACAGGCCAAAAAGAGCTGATGAAGCTGATTGTTGCTGCAATGAACACCCCGGGACATGCAATTCTCGAAGGCGAAACCGGTATCGGCAAAAGTATGGCATATCTGATTCCGGCAATTTATTATGCCCGCCGTCACAATTGCCGGGTTGCCGTGTCGACCAATACTATTAATCTGCAACATCAACTCGTCAATAAAGACCTTCCGCTTTTGCGATCTGTAATTCCTTTCGAATTTCGCTATTGCCTGGTTAAAGGTCGGCGCAATTACCTGTGTTTGCGCAAAATTCAGGAATATCTGGGTTCTGAAGACGGCGAACATCTCCTCGAAACTGAAGAACTCGGGCAGTTTCAGCGCCTGGTTGCCTGGGCGGAAAAAACAGCAGATGGTTCGCTCAGCGATTTGAACTGGGTGCCACTCGAATCTTTATGGGAAAAAGTCTGCTGTGACAAGGACAGCTGTCCCGGAATCAACTGCAGCGAATACAAGGATTGCTTTTTCTATAATGCAAGAAGGGTCGCTTCAGAAGCCGATATTCTTGTAGTGAATCATCATCTTCTTTTTTCTGACCTTGCCTTGCGCGCAGCAACCTCGGAATACAGCCAGACCGCTGTTATTCCAGCTTGCAAAGCTGTAATTCTCGATGAGGCACATAATCTTGAAGAAACTGCAACCCGGCATTTCGGCTTTAGAACTACCGCTCTTGGCTTTCAGCGCCAGCTCGGCAAAATCTATCAAAAACGCGGAAGACGGGAAACCGGCACTTTTGCTCAACTTTACCTTGCTCTTTCATTTGGGCACGGCTCAATTTCAAGTGAAGAGCGCAGCAGTTTCCTGGAAGAAATAAGTAATGAACTTATTCCTACCCGCCTTGAAATAGGCGATTTGAGTCGCGCTCTTTTTGAAAACCTGACCACATTTTTTGTCAATCCTGATAAAGCTCAGAACGGCGAGCATCGATTACGAATCGGCCCTAAAGAAGAATCCCGCCGCGAATTTGAAACCCTGGTTCATTATGCTTTCAAACTTCGCGATGAGTGCAAACGCCTCGCCGCACGCATGAAAAAGCTTGCTCGTAAGCTCAACAACCAGCTTGGCGATGATGAAGATGAACGCCGACATTTCGACCTGCCTTTAACTGAGCTCTCCTCCTATGCATCCAGACTTGAAGAAATAGGCAGCTCGATCAACATTCTTTTCGATGTCGAAACCCCTGACCGCGAGCTCTATGTCCACTTTTTTACCGCAATGGTTCGTCGTAACGGCATTTACCCAGCTTTTCATTCTCTGCCAATCGTCGTTTCCAGGCCAATGCTCGATTATTGCTTCAAAAAAATCGATTGCTGTATTCTCGTGTCCGGCACCCTGACCACTCGAAAGAATTTCAATTTCATCCGGGACCGACTCGGTCTCGACAGTGATGATCTCGATACAAGACCCCTCGAAGGACGGTTTCCCTCACCTTTCAATTACGAACGTCAGGCCCGCCTTTTCATTCCTACCGATATTCCAGACCCAGCCAGCCCAATGTTTACAGAAGCCGTCGCAGGCCCGCTTCTTCAGATTATAGCCGCTTCAAGGGGTGGGGCTTTGGTCTTGTGCACTTCCTACAGTCATTTGAATTTTCTTTACAATGCTCTCGCCCCGCAACTCGCTGCCGAAGGCCTTGAATGCTATAAACAGGGAGAAATTGAGCGCCATTACCTGCTCGAACTTTTCAAAGAAGATGGCAATGCCGTTTTGTTTGCAACTGACAGCTTTTGGGAAGGCGTCGACGTTCCCGGCTCGGCATTACGAAATCTGATTATTATGCGATTACCCTTTGCCACGCCAAACGATCCGGTTCTTGAGGCGCGAAATGAAAAAATAAAAGAGGAAGGGCGCAACCCCTTTAATGAATATCAGCTGCCCATGGCGGCTATAAAATTGAAACAAGGATTTGGTCGCCTTATAAGAAAGAAAACCGATCATGGCACCGTCTGGATTCTCGATAAAAGAATCATAACCAAAAGTTACGGTCGCTTTTTTCTCGAATCTTTGCCGGAATTACCGATTTTGCGAGGGAAAATTTCTGTTTTGACCAACATGGCCAGAGATTTTTTCAATGAGCAGTTTTAAGAGGAGGTAACCGTTTGAGCCTGGAATTTCTTGGTCTTATTTTCGTTGCCGCTATTTGTAGTTTATTCATCTTATTGTGGTTTTGCCCGATCTGGCTTCTAATTCAAGCATGGAAAATCGGCATTAAAATAACTGCTTTAGATATAATCGCCATGCGCTTAAGGTCGGTTGAACCGGGGAAAATAGTCTTTCCGGCAATTCGCCTTGTTAGCTCTGGTTTTGAACTTTCTGAAAAAGAACGCAATGATCTCATTCACAACCTCGAAGCTCACTATCTCAGCGGTGGCAGAAATGAACTCGTCGTTGATATGTTGATTGAAGCAGAGAAAAAAGGTGAAAAACTTACATTTGCTCAGGCAACCGCCACAGATTTAGAATCACTGGCCAGATAAACTGATCTGGTCATTGCGGGTTTTCGTTTTCCCCGGCCAGAGAATATTTCTTTTTTTGTTTTTCGAAGAGATTTTGTTGTAGAATTATTCTAGCAAATTTATCGGGAGGACTGAAAATGGCTCGAAATATCCTTTGTATTCTGGTTGGAAAAAGAAAAGAAACTGCAGTAAATGTGCAGAAAATCCTTACTGCCTGGGGCTGCCTTATCAAAACCCGCCTTGGCCTGCATGACGGAACACTTGATAACTGCAGCGAATCTGGCCTGATCATCCTTGAACTTGTCGGTGAAGAAGACAAAATCCAGGAACTTTCACGTAAGCTTGAACTGCTCGATGATGTACATGCTCAATTGGTAAAACTTAGTTTGTAATTTTTCTTGCGATATGGCGGTCTCGGCTATAAAGGGGCTTCTAGCCCGAGCTGAGACCGCTTTTGCTTTTCTTAAGCTGAATTTATTTGCTTGAGAAAAGCGCTAAGTTCGTGGTGCCCCATGCTTTCCGCAATCTTTAGCAAACTCATTTCCCCGGCATTCTTTAGACTGGTATCCGCCCCTGCATAAATCAGGCTTTTTACCATTTCGATCTGGTTGTCTTCAACCGCATGCATTATCGCTGTGTTGCCCGACTCATCACGGCGATCGGTGATTGCACCATATTCAAGCAGCAGAGCCAATAAATCGTGATGCCCTTCGATAACGGCCCGAATAAGAGGCGTTTGCCCGAAAATCCCTTTAATTTCTGGGTCGGCCCCGGCGTCAAGCAATGCCCGGCCGATCTCAAGATGCCCAAGATTTACTGCCATCAACAGGGGTGTGCTTCCCTGGATGTCTTCAATACTGTGAATGTCAGCATTATTTGCCAGCAAAAGTTCAACCGCTGCGAAATTGCCATTTCTAACCGCTTCAAAAAGAAGCGTAGAACCATCTTCATCATTTTCAAATGGCAAATCAGGAAACTCTTTCAACAAGCCCATAAGCTCATTTATTTTGTTCTCTTCGACAAAAGTCGCAGCCTTGCCATACAAACCGCTGAGCTGATAAGCCTTGCGTTGTTTTTTGATCGCTTCAATCAATTCAAGAATTCGCGGCTTTTCCAGATGCTCCGGTGGCACTTCAAAATAATCCTGTAACGTGCTGAGGCTGTCCTGCAAAAGGGCCTGAATGATTCGGCTCTGACTCTGCCTGAAATTTGCCAGCAGGCATTCGAGTCCTTGAATATAAAGAACTGGAACATCATTGCTCTTTCCGAAACCAGTTAAAAACCGGGCAAAACCAAAATTCAGATGATTGCACTTAAGCCTTTCAAAGTAAATACAGGCATTCTGAGCCTTTTGAATTCTGGTAATGATTTCTTTGTCGCGAAATGACAGCGCCCAGGCCAGACGCGAAAGTTTAAGCGTCTGTTTGACATTCTTCAGGTTGCAGGCAAGTTCAGAGGCTACCGAAGTCATATAAGTTATCTGGTGCAAATCAAGAGAGTAGGGATGCTCTTCATTGCTCAGAAAAAGATTGAGCGCTTCGTTATCCATGTTCAATTGAACCATGATAATGAACTGATAAAAGCGCTGCCAGCCAAGCATCAGCGGGTCGACCGGCGGGGTGGCCAGCAACCTGGCCTTCATCTCTTTGGTTAACTCAAAGGCTGTGTCGAACTTCTTTTTCTGTAAAAGATTGTTGATTTGTTTAAGATAAAAATCAAAGACATTTTCTGGCATGGTTTACTCTATGAAGCCGTGATCCTGGCCATCAGGCGTTTTGACGCAGGAAACCCGGGTGTTTTCTTCTTCTTCAGTGATCCAATAGCTCCCACCTGAGGGACAAACTGGCTTTTTCTTTAAGTATCCCATTTTGACCAGCATAGGAACAGTAAGATTTTTGTTGTCTATTTCGGGATGCTCGGTCTGAGCTAGGAAATACGCCTGCCTTATCAATCTCATGTTTTCACGACAACTGGTGCGTCGAATACGGTTTCTGATGCCACGATAGCTGAATGCTGCCATGGCT
>CAZQUE010000044.1:0-36714 GCA_964596185.1 uncultured bacterium | reverse complement strand
CGAATACCTATACAAAAAATAGGTCATGTGGGAGTGCTACCACGTGAACACTTACGGATTTTTTTCTTATTGAGTTGCCTGAAGCAGCCAGTTAACCTTGCGAGGTGTAATCATCATGAAAAAGGCCTTAACTCTCGGGTCGGCATCTGGATTCTTCAAAATCTCTTCTTTATCTTTGGCACTAAGTTTGTCAAACTTTTCCGTATAGAGAATCTTCATTGAAACCTTGAACCAGACTTTTGAATTCAATGCCAACTCAGATTCGACAAAGGCGTTAGAATCGCGATAGCTTGAATCATAATCGAAAGCAAGAATCTGGCCGTCATTGAAAAGAAACGGGCGCAACTCCGAAAGACCTGGGTCTTCGGCACGTAAATGCGCCTTTTTGCCACGGAATAATCTTCTCGAATCCTTATCGAAACAATAATGAATTATCTCTGTGTCAGATAGCGGAATGTTGAGCCGAGATCTACCCTGGTCATCTAAATAAGTTTCAGGTTTGATCGAAGCATTACGAAGCTCGTTTCTGATGCCAGACATGATGATTCTTGTCGTCTGAAGAATGTCGAGCTTGTTCTGAGAATGGGTGAATGTTTTGTTGATAGTTCTCAACAATTGAAACATCGAGCCTGAAAGCAGCAAAATCATGCCCACAGCAAATACAAGCTCAACCATGGTCATACCATGTGTTTTTCTATTTCTGATCATATCAATAAAAGTTATACCTCGGGTCAGTGATGATAGTGACGAAGGTCAAAACCGGGACATCGGATTCAGCCTTTTTATGCTTTGATACGACGATAATTTTAACACGCAGCAGGAACATTGGCTTCGCTTTCGGAGGCAAAGGGGTGACAGGCTGCAAGGTCGGCTCGAACTGCAGTTCAAAACCATTTTTATCTGCGGTTTTCTGCAATTCAAGGAAATCTTCATCCTTATGAAGCTTCTGGGCTTTGTCATAACCTAAGGTTCTGGCCAATTCAATCGCTGAAGTGCCAAACAAAGTCGCTATAGTTCTGGTATCTGCTCTGGTTATCCTTTTCTGGCCAGAAGTCATCAAAGAATACATCGGCAGAATTCCAACTGATATCATCATGATGACAATCAAAATTTCGACCAGAGAAAAGGCTTTATTCTTTCGATTATTCATCATTGGGTTCTTTCATATTTCCAATCAAACTTGCCAACCCCGCCGGTAACAATTTTGGCTACATACTGCTGATCCATAAGGCTGGGCATTATGTTACGCCAGATTCCATTCAAAGCATTATAGACGATAACATTTTCTCCTGGAACCTTAAAGTGATCGGCCAAATTAAGAAACGGCGTTACTACAGTTCCTTTAATGGTAACTGGCTTATCACCGATTACCAGCAAGGGTTCGGAAACAGAGATCAGATTGGCCTCAACATAGCACCTATCGCTTTGCTGCGCATGTGAAGTTTCGATCACGATCTGCGGCGCGACGATCGTTAACAGGTCGCTGCCGACAGATGAATTGAAAGTCCCGTCAATAGGGGTATTTGCACCGACCAGGTCACCTGCAATAACCACCTTACCGCCACCCATCATCGGACTCGAGTAGATGATTCCATGCCCTCTGAACTTCAAATTTCTCAAATCAAGAGGTTCTGAGTCATTCAAGGCAAGGATACCATTAAGCTCCAGGGTTTGGTTATTTGCTCCGGTGCGGTATGCCTGCACATTGTTGATATATTTAAATTGAAAACGGTCATAGGATTCACCACCGATGGCGACAGTGGTACGACCCCGGAAAAAGTCTTCCGTGCTTCTCGGGATAAAATAGAAATCGAGCAGATAAGAGCTGTAGGCATCAGGAAGGGCAAACCACAAAGGCCCTTCGTAGAATTCCAACATCGGACTGCCGCGAATGATCGTATCCAGACCTGAAGGTAAAGCCCCATAAGGATAAGGATAGTTTTCCAGATAACCACCAATGTGGTCTTTCAAAACGCCATCATATTCGGCCTGTTTTCTATTCAAACGCTGTAAGAAATTTGCCAGACCTCGATTATAAAGCTCAACCCCTGAATCGCTCATGAAATTGCCGTAATTATTCAGTTCTTTCATTTCATCAGGCATTAGATCCCAACCTGCGCGAACCTTGTCACGGAAATTCTTGAACGAATCTTCGGTGATTCCTGATAATTCAAGAAGCTGGAGAGCTTCTGTTGCATTCATACGCTTGTTACCGGTCAAACCTGGAATCATGGCAATCAAAGGTCCGCTGGTGGCGATAAATGGCATTTCAAAAGGTTGCCCACCTTCTGGACAGATTTGCACCGCGCGGAAATATTGGCGCATCGCTGGTCCATAAACCAGAGTTGGCGAAAGCTTAGAGAAATCAGCACTGCCAAGTGGAGCGAGGGGCGGCGTCGGTGGCGCTGAACCGAAAACGTCGAGTCCACTGCGATTGAGCTCAGGCATCAATCTATACTTCATTTCGCCTTCGCTGGATGCTCTGCCACCGGGCGTCTGGCTGATCAAATTGCCGGTATGATTTTCATAGCTTTTGAAACAGTTAACAAATGATGGCGGGCCACCGGTTTCAGGAGCGATCAATTCATCTCCGGCTCCAAGATTGAACAGCCTGAACTTAATTCTATCGTTCCATTTGCTGCCGGCAAAAAAGCTAAGTATTTTGCCACGGTCAGTTTTTTTCTGCCCCTGAAGTTCCATGTATTGCTTGACATATTCTTTCAGCCCCATCCATGGTACGTCGAAACGAACGAACATGTTCTCCTGGGCATTCATCTGTGAAATAATATGCGAATTCGAGTCAAGAGCATTGGAGGGCGACTGAGGATTGTCATTGAACAGCAGTTTCGCACCATTGGTTGGCCTGATCAAAACCGCTGGACCGGCCTGCATCAAGCTGTTGATATCCTGGCCGAGATATACACGTCCCGGTGGAGTTAGAGCATTGTTGCCAAGCTGAGCCAGATCTTTTTCCCAATCGTAGGGAGGCTTGGTCGGATCAAAACTCTTTCTAATAGCATTCCAGCCATTGTCGAGACGCAAAGTTCTTTTTTGTTCAACCGAAGAATCAAAGGTATTGAAATGTGAACCACCATAAACACTTGCATCACGAACGAACAGGGTAAAATAATTGAAGGGTGGAACAAATGTTTTAACCACCCTGATCAGGAATTTCAATGACACTTTTGCGACGTGTCCGCGATAATTGACATGGGCAAAAACTTCAAGTTCGCCCTGCTTTTCCTTCAGATCTTTTTTAAGCTTATAAAGAACCTGTTCACCATTTTTGGCTTCAACAGCATTTATGTGATCGAGCTTTATTTTAGCTTCGACAACAAAATCATTCGATTCAACCATACCGCGACCGAATTGGATACCATAAATCTGGCGGGCCGTTTCTCGGGTATAGGCGGTAAGTCTGGCAACCTGAGCCGCTTCAAGAGGGATTTCTTTGGAAACATCGGTATTATGTGCCCTCAAAACCTTATATAACTGGTTGTTCGCGTCGTCATGATTCAATGAATTTTTCAATCGGGCAACAAATTCTTCTACGGCCGATTCTGCGAGGTGGAAAGCAACTTCTGACTCATACGACATGGCCGAAGAATAGTCTTCAGAACCAGTAAAGAAAGTTATCGCAAAACCGAGGATGAACAAAACAGTCATCGCTGTCAAAGCAAGCAGGAAGATAGAACCTTTACGTCTAGTCAAATTTATCATATTTTACACCTGCTTCTTTTTTCGCTTTATCAATCGCCTGTTGCGAGAGTCTACCATCTTCATAGGCAGTTCGAAAGCGTGGGTCTTTCTGCAATTGCTCCATTGTTTCAAGCATTTTACGCATCGAACGTTTACGTCGGCTCGGCTTTCCAAGTTTATGATATACCATAGCAGAAAGATACCAGGCCTGCATCTCTAAATATGGGTCTTCACGAATATCCAGCTGAAGACGTTCGAGCTCTCGCAAAGAGCCTTGCGGATTGTTATCCAGAAGCATTTCGTGAGCGTATTCCAGACGTCGATACTGCTCAGTTTTTCGCCGCCGACTCTCGTTCAATTGCGGATCTGAAGTATTCAATTCGTCTTCTCTTGAAAGACCTGATGGTCGCCGTTGAGCTTGAGAAGGCCTCGGGTCAGATCTGCTGTTAATAAGTCTGTCTGCCGAATTGCCCCCGTTTTTTTTCACTGTTTTTGTACAACAACCCGTTGCCAGGCTCATAGCAAGCATGGAAACAAAGACTAAGGCTGTCCTTTTGGCTAAAATACGGTAAATTTGCATCAAGTTAATGTTAAATCAAGAGACTTATCTTATATGGTAATTAAAATAGCTTTTAAAGTCAATTAGATGCGCCTTGACAAGGTATTCCATTCAGGCTAATATTTCGTTTATGAAAAAACTAATAAGCGCTGACAAACTGTTTCTCTCAACCATACTTTTTCTTTCACTCGCCAGTTGTGTTCTTTTTTCTGCTGAAAAAGAAGGGAAGGCTGTCCAACCGTCACATCGTTTTTTTGCATTTGACGACGCAGAATATCACACTTCCCCAGATAAAAGAATCGGGGCAAAAATACTTGTCGACCCGGCCAAGGTGGGTCCATCCATTTCCTCGATGGTGCATCTTACTTACCTCCCAGGCGCACACATCAAAAGTCATCGACATGTATATGTAACCGAGATTGTACACGTTCTTGAAGGCAACCTGACCTTGCGCATAGGCGACGAAATCAAGGTCATGGGTCCGAACAGCACTGCATGGATCCCTCCAAAAGCCTTTCACGAATATCTGAATGATTCAACCGATGTTGTAAAGTTCTTGCAATATTTCGCACCCTCAGGACCCGAAGAAGAATACCGCAATTGGGACAAACCCTCTGAAGAAGCCGTGAAAACTGAACCTCAGGAACAAAAGAAAAAGGAAGAAAACACCAACATTGTTACTCCTCCTTTGCCAGCCATTCCAGGAAGTCCGCTCCCGAAGCTTGGAACCGTTAAAGAGCTGGATGGAAACCCTGCTGACAGCAACAATATTCCTGATCTGAAATTCAAGACCGAGCCAGACAACAAATGATGGAAGCTCCGACGAAATCATATTACAGCGAAGGGCTTCTCGAGGAGTTTATCACAGAAACGGGCAAAAAGCTCGAACAGGAGCCCGGGAACCATCATTTGCGCTGTAGCCTGGCCAATGCCCTGGCTAAAAACGGTCGACTCGATCTGGCAATCGAAAATTATCAGAAATGCATTGCTCAAAGCCCTACCCCTGAATATATAAACAATATGGGCAAGGCACTTCTGAACGCCGGACAATACGAAGACGCCCTGAAAGCATTTGAACGGGTGATTACCCTGTGTAACTGGCCTGATGCCTATTTCAATCTTGCCCAGACTCATCGTAGTCTCGGCAACTTGAGCCAGGCCTGCGATCTACTTGAAAAAGCACTGGAAATCAACCCCAAATATCGCGAAGCTTTAAACGAAAAAGCTCATATCCTTGAAGCCCTTGACCGCAAAGACGAAGCATTGAAAGACTATAAAAAAGTCATTGCTTTATTTTTCGCCGAATATCAAGCTCACGAGGCTGAAGTTTACAATTACGAAATGTCAGTTCTCCTCGACAATCCAGAACTGGTTGAAGAGTTGATCAGACAACTTCGCAAACATATTCAGAAATTCCCCGGTTTTGCAGACGGCTACTATAAACTGGGACAGGCCCTTGAAGCCAAGGGGCTCAAAACAGAAGCAATGCTGATGTTTCGAAAAGCACTGGAAATAAATCCCAGCTATGAAACTGCCCGCAAATGTTTCTGGAAAAGATAAAGACGGGAACCCAAAATGTCCGCAAAAAATAGTTCTCAACAGCGAAAAAGACTTGGCGATATTCTCGTCGATGCCGGGCTGATAAGCGCCGATCAACTTCAGGACGCTCTTTCAAAACAGAAAATGATGGGCAAGCGCCTGGGTAAGGTTCTGGTAGAAACGGGACTGGCAACCGAAGACAGCATTGCCAACACCCTGGCTCGCCAGATGAACATACCTTTTCTGAATCTTAATGAAATGACCCTGCCCCCTGAAGTGCTGACCACGATCCCCGAAGGAATAGTCAGAAGCCACAATCTGTTGCCGGTCAAGCTTGAAGGGAATTGCCTGCAAATCAGCATGGCCGATCCTCTCGATGTTTTCATTATTGATGAAATAAACTATCAGACGGGATATGAAGTTCAGGTAGCGATCAGCCCGGAATCTCAGGTTGAAGCAGCTATTCGCCATTATTACGGCACAAGTGACAGTCTTCAGGCCGCAGTCGACACAATTACCGCCGAAAGAAAAACCGAAGTTACCCTCGATGAAAGCTTTTTCACGACTTTTGATCTTGGCGAAGGCGAAACCAGTGTTCCAATAATCAATCTGGTCAACACCATCATCCAACAGGCAATCAATGACCGGGCCAGCGACATTCACATCGAACCCGACGAAGAAATAATCAGAGTTCGATATCGAATAGACGGCATTCTCAACGAACTAATGAAAGCGCCAAAATCAATTCAGAGTGAACTTCTTTCGCGTCTGAAAATTATGGCGCAAATGGATATTTCAGAGAAACGCTTGCCCCAGGACGGACGCATAAAAGTCAAAGTTAAGAATCAGAGCATTGATTTGCGCGTATCTTCCCTGCCAACCGTTTTTGGCGAAAAGATCGTTATCAGAATTCTTGACAAAAGCAGGATGCAGCTAACCCTTGACCAGGTTGGCTTCGACGATAACCTGCTCAAGCTTTTCAAAACACTTTCGCTGGCACCCAACGGTATTATTTTGATGACCGGGCCAACCGGCTCAGGTAAAACCTCGACTCTTTACGCCGCAATCAATTTTATCCGCAACGGCCAAATCAATATTACTACAGTTGAAGACCCGGTTGAATACCTTATTCCGAGCATAAATCAGGTTCAGGTTCGTCCTGAAATCGGCCTGAGCTTTGCCCGAACCCTGCGTTCGATTCTTCGCCAGGATCCAAACGTCATTCTAATCGGGGAAATTCGCGATTTCGAAACGGCACAGATTGCGATCGAATCGGCGTTAACCGGGCACCTGGTTTTTTCGACGCTGCACACTAATGATGCGGCATCAGCAGTTACCCGACTGATTGAAATGGGTGTAGAGCCTTACCTCGTCGCTTCGGCAGTCATTGGCGTCGGTGGACAACGCCTCGTGCGAAAAATTTGCCCCTCATGCCGAACCCCTTACGCCCCTGATGATGAGATTCTGGAATTGCTTTTGGAAAATGGCTTCGACCAGAAAGAGCTTTTCAAAACACTTTCGCTGGCACCCAACGGTATTATTTTGATGACCGGGCCAACCGGCTCAGGTAAAACCTCGACTCTTTACGCCGCAATCAATTTTATCCGCAACGGCCAAATCAATATTACTACAGTTGAAGACCCGGTTGAATACCTTATTCCGAGCATAAATCAGGTTCAGGTTCGTCCTGAAATCGGCCTGAGCTTTGCCCGAACCCTGCGTTCGATTCTTCGCCAGGATCCAAACGTCATTCTAATCGGGGAAATTCGCGATTTCGAAACGGCACAGATTGCGATCGAATCGGCGTTAACCGGGCACCTGGTTTTTTCGACGCTGCACACTAATGATGCGGCATCAGCAGTTACCCGACTGATTGAAATGGGTGTAGAGCCTTACCTCGTCGCTTCGGCAGTCATTGGCGTCGGTGGACAACGCCTCGTGCGAAAAATTTGCCCCTCATGCCGAACCCCTTACGCCCCTGATGATGAGATTCTGGAATTGCTTTTGGAAAATGGCTTCGACCAGAAAGAGCTTTTCATTGGCAAAGGTTGTCTAACTTGTCGAAAAAGCGGCTATTCAAGCAGAACAGCCATTCATGAAATCATGACGATCAACGAAGAAATCCACAGTCTGATTCTTCAGTCGTCTTCAGCTCGCACAATCCGGCAGGCGGCCATCAGATCCGGCATGAGGACCATGCGTCTCGATGGTATGAACAAGGCAATAAAAGGAGTTACCACGATTGAAGAAGTATTGCGTCTCACTCGTGGAGAAGAGATAAGACAGATAAATCTGGAACAGGATGTCGATGAATAAGCGCTTTTCTTATAAAGCCCTCGATTCAAAGGGAAAAACACTAGAGGGATACATGGAAGCGGCTTCAGCAGAAGAGGTAGGAACCTGGCTGGCTGACCGTCAGTATTTTGTTGTCGACATCTCAACTGCCCCGCTGCAAACTCTCATAAGCGCTCCAGCCAAAGAGATAAGCATAAACACCAAAGCAATGAATTTTTTTTTGCTGCAGCTTTCAAGTTTGATAAATGCGGGTTGTCCCCTGATCATGAGCCTGCATGCTTTATATCGACAATTGCCCGCTTGTCCGCTGAAAACGCTTCTTAAAGATCTACGAGAAAAAATAGAATCTGGAAAATCTTTTTCAGAAGCCCTAAAATCACATCGCGGAGTTTTTTCAAACCTTTTCATTACCATGGTGGAAGTCGGAGAGGTTGGCGGAATTCTTGGTGAAGTTCTCGAACGTTACGCCAATATTCACGACGCCATGTATCGTATTCGGGCCAAGATAGTTAAATCGATGATTTACCCGGCAATTCTTCTGATAAACACTATAGTTGTCGCCTGGGCCCTTCTTGTCTATGTTTTTCCGGTGTTTATCGAAAAAATTCAATCACACGGCCAGGCACTCCCCTTGCCCACTGAAATAGTCCTTTATGTTTCCAATCTTTTGACAACCAATTCAGTTGCGATCTTCATCGGCATTACTGCGGTAATCATGCTGTTCATTGGCGCTCAAAAAACCACAGAAGGTTCCAGAATAATTTCCAAAACCTTGATCAATGCTCCTCTACTTGGCCCAATGCTCCAACAGATGGAGCTTTCGCTTTTCGCCCGAATACTTGGCACGCTTCTCAAATGTGGAGTGCCGATTTTAACCTCTCTTCAGGCCGTTGAAAAAGCATTGAGCAATTACACCTACAAAGCTGCGCTCCACAACATCCGCGAAGGAATCAGCCGTGGCGAATCCCTTTCCAAATCTTTGGGGCATTACCGCAGTCTTTTTCCGGAAAGCATCATTCTCATGACTGATGTCGGCGAACGCGGCGGCAACACCGGAGAAATGCTTGAAAAAGCAGGAATCATTTACGAAAGAGACCTTGAAACCACGCTTGAAACCGTCGTTTCATTGATCCAGCCATTTCTGGTTATTTTTCTCGCCGTTTTCGTGGTAACTCTGGCCCTGGCAATGTACATGCCATTGTTTGACATAATCAAGACGGTGAAGTAAATTAAATATGTTTAATCTGTATCTGTCGCATATTCTTTATGGAGGCTCTATGCAAAAAAAAGGTTTTTCTCTTGTTGAATTGTTGATCGTTGTGCTTGTAATAGGCATTCTAGTGGCAATCGCCATACCTCGATATCAGAGCATAGCCTCTATCGCACGCGCAAAATCATGCTTATCAAATCAAAAAGGCATCGAAAGCCTGATCTCGCTATGGGAAGCCAAGAACTTTGAGCTCGACGGCGGAAAAAACCGTTGGACATGGGTCGATCGCCACGGAAACATGCGTTGGAAATATTCAAACGCCCTTTTGCAGCTCAACGACATCGCCAAAGACACCAAACTGTTCATCTGCCCTGAAGCGGCCAATCGCTGGGGTTATACCTGGGATGGTTCCAGCTATCGCTTTTACAATACCGACAATACCGGACTCTGGATCATCGGATCCAATGGAAAAATGGGCGGACGTGGTGTAGTTTGCGCCTTAAGGCTTGGGCCCCGTTGGATTGGCATGAATGGCCAGATGGGACCTGACGGTTCAAAAGACAGCGCACATCATTACTGGTAATTGATGGCATCTGTTCAGGGTTCACAAAATTCTGAAGCTGAAACGACGTTCCCAAACCGCCTCCAACTAAGCGACATAGTTTGCAGGTTTGAAAACGTTTCAGATGGTTTTACCCTGATTGAAACCTTGATTGTAGTTCTTGTAATAGGAATTCTTTGCGCTACCGGCGTTTCAATGTATTCTGGTGCCACGGCAGACTCGCAGATGCGCTCTATTTCTGATGAACTGACTGGTTTTTTCACGGCATGCCGCCACCGGGCAATAATGCGCAAAACTCCGGTAAAAGTAACTTATCACAATCAGAATCTTGGCATAGAACAGTCCAGCAGCTTGAAACTAAGAATTCCAGAGCTATCACAAGAATCCGGCAACAAAGTCCATGGGATGACATTCAATGATAAGATTGTTGTTCTGGCAGATGGAACCAGAATTTCCCAACTCGAACTAAATGTCTATCTTCCGGGAAAACGTCTTGGAACATTAACGGTGGAGCTTTGAAAATGCAACACAGGAAAGGCTTTTCATTGATTGAAATACTGATTTCGCTGCTGGTGCTTTCAGGAGCTATCGCCACGATGTTTTCCGGGTTCGACACTTCAAACCAGCTAAGCCTTTATTCGGCCTTCGAGGCTGAGGCCGCCTTTCTGGCTGAACGCGAAATTGAATTGTTAAAATCAGACCTCTTGAGCGGCCAGAGAAAACCCGGACCGGCAGCAGCGCCTTCCAGATTCCGACAAAAGCCGGGAATGAAGGTAAACACCGTCTGGACATCTGCAGACGAAGAAGGTGCAATACGCATGTTTTGCACTGTCTCGCAGCTTGACCGCACTTTCAAGGTAGAGTCTTTTCTTTACCTGCCCCAGGAGTCCGGTTCATGAGAAACATCAGACAAAGTATATTCCGAAAAGGGTTTTCGCTTCTTGAAGTCAGTATTGTGATTTTTGTCATGGGAATAACTATTACCGCTCTTCTACAGATGTTCGAACTCGCGCACCTTCGTTATAACGCTATTTCGTCAGGACTGAAAACCAGATCGGCAATGACCGAGGCAAGAGTATGGCTGCGCGAAAAAGTTGCCAATTCGCAAATTGAAGACATAAACATCGAAAACCTGCAAAAAACCTTGCGTCTACCGAGAAATTTTCGTTGTTCGCAACTTCAATTGAATAACTATGATTCTGACACCTATTTTGTTCAATTGCAGATTTTTGAAGATCGTAACAACAACGGTAAGCTCGAAACCACTGAAAATTCCGACCGAAAACTTTTTTGCTTTCGCAGGAGAAACACATGAAACAAAGCAAAAGAGGCTTTAGTCTTTATTTAACCTTCCTGGTTACCACCGTTATTTTCATTCTTGTCTCAGGAAGCTATGAAATCGGCAGGATTTCGCTCGACATCGGCAAATCCAGTGGCGTTGATGCTATTCTTTTTCATGCAGCTGACGGCGGGCTTGAAAGAGGTTTGGCCAGACTGCGGCAAAAATTTACCGACTTCAATATGAGCTATAGCTCAATTTTATCAGAGAATCAGCGCCTGGAAATCATTGTTGAAGCAGAAAAGGATAGAAATCTGATTAACCTGACCGCAACCGCCACTTTGTATACCGGAAAGAAAAGAATTTCAACCAGATGTCTGCGCCGAAAGGCAGTTGAAAACAAGCCTGGGCGCCTTGGTATCGGACATTTTACGGAGGCCTCATGAAAAAGACAATTCAAGATGGGCTTTTCGCAGCATTTGACCTTGGCAGTCATTCGCTGAAAGCCACGATAATAGAAGTAATCGATTCTCGCCCCCGATTAGCAACAATAGAGGAAGAAAACCTAAAGCCAATAGCCGATTACCCAAGTGAAGAAGATTATCGGGTTTATCTGGTCGAAACCCTGCAAAACCTTGCCGGCCGACTTCCACTCAAAGACTGCCGCAAAATCTCGGTACTGTTTTCGAATCGGGAAATGCAGGTAAAGATTATTGAACTCCCAAGTCAGGTGCAGGCCGAGCAAATCGAAAAAATCCTCAATTGGGAAGCAAAAAAGCTTCTCTCTCCGGCTTTCCGCGATGAGCCCTATGCCTATACCTACCGGGTCATTAAGGACAACCCCTATACAGTAGCACTTGCAGTGGTGCCACAGCGACTCCTTGAAAGATTCATAGAACTGTTTGAACTTGCTGGAGTTAAGATCAACTCCGCATATGCCGAGGTTTTCTCTGCTCATTCTCTCGAAGAAGCCGTTGATCATACCGGCCTTCCAGCACTATCTATCGTTAATTTCGGACACTCGGGAACCCATCTGCAGATTTTCAGTTCTGGAGAATTGCGTTTTTATCGTTTTATTCCATCAGGAATGAGTGAAATGTCCCAGCCGCCCAAAGAAAGCGAACTGGAAATGTATTCACAGAAAATTCGCTTTAGTTTTGATTATTTTCGGGCGGTCAGCAAACTCAGCCAGATCGATGCAGTCTTTTTCATGGGCGGTGGCGCGGCACAACCAAACATTCTGCCGTTTGAAAGAAGCTATTTCAATCCGGCACGAATCAACATAGTCGACATTTCTTCACATATTGATATAAGCCCCATACTCCCGGAGATCTCCGAGAACTCGCCTCCCGAAGAAAAACAGCGGCGACTCTTACCATTTCTGCCGGCGATAGGTACGATTTTATCAATGTTCAGCGATTCTTCAGATCAAATGAACTTCGCACTGAGGCTGCAGAACAAGAAAAAGGAGAAACGCCTGCAGGAGCTTTCACGCTCGTTACCAATTCTTTTAGGAATTTTTGGCTCGGTTTTGGCAATCGCCCTACTGCTTTATATAAAAAGCAATCTGATGAGCGAACTCGATGAGATAAACAAAAAACTGAACTTGTCGAGAATGAATGCCGATGCCACCAATCTTAAAATTGCCCGCTATCGTGCAGCCAGCGACACTGGCGTCAAATTGTCCCCTGTTGCCAGAAAAGCACTGGCCCCGGTTCTGGCTGATCAGCACTCACTGGCTCACATTCTCTTCTATCTGGCTTCGGCAAAGCCTGAAGGACTTTCTATGAGTGAAATATTGATTAGAACCGCTGTCGAAGCAGAAAACATCGCCTTGGAAAATCAGCAGAATCAGCAACAGGGATTTGGCGACGAAACTGAATCAGATAACCAGGAAAACGAATTTTTCAGCAAACTTGCCGCCGATTCGGGAAGCTCTGACCAGTATAATGAAGGTCTTGGCGGCAAAATTCTTATTATTAGAGGAAATTGCCGCAGCAACAATGAGCTGGCCAGTTTTTCCGCCTCTATATCAAAAGTAAAGTTATGTAAACGTCTAAAATCTGTTGTCAGCAAAAAGAGCTCCAAACGAGAAATAGAGTTCCTTATCAAAGGAGAAATGCCATGAATAAATTAACTACAAGCATTCTCGTATCTTTGATAGTGGTAATCGTAGTTTTTTTTCTTGGCAGACTGGTTTTACTGTCAGGACTGCAACGCGACATCGCTCAAGCAGGCAATCGTCTTGATCAGATGGAAGACAATCAGCAGATTCTGGAAAATGAGTTGAATAAACTGCGCAGCAAAGTTAAACAGGAAATCAAATCACAGCGCAGTTCATCATTACTTAAGCCGGGCGAAGAACACAGCCTGTTGAGCTCAATCTTGGCTCAGGCCGGCAACCTTAAGCTGCAAAATTTTGAACTAATGCCTTCCTATTTCGTTAAAAACCCGGAGGATGAGTTCAGCTCCAATTCAGATTCAAATCAGTTCAAACCGGGCGAAGAACTTCCACAACTAGATGAACAGGGAATGCCTGTCGGCGCAAGTATCGAAGAAGATACCGAATGGCCGGGCGTTGAGATCGTTCCAATTCGCTTCAGCTTTACTACGACATTTCGCAATCTTGGCAAATTCTTCAGCCAGATAGATTCGCAGATGCCGATAAATCAAATCCGTTCCGCGGATATTCTGATGACAGACTCAATAATCACCCGGGGAACAGTGGTAATGCTTTTTCCCGTTGCAGAGAAAAAATAATTCTTGAAATCGTTTAAGACGCTGGCAAAAATTAGGAGATAATAATGAAAACTGGTAATGAAACCTGGAAGTGGGGCTTGGTATTTGTTCTTCTGGCTATTTTCCTTGTGACGGCAAATCAGGCATACGTTCACGTTACCAGCCAGGAGGATTACCCACCTCCGGATGACTACAAATATGGCGATTCATGGGACATCGAACATAAAAGCGGGCCTGGGGCCGGACAAGCCATGCAGCTTCCCGAAGAGCTTCAGACTCCTGACATGCCGATTATTCCAGAAACCGATGATGAGCCAGTTCCCGAAGAAAAAGTTGACATTAAGCATCCCGAAGAAATTGACTGGAATCAGGTTCCCAACCCCGCCGGAGATTAATATTGGCCGACTCTTTAAAAAAACTCCTGCTGACAGGAGCTTTTATGACTATGTTCTCGGGCCTTCCAGCCAAAAGTTCCGAGATGGTAGCGACTTTACGCGAAGCTGATCGACTTTATCAAAACGGGCGCTATGAACAGGCCATCGAGATGGCCGGCAAATTTGTTGAATTTTCACCAGACAGCCTTGAGGCAATGCTGATTTTGGGCATGTCTCATTTCAATTCAGGAAACTATCCGGAAGCAAAACAATGGTTTCGCCAGGCTTTAAAAAAGAAACGCAGAAACGTCATCGCCAGTCAATATCTCGATCTTATTAGAGAAATTGAGCATCGATACGGGCCTTTTTCAAGCAATATCAATCTGGCACGCACCTCAGAAGACCCGCAAATTGCTGGACAGGCGTTTAAAAAAGGCTGGTTTGGGCACGGATTTCCAAAAGAATCCGAGCCAACTCGTCAATATTTCGACCGCAACAAAAATATCCCGGCACCCATAGCCCTTGAAGTTAAAGCGCCAGTAGAAAAAATGCTTATCGAGCAGTCGGTAGCTCAAATGGCCCAGGATGCCTTTTCCAAGAAACTTTTTGTTAAATCTTATCTCTTTTATTCACAACTTCTTGATGCCAGTCCGGAAAACCGCAACTATCTCCTGGGCAAGGCAGAATCAGCATTCATGCTTGAACGCTATGATGAAGTCATCAAAACTCTTGGGCCTATAATGCTTTTTGGCAAAGAAAAAAGCTTCAGTCCCCAGGAACTGAAGCAGGCTAACGATCTAATTAATAAATCAAGAAACAAAATCGGCAATCTTAAATAAACCGATTGTTAATCTCATTCCCAACGGAATTCACGTTTAACTTTCTTCTGCGTTGCCATGATTACGATTTCTACCCGGCGATTGGCCTCACGATTCTCGGCTGAATCATTGGGAAATCTCGGACGCTGATCGGCAAATCCTTGCGCTGAAAATCTTCCCGGATCCAGTTGCATTGTTTCAGTAAAAAAGCGAACAACAGAACAGGCACGTGCGGTTGAAAGCTCCCAGTTTGATGGAAACAACGTATTTCTGGCCGGTAAGTCATCGGTGTGTCCATCGACACGAACGAAATTGTTTACCGAAGCAATTATCGGAACGAGGGCAGTCAAAACTTCTTCGGAGCCTTTCTTCATTTCTGCCTTGCCGCTTTCAAACAAAACCCCCGAAGGAATATGAATCTTCACCATCTGATCGTTTGAAAGAACAAGTATACGATCGGCCAGCGAAACCTTCTGCAGCGTGTTTTTAATTTTCCGCACAATTTTGGGCATTTCACTTTTTCGGCTGGCGGGAGTGATCAAAATGCCTTTTCCACCATCATTGAGCCACTGGTAAGCTCCCTGGGCGTTATTGATACTGAATACCGCCCAATACCTTTCATCGCGCGATTCACTCTCCTGGCGCTTCTTAGGCGAATCCAGAGTTGAAAAGGCAAAGAGCATGACGAAGAAACACAGCATGTTAGTTACCAGGTCTGCATAGGATACAAACCACAATGGCGCCGATATTTCTTCAGCTTTTTTCTTCTTAGGCACCCTGACCCAGCTCCTCTGACAGATGCAGTTCATTGAACTGGATTCTTGATTTTTCAGACAGGAATGAAAGCAGTCTTTCCTGAATTATGCGCGGATGAACTCCAGCCGCGATAAACAAGCAGCCACGCGCAATAATTTCACCGTAAAGCTGTTCAGCAGCACTTCTTTCTTCGACCTTTTTGCCATAAGGAATAAACAAAAGATTCGCCGCAACCGCTCCATAGAAAGTGGTAATAAGTGCAACCGCCATGTTCGGACCGATGGATGAAGGGTCGTCGAGGTTGCCGAGCAGCCCGACAAGGCCCATAATTGTACCGATCATTCCGAAAGCGGGAATAACCGAAGAAAGAAAGTCCAGTGCAGCTTTTACGTCACCATGCCGATTGGACCTCGAATCAAGCTCAGTGTTGAGAATGTCTTCAATGATTTTCACATCGACGCCATCGATAACCATTTGCAAGGAACGCGCCATGAATGGTTCGTCAATCTCAGCCAACCTTGAATCGAGAGCGAGAATACCCTCTTTTCTCGCAACTTCTGCGGTCATCAATATGTTGCTGATCAGTTTCATGTAGTTAAATTCTCTTGGAGCCATATAACAGAGCTTGATCATGCCTAAAGCGGCACGAACTTTATCGCCGCTGTATCCGACGCATAGTGCAGAAAAACCGCCGCCAAAAACGATAAGAACCGACGGAATATTGATGAATGCACTAAGGTTTCCAGCCAGCTTGATACCAACGATGATCAGTATGAAGCCAAATATTGTTCCAAATACGGTAGTATTATCCAAGAAAATTACCCCCCGACGTCAGCCCGTCAGTTAATTTGCAAAGTCACCTGGCCAGAGTCAGCCGATCAGGTCCAGCTTGAAAACCAGCTCAGAAACGCCCTTTTTGTTTTTGGTAAACTCTTCGACAGAGATAGTAAATTTATAGGGCGCAACTTCAGCAATACCCAAAACCATCCCTTTTTTCAGAGATTTCTTGTCAATTGCTACTTTTGGCGTCTTAAGCGTACGAACCTTGGCATCATTTTCCATTATGTCTATTTCAAAGCTCAGACCCTTGATATAGCCCTCTTCATCACCAACCACGTTCCAATCCTCATGATACTTAACGGCGAACCAGTAATTGTGTCCGTTATAAGCCAGAGGAGCTTTCTTGAGGAACTCTTCGGTCAGAGGATGAGGCGCATAATTAAGCAATCTTACGTATGAAAAAAGATTCTCAGGCTTTACTTTAGCAGCCTTGGCCGGCGCAGCAACTTCTTTTACCGCAACCTTGACGGTCTGTTGCTGTGGCGCCGCAACAGGTGCAACCGGCGCAATAGACGTAACCATGCGCGAAGACGGTGCCATTGGTAATTCCGCAGGCGGAGGTACCAGCAAAACTCTGCGCTCGGTCTCGTTGTATGCCGTTGCTGAAACAGTCTGCCGCTGTGAAACGTTCGATCCTGAGTTATGTCTTATTACTTCGAGAACAGGCCTTGAGTTTGTACCTGCAAAGGTTGAAGAAACGAAAAACGTTCCGCCCAGAGCTACCGCACCAATTGCCAAAATTCCCGTTTTCAAAATTTTCATGCACTGCTCCTGTTTTTTTATCGTCAAGCTCAATTGTTTCGAGCGCCACCATTGATCCAATTAGAAATCAGACCCTGGTCGGAAGTGGAAAGCGAAGGTCGATCTTTTGGCATTCTCGGCGTTTCTATTCCCTTGATTCTCTTTACCAGCTTGCTGGCTTGAGCATCATAAGGATAAACAACCGCACCATATTTTGAACCCTTCATGAGGTTTGCATAGCTGTTCAAACGAAGGCCGGCTGCTGCGGCACTGTCGTTATGACAACCAGTAATCGCACAATTCACATTGAGAATTGGCAGAATGTTTCTCGAGAAACTTCCACCCATAGAAACAAGAACAATGTGAGTAGTAGCGGAAAGACCGCTATCAACACTTACAGTCAACGAATTTGAATTGAAATCGGTGGCATGTGCTGTAACTGTGTAAACACCAGGTTCAATATCGGGAATGGAAAAATTCCCGTTAATGTCTGTCATAACAGAGCTGGTAGTCGGGGAAGTCATGATTGTTGCCCCAGCCACGCCAATGCCGGTCTGGGAATCGACAACCGTCCCCACAATTGTTCCACGCAAGGTACTGCTGGTACCACAACCTACTGCGGTCAACAGTGACAGGCTCAGAACCAGAGCCATAATGATCTGAATTTTTTTAACCATACCCGCTCCTTCCTTGGGCTAGTAATCCTGTGTTCTTAATCGGCATTTAACTTGGAAAACTTTAACTACTGGCAAAATTCTTTTGATTTTTTTTGATCATCGGCAGGAGCTAAATGCTATAATTGCCGCATGAACCTAAAACGACGCAACGGCACAAACCTGCTAGAACTGTTGTTAGCTCTTTCGATTCTTTCGGGGGCACTTTATCCAATTGTTTATATTTTCAAAATGTCCAGGCCAACTCAACAGAAGACCCAAACCGAATACCTGGCCACACTATTAACGCATCATGTCGTTGAAACCATCGTTGCCAACAAAATTGCAAATCCTGACTATCTTCCGCCGATGACTGAACCACAGCCGGTTGTTCAGAGCGACAACGCCGTGGCTCAGGTTTCCGATTATTTCAAACACGCCTCAGATAAGAACGAAGCAATAGTTGAAAATGATTCGAGCCAGCTTTTCTGGTCGCTAAAGCAATTCAACTGCCGGGTAAATACCTACTATCTTGAAGGATTTCTTTATAAGGCCATCGTCTACATCACCTATCAAAAAGACGGCAAAGAAATGAAAGTTTTCCTCGAGCGATTGCTGGCACAGCCAATGCTTGCGGACCTTGCCGAAGAAACTTCAACCGAAACCACTTCCGAGCAAAAGCCTGCCGATATTAACGAGGCCAGCGAAAATGAATAGAAAAAAGGGCGAGCTTTCTTTCGAAGCTATTCTAGGAATGGCATTTTTAGCAATTTTTATTACCACCTTGATGGCTGTATATCAGTTCTACCTTTCGCAAAATCCTCAGCAAATCGACAGCAAAGACGTGGTGGTCAGCTACAATCTGATATTGGAAAATTTCAGAACCGATGCCAAATTTGCTGACTCAATGAAGCTGTTGCCCGATGGAGTTGAATTTTATTCTGCTCAGAAGCTGATTTCAACCTATCGCTTCATGAATGGCAACCTTTATCGAACCGATGCCGAGGGTAAAGGCAGTATTCTGATGAACCGCCTTGAAAAAGCCTCGTTCCGGATCCATCCCGACCTGGAGAAACTTTTGACCGTAACCCTGCTGCCAGTCGATAAAATGCAGATTCCTTTTTTCACGTCCTTCGCCCTGAGAGGAGGAGCAGTTGAACCATAAGATGCATCGCCGCTCCGGCACAGTTTTAAATTTACTTCTTGCCTGTATTTTGACGCTGCTGATAATTTCTACAGCTTTCTTGCTGAACTCTATGCATCGCTCGCTGTCAATACCTGCTGCCGCGCAATTGAAAGCCGACTATCAGATGGAATCGGCAATTGTTATGCAAATGCAGAAAATTAGAAACGACAGCAAAGGAAACTACAAAAAAATCTATTCCTCAAAGGAAATTTCACCGGGATACTTGATGAATTTAGCATCAGAGCAGATTTCTGAAGAAATATGGAAATTCGACATTACCATGCAAGGCCCTGGATTCACGCGGAATCTAAAAGCCCAGGCCTCGAAGAATCATCCCGACCGAATCATTTATCTTCGCAACTAGGCTCAACTGCGAAAAACGCGATTCGGCTTTTTTCCCGAACAAATCTAAAACCTCGATGATCGACTCTGCGATTTCGCTCTTTTTTCTGCCACAAGTCGACCAACCGGTTTAGAAGGGCTCTGGTAGTTTCAAGCCCCAGATTCAATTTTATCAACCACTGCCTCATGATTTCTCTTATCAGAACCGGATCTTGCTCTGACAAATTTAGGCCATTGCCATGCAAGTTACGCTTTATGTAGCTTCCTGCCTGTTTCACCAGAAAATTTTGAACTTCATCGAGATCTGAACAAAAACTGGAAACTTTTTCGGCGGCCTTCGGAAAAATTCCCCTTACCTCCGGAACCAAATGGTGCCTGACTCTATTTCGCAAAAAATCATCGGAAAGATTGCTTTCATCGTTAAGCCAGGTTTGCCCGAGCAATTCAAGATAATTCTCGAGCTCGTTGCGCTGAATTCCCAGAAACGGCCGCCACAAATTCAAACTTTTTCCGGCAATCACTATCTGAGAAAACGACCGTATTGCCGCCGTACCCTGCAGTGAAGAGCCGGCAAAAACCCGCATCAGCAAGGTCTCTAACTGATCATCGGCAGTATGGCCAGTAGCAATTACATCTGCTCCAGACTCGACCGCCATTTCAACAAAACACTTGTAGCGAACATCTCTGGCCCAGGCCTCTATACCCGACTTTTTCAAATCAGACAAATCTTTATTGCCAACAACTCTGGATAAGAATTCAAGCCCGTTATCTTTTGCAAGCTTTCGCACCCATTTGCAGTCTTCGCTCGCACTTTCCCGAAGCTGATGATCCACATGAAACACTGCCAAAGGAATTTGGTTAATCCGGCAAAAGTGTTGCAAAATCAAGAGCAAAGCAACAGAATCACAGCCACCAGAAACAGCCACTGCAATCTTTTTGGCACTGGGCAGATTAGTCAATCTGGATAGGAGTTTCTGGCTAAAACTCCTAATTTCACGAAATTTTGAATCTTCTACGCTCATAATCAGCAGCTTAGCACAACCACAAAAAAAATACCTCGACAAAAAAACTCTAAAACCCTGCATTGGAGTAAATAATTCCGCATACAATTGACAGCTTTCTGATAATGCCTATGCTTAAGTTAGATTTAGAATTCGGTTTCCACAATTTCCTCCAGGAGATAATATGAGCAAAAGAATCTCTATCGGCCTTTTTTTTGCGCTTTTCTTACTTCTTTCGACCGGTGTCTGGGCGGGTGATCCAAATGGAACATGGATCTCCTCTTCGGGCTCGACAATAAAGCTTTGGGCTAACATGCAACAGGTAAATGTTACGGTTATTACCCTACAAGGACAGACTTTTAAATATAATGGCTGGTGGACCAGGTTTAGCGATTATTTTGCCTATCAAACCAATAATGGCACAAACTATGGGTCTTTTACCAATTCAAACACGATCAAAGTTAAAGACCCGGCAGGAAAATGGTATACCTGGACAAGAGCGAACTCAGCCCAGTCTTCTGCTAATCCCATAAAACCAAATTCTGCCAACATCGATGGCAATTGGCAATCTTCTTCTGGTGCTATGGTTCAGGTAAGTTCTCAAGGTCAGCAGATAAGCGTAATGATTATCGGAACCAATGGGCAGCGAAGCCAGGGCATCGGTCGATGGATAAAAAAAGGTTATCAATTCGACTACTCAATTGCAGGATTCAAAGGGGTTGCCATCTGCACAATTCTAAATTCCAACAAAATTAAGGTCGTTTTCAGCGGCAAGCCCACCTATTGGACAAGATAACCGTTCAATCCCGAACGAATTTAACAGCAAGGCTATTTTCATACCTCGTCAGAAGCTTGCTGTTCGGGCATTTCTGAATCTTTGCTCGCAAATTTGCCCCCAACTGATTAGCGACTAAAAAAGCCCAATGGTCGGGCAAAAATAAAAAAGAAAAATATTACTAAAACAATAAAACCCGCTTAAAAGCGGGCTATTGAATAGCAAGGGTCGCTATCAAATTCATCTGCTTCAACCGCTCTGCAAGACAACTCCCATTCTCGGAATCGAACTCAATACCACGGCGAGCAACCACGGTCAAAAATTTCGCAAAATTTTCAGATTTTTTTCACCTTACCACCTGATCATATGTGAACACGTTCACAATCACGTTATGCGATCTGAATATTTTGCATCCTGGATTGAACTATATTAAATTAAAAGCCATGATGTCGAGCAAAGAAAAAATACTACAGCTGATCAAGCAAGGTGAAGGCCTGGAGCTGGAATTCAAAGAAGCCAGAACCCGGCTGAATCGTGACGTCTTTGAAACTGCCTGCGCATTCATGAACCGGATAGGTGGCACAATACTGGTCGGTATAAGCGACAAAGGTGAAATCAAGGGTGTCGATGCAGAGCATGCCGCCCAGATGAAGAAAGACTTTGTTACCGCCATCAACAATCCTCAAAAAATCAGCCCTCCAGCCTATCTTTCTGTCGATGAAATTATGCTTGAAGACAAGCTGATTCTTCGCATCTATGTACCCGAAAGCTCACAGGTTCACCGTTGCAATGGCCGTATCTATGACCGCAATGAAGACAGTGACCTCGACATAACTGACCATACCAATCGAGTCGCGACTCTTTACCAGCGTAAACAAGCGATATTCAGTGAAAACAAGGTTTATCCATTTGCCAAACTCAAAGATCTTCGCACCGACCTGATCGAGAAATGCCGTAAAATGGCCGGTCTCTGGATACCAGGGCACCCGTGGCCGCAAATGAATGACATGGAGCTACTACAAAGTGCTCAGCTTTATCAAACTGACCATGAGACTGGGAAAAGCGGAGTAACTCTTGCCGGTATTCTACTCCTTGGCCAGGATAATCTGATTCTTTCGGTTCTGCCATTCCATAAAACAGATCTGATCCTACGCCGTATCGACCTCGACCGCTATGATGATCGTGACATTGTTGTAACCAATCTGATCGATAGTTATGACCGTATTCTGGCATTTGTAGGCAAGCATCTATCAGACCCGTTTTACCTCGAAGGCACCAACCGTATAAGTCTCCGCGATACCATTTTCAGGGAAGTTGCTTCGAATATTCTGATTCACCGGGAATATATGAACGCATTCCCCGCCAAACTTATTATTGAACGCGGTCAGGTCAAAACAGAAAATGCCAGCAAGCCACACGGCTTTGGCGTTCTGCAGCCTGAGAGCTTTACGCCTTTTCCAAAGAATCCGGTAATTGCAAAGTTCTTCAGACAAATCGGCAGAGCCGATGAACTTGGTTCAGGCATGCGCAAAATGATGCGATACGGCAAAGCCTACGGTGGAGCCGACCCCGAACTGATTGAAGATGATATCTTTAAGATAATCGTCAGATATCCCGACACAATGACTTATCCTGAACGCCCCTCCATTGTCAAAATCACTGACCAGAAACCAGTTTCAGCAGGGGTAGAGTCAGGGGTAGAGTCAGGGGTAGAGTCAGGGGTAGAGTCAAAAATGGCGCAGACAATTCTGGAAATGCTGAAAGGTGAATCTCTCAGCAAAAGCGAAATTGCCACCAGGCTTGGAAAAAGTCGGCCTAATCGTTATCTTAATGAACTGATGGCACAAATGCTGAAAACGGGCGTTGTCGAATACACAATCCCCGACAAACCAAAAAGTCGCCTGCAGAAATACCGCCTGACCGAAAAAGGTCGCCAGATACGCAACTGATCTTTCAGAACTGATGTATCAGCCAATCGCGATTCCTTGCAAGAATAACCATAGCCTGAAGGAAAAGACACCAATAACTAAATGATTTTATCTGCAAAAAGCCCCTTGAATAATAATTAAGCTTGAACTCCCTTTCGCCACAAAGTATTATTTTTAAAATACTTTTTTGGGTCATGGTATGAATATAGAAGATATCAGAGAAGGATCAACGCTCGTCGGGTTAGAGCCTGGGGCAGTTTGCAATGTTGTTTTTGCCAGGAAAATTGGTGAAACCTCTGTTCAGGTTATCTACAAGCTTCCTGATGGTCAGATGAAGGAACGCCTGATCGGCCCCCAGGATCTGGACAACTTAAAGCCAGCAGAGAAAGAATGCCCATGGTCATTCACCGGCAACCCCGAAGACTTTCAATTGGCCGTCGAAGCCAAGAGAATTGACCTGGCATTTCTTTTTGATCCAATGATGGCAGTGCATGCCTCGAACATTGACCCGTTTCCACATCAAATTACGGCAGTCTATGAATCAATGCTTCCGAGACAGCCCTTACGCTACGTTCTTGCCGATGATCCTGGTGCCGGAAAAACAATTATGGCCGGGCTTTACATTCGCGAGCTGTTGATGAGAGCTGATGCAAAGAGAATTCTCATTGTGGCTCCCGGTAGTCTGGTTGAACAATGGCGTGATGAGCTTTTTCAAAAGTTTGGGCTTCGTTTTCATGTATTTTCGCGCGAGCTGGTAACTTCTTCACCAACGGGAAATCCGTTTGAAGACTATGATCAGCTGATTGTCCGGCTTGACCAGATGTCGAGAAATGAAGATGAGCAAGTTAGAATTTGCGCCAACACATGGGATCTGGTCGTATTCGACGAAGCTCATAAGCTATCAGCCCATTTCTACGGAAATGAGATAAAAAGAACCAGACGTTTCAATTTTGCCGAGAAACTGGGACAACATACCAGACATCTTCTGCTGATGACAGCAACACCACATAACGGCAAAGAAGAAGATTTCCAGTTGTTTCTTTCTTTACTTGATTCAGATCGATTCTATGGCAAATTCCGTGACGGCGTTCACAAGGTTGACTGTACCGACATTATGCGCCGCATGGTTAAAGAAGAAATGTATCGCTTCGATGGACGACCACTCTTCCCTGAACGAAAAGCCTATACCGTAAATTATCTTCTCTCAGACCTTGAAATAAAGCTTTATGAAGCGGTAACAAGCTATGTAAAAACAGAAATGGGCAAAGCAGACACCTTAGATGGCACCAGAAGAGGCTCTGTTGGGTTTGCTTTAACATCCTTGCAGCGTCGCCTGGCTTCAAGTCCTGAGGCGGTATTCCAATCTCTTAAAAGAAGAAGAGAAAGGCTTGAAAACAGGTTACGTGATGAAAAGCTTGGTATCCGGGCAGCTTCTATAAACAATAATCTGCCTGAAATACCTGAAGACGATGATGACCTCAACGCAGAAGAACAGGAACAACTCGAAGAAATTCTTGTTGACCAGGCTACTGCAGCCAGATCAATCGAAGAGCTTGCTGCTGAGATTGAAATACTCAAAAATCTTGAGAAACAAGCAAGCGAAGTTATCACCTCCGGCCTCGACAGAAAATGGGATGAACTATCGAAAATTCTTCAGCACTCTCCTGAAATGCTTGATCAGGAAGGTCGAAGACGAAAACTGATCATTTTTTCCGAGCATAGAGACACCCTGAATTATCTTTATAAAAGGATTGCCGGGGTAGTAGGTTCCGAAGCGCCAATTGTTACCATTCACGGTGGAACTGGCCGTGATGAAAGAATTCGTATTCAGGAACAATTCCGTTGTGACCCCGAAATCAGAATTCTTATAGCAACAGATGCAGCTGGTGAAGGTGTAAACCTGCAGAACGCCAATTTAATGGTAAATTATGACCTGCCATGGAACCCTAATCGGCTTGAACAGAGATTTGGCCGCATCCATCGTATTGGCCAACTTGAAGTTTGTCATCTTTGGAATCTTGTTGCCAGCGAGACCCGTGAAGGTGAAGTTTATCACCGGTTATTAAAAAAACTAGAAGTTGAAAGTGAAGCCTTGAAGGGGCGGGTTTTCGATATTCTCGGTGAAGTATTCGAAGATGTTAGCTTAAAAGACCTGCTGATTGAAGCTATCAGATATGGTGATCAGCCAGAACGACGTAAATTTCTGGAAACTCGCATAGAGAATGTTATGAACCACGAGCATCTGTGCAAAATCCTTGAACGAAATGCGCTTGCCCAGGAAACTATGAGCGCTCAAAGACTATTTGCAGTTAAAGAAGAGATGGAAAAAGCGGAAGCAAGAAGGCTTCAGCCTTTCTTTGTTCGCTCTTTCTTCTTAAACGCGTTTAAAAAGCTCGGTGGGGTAATTTATGAGCGAGAGTCAGGCCGTTACGAGATTACACACGTTCCGGCATTGTTGAGAGAGCGAGATCGCCTGATTACCGGTAGAAATAGAAGTGAACAAATGCCAGTTCTGAAAAGATATGAGCGGGTATGCTTCACCAAAGAATCGATCAAGCCCCAGGACAAACCAGGCATGTCAACTGCCAGCCTCTTACATCCAGGCCATCCTTTAATGCTGGCGCTTACAGACGTAATTCTCGAAAAATTCAGTAATCTTCTCAAACAGGGAACAATTTTAATCGACAATGATGTTAGCCATGACCAACCATATCTTTTGATGATGCTTTCACATGAGATTAGATCCGGCAATGATCAGGTCATTTCTAAAAGAATGCAGTTTATCAGCGTAAATCAACAAGGGAATTCTGAGTTCTCCGGCTGGGCCCCTCATCTTGACATGATGCCTCTTGATGACAGTGACAGAATTTTTGCCCAAAAACTTCTTGATTCCGACTGGCTAAAACACGACCTGGAATCTGCAGCCCTTGAAATGGCTGCAAATACTCTGGTTCCTCAACATTATGAAGAAGTTGCAGGCAGAAGAATCGCCCATGTCGAAAAAACACTTGCGGCAGTAGATGACAGGCTGAAGAAAGAGATCAATTTCTGGACAGACCGTTGGCTCAAATTGAAAGAAGATGCTGAAACCGGTAAAGATCTTCGTTTAAACATTGAAAATGCCAGACGAATTGTAACTGACCTTGAAACTCGCCTTGAGACCAGAAAAAAGGAGCTGAGTTCGATGCGGCATATCGTGACTGGTACACCGGTGATTATGGGGGCTGCCCTGGTAATACCTCATGCACTGCTTGAAAAGCTTAAAGAAAATCCGGATTCAGATATTTCTCAACCTGGCCTGTTTTGTGCAGATGCTCAAGCTAGAAAAATAATTGAAAAAATAGCCATGCAAGCAGTATCCGATTTCGAGCATGCCTTAGGCAATCGCACTGTGGATGTTTCAATGGAAAAGTGCGGTTGGGATATAACCTCATATCCACCAGATATTGATGGTAAACAGATCGATGCCAGGCATATCGAGGTTAAAGGTCGGCACGCTGCTGCCCAAACCATTACTGTTACTCGCAATGAAATAATCACGGCTCTGAATCAGGGCGAAAAATTTATCCTTGCCATTGTACTGATTAATGATGACAATAGCTTTAAAGGGCCTTATTATGTTAAAAATCCATTCAAAAATGAACCCGACTGGGGAGTTACCTCAATCAACATGAATATTGGTGAACTTCTCAAAGGCACTGAAAGTAATGAACGAAAATAACTTCTGCAGGCTAAAAAAGCTAAAATTGACCAACTTTCGTTGCTTTAATGAAATCTTACTTGAGCTTCATGATCGACTTTCCATCTTTGTTGCCCCCAACGGAGGCGGTAAATCGGCCATTTTGGATGGAATTGCCATTGCCTTGCGACTGTTTTGCGACACAGTTGAAGAAAGAAACAACTCGAAAGGGTTCGACCCCAGCGACATCAGACAGGTTATCAACCCTACCGGCCAGATGGAGCAGGTTACGCCTGTTAGATTTGAGGCTTATGGTTGTTTTTTTGATGTCTGCCTGGATTGGTCAAGAGAAAGACATTCAGAAAAATCCTCTCGAACCACCACATCAGAAGCAGAACAGTTTAGAAAAATAGCCAAGAGCCTGGCCGAAAAAAACAAGCAATGGGCTCAAACAAAAACTAAAGATTCGCCGGTTTTTCCAGTCATTGCTTATTATGGCACAGGTAGACTATGGGCTACCACCCGACTCAACAAATCACAGCAAAAACAGGCAAAAAATGCTCGATATCGCGGCTATACCGACTGCCTGTTACCTTCTTCCCATTACAAATTTTTTCTTGAATGGTTTCAGCGCCACCTGAATCAGATTCTGGCAGTAAAAGTATTTGGAGAAGGCAAAGACAATTCTTCCGAATTTAACCTTATTAAATCTGTTAAAGATGCTGTAAATCTTGCTCTTAGCCCATCTGGCTGGCAAAATCTCGACTGGGACTTCAATGAGAATTTGGCAGTTGCGACTCACCCGGAAAAAGGAACCCTCCCTGTTGATTGGCTCAGTGACGGCATTCGCAACATGATTGGGCTTGTTGCTGATATCGCCCACAGGGCTGCACGCTTGAACCCACATTTTGGTGCTGAAGCACATCTGAAAACTCCTGGAATTGTATTGATTGATGAAGTTGATATGCACCTGCATCCGAGTTGGCAGCAGAAAGTTCTTCAATCCCTACAAGATGCGTTTCCGATGGTTCAGTTCATAGTCACCACCCACAGCCCGCAGGTTCTTTCAACCGCTCCCGCTGAAAGCATTTTTATCGTTGAACCCACAACTGAAGGCTGGATTGTGAACAGTCCTCCACACCAGACCCAGGGAGTTGAAAGCAGCCTGGTAATGGCAGAGGTCATGCACACTGATCAGATACCGCCAATTGAAATTGTTAATATTCAGAACGAATACTATCAGCACATCCATTCTCACAGCTACAATTCAGAGCAAGCATTGGCCCTTAGACAGAGGCTGATCGAACATTTTGGTCAGAATCATTCAGTAATTAAAGAAGCTGACCAGTTGATAAATCTCGAAGAGTTTAAGCTCAAGCTGAAAAAGTAATGAAGGTTCTCAAATGCACAAACTTACTCGAAAAACTGAACCTGAATGCTTAAAAAACTATTCTTCACCGCAACAAACATGGAAGAGTGTTGGGGCTGCATGTAAACATCAGATCCATGATTGCCTTGAAGAAATGCAGGGTAAACTCTGCGCCTATTGCGAAGCAGATATTTCAAACCCGCACAATCGGCATATAGAGCATTTTTTAACTAGAGCCAGATACCCAGAACAAACATTCGACTGGCAAAACCTTTTCTGGTCGTGCGAAAATCCTAATAGCTGCGGGCGTTTTAAAGACCCCAATTTGGGATCTTTGGCACATGCAACAGATATTATCAAACCTGATATAGAAGACCCTGCATACTTTTTTATCTTTCAGGCAAACGGCGAAATAGTTATCAGAAGCGACTTGTCGCCACAGGCACGGCAGCGAGCCTGTGAAACCTTGCGCATTTTTAATCTCAATGGAGATAACACTGGATTGAAAACGCGAAGAAAAGCTGCAGCTGACAAATATAAAAATATTATGGCCGGGCTGATGAGCTTTGCTTCTTCTGATTGTACACAAGAGGTTAAAGCCCATATTAAAAAGTTGCTTGAAAAAGCAAGCAAAGAAGAATTTTACTCTACAATCAGACAGATATTAACCTGACAAAGAAGGTCGACATGGAACAGGCAAAACAAAATAATACGATAATTTCACCAAGAAAACTCATTGAAACAGCGTTGCCTTTAGATTCGATAAATAAAGCTTGTGCTTATGAAAAAATGCCAGGGATTGGGCCACATCCAAGAGGAATCCATCATTGGTGGGCTCGCCGACCTCTTGCCGCTGCCAGGGCGGTTATTTTTTCACAGCTGGTAAATGATCCTGCCGGGTTGTGGGAAGCAAAAAATCCGGGTCAGAAGCCCTCACCACAGCAACGATCTGCTTTTACTAAAAGAAGGAAAGAATTGTTCAACCTGATCGAAGAACTGGTCAGATGGGAAAATACCACCAATGAAGACGTTCTAAATCGTGCCAGAGCCGAGATAAAAAGTTCGTGGAAAGCTGTCTGCGAACTCAATAAGGAGCACCCACAGGCCACTGAATTGTTTGATCCTGAGAAATTGCCAGGCTTGCATGACCCATTCGCAGGTGGCGGGGCGATTCCTCTCGAAGCCCAGCGCCTTGGCCTCGAAGCCTGGGCGTCTGATTTAAACCCGGTAGCTGTTTTGATTAACAAAGCCATGATCGAGATCCCACCTAAATTTGCAAATCTTCCTCCGGTAGGGCCGTTGCCAATTGGTGAAGCCCAACCAAAATTGAAGAACAGCCAAAGCTGGGTCGGGGCTGCCGGTCTGGCAGAAGACGTAAGGCGCTACGGCGCCTGGATGCGAGAAGAGGCAGAAAAACGCATCGGCCATCTTTACCCCAAAGTCAAAATCACTGCCGAAATGGTCGCTGAACGACCAGATTTAAACCCATATCTCGACAAAGAGGTGCCTGTTATTGCTTGGCTATGGGCTAGAACTGTAAAAAGCCCAAATCCGGCTTTTTCTCACGTAGACATACCGTTGATTTCAAATTTTATTCTTTCAAACAAAACCGGAAAAGAAGCTTATATTGAGCCAATAATTAACGGAGATAGTTATTGTTTCAGGGCAAAAGTCGGGAAGCCGCCAGCAGAAGCAAAAAACGGCACTAAAGCTTCAGGCAGAGGGGCAGATTTTGTATGCTTACTGTCAAACACCGCGATTAATGGCGATTACATAAAAAGCGAAGGCAAATCAGGAAGAATGGGAAGTAGGCTGCTAGCAATAGTTTGCGATGGCATCAATGGTAGAATTTATCTATCTCCAAATAGCGAATCGGAAAAAATTGCCAAAAGCGCCGAACCGGACTGGAAACCATCAGGCAATGTGCCAGCACGATTAACTGGAGGCACTTGCGTGCCTTATGGATTAACAAAATGGGGTGATCTGTTTACAAACCGGCAACTGGTCGCATTGAATACATTCAGCAACCTTGTTTCAGAAGTTAGAGAAAAGATTAAGGCTGACGCGATCTCCTCTGGCATTTTTTATAATGATAACGACCTGCCCCTTGCCCAAGGTGGTGAAGGCCCCACAGGCTATTCCGACGGTATTTCTATTTTTTTGAGCTTTGCAGTTGATCGATGTGCTGACTTCTCTAACACAACGACCAGGTGGGTTTCTGGGAATCAAAAGGTTATGAACCTATTTGCAAAACAAGCAATCGCTATGACTTGGGATTTTCCAGAAGCAAACATTATCGCCAACACCGTTGGTAGCTTTTTAACGGTAGTTGAATATATTGGTAAATGCATTCTAAAATTGGCAAGCTGCAACGAGGGTTTTGCCCTACAAAATGACGCACAAACTCAAAATATTACTCAAGGGAAACTTGTTTCAACCGACCCCCCTTACTACGATAATATTGCTTATGCCGACCTTTCAGATTTTTTTTATGTCTGGATGCGACACTCAATTAAAGATATTTACCCAGATCTATTTTCAACAATGGTAACACCAAAATCCGAAGAGCTAATCGCCTCACCTCACCGACAAGGCAGCAAAAGCAAAGCCGAAGAGTTTTTCCTCAATGGCATGACCAAAGCCATGCATCAGATTGTTGAACTGGCCCACCCCGAAGTCCCTGTTACAATTTATTACGCATTCAAACAGTCTGATTCAAAATCTTCGGGCACTACTTCAACAGGCTGGGAAACATTTCTCGGAGCAGTTCTGAAATCTGGTCTTGCCGTAACCGGCACTTGGCCATTGAGAAGTGAGCAGGAATACAGAATGATCGGTTCTGGCGCAAATGTGCTTGCATCAAGCATAGTGCTTGTCTGTCGCAAGAGGTCTGAAACCGCAACAACTATATCCCGCCGAGAATTTCAACGGGAGCTTAACATGGTTCTGCCTGAAGCTCTTGATGAAATGACTCGTGGCTCAGGTGATGACCGTTCACCGGTAGCGCCAGTAGATCTTTCCCAAGCCATTATTGGTCCAGGCATGGCAGTTTTCTCAAAGTATTCTGCAGTTTTAGAAGCAGACGGCTCGCCAATGACAGTTAAAACCGCTCTGCAGCTTATTAACCGCTTTCTTGCCGAAGACGATTTTGATGCCGACACCCAATTTTGCCTACACTGGTTCGAACAGAACGCCTGGAAAGAAGGCGCTTTTGGCGAAGCCGATGTTCTTGCCCGAGCCAAAGCTACCAGCGTAGATGGTCTTACCGAGGCAGGGGTTCTCTTCAGCGGCAGTGGCAAAGTGCGTCTGCGCCGCTGGAACGAATACCCCACCGACTGGGACCCATCAAAAGATAAGCGCCTGCCAATCTGGGAAGCACTACACCAACTTATAAGAGCATTGCGGCAGGAAGGCGAAACTGCTTCAGGGCAGCTTCTTGCGGATCTGGGCGGTAAAACGGAAGCAGTCAGACAACTGGCTTATCGCCTTTACACGCTCTGCGAACGCCTTGGCTACGCCGAAGACGCTCGCGCATATAATGAACTGATCACAAGCTGGACCGGCATCGAAACCGCTGCAGCAAGCATCCCCACAAAACCTACCCAGAAAAGCCTTTTCGATTAAAAGATATACGCATGACAGGATTAATTGGAGCAAAGATATGAAACCATGGCGTGAAACAGCAATACCCCACCCCGACGTTCTTGAAGGAACATTCCAGCAATCAGAGTTCGCAGCAGATATAACTGCAGTTAGAAACGGCAAAGCTACCCGTGAATACCAAGATGCCCCTGCCTTTTTTCAACGAACCTTTATTACTGAAGGAATGAGACTTTTGCTGGTTCAGGTTGCAAAAAGACTATGCAGTCAGGGCGGCGAACCCGTTATTCAGCTCCAAACTGCTTTCGGGGGCGGTAAAACCCACACCATGCTGGCCGTGTATCATCTCGCCACCAGAACCTGCCCGCTGATCGATCTATCCGGTGTTTCTTCAATAATGGATCAGGCTGGCATGCTTGATGTAAAACAGGCGAAGGTTGCTGTTCTCGATGGTAACGCCCATGCACCTGGCCAATCCTGGAAATATGGAAAGCAAACGATAAAAACCCTGTGGGGTGAACTTGCATGGCAACTCGGGGGTGAAGAAGCTTTCGCTATGGTAAAACAAAGCGACCAATCAGGTACATCACCCGGCAAACAGGTTCTCTCTGACCTACTAGGTCGCTATTCGCCATGCGTCATCCTGATCGATGAGCTTGTCGCCTATATCCGGCAGTTCCATGACAAACAGCAGTTAAGCGGCGGAACCTTTGACAGCAATATTTCTTTTCTACAAGCTCTTACCGAAGCCTGCAAGCTTGTTCCCAATGCAGTTATGCTTGCCTCTTTGCCTGAATCGGAAACAGAAGCTGGTAGTAACCGTGGTATTTCAGCACTGACATCGCTTGAAAAGATTTTTGCAAGAGTCCAGGCGATCTGGAAACCTGTAGCAACAGAAGAGTCCTTTGAAATTGTCAGAAGAAGGCTATTTGAACCTATTTTAGACAACAAAAATCGGGATGCCGTCTGCCAAAGTTTTATAGATACTTACATTGCAGAAGGTTCCAAATTGCCGGGTGAAACGCAGGAATCAAATTATCGCAATCGCCTTTTAAATGCTTACCCAATTCACCCTGAAATTTTTGACAGACTTTATGAAGACTGGTCAACCCTCGAAAACTTCCAACGCACCCGAGGCGTTCTTAAACTTATGGCAAAAGTTATTTATCGCCTCTGGAAAGACGAAAACCGTGATTTAATGATCATGCCGGGAAGCTTGCCTTTGTATGATAACGAAACACGAAACGAACTTCTGTTAAATTTGGGGCCCGGCTGGGACCCTGTCATAGACAAAGATATTGACGGTGACCGATCTGAAACATTTGAGCTAGAAACCAAAGAAACTCGCTTTGGTTCGATGAATGCAGCAAGAAAAGTAGCCCGTACGGTTTTTCTCGGCAGCGCCCCCGCTTCTGTTGCAACCAGACCCGGAATCCGCGGTATTGACCGGGCAAAAATACTTCTTGGCTGCCTGCAGCCTGAGCAAAATTCATCTGTTTATACAGACGCTCTCAATCGGCTTGCTGATCGACTTCATTACATGAGCAGATCGGCAGAAATCGGTAACGACACGACCAGGTTTTGGTTCGACACCAGAGCAAACCTTCGTCGTGAAATGGAAGACCGGAAAAAACGCTTCAAGGATCTGAACGAAATCAATGGCAAAATGGCGGAAGTAGTCAAAGCCATAACCGCCAGAAATTTAACATTTGATGGCGTTCATATTTTCACCCCAGATTCTGATGTACCCGACGATAGTTCTTTGCGCCTTGTAATCCTGAAACCACAGAACAGGTATTACCGAGATGATGCCAGTCATATCGAAAACATTGTCTTTGAATTCATAAGAAATAATGGCAACAAACCGAGACAGCGCGGCAACCGCCTTATTTTTCTTGCCGCTGACAACGGCGCCTATAGCCGCTTTGAAGATTATATAAAAACAGTGCTGGCATGGCAGTCAATCGTAACTGACGTAAAAGAAGATCGCCTGAATATTGATCAACTACAGAAAAAGCAAGCTGAAACCGAACTTGCAAATACCGAAAAAGTTTTACCTTCTATTGCGCGAGAATGCTTCAAATGGCTTCTTTGCCCAGCCCAATACTCTGCGCTCGACCAGCAGATTGTTGAATCTTACCAGTTGAATACGAGTGCCAGTTCATTAAACAGTGAAATAGAGCGAGTATGCCTGGAAAATGAACTGATCATTGAAACCTGGTCACCAATCCATCTTCGCAGCCGAATGAATGAGTTTTACTGGAAAGGTGAAACCACAGAGGCCCTGGCAATGAAATTCTGGGAAGATAGCCAGCGTTACCTTTATTTACCCCGGCTAAAAAATCAAGGCACGCTTGAAAAAGCCATAAAAAGCGGCGCTGAATCCAGAGATTTCTTCGGTATCGCTTATGGTCATAATGAGGGAAAATATGAAGGCTTCAAATTTGGAACCACAAATGTTCAGCTCGATAACACCCTTCTCCTGATTAAACCAGAAAAAGCGGAAGAATATCAGAAATTTCTTGAAGAACAGGAAGCAGAAGCAAAAAGAAAAGCCAATGGTTCATACGACAAGGTTAAACCTGAACCAGGCCATGACAACAAAGTTGGTTTAACGAACAAAGAGGGCATCAAACCACCTCAGCCAGTTGTTTTGCCGAAAGCGCAAAGCTTTATCGGTACTGTAGAGATACCCGCAGCAACGGCAAAACTCAACCTGGTAACTATTTCCGAAGAAGTTATTTCGCACCTTGCATCTGACCCCAACGCTGAAGTCAAAATTACACTTGAAATCCAGGCCAACTTCCCCAATGGCATTGCCGATGACAAAAAACGTGCGATAAGCGAAAACGCAACCAGCCTCAAGTTCACCAACAAAACCTGGGAGTGATTTTTGGTTGTAATTGATTAATGAGATTGGTAAAGAATGAAAAAGAAAAATGAAATCATGCCATGGACTGTTATTTGGAAGAAGGCCGAACAAGGCCCGGAAGATCGACAGAAGTTCATAGACATGTGGGATGTAACTTTTTTAGAGCATTTTGCTAAGCACGTAATAAACCCTGAAGAAAAATGGAATGAAATCTTCGGCTGTGAAATCGCTTATGATATTGACCTGGCTGGCGTTGTAGTTGTGTTCAAAGAGAAAAGAAATCTGAAAAAATTTGCAGAAATCTGCTTCAAATTTAACACTAGTGCCTATAGATGCTGGCAAAGGCTCAAATTTGAAATCGGCATTTCAAAGCTGAATAGTGAAAAACCACTGGCTTTTGAAGCTGTAAAAAAAAGGCTTTTTAGAGATAAGATCAACCTGGACAACTGTTTCGGCGAAAAATGTTGTGGCTTTTCAATCAAAAATGCACTTGAAACCTTTGACCAAACAGGTGGGGGAATTAAGGCTATTCATGAAGCTTTTTGCTCGTCGATTGCTCCAGCATATATCCTGGAACAATACAGGATGGCAACAAGAAAAACTGTTGCCTGGACTGGCAAAAGACCTAGACATGCAGAGTTTTTTAATTATGAAAACAGAGTTACAATAACAGGGGTTGATGATAAAGCAATTAGATTTATCTCTACTCCGGATAAAAATAGCCCAACGGCATCAAGAATATTGACTGCATTTCGAGCAAATGTAGGAATAAATAGCTTCGAAAAAGAGCGCGAAACAATAGATCTGTTTTGCGCAAAAAGGTGGGGTAGCAATATCAGGGAAAAGCATAATGCCCGCCTCTATACCCCAGGGAATTGGGGGATATAGCCATTCACCCAATTCTAGTAGAAAAATTTGATGAAGCAACAAAAATAACCCATTCCGCAATGAAGCAATGGGAATTGCTTTTCAGTAATCAATATCGGTTTGAATGGATTCTTTGGCGCTGGCTGCGATTGCGAAGCCGCGCAAGGCATGTGGTAGCAGCACTACTCAACCGCCAGTATCGATTGCTTGGTAAAGCCTCTAAAAGAGAGCTTGATGATGAAACAGCTATTTTGGGCCGAATTCAGCAACTTATAATAATGCATAGACTGGAAGACTCTGTTCCGATACTGAGTTTTACGACGCCTGAAAAGATTGGGCTTTCAATTAAATCTCAACTTGAAGAACGCCGCATCAGCGATCATATAGAAGAAGCGCTTGATTTTGAAGAAGTGGTAAACAAAAGGGAGCTTATTGTTAAAAAATGGGAATCACCTCTTATTGATGCAATTATTGCTAGATGTGAAGCACGCGCGGTAGTAGCAGAATTGCATTTTGCTGTTAAAGAGAATGATGCCTTTTATCAAATGTCTCAATTTTGGAATTATCAGGCCGAGCACACTAGAAGGCTCGACTCAGAACTTTCACAAAGAATCCGATCAGACGCATCACTAAAGAATCGTCTTCGAGGATTCAGGAATTTAATGTTCCCACACAAGATCCCTAAACCAACCCAGGAGCTAAGAAATTCATCATTGCTTGAAGCCCTTAAAGCCATAGGAATCTCAGATTCCAAGTTAATTTGTTCAAAAGAAATGCCATGGCTATTTGGTAAGGAAATTGGAGAAATCAAACCGGGATGGGTGTAAATGACATTGCTTAGAATTGCCTGGGACACCAAAAGAGATGCCCAAAGTGAAAAAATAGCCAAACTGGCCTATTCAAGCCTGCTAAAACTTGATATTGAATGGAAGTCGGCATTTGAAGAAGATGCTCCGCAACTGATGCTACTAATAGCTGATAAAACCTGGCCAGTTTCAGAAAAGGTGAGTTTTACGAATTGTTGTCTCGGT
>CAZQUE010000043.1:0-37013 GCA_964596185.1 uncultured bacterium | reverse complement strand
GACCCGGTTGAATATGTCACAAACGCTTTAAGTCCAGCCAAGATTCAATCGGTAAAGGTTTCAGAAGATGGAAGTTATGCTCTCGCGATAGTAGCACAGAGCCAACTGTCTCTTGCCATTGGCAAGGAAGGTCAGAACGTAAAACTGGCTTCCAAGCTTACCGGAATAAAAATCGACATCAAAACTGAAAAAGACATTGAAAACATGGCTTCAGACAAGAACACAGAAGACTGAATCGCGGAGGTAATGGATGGGTTCAAGATTACACGAAGTAAGTAAACATTATAATTTAAGCAACAAGGAACTCGCCCAGATTTTGGGTAAACTTGGTTTTGAAGTGAAAGCGCATCAGTTTTCAGCTGTAAGTGATGAAATGCTTGAAGCTCTCAAGAAGCATTTTAGCAAGGGTGCCCAGCCTAAAGCTGAAAAGCCGGCAAACAAGCCAAAACAACCACAAACCGTAGAATTTAAGAAAGAGCCGGAGAAGAAAAAAGCTGAGCCGGTCATGCCGCCTCCGAAATCAGCAAAGCCTGCAGTACAGCCGGCCGCAAAACAGGACACCTCTGAAGCAAAGCCTGTCAGCAAGCAACAACTTGCCGAAGAAGAAAGATTACGGGCAGAAAAGAAAAAGCTCGGGCCAAAACCTGTTCGCATTGAGGAAGAGGAAGAAGTTGAAGTCAACAAGCAGATTACCATTATTAAAACTGCGCCTCCAAAGAAAGAAATCCCAGTAGCGAAGAAGAAAAAGGGCAAAAACAAGAGAGCCCATTTTTCGAAAAAGGTTCAAGCTGAAATGCGTGAAGCAGAGCGTCAGACAGAAGCCATCCTCGATCGCCACGGACGGGTCATTCAGCATGAAGATGAAGATGCCAATGCCCTGCCCAAATTAACCGTTCCAAGAGACATCACCGTCAGTCAGCTGGCTAAGTATCTTGAAATAGAAGCAGTCGCCCTGATCAAGTCTTTATTCTCGATGGGCGTGGTTGCCAGTCTCAACCAGCGCCTGGAAGCCGAACACATACAACTTATGGGTCAGGAACACGGCAAAGAAATCATCTTTACCGAAGATGTAATCGAATTTGACGACACTCCTGACCGGGAAGAAGATCTCAAACTGCGCCCACCAGTAGTAACTATCATGGGTCATGTCGATCATGGCAAGACCTCATTACTAGATTTTATCCGTAAAGCTCACGTCGCTGATAAAGAAGTCGGCGGCATTACCCAGCACATCGGTGCCTATCAGGTAAAAACCAGAGATGGTGTAATCACCTTCATCGACACTCCGGGTCACGAAGCTTTTACCGCCATGCGCGCCCAGGGCGCCCTGGTGACCGACATCGCCATTCTGGTCGTTGCTGCCGACGACGGCGTCCAGCCGCAGACCATCGAAGCGATTCATCATGCTCAAGCAGCAAGCGTGCCGATCATCGTTGCCATCAACAAGGTTGACAAACCCGAAGCCAACGTTGATCGCATCAAACAACAGCTGATGCCGTTGAACCTGGTAGCAGAAGACTGGGGTGGCCAGACGACCATGGTTCAGGTTTCCGCCAAAACCGGTCAAGGTATCGACGAGCTCCTGGAAATGATTCTGCTCCAATCGGAAATGATGGAACTGAAAGCCAATCCGAATCGTCCAGCCCAGGGAACAATAATCGAAGCACGTCTCGACCGTGGCATGGGCCCGATCGCTACTGCGCTGATCCAGAATGGCCGGATCCGCCCGGGCGACAATATCATTTGCGGCACAAGTTTCGGCCGGGTAAAAGCCCTGATCAACGATGCCGGCGCTCGCGTAAAAGAAGGCGGGCCATCGTTTCCGGTCGCTATTCTTGGCTTGAATGAAGTTCCCAAGGTTGGTGACAAGGTTGCGGTCGTTGAAAGCGCAAAATTTGCCCGTTATGTCGGTGAATTGCGTCAGAAAAAGGCTCGCGAAGAAAGACTTTCCCGCGAAAACCGCATCAAACTTGCCGATCTGTTCAAGCGTGTAACCGAAGGTCAGACCAAAGATCTCAACATTATCATCAAGGCTGATGTGCAGGGCTCGAGTGGCGCATTGAAAGACGCTCTCGAACGCCTGAGCACCGATGAAGTCAAAGTCAACGTCATTCATACCGGCGTTGGCGGCATCACCGAAGCCGATGTCAATCTTGCTTCAGCCAGCAACGCGATCATAATCGGGTTCCATGTCAGACCGATGACTGGCGTTGATGAAGCCGCCAAGAATGATGATGTCGAAATCAAGGTTTTCAAAATCATTTATGACGCCATTGATGCGGTTAAACTGGCGCTCAAGGGTATGTACGACCCGATTTTCGAAGAAGAGGTCCTTGGCCGTGCCGAAGTGCGCAAAGTTTATCGTATTTCCGGCGTTGGTGCCATTTGTGGCTCATACGTCACCAATGGACTGGTTAACCGCCAGGCATCGGTACGTATCGTGCGCGACGGCATCGATATTTATGAAGGCAAGATCCGCTCGCTCAAGCGCTTCAAAGATGATATCAGAGAAGTACATCAGGGTTATGAATGCGGTATCAGCGTCGAAAACTTCAACGATATCAAAGACGGTGACATTCTTGAATTCTTCCGAATGAAGGAAGTAGAAAGAGAACTCTGATTGAAATGGGCATGATCGTGGCAATCGGCACCTTTGAACTGCATTTTCCCGAGGTTCACAGCCTCAAGGAGAAGCGTCAGATTCTCAGGTGTCTGCTTGACCGGGTCAAGGCCAAATTCAATGCTTCAATTGCCGAAGTAGAACACAACGACCTCTGGCAACGCGGCACGATTGGTGTCTCGATGGTCGCCAACGACCGAACCCTGCTCGAAAAAATGGCCGCAAGAATTGAAGAAATTCTGGCCAACCACGACCAGGTTGAAGTCAGGGATTATTATTGGGATTACGTATGACCAGAAGACAGGAAAGAGTTGCCTCGCTAATCTTGCGCGAGTTATCGAACATTCTCCAGCGCAAGGTTCAGGATCCACGCGTAGACGGCGTTCACATCGTTTCGGTAGACATCAGCCCGGATTTTCATCTTGCGCATGTTTTCTACAGTACCCTCGATGAAAGCAAAAACCCCGAGGATGTTCAGAAGGGCCTGGATTCAGCGAAAGCTTTTCTTCGTCGCGAATTGAAAAAAGTGATTGAATTACGAACCGTGCCGGAACTGGCATTTCATTTCGATCCATCGATACGCTCAGGTGACCAGATGCTGAATCTGCTCAGGAAACTGAACACCCAGGATTAATCAAACTTTTAACCACAGGAAAAAATCTGATGTACTATACCTGGCCGAGCAATGACTATGACCAACAGGCTCAGCTGATTGCCAATCGGCTCAAGCAGGCAAAGAACATTTTTTGTATCGCCCACCCCTTTTCAGATGGTGACGCTCTAGGCTCGCAGCTGGCCTTGTATCATTACTGTCAGAGCACAGGTAAAACCTGCTATTGTCTGAATTTTGATCCATTACCTGAACAGATTTCATGGCTTGAAGGCAGCGATCGGCTGGTTTCAGAGTTGCCTGCCGACATCGATTTCGATCTCGGTTTTCTCATGGAAACCACCGAAGCAAGGCGCATGGGTGACCGCGTCGAGCATTTCAAACGCGCTCAGACGACCATTCACCTCGATCATCATGTCAATGTCACCGGGCTTGGGCACATCAATCTCATCGATGAAACCGCCTCATCGACCTGCGCTATTCTTTACAACATTTTCGAAAGAACCGGCGAGCCGCTCAGCCTGGCCTGCTGTGAAGCTCTTTACGTCGGCATCATGACCGACACCGGCAATTTTCGCTACAACAATTCCACGCCGCGGGCGCATCAGATAGCCGCCGAGCTTATCGAACGGGGGCTTATCGTCGACGAAATTTATAAAAAGGTTTATGAAACCACGAGTTACAATCGGGTGGTTATTCATGGCCTGGCCATGGCACGAACCGAACGTCACTGCAATGGCAAACTGGTCACCAGCTGGCTGGGACTTGACGACTTTACCCGCACCAACTCGACCGAAGTCGATGCTGACGGCTGCATCAGAAATCTAAGCTGTATTAAAGGCATCGAAGTAGCCATTCTCTTCAAGGAAGTAGAAGGTGGCAAAGTTAAAATCAGCTTCAGATCAACCGGCAAAGTCGATGTGATGGAAATCAGCCGCACCATGAACGGCGGCGGCCACAAGCTTGCTGCCGGCGCCCAGGTCGACGGCAAAATGGATGAAACCATGCAGCAGGTCATCGCCAAAGTTGCCGCGGTAATCGGAGAAAACTGAAATGGCTGACGGACTGCTGGTTGTTTATAAGCCAATCGGCTTGTCTTCTCACGACGTTATCGACAAGATCCGCCGCATTTACCGCGTTAAATGCGGGCATGCCGGCACTCTCGATCCGATGGCACAGGGAGTATTGCTGGTTTTTACCGGCCGCGCACTCAAGCTGATCAATTTCATCACTCCCGAACACCTAGACAAGACCTATTTGATGAAAGTCACCCTCGGCAGCACCACCGACTCCTACGACGCCACCGGCCAGGTAACTTCCACCTTCACCGAACCGATCGATTTTTCAAACGAACATTTAATTGCTGAACTCCGTAATTTTGTCGGGTCTTATGAACAGATCCCGCCGGCATTTTCAGCAATCAAAGTTGGTGGAAAAAGGGCTTATGCCCTGGCAAGAGCCGGAGAAGAAGTTAAACTGACCGGGCGCAAAGTTCACGTGACCTCGATTCGCCTGGTTGCCGATTTTGTCAGTGCCGAACAACGACACCTGATCATGCGGGTGCACTGCTCTCGCGGAACCTACGTGCGCTCGATCGCCCACGATCTTGGGCAAAGACTCGGCTGCGGCGGGCATCTTTCCTATCTGCTGCGCGAAAGAGTCGGCAAATGGGCCTTCAGCAGTGCTTTTCCTTTCTGGAAAATCGAAAAGGGCCTTGATTTCACCACTTCGCCGGCATTTGTCGATTTCGCCCACATCTTGCCTTTTCCAAGGGTTCACATCGGTAACGAAAGCGAAGTTAAAATTCGTAACGGTCTGCCTATCGGCTTCAAAGACATTATCAAAGTTGAAGGCGAACCCTTCGACAGCGAAAATCCGGGCATGGTCCAGATCATTTCCCCCGCCGGGAAATTGATTGCGATTTATGAGCCGCGCCGCAAACCCGATAAAAGCGGGAAAATTCAGGCCAAACTTGCGCCGGTACGGGTATTTCCAGAAAATGACGCTTAAAAACCTTCTTTCAGGTGACCCGGGAATCGGCCCATGCATTCTCGGCATCGGCACCTTCGATGGTGTGCACCTCGGTCATCGGGCCCTGATCACCAGCATCATCAATGAAGCCAGAAATGCCGGCCTGCCGGCGGTTATTTTCACATTCGACCATTCCCCGCGCAGGTTCCTCAGCCCCCAGATTTTCAAAGGCTACCTGACCACGCCCGAAGAAAAATTCAGCCTGCTGCTCGGCACCGGCATCGATTATGTGGTGTTTCGCCCATTCGATGAGTTTTTTGCCAGGGTATCCCATCATGATTTCGTCAAAAAAGTAATCTGTGAAAGCCTCGATGCCCAGGCGACTTTCGTCGGTTTCAACTTTTTCTACGGTGCCGGCCGAACCGGCACAGCCGCAACACTTGCCCAGCTGCTACAGCAGAACCAGCGAGCATGCCGAATAATCGAACCGGTAAAAATCGATGATGAAGTTGTCAGCAGTTCAATTATTCGCCAGGCGGTGGCCGAGGGTGATTTTGTCAGAGCCAATCGTTTTCTTGGCCGTGAATCATCATTTTCCGGCGAAGTAGTCCATGGCGATCACCGCGGCCGGGTAATGGGCTTTCCCACTGCAAATCTGCAGCTAGAACAAAGTGAAAAGATCCTGCCCCCCAATGGCGTTTATGCCTGCTTTGCCGACACTCCGCACGGCAGCTTCAAAGCAATTGTCAATGTCGGCATTCGCCCGACTTTCAATCGGTCAAATCATCTTCTCGAAGCGCACCTGCTCGGTTTTGAAGGCGACCTGTACCATCGCACGATCCGCATTCGTTTCTGCAAAAGAATTCGCGCCGAAAAAAAATTCCCGGACATGCAAAGCCTGACTCAGCAGATTCGCCTTGACCAGGCCGCAGCCGAAACCATTCTCGCCTGATCAACAATCACTGTCGGTGCAAAAAGCCGCGGCGATATCGGCAATATGAGAAGCTTTAGTCCCCATGGTCATGTTCATGTGCGTCCCATCAGGGATTGATACCATCACTTTGCGAATCGAGCCGACCGCATCATAACCGGCTCTGATGGTTTCTTCGGGGGCAATGAGATCGGCATTGCCATAAATCAGGCAGACCGGCGTCCTGATCTGCGGAAAAATGCTTAAATAATCGAGTTTACCGCTACGATCGCAAAACTGGCGTTTTTTCAGCCACATCAGCGTCTGCAGAAAGGTTTCAACCGGCACATTCACAGAAGCTGTTCGAATCAGATAACGAAACATATTCAGATCAGCAATACGTTTGTTTTGGTTTCCAGGAGTAAAAAAGGTCAAAAGCGCACAGAGAATTCGACCAAGCAGTTTGATCGGCACGGTTCGATAGCCGGTCAGCGCCGAAATCCGCACCCAGGTTCGCAGCAGAGGCGGATAAAGCCGAATCATGCCATACTTGAATGGTGAAGCGGCGGTAACGACAGCAGGTGCATCGATTATGCCACGGGCCTGGGCCGCCATCGCCAGCATTCCACCCATGCTGTAGCCGAAAACATGGGGTTTACAGCCGGCCTCATCGCAAACTGCCCGCCAGATCAACGGCATGTCGTGTTCAAGATGAAAATCGAAATCCCAGGCGGCTGAACGATGCCTGGTAACCGGATAATTGTAGGGATAAATGTCGAAGAATCGCGAAAGATACTGCCCCAGCCCATCGGGAACGGCAAAAAGGTTTGAATTGTTGCAGATCCCATGCAGAAGCAACAATGCCGGGCGCTTTTCCATCAGTCAATATCCTCAAGATCAGCAAGATTGTCGCCCAAAGTCATATCGCAGACCAGCGGCACATTGAGCTTTACACAATTTTCCATGACCTGGCGAAGCTTACCTGCTAATTGCGGCAATTCATCGGTTGGCACTGAAAAGACGAGTTCATCATGAATCTGCAGAATTAAACGTGCTTTAGAGCCAGAGCTTTCAAGCATTTTCACACAATCGATCATCGCCTTTTTGACCAGATCGGCTGCCGAGCCCTGCAGTCTCGTATTTTTAGCGATGCGCTCAGCGCCTGAACGAATCTGGAATTTTTTCGAATCGATATCGGGCAAACGACGAACGCGCCCAAGCAGGGTTTCGACCTCGCCGCTTTCACGGGCCTGTTTGAGCACTTCTTCAAAAAAGTCGGTGACACCGGCAAAGCTGTTGTAAAAACTATCGATGTATTCCTTGGCCTGGGGGCGGCTGATCGCAAGATCTTCGGCAAGGCCATGCGCCGAAATACCATAAAGAATGCCGAAATTCACGGTTTTGCCGACATTGCGTTCATAAGAACTGACCTCGGCCGGGTCTTTTTTGAAAATACGTCCGGCGGTCATCGCATGAATATCGGTGCTGTGGCGGTAAGCATCGACCAGGCCGGGGTCCTGTGAAAAATGAGCAAGCAGTCGCAATTCGATCTGCGAATAGTCGATCGATAGAAATTTATGACCGGGAAAAGGCGGCAGAAAAGCCCGGCGAATCTTTCGCCCCCATTCGGTCTTGATCGGAATGTTCTGCATATTCGGGTTTGAACTTGAAAGTCGCCCGGTAGCCGTTACAGCCTGATTGAAGCTGGCATGGATCAGATGCGTTTTATGATTTACCAGCTGAACCAGAGTTTCGGCATAAGTAGATTTCAATTTTGCCAGTTCCCTGAATTCGAGGAGGTCTTTGCAGATTGGGTGAACGAAAGCCAGTCGCTGCAGGACTTCAGAATCGGTAGAAAACCCGGTTTTGGTTTTTTTCGGTGGTTCGAGGCCGAGATCGGTGAACAAAATCTCCTGCAACTGCTTGGTTGAATTGATGTTGAATATGCGGCCGGCATGGGCATGAATAGACGCTTCGAGTTCGACAAGTCGATCGCTGAGTTCATTGGCAAGATTGTGCAGGTATTGCTCATTGAGCTTGATTCCAGCTTTTTCCATGCCCATGAGAATCTTGATCAGCGGCATTTCAAGGGTTGTAAAAAGATTTTCGAGTTTGTGCTCCCGCAGTGACTGGCGCAAATGCTCATAAAGATGTAAAGTCAACAGCGTATCCTGACAGGCATACTGGGTCGCGGCCGCCAGATCAACTCCGGCAAAACTGCCACTGCCGGCCACTTCATTATAATCAGAAACCTCGAAGTTGAAAAGTTCTTTGCCGAGGTTCTTCAAGGCATTTGAGCGAGTCGGATCAATTACATAAGCGGCAATCAGGGTGTCAAAAAGTTTGGGACCGGTTTCAACGCCCTCTTCAGCCAGAAATGCCAGATCGAACTTCAGATTGTGCCCAACAATCAGACGATTCTTCAGCTGTCCGGCAAGAATCGCGAAAAATTCCTGCGGATCCATTTGCTCATCAGGTGAAAGCCCCAGATAGCTATGTCTTATCGGCACATAGACGGCTTTTTTCAGATCAGCAGCAAAAGAAACCCCGACAATATGGTCATTATACGGGTCGAAACCATCGGTTTCGATATCAAGACAAAGCAGTTCGCCGACGCCGGCAAAATATTCGCGCAACTGCTCGGGTCGACTGATGAGAACTCTTTCGCCATCGAGGGTCTGTCGACGCACCGGTTCAGCCTCGACAGCCGATACGGCACTCAGGTCGCGGCCGGCAAATTCCCGGTAAAGTGAGTTGAACTCAAGATCATGCAGCAGTTTGACAAATTCACTGTTTTCAAAGCCGGTTTCGCTCCATTTCAGCTCATCGACACTCGAAAAACAGTCGACATCGCAGCGAATCGTCGCCAGATCGTGGGAAAGCGCGGCCATCTCGCGGTCATCGATAAGTTTCTGCCGCATTTTTTCGTTGTCGACCTGATCGATGTTTTTATAGAGATTATCGATGGTCAGAAACTGCTGAATCAGCGCCAGACCTTTTTTTTCACCGATACCCTTAACTCCGGGGATATTGTCGGATGAATCGCCCATCAGCGCTTTCAGCTCGATAATGCCCTGCGGCTCGAAGCCATATTCATCGCGAAATGCCTGCGGGTCGACTTCCCTGGTTTCGGAAACGCCTTTCTGGCAAAGCTCGACCAGCACATTGTCATCGACCAGCTGCAAAAGGTCGCGATCGCCGGTGACGACTTCGACGTGGTAGTTTTTTTTGAGCATTTCTGCGGCTGACCCGATCAGATCGTCGGCTTCGTAGTCTTCATGTTTCAATATTTTGATGCCCAGGGCTTCAACCGCCTTATGCGCCATGGGAATCTGGTCAAGAAGATCTTCGGGAGTTGGTTTGCGCTTGGCTTTGTATTCTGGATAAAGCTTTTTACGAAAGGTATTGCGCGAGGTGTCGAATGCCACGGCAACCAGCTCAGGCTGACGCTCTTTAAGCATCTTCAAAAGCATGCGCACGAATCCGTATACTGCGCCGGTCGGCTTACCGTCACGGGTTTTCAGCCTCTGTGTCTGAAAAGCGTAGTAGGCTCTGAAGATGATGTTGTTTCCGTCGATTAGCAGACAGCGGCGCATATTTTCCCCCATTAAGTTTATCTACCTGCAATATAATACAAGCGGCAGTTAAAGCCAACCAACAAAATACCGACCGGCAATCGAGAATTTGCCAAGAGCACTCATTTGAGTTAGACTGCAAACTTGAACCAATCACTCGACAGATTACAGGAGGAATCGCCATGACCACAGTCGGACGCGAAATTCAGTCGGACCTTTCCCGGGCAACCAGTCAGGAATGGCTTCTGACCAACGGAATCGGCGGCTTTGCCTGCTCGACCGTTCCCTGTATCAACACCCGTCGCTACCATGGCATACTCGTTGCCGCAATGCGCCCGCCGGTCGAAAGACTGGTTCTGGTTTCGCGCCTTGAAGAAACCCTGATCATCGACGGCACTGAAGTGGCGCTATCAACCTGCGTTCACAGCAAAGAAATCAAAAATCCCGCCGGGTATCTGCACCTGGAGCGTTTCGAACGTGAACCGCTGCCGACCTGGTATTACCAGATTCGCGATGTTTTGCTGATCAAAACCATCAACATGGTTTACGGTCAGAACACCAGCCTGGTCACCTATAAAATTCTCGGCAATGGGCACAACATCGGTTTGCGGGTGCGCCCCCACTTTCTCTTTCGCGACTTTCACGGTAACACCTTCGAAAATGACGGTATAGAAACGAATTTGCAGGTACAGGAGCGGCAATTCAAGCTGCAACCATTTTTCAATGCCCCCGAACTCTTTACCCGCTGGGATCGCGGCCGCTTCGTCACCGATCCGCAATGGCATCGTGACATTTTTCTGCAGGTCGAAGAAGATCGCGGCCTACCGGCATTTGAAGACGACTTTTCCTGTGGTTACCTTGAAATAGCACCATTTTCAGGCTCGGCCTCGTTGATTTTTTCCGATCAGCCAATGAAATCATTCAACCCCATCGACCTGCGCAAACGTGAAGAGCAGCGACTCGAAGCCATTGCCGGCTCTCTGCATTCTGACGATCTGTTTCTGCGACGTCTGCTGGTGGCTGCTGACCAGTTTATCGTCGACCGGGCAAGCACCAAAGGCAAGAGTATCATCGCCGGTTATCCGTGGTTTTCAGATTGGGGGCGCGACAGCCTGATCTCTTTGCCCGGCCTGACTTTGGTGACCGGGCGCATCGAAGAGGCCCGCTCGATTCTCAAAACCTTCGCGGCATCGATTCATCATGGTTTGATTCCAAACTGCTTTGCCGACAAGGGCAACGAGGCAATGTACAACAGTGTCGATGCTTCGCTGTGGTTTTTCTTCGCAGCCTACAAATATATTGAATACACCGATGATTATGAATTCGTGCGCGATTATCTTTATGAAGCCATGACCCAGACCATCGAATCTTTTCAACAGGGCACCCATTTCGAAGTTAAAATGGATGCGGAAGACGGATTGATCAACGCCGGAAACCCCGACGTGCAAATGACCTGGATGGATGCCAAGGTTGAGGGCTGGGTAGTAACCCCAAGAAACGGCAAGGCGGTCGAAGTCAACGCATTATGGTACAACGCACTGCGCATCTTTGCCATTTTTCAGGAAAAATTTGAAGGACATTCTCGCGAAATCACTTCGCTGGCTAAAAAGGTCAAAGCTTCGTTTCGCAAGGCTTTCTGGAATGAAGATGAACAATACCTTTACGACGTAATCGCCAAAGATGGCGAAATCGACGAATCATTCAGGCCCAATCAGATTTTCGCCGTCTATCTTCCCTTCTCGGTTCTTGAACACCCGCAGGAAAAAATGGTCGTCGACCAGGTGTTCACGCGTCTTTACACCTCATACGGCCTGAAAAGCCTGGCGCCTGATGACGAGCGCTACGACGGCTTTTATGGCGGCGACCGCCTCAAGCGTGATGGCGCGTATCATCAGGGAACTGTCTGGGGTTATCTGATCGGACCGTTTATCAGTGCCTATCTGAAGACCAACAATTTCAGCATGGAGGCTCAGTTGCGGGCGTCGAACATGATTGAGCCGTTCAAAAACCATTTGCTGCGCGAAGCCTGTCTTGGCAGCGTTTCTGAAATCTTTGACGGGAATATGCCCCATACGCCACGTGGTTGCTTTGCCCAGGCCTGGAGTGTCGCCGAGTTACTGCGTTGCTATGTCGAAGACATCAAAGGGCAAAAACCTACTCTGGTCATCTGATGCCAGATAATCAAAGAAATCTGCTAAAAAAGACCGGTTTTGCCGGAAAAGTCTTGAGCACCGGCCTTACGGGCGGAATTTGTCTGGCTTTAAGCCTTTATTTTGGTTACCAGTTTGATTTATACTTTGCCACCCGGCCAATCGGAATACTCGGCGGAATATTCCTCGGCCTGGCCGCAGCCCTGGTTCAGACCTGGAAACAGCTGCAGGAGAGTCTGCATGAATTTGACAACCACAAGAGCAAAAGTAAAAAAGAGTGAGCGAACGGTGCTCGGCCTTTCACTACTTGTTGTTGTCGGCACATTACTGGTCTCGTGGCAGCAACAGGTTTTTCACTCGGCCTTTCTCATCGGCTATGCCGCCGGAATTGCCGGTTTTTTCTTATTGTCGATCACTTTCAGTTATCTTGACCGCTTACCGGCCTGGTTTCGCATCATCGCTGTCCTGAGCAGCGGCGGCAAAGTTCTGTTTCTGCTGCTACTGGCACTTTTGTTGAAATATCTCGGCTTTTCGATCGTTGAGGTGGTTTTGGGACTTTTCCTCAGTCAGCTGGTGATAATGCTGTCTCTGCTAATAATAGTTTACTCTGACCGAAAATCTGTCGAAGTATCTAACAGGAACGATAAAAAAGATGCATGCTCTTGAAAAAGATATTCTTTATATTCTAGCCTTTATTCCCGCGTCACCGGGAGTGGTTCTGCCCTGGCTGGTCAGCCTCGCCGCCGGCCTGCTATGCTGGTTTTTGCCACGCCAACTCGATAAAGACGACCCAGGGCCGCTGCAGAATCTTCTCGAATTCATTTACGAAAGCCTTGAAGCTTTCATAGCCAATGTAGTCGGTGAAAAAAATGTTTCAGAGCTGCTGCCGGTTCTGGCAACCATTTTCATTTACATTTTCTCGGCCAATCTGATGGGTCTGATTCCAGGGCTGAAATCGCCGACAAGCATGTTTGCCAACTGTCTGGGCATGGCTTTGATCGTCTTTTTTCTCACCGCCTGGATGGGCTTTCGCCACCACGGCCTGGGCTATATCAAGCATTTTGCCGGACCGATATGGTGGATGGCGCCCTTGATGTTTCCAATCCATGTCGTCGGCGAAATTTCCCGGCCGATCAGCTTGACTTTACGTCTATTCGGCAACATCATGGGCGAAGACGTGGTCATTCTCGTTTTGACCAGCTTCATTTTCCCATTGTTGGTACCGATACCAATGCATTTACTGGCTATTTTCACCAGTCTGTTACAGGCTCTGGTGTTCACTATTCTTTCTGGAGTATATCTCTCTGGCGCAGTTTCAGAGGAGCACTAAAACGGAGGTCATTATGGATTTAACCGGTCTAGCGCATATCGCCGAAATTCTGGCGGCAGCGTTCTGTATTTCGATTGGCTGCGGCATGGCCGCATACGCGATGAGCAAAGTCATCAGCCAAACGATCGATTCGATTGCCCGTCAGCCGGAAATAGCCGGCGAACTTCGTTTCGTCATGATCATCGGTCTGGCAATGATCGAATCACTGGCAATTTACTGTCTTCTCGTCGCGTTGATTCTGCTGTTCGTTAAATGGTAAAAAGCTAAGGGAAAATGAGAACAAAGCTCAGTTATCGTCTGTTTTTTCTACTCTGCCTGATGCTGGTCGGCACCAGATTGTTTGGCGCAGACGTGGCATTGGCATCGGATTCGCATGCCGCGGCCGAGCACGCTCCGTCACTGTTCGAGTTCAGCTGGGCAGTGCTGGTATCACAGACCATAAACTTCTTTGTCCTGCTGTATATTCTCAACCACTTTCTTTTCAGGCCTTTGGGCGTAGTTCTGCAGGAGCGCCGTAAATCCATCGGCCAGATCCGCATCGCCGCTGAAGAAGAGCATAGCACCGCGCTGGCGCTGAAAGAAGTATACGAAAAGCATCTTGCCAACATCGAGCAGGAAGCATACGAAATCAAGCAACAGGCCATTCATGACGCCAATCTGCAAACCGCAGAAATAGTGCTCGAGGCAAAAATCAAAGCCGAGCGCATCGTTGAAGACGGTGAAATGGAACTGTTTAACGAACGTCAAGCTGCCTGGATGCAATTACGCGAGGAAGTGGTTCATCTTACCCTGGTCGCCGCCGAACGGGTGGTTGAGCAATCGCTCAACGACGAGATCCATCGCCGCCTGATCAAAGATACTATCGAGCAGCTCGAACAAGATCTGCCATACCACGTTGCCGATGATTGAACGCAAAAAAATCGTTGCCAAAAGATATGCTGAAGCCTTTTTCAAAGCCATTCAGGCCGAAGACTTTGAAGAGTGTTTCAAGGATTTCGAAGCCTTTACCGCGCTTTATTTCGGTTATGAAGGCCTGGCTGAAATTCTGCAGCATCCGACAATTCATGTCGACCGCAAAATCGACATGCTGCGCCGGATATTTGGCCCGCGCACCAGTCACCTGGTCATAGACTTCATCAGTCTGCTGGTCAAGAAAAAACGCATGGTTCTTTTCGAACGCATTGCTCAGGAAGTCGAACGCATGTACCGCCGCCTGCATGGCATCCGCGGTATCATCATCAAATCTGCGGTCCCGCTGCACGACAATGAAAGAACCAGGCTCAGAGCCATTCTCGCCCAGAAATTCGGCCGCATCGAAATTCGTGAGCTGGTTGACCCGGCGATACTCGGCGGACTGGTCATTCAGTTCACCGATCAGGTCGTTGACGTTTCAATTCGCAACCGCATCAAACAATTGCATGAATTAATGGTGAAAGTCGACAACGAATGGCTTGCCAACCTGATCAGCCAGCCGACGCTGGCGCTGTAGGAGCACTTTATGACAATCAGATCAGATGAAATCATCTCTGTTCTACGCCGTGAAATAGAACAGTTCTCTACCGAACTCAAAACCGTCGAAGCCGGAGTAGTTCTGCAATGTGGTGATGGTATCGCCAGGGTGCACGGTTTGCCGCGGGCCATGGCCGGTGACCTGGTTGAATTCGCCAATGGTGTGCGCGGCTATGTTCTCAACCTCGAAGAAGACAACGTCGGCTGTCTGGTGCTCGGCTCAGACGATGGGATTCATGAAGGCGATCTGGTCAAGGATACGGAACAGATTCTCTCGGTTCCGGTCGGACCTCATCTTCTCGGGCGTGTCGTCGACCCGCTCGGCCAGCCGATCGATGGTGAGGGCCCGGTGGTTCCCGAAGCGAATCAACCGGTCGAAGCCCACAGCCCGAATATCATTCAGCGCCAGCCGGTTAATGAACCGCTGCAAACCGGAATTCAGGCTATCGATGCCCTGATTCCCATCGGCAAAGGGCAGCGAGAACTGATTATCGGCGACCGTCAGACCGGTAAAACCGCGATCGCCGTCGATACGATCATCAACCAGAAAGATAAAAACGTCATCTGCGTTTATGTTGCCATCGGCCAGAAAATGTCGACGATAACCCAGGTAGTTGAAACCCTGCGCCATTACGGTGCTCTCGACCACACGATCATTGTCGCCGCCTCGGCCTCCGATCCGGCTCCCTTCCAGTTCATCGCTCCATACAGTGGCTGCGCCATGGGTGAATTTTTCCGGGATCGCGGCGAACACGTTCTGTGCATCTATGACGATCTGAGCAAGCACGCAGTCGCCTACCGCCAGGTTTCATTGCTGCTGCGTCGCCCCCCAGGCCGCGAAGCCTTTCCTGCCGACGTGTTTTACCTGCATGCCCGCCTGCTCGAAAGGGCGGCTAAATTGAGTAAAGAGCTTGGCGGCGGGTCGCTGACAGCACTGCCGATTATCGAAACCCAGGCCGGCGATGCCTCGGCCTACATTCCGACCAACGTCATTTCAATCACTGACGGACAAATCGTTCTTGAATCAGCTTTATTCAACTCTGGAATTCGACCGGCCATCAATGCCGGGCTTTCCGTCTCCCGCGTCGGCGGCAACGCCCAGGTCAAGGCAATGAAAAAGGTGGCCGGCCCACTGCGGTTGGAACTGGCACAATATCGTGAGCTGGCGGCCTTTTCCCAGTTCACCAAAGACCTTGATAAGGCGACCCAGGACCAGCTTGCCCGCGGCGAACGCCTGGTGGAACTGCTTAAACAACCGCAGTATAGCCCAATGCCGGTTGAAGACCAGATCGTCACCATTCTCGCTTCAACCAGGGGCTTTACCGACCACCTCGACAAACGTGAGATCGTTCGCTTCAAGAAGTTTCTGCTCAAATACCTGCATCAGAAACATCCTGAGGTCATGCTGGCACTGAGGCGCGAACCCGTGCTCACCGAAGAACTCGAAAAGCGTTTCATCGAGCACATCAAAGAATTTACCGACAATGTCTACATGCTGCAGTATCACGCTGAAGAACTGCACCAGGCCGAAGAAGAAAAGAAAGAAAAGCGAACCGGAAAAATTTCGCTCAAAGACTGATCATGACAGCGTTAAAAGACATCAAACAAAAAATACGCGGAGTTTCGACAACCCAACAGATTACCCGCGCCATGAAAATGATGTCGACGGCCAGACTCGGCCGAGCCATGGAGCAGATTCATCTGACGCGAGCCTATATTGCCAAGCTTGAACAGATTGTCTACAGCCTTCGTGACCAGATGCCGCGCAACTACCGCCACCCCTTTCTGACGCCCCGACCGGTCAAGGCTGCCGCCTTCGTCATCATCGGGGGCGAGCGTGGACTTTGCGGCGGTTTCAATCTCGAAATAAATCGCTTTGCCGACAGTATCATCGAAGAAAGCGAAGCACCTGAAAAGAAACTGGTTGTCATCGGCAAAAAGGCGGTTAAGTATTTTGCCAAAAAAAACCATGCAGTTTTACAAAATTATGAAGACCTGACCGTGCGCAACGCAGCCGAAGAGCTGTTCGACGTTTCGGCCTTCATCTTCGGGCTATTCTGTGACCAAAAAGTCGATGAGATAAATCTGATCTATACCAGTTTCATTTCGGCTACCCGTAAATACCCTGTCATACAGAAGCTGTTACCGCTTACGCCGCTGCCTGAAGCCGAAAAGAAGCCCGAGGCCGAAAAACATCAGATCAGGTTGAGTTTCGATTTTACCCCGTCACCGACCCAGATTTACAATGAGCTTGTACCGCGCTACATGCGGCATCTATTGCATCGGGCGATTATTGAGTCTTCAGCTTCTGAACAAAGCGCACGCATGGCGGCGATGACTTCAGCCACCGATCGCGCCCAGGAGATAATCGACGAACTGCACCTGGATTTCAACCGCAACCGGCAGGCTCTTATCACCAGAGAGATTGCCGAAGTCATTTCGGGCGCCGAAGCCTGATTGGAGCATTTAAATGATTGATGGAAAAATTATTCAGATAATGGGCCCGGCAGTGGACATCAAGTTTCCTGCCGGCCAACTGCCAAGTATTCACAACGCCCTCGAAGTGGTCAACCCGCTTTCGAAAAGCAAGCTTACCCTTGAAGTCGCACTGCATCTCGGCAACGACATTGTTCGCACCATCGCCATGGGTTCTACCGACGGCCTGCGCCGTAACCTCAGCGTCAAAGATCTCGGCAAGCCCATCAGCGTCCCCGTCGGAAACAGGGTTCTTGGCCGAATTTTCAACGTCCTCGGTGAAGTCATCGATGAGGCCGGCCCAATTGAAAAGGGTGGCGAAAAGTGGCCTATCCACCGACCGGCACCTGCATTTCGCCAACAGGGAAAAACCAGCGAGATTCTCGAAACCGGCCTGAAGGTCGTCGACCTGCTGACCCCCTATGCCCGTGGCGGTAAAATCGGCCTGTTTGGCGGTGCCGGCGTCGGCAAAACCGTTCTAATCATGGAACTTATCAACAACATCGCCAAACAGCACGGTGGCGTATCGGTATTCGGCGGAGTCGGCGAGCGCACCCGTGAAGGTAATGACCTATACCTCGACATGAAAGATTCCGGCGTTCTCGAAAAAACCTGCCTCGTCTTCGGCCAGATGAACGAGCCGCCTGGAGCGAGATTGCGGGTTGCGTTATCAGCGCTGACCATGGCTGAATACTTTCGTGATCGCGAAGGCCAGGATGTGTTGCTGTTCATCGACAATATTTTTCGCTTCGTTCAGGCCGGATCCGAAGTTTCTTCACTGCTCGGCCGCATGCCTTCAGCCGTCGGGTACCAGCCGACCCTGGCCACGGAAATGGGTGCCCTGCAGGAGCGCATCACCACTACCACCATCGGCTCGATCACCTCGGTGCAGGCAATTTACGTGCCCGCCGACGACATCACTGACCCCGCGCCGGCAACAACTTTTTCCCACCTCGACGCAACCACGGTTTTGTCACGCAAAATCGTCGAACTCGGCATCTACCCGGCAGTTGATCCGCTCGCTTCGAAATCACGCCTGCTTTCAGCTGATATCATCGGCAACGACCACTATTCAACCGCCCGGGCAGTTCAGGAAATCCTGCAGCGTTACCATGAACTGCAGGATATCATCGCCATTCTCGGCATGGAAGAGCTTTCAGATGAAGACAAAATCATCGTCAACCGCGCCAGACGTATTCAGAAATTTCTTTCACAGCCGTTTTTCGTTGCCGAAAAATTTACCGGACACCAGGGGGCTTATGTGCCGTTAAGCGACACCATTGCCGGTTTCAGAGCCATTGTCGACGGCAAATATGACGATTACCCGGAACAGGCTTTCTACATGGTCGGCAATCTCAAGGATGTCGAAAAGAAAGCAGAAGCCTTGCAGAAAAAACGATGAAGAAATCTTTCAGCCTCGCCATTGCCTTGCCGGCCCAGCATTTGATCACCCTTGAAGCCAAGCAGATCACTTTTCCGGCAACCGATGGCTACATGGGGTTCATGGCCAGCCGCAAACCGCTGATCGCGGCCCTTGGGCCAGGTTTGATCCATATCGTCGACATTTCCGACGAACATCACTGGTTTGGCACTACCGGCGGGTTCTGTGAAATGATGAAAAATGAGGCGGTACTTCTGTGCGACTCACTCATTCGGCCACAGGACACGGAAAAAATTGATTTCGACCCGTCAAAACCACTGTTCGTAGGGAACACCTCGAACATGAGCGAAAAACAGAAAGTTGAGCTGGTTACCAGATTGCTGGCCCGGCAACTTTTCAAAATTGAACGACAGCAGGAGCAGAAAGACTGATGAAACTGAACGCCACTTATTTTTCCATACCCGAAGTCAGCCCCGCCCCGTTTTCAAGCCTCGCCGACCAACACCGGGGCAAGATTTATGCTGACGTGCCATTGAGCTTCTTCGCCTCGATCGATGATTTAAAAAAATATATAATTGAACTTAAAGATATCGGCGTCAACGTTCTCCTGATTTTGCCGCATTTTCTGCCGTCACTTTCCCCTTATGTCGTGAAAGATTATCAGCAGCCCTGCCCTCTTTTCGGCAACTGGGAAAACTTTGCCGAACTGATGAAATTCGTCGAAGATCTGGGTATGGACCGCATGATCGACATTCCCTTCAATCATGCCGATTTCAACGCACTGCATCTGCGCCGCGAATGGTTCAAAGATCATGAAAATGACGGTATTGAAGCCGGTGCCGACGACGTTGACGCCGACAATAACCGTATTCGCATCAACTGGGGCGCATTCATTCTCGACAACTCGCTCGAAGAACTGCAGAACTACTGGCTCGAAAATGTAATATTCCCCCATGTCGAAAAATACCATATCAATGCGATACGCATCGACGCGGCCTGGGGACTTGATCCGGCCGGACTCGCCCGCATTGTCGGTGAAACCCGGCAGCGTTTTCCCAATGTCTGGTTCCTTGCCGAAAATCTTGGCATGGCTCCACTGATAAAACTGGCTGAATCCGGTATTGCAGCCGGTGCCGATCGATTTTTCAACAACATCTATTGGTACAGCGGCGGACTCTACATTCCCACTGACATTTATACGCTCTACAAACGCTCCAATGGGGTGCCGACCTGCACAATTTACAGCAGTCATGACGTTTTGATGCCGGCGATGAAAGCTCTGGCACGCATTCGCGCCGATGAAGTCCAAGGCCTCAACGACAAAGCCATCGTTCGCAAATTCGTGCAAAACGAAGATATCCACAGTCTTGCCCAGCTCGACGCCGACACTGTCGCACAGATTCTCGCATTGATGAAAATAGAGTTCGCTCTTGCCGCCTTGATGAGCAGCGATGTCATGTTCGCCGCCGGCAGCGAAAAAGGCCTGTTCGAACGTATAGATGTCTGCAATTCCGGCCCGGAAAACTTTGCCGCCGGCATCTCTTCCGATTTGCCTGAATTCATGCGCGACCTGCTCAAAATCAAGCTATCGGACCTGGTATTCAACCAGGAAGGCACAGTTATTCCCTTCGGCTGCTGGAAACCCGACCAGACCGGCCTGAAAGGCTATGTTAAAACCTGCAAAGACGGCCGCCAGGCGCTGGTTTGTGTCAACACCGACGCCGACCAGGCTCTTTCACTCAGATTGCCAAAAAGAATTCGCACCGCCGACAATCTTGCCATTCTCAACGCTGAAGGCAGCCACAACATTGCCGGTATTGCCGATGAAATAAGTCTGAATCCCTATCAGATCATGATCATCACCTGTAACAGGAGCAAAAAATGATTTTTGAACATTCGATCCGCACCCCCTCTTCGCAGGCTTTCGTCGATGTCACCCATCTGGTGCGCCAGTCGATACGTGAAGCCGGCATCAGCGAGGGCCACATTCTCGTGGCCACGCCGCACACTACAGCGGCAATAACCGTCAACGAAAACGCCGACCCTGATGTGGTGCATGATTTACTGAAAAGATTCGACAAGGTCTTTCCCGAACATGAAAATTTCGATCGACATGGCGAAGGCAACAGCCACGCCCACATGAAATCGAGTCTTTTCGGCGCCTGTCATCCCTTTATCGTTCATCGCGGCGACCTGGTTCTGGGAACCTGGCAGGGCATCTATCTCTGCGAATTCGACGGCCCGCGCACCCGCCGTCTTATCGTCAGTATCATCGCCCAGTAAAGCCTGATTATCGTTCGAAAAGGGCGAAGCATTCTTTTTCCGACAACAAAAAAAGGGGCTGAAACAGCCCCTTTTCTACGTTCAGAGAATCAATACTCGTAAATGCTGCCGCCAATGTATTCGCGAATCAAAGCGTCTTTGGGAACCACTTCTTCGTCTTCCCAGGTCTTGAAAGATTCGAGCAGGTCATGCACCCTTTTGGCGCGAATGTAGGCATCCTGGCGCTTCGGGTCTTCCCGGTAGTCTTTGACGAAATCCGGGAAAAACTTGAACAGATGCTTCTTGTAAAGAGGCAACTCATAGGCGAGTGAGCCGTCGATGATGTGATCGACCGTGCCAAGGAACGGAATGATGTGCTGAATTTCGGATCTTCTGACATAATGCCAATGTTCCAGAGTTTGACGCGGATTGTAGCTGCGATGCCAGGAATCTCTGACCATGCGGCGCAACAGGCGCACATCGGTCCAGCGAATGAATTCGCCGTCTTTGTTCTTGATCTGGCAGAGAGTTTCAATATAAAGCTTGAACTTTTTCTCTTCGGCGACGCTGTCGGTCATCGGGCCATACAAGCCATGCAGGCTGTCGAGCAGGAGAATCTGGTTTTTTTCCAGCTTCATCGGATCGGTTTCAGCTTCACGTTTGCCGGTTTTGAAGTTGTATCGCGGCATCTGAATGGTTTTGCCGTCAAGCAGATCGGCCAGATGCTGGTTGATCAGTTTGAGATCGAGAGCTTCGGGGGTTTCGAAATCATAATCACCGAACTCGTCTTTCGGATGGTGTTCAAGATTGAAATAGTAATTATCCAGTTCCATTGAAACCAGTTCGTATCCCTGTTTTGCCAGGTGCTCGCCAATCTTGATGGTCGTGGTAGTTTTGCCTGAACTCGATGGGCCGGCAATGATAACGATGCGCACGTCATTTTTTCGGGCAATTATTTTTTCAACGGCTGAAGCAATGTCGGCGTCGTATTTTTCGGTGGCTTCCTTTACCAGTTCCGGGTAAGTGCCATTTTCAATGCGGGCATTGATTTTATCGACGCTGTAACAATCGTGATCAAGAGCCCAGGTCAGGGTCTGCCAGATTTTCTTGTAGGGAATATTGCCCGATGAAGTTGCGCCCTGCTTTTCTACGCCCTGGCGCAGCTTGTTGTGGGCATAACGATAAAGAATGAATTCCTTGGCGGTGCGGGCATGCCCAGACTCGATCAATTCTTTCTCGATGATGTCCTGAACTTCTTCGACGCTCGGCAATGCCGGCGGATTGCGGGTCACTTCAAGATGATGCACCACCTTCTCGGCGAGAATTTCAGCCAGACGGCGATCTTCGCCCCCGACCTGAACCGCCGCCTTAAAAATGGCGTTGACGATCTTTTCTTTGTCGAACGGCACAACCTGGCCGTTTCTTTTAACGATTTTACTGATGGGTGTATGTGGCATACTCATTCCTCCCGTTAATTTGCGTCGTTGACAACCTTGTAAGTCACTGCAAGATTGCCGAGAATACTCATGACATTGGCCCATTCCTTCATGCGATCCGGTCTGATCAGGCGCGCTTTCGGCGGCACGAGAATCATGTCGCCGCGTTCGATGCGCTTAACATGCCGCATCGGCATAACTTCACCATTAGCACGCACCACAACCGTACGTCCATGATTTGAAGACGGTGAGAATCCGCCGGCGCGATTGATGTAGTAACCGGCGTTGCGATTGCGGCTGAACAGAATTGTCGTCGGATTGATCACTGCACCAAGCACTGAAACAGTGGTCGGCACGACCGGAATGGTAATCTGATCGCCGTTGAGCAGCGCGATGTCTTCGAATCTTTCGGCTTTGCCTTCGATAATATCTTTAACCGGCACCGGAATCCGCACCATTTTGTTGTCCATACCGCGCCCGGCCATTTCTATGCCGCCGAAACCCGATCTTTCGTCTTCACTCGACTGCTTTACCGCCTGACCGCTCTGCGCCGAGGCTTCATCACCCAGAATCTGCTCGCCGATGTTTTTGCCGCCCTCGACTTCCTGGCGGATCTGGCTGAGATTGTCGAGCTTTGCGCCCGATTTGAGCAGATCGGCTCGCAAATCGAGAGTTGCCTGGCGAAACATTTCCTTTTGCACTTCAGTAGCAGTTTCAAGCTGCTTTTCACTGGCGATATGTTCAATTTTTCGCATAAAAACCGCACCTTCGGCAAAAGCCATGTTGGTCAGGCCACCGGCACGCTTGATGACACTGCTGAGCGGCTCACCGCGATATTCGAGCGCATAGGGCCCGGGTCGCTTTACCTGGCCCTTAAGCACTACGACCTCCGGTTCGATCATTACATCACCGCGTGACAGGATACTGATACGATCGAGAGGCTGCAGCAATACATTTTCTTCTGATTTCGGATTGTTCATCGCCGACTGAGCATTGACCTTGATGATTTTGCTGGTTGCACCATCGACACGGGCAATTTCTGCCTCAGCGGCGGCGTCGATAGCCAGGCCGCGGGCCTTGAGCAGCAAATCGCCAAGCTTCATGCCGTCACGGTAGATGTATTCACCCGGCTGGCGCACCGCGCCGTCGATGTTTACCGAGCGAATGTCAGCGGTAATTTCTTCTTCAGCAAAGATTTTCACGCGATCGAAAGGCTTGAGTGCGATGTTTTCTTCTTTGTCGCCGAGCAAGGCAAATCTGAGATTGAAAGTAATGATCTCTTCTGCGCCGGCACTGCCTTTTCGGATAATCTGTCCGAATTTGCGGTTGGCCTCTTCCTCGATCAGACCACCGGCCCGACCAATCAGGTCGGCAACGGTAAGACCCGAATCAACTGCATAATTGCCCGGCTTTTTCACCGCGCCATTGATGCTGACGAGGTTGCCGACAGTGTCGATGGCCGGCTCAATTTTGATTTCATCGCCGTTTACGACAACGAAGCTTTTCAATTCATCGAGATTGCCGAGGCTGACATCGAAGGTTTGCCGCCGCTGATTGCCGGTCCAGCGCAAAACACGAACCCGACCGGAATAGGCTTCGGGAAGGGCGTTTCCGGCCATGCCGATCACTTTTGCCAGATTGTCGCCGGCAAAAATTTCATAAACCGCCGGACGGGTAACCATACCGGTAACCTTAACGCTGGCTTCGATAGCCGGAACAAAAAGAGTGTCACCATTTTTCAGCGAAACATCCTGCCGCCTGTCACCACTTAGGAAATACTTGTAAAGATCGAATTCCTGGCTTTTTCCCGAGCCACTGAGCACTTTGATGCGCCGCATGGAACCGCGTTCGCTGGGGCCACCGGCCTGATACAGGGCTGTAAAAGCGGTAGTAAGACCTGAAACGGTTAAAGCGCCGGGTTTTTCAACTTCGCCAACCACGTAAATCTGGATGGTTCTGACCTTGGTCAGAGTGACCTGACCTTTGAAATGTTTGAATTTACTGGCAAGACTGCCCAAAATAGTCTGCTCGAACTCGCCGACGGTAAGTCCGGAAACGCCCATCACTCCAAGAATTGGCACATAAATCTGCCCTTCCGGGTTTACCTGAACATCGTAAACCGTTTCATCGCCAAGCTCTGACCAGACGATTATTTTCAGCTCATCGCCGGGCCCGAGCTGATAGTTCGAGGGTGCCGAGCCGGCCATAAGGTTGTTCTGCACCATTTCGCCGCGTTCAAAAAACTCGGCACCGAAATTTTTGAGCAAAACTTCGCTTTTGAGGCGCCGCTCAACTTCACGGTCGATTTCTTCGTCAGCCAATGGCTGCGTCCCGATCATCGAATCTTCTTCTTCTTTTTCAATAAACAGATTGTCAGAAGCACCTTTCAGAACTCTGACCTTTTTTCGATCCTTGATGATTTCAGTGCGGGTTTTGGCCTTGAGCGCCTCTTCAAGCTGACGCAACCGGCGTTTAACATAATCCGGGCTCTCGCGGTCATTCAGGGCTTCATCGCTCTGAATACCTGAAACCACCTGCGGCGAAGCGGTCGACACGGGCTTACCCATAATTGCGTGATCCGGAATCTTTACCTGAGCGGCCAAAGGCTGCGAGCAGCAATGACCTGAACAAAACAGGATAAATGCCAGACAAAGAATATTTCTAAAATTGTTTCTCATATTTCCACCCTGATTTTTATTTAATCATCGACTGATTGTGCGATTAAAATTACCTTTCCAAACTTTTCAGCACTCTATCATAGTACAGTAATCAGCGCCCGTCAACTTTCTCATGGCAATATTGACGACGTAAAATTGGGGACAGTCCACTACCCCACCCCTCAATCACCGACCATAAAAGCATTAGGCAGGTATTCTATTTCTGCAGGCTGATCTTTGCGTAGCAACACGCCGACCAGATCAAAGCGACAACGCACTTCGGCATCGATTTTCTTTTCTCTGAGGAAATGGCGGGCAACATTGATTATTTTGCGACGCTTGCCCGATTGCACCGACTCGACCGGTTCACCGAAAAAATTGTCGGAACGGGTGCGCACTTCGACGAAGACGAGAATGTCCCCATGCCACATTACCAGGTCGATCTCGCCACTGCGAACCCGATAGTTTCTGCACTCAAGCCGCAACCCCTTTTCAAGCAGGAATGCACAAGCGATTTCTTCGCCCTGACGACCGAGTTGCTGCCGCTGCCTTGTCATCTTGCCTGTTTCTGCTGATCCAGCAGATAAAGCTGCACGAGAATTTCGGCCATCGCGCCCCAGAGTTCAGATGGAATCTCGACACCGACGGGAACTTTGGCCAGAGATTCGGCCAGAGCCTTGTTCTGTTTCAAGGGCACCTTGTTTTCCTGGGCCAGCTCGATTATCTGGCGGGCCAGATGCCCTCGGCCCGAAGCAACGATTTTCGGCACTTCGCCTTCCTGGCCAAACAAATATTTAATCGCGACGGCGACATCTTCGTAACGCATGCTTTTCTTTTTTTCAGCGTTCATATTACACCCTTAAATCGAGTTTATGGGGCTTACCCGGCAACTCAGGTTCGGCATGTGGCTCGAGCAGAAAGTGTTCAATTTTGCGCAATTTGCCAAGAGTAAGGCGGACTTCGGCGAAGCCTTCACTCTGTAATCGCGCCGATAGCGCCGGAAAAATCGACCTTATATCGCTCAAAACTTCAGAATCAGCACCAAAATGAACCCACAGGGTTTTGTCGAGCTGATTCATCGCCACCTCCATTTTGCCAAGACTCGGCGGCTCGACGAGCAAACGCAGACAGAAGCCCTGCTCTTTATCGCCCGGCATGAAAAAAGCCTCGCCTTCGAGAGTATCCGGCAGCGACTGATTGGCCCAGAATAACGGCCACTGGAAATAAACCCTGCTCTCCTGACTGCTGCTGCCGGCCTCAGTCAACAGATCCTGGAGCATCAGGTTTTCAGCGAGCTTCTCGCCGGCCTCACCGCTGATATGGCGTAAAGGATGCTCGATTCCGCGCCGCTCGCCCAGCATCTGTCGCAATTGCTTGAGAATGTCCGCAAATCCTGCACTGGTTCGCATAACTCGCCCAAGTTCATGATCCTCGCCAAAGAGCTGCGCATATTTCAACTTTCCGCTTAAATAATCGAAAAGCAACGGCGTCGATTCCAATGGCAGCCTTCGCAGAATCAACAGCGCAACCGTACTTAGAACCATGCGATTCATGGCGAACTCGGGCAGTGTCGCCGCAGCTGCCGCGGCTTTTCCGGCGTTTTCCGGGGTCAGCGGCACTCCATACTGACGCAAGGTTTCAATCAATTGCAGGTTCTGCTCGTTTCTTTCAAGCCCAGCCTGGCTGAGAATTGCTTCAGGATTGACGGCGACCTGGCTGACCATGGCGGGAGTCGTCCCTTTTACCTGAGCGGAAACATCGGCGTCGACCTGCACCGGCCTGCCGTTAACCAGCACCAGAGATTTTCCACCGCTGCTGGCAACCACCTCGGCCTTGACCGGCTGGCCGGGCAGCAGTTTATCTAGAGGCGAAATCGAAGAGATGTCCATGTTTTTCGGGCAACAGCTTCTTCACCGGCTTGAAAGAAAGTCGGTGCAGAGCACAGGGTCCGAGCTGTTGTAAGGCCGCCTGATGTGCGGCTGTGCCATAGCCCATGTGTTTTTCGAAACCATAGCCGGGGTATTTGATGGCTGCGGTTTCCATATATAGATCCCGGGCTTCTTTGGCAAGAATCGAAGCTGCGGCCACCGAAGCGCTGATCGACTCACCTTTGGCGAAGGCCTGATGCGGCTTTTTCAACCAGGGCAGCTTGATGTAATCGAGCAGAACATAATCAGGCTGAAGCGGCAAGGCGGTAAAAGCACGCTGAAACGCCAGACGGGTCGCTTCAAGAATGTTGATACTGTCTATCTCATGCGGGTCAGCCGAACCTATTGCAAAAGCCAGAGCCTTGCTTCTTATTTCATCGTAAAGATGCCGTCTTTTATTTCTACTGAGCTTTTTTGAATCGTCAAGACCTGGGATGACCGGATTCTCGGGCAAAACGACAAACGCTGCAAAAACCGGACCCGCCCAGGGACCACGCCCGGCCTCGTCACCGCCGGCCACGATCTTGAAACCATCCTGTCTGGCCTGGTGCTCATATTGATAATGATTGTGAATATCCATATCCGCTAATTTTAGAACTTTTCCCGTCATTTTACAACCCGAAAAGCCAGTTCGCAGGGCAAACGCATTAAAATCATGAATTCCGGGTCTGCGCCCGACATTCCAGCAGAGCCAAACCGGCAATCTGGTTGAGCAGATGCAGTTCGGGCATTTTTACCAGAACGAGCTTGAAATAACCCTTTTCCTCATCGAGACTGATTTTTTCGATACCGCACTTGCGAGCCTGTCCCCGGTTGATTTCCCAGTGCAGTTCTCCGGATCGCCTTTGCTTCAGATGCTTGAGACGATATTTGCTCAACAGCGCATCGATGCGCCTGGAAAAGTCGGCACTGGCCATTCCGGCATGGCTTTCAAGCTCAACCGGCCAGAATCCGTCGGGCCAGGCCATTTTTTTGGCGCGGCCGAGAACGAGAATATCCTCTTCAGGGTTGACATTCCCGGCAATGATAGCTTCTGGAGCACTGAAAAATTCTACTTCCGCAATGGCGTGACCGCAGGCATAAAATTCCGGCAGCAGCCCACTTACGCGCTTGAAAGATTCGATCAATCCGGAATTATCAAGCATCAGCCGTCGAGCCAGGGCAGCTTTGATAAAAGCCGGGCCACACCGGCCCCATTTGCGCGGAACGATAAATTCAATCAACAATTTGACCGGTCGAGCCGCCGACGAAAGCTGAAAAGGCGCGCCCGTAACCGGCCCACTCCCGGTTACCCGGGCAATTTCAGCAGCATCAGGACAAGCGCCGCAGCCCTGACAGGTTCCGGTGCCCCAGGGTGCGCGAATACAAGCCTGATTCTCACTGCCGGCCTGCAGCTGCCCGAAATTTTCGAAAAGAAAGCGGCGGTTAACCCCGGTATCGATGTCGTCCCAGGGCAGGGGCGTAAAATCATCGCGGCTTTGCAGATGCGGCATCGGCAAACCGAGTCGGGCCGCTTCTTCAACGAAGAAACGATATAGAGCCGCGTGAACCTCACCGCGATAGCGAAATCCCCTGCCTATCGAGGCCTCAACCAGTATTGGAGTATAGCGGCGATCAGCGTAAGCGATGAATTCACTGAAAAAAGCATCGGCGGCACCAGCACTGATTCTGGCATCAAAGCCGTTTTTTTTGACCAGATCGACCAGACGGCCTGTCAATCGTTCGAGATCCTCGAGACTGCCTCTAGGTTCTGCGAATTGCAAAGGCGTATGCGGCGGACGGAACAGACAGGCAAAAGAAAAAGTGATGTTGACCTTTCCATTATTGCCAAGTGCTTTGACCCGGTCGAGAAAATGTTGAAAATCTGAAAGATCTGCATCATTTTCATAACCGGTAACAATGAGAAAAACCTTTAATTGGCGCATATTCAGGCGAATCAGCTGTTCCAGCCCCTGAAGGATCTGCTCTTCACGAAGGTTTTTCTGCAGCAGAGTTCTGATTCGCTCGCTGACGCCCTCCATTGCGCAGGTATAAGTGCGCTTTCCCGCATCGAATTGCAGTTCAAGCAGTTCGGGGGCATTAACGATCGTGTCGAAACGCTGACTTTTGATCGAAACGCGATCAAACAAACGATTGAGTTGCTGAACCAGCGAGAATATCCCGGTATAGGTAGTGGCATTGAAACTCATCAAAGCCAGCTCCGAAAGCCCCATGCTCGCCTTCAACCGTTTCGCCGCTGCCAGCAATTTTGGCAGTTCCTTTTCGCGATATGGCTTTTGTTCCCATGATTCTTTACAGAATGAGCAGAAGGAGGGACAACCGGCAGTCATTAACAGATGCGAAGCGCCGGCGGCTTCTTCGTCATAAAGAATCGGCCCACCGGTAAAAACCGGCCCGGCAAAAGAATCTTTACGGGCTTTAACCGGCATTGGCGCACCATCCAAAGCCTGTATGCGCAAAAGATTTCCCTGTTCATCGAAATGCTGGCGGTAACTTTGCGGCGCGTAGAAGCCTGGAACCTGCTCACGCAATGCTTTCAGCACGAGGGAGCGCGGCATTTTTCCCATTTTTTTGACAAGTTCGATGATTTCGGCGAAAGCCATCTCCCCGTCACCGACCAGCACTCCATCGACGAGACCATTGCCGGATTCCCCGAAAAGAATCGACAAATTGTATGAATTGCTGCCGCCGACGATCAACAACGGCGAATTCTCGGCAGCGCGCCCTTCTGCCGTCAGCGGGATACCGCTGTAATGCAGCGCGGCAGGCAGGTTGACCAGTTCCTGCAAAACCGAGTTGGTGATGGCGATAATATCGAAGGCGACTGGTGACAGCTTGCTGCTTGTTCCCAGCCATAGAGGAACCTGGTGCTTTTGCAGCATTTTTTCGTCCTGATCACCTGGAAAAAAGGCCATATCGACATAACAGCCATCGACGGCCGCAGCCAGCTGAAACAAGAATGCGCTGGTTATGCCTCGCGCCACGTCATGATAAGAAGACAACCGGGCAATCAACACTTTCAACGCAGCGTTTTCTGCCTGATCCGGCGGCATGCAATTAGGTTCCCCGCCCTGAAGCCAGTTGCCGTTGCCGGTAAGCAGGTGTCTGTGCTGCTCAAACCACTGATGCCAGTTTTTTGCCATCAGCCTTTACGAAAACCAAGCCAGAAGCCGACAATAAAAGAGCCGGCAAAGGGCAGATTGTAGGTCAGCACCGACATCAGCTCGGTATAAGAGCGCTCGATGCTTTCATTGGGCACCGACTGGCGAATGCGATCCCAGTCGATGGTAATATACTGATTGTAGGCCAGATATTGAATGGCAATGAATGCCACCCCGACGACCAGCGCCGCGAGTTTGGCAAATTTTTTCAGGGTGTAGCCGACCGCCCAGCCGGCAATTCCGCCCGAACCGAGAGTAAGCAGCGTAAACTTGATTTCAGGAGGCATGGAATCGAGCATCGAGGTGCCCGAAGCATTAACTGTCGCGGTAGCCAGCTCCGGGGCTGCTTCCTGGGCGACAAGCACAATTGGAATCAGCAACGCAGCAGCAGTTAAAGCAGAAATTCTGTGATTGAAGGGCATATCAGTTTTCGGCGGCCTGCTCCATCAGGGAACCGACATTCTTGACCCGGTAAATACCTGAATCAGTGCCGATCCACAGGTCTGTGCCAACATAAGCGAGACCGGAAATGCTGGTTTTCGGTAGACCTTTGATCAAAGAGGTCAAATCAAGCCAGGTGCTGCCCTTAAGAATGGCCAACCCTTTGTCGGTGCCGACGAAAAGCATTTCGCCACCGGGAGTCGTTGCCAGAGAATTGATAACATTGCCCGGCAGCGGACTATTGCCGTCAATGCGTTCTTCGACAATTCGTCCATCGCGCTGAACCCAGTCTTTATGAGCAGAAAAATAGCTGATATAACTGGTATTGAAGTCGGTTACGGTCAGGCCGCTGGTAGTTCCGACGGCAACAAGGCCGCGGTATTCAAGCAGCACTTTGATGTTGTTGCCGATCAGTCGACAATTAGCGGGACTCGGCGGAATTTCGATCAGCGACGAGCCCATGATCGATTTGGCCGGACCGGTGTAGTTTTGAAACATTCCTGAACTGAGGCGGGCCATTCCGGCGCGGGTGCCGACCCAAAGCTGACCACGTGAATCATAAAGAATCTGGGTGACTTCATCGTTGATCAGACCGGCGTTGTCACGGGCCATAGCCTGAAAGGTACCACCATTGTTGTATTCGACACCGTGCGCGGTTGCCACGGCAACCTGGCCACTGTGACCGGCGGCAGATCTGGCCCGTCCACCGGTAAATACCGAACTCCAGCTTTTGCCGTCAAATCGGGCTGCGCCATTGTCGGTGGCGACCCAAAGGGCGTTATCACTGACTTTGAGATCTTCGATAATGTTTGAACCAAGCACATTGGTGTTTTTGCGGACATGCAGCTTCCAGTTGACGCCGTCGAAGGTGAACAGGCCGTTTTCAGAGCCGGCCCAAACCTGATTGGCGAATCCGGCCATACAGCGGATGTTTTCTTCGGGCAGCCCTTTGCTGCGGGTAAAATGCTCAACGGTAAGTTCCTTTGGCTTCTCAGGTTCCTTTTTGCCGCCGCAGCCAAGGCCGAACAGCAAAAGCGAGAGAGACAGAAAAATGAAAGTTATTCGGCTTTTCATCGGCGGCTCCTGATTATTTTGGATAAACTTTGAGAATGTTTTTGATTTCGACGGTACCGGAAGAAATACTGGTGCGGTGAGTCACTCCGTGCACGACAATTTTCTGCCCATGCATGTCTTTGAGCTTTTCATACCAGGCGTCGTCGATGACATCGAGGCCCTTGTCACGTTTGCCCATGCGATCTTCTTTGATAAACAGGCGCTTTTCATTTTCACGCCAGTTGATCAGGCCGCGCACGGTTTCTTCCTGGGTCCATATTTTTACCGGTTCTTCCGGCTTTTTATCTTTTTTGCGATCTTTCTTACCACGGCGACGGTTTTTCTTTTCTTCCTTCTCTTTTTCGGTCAAATAATCGTTTGGGTTTTTAACTTTAACCACAGACTGGGCAGTCCAGAGAAGAATCGGGGCTTTGCTATCGTCGCCTTCATGAGCTTCGGTTTTTTCTTCACTGACTTCGTATTCAGTGGCAATACTGCCGATCAGAGCGGCTTCAACGATATCACCATAGCCGACATGACTGCGGCGGTTTCGGCTTTTACCCGGAGCTGAGGGAAGATCGAAACTGAGCCATGCTCCTTCGGCAATCGGCAATTGTTCGGTATCAGAACCGATCAATCGGATTATCCGCATGGTAACGCGCTCACGATAGATAGATTCAATTTTGCCGACGGCGGTCAATTCAATAACCGAGGCCTGAGCAGCCGTAATCGAGAGCAATACAAATATCAAGGCCACAACCGAAAGATGCGATCTTCTGGTTTTCCATGTCGAGTTAAGCATTTATTTCTCCTGACTGATGTCTGAATTGTTCTCAAGATTTATAACATAACTTCATATTATGCGCAAAAATAATTCGCTTGATTAAACCGGCAACGCTGATTCTTGACGCAAACGGCAAAGGGTGCTAGACTTCGGCCATAATTTCCGTTTGGCGGTGCCAGCTTTGCCGCTGCCCACACAAGCATTTCAACAAGGAACCAGACATGCAACGCATTGAAGTAGAAAACATATTGAAAAGATTCGCCCAGGCCAACATCGCCGTGCTTGGCGATGTCATGCTCGACGAATTCTGCTGGGGCAAGGTCGACCGCATTTCACCCGAAGCGCCAGTGCCGATTGTCCAGGTAAAAGAGGAAACCTGGCGCCCCGGCGGTGCCGCCAACGTGGCCAGCAACCTCGTCGCGCTCGGTGCCCAGGCACACATCTTTGGAATCGTCGGCGATGACGGTGCCGGCCGAAGACTCGCCGAAGAACTTGAAAAAGAAAAAATCGGCACCAGCGGCCTGATCATTGACTCTGGCCGACGAACCTCCGTCAAAACCCGTATAATCAGTCAAAAACAGCAGATGATTCGTGTCGATCGCGAAAGCACCGACAGCATCGATTATGAACGCCAGAAAGCCATCATCAACAGCCTGTTTCACATGGCCGAAGATCTTGACGGCGTAATTGTTTCCGACTACGCCAAAGGGGTAATCGTCGAGAGCCTGCTTAAAGAAGTAATCGAAAAATTCAAGAAAATGGGCAAATTCGTTGCTATCGATCCGAAACTCAAAAATTTCGGCATCTACAAGAAGCCAACGATCATCACTCCGAACACCAAAGAGGCAGAATCGACCCTCGGCCGGGTTTTCGAAAGCGAAGAAGATGTTTTGAAAGGCGGCCAGGACCTGCTTAAGGTCACCGGTGCCGATGCGATTCTCATTACCCGCAGCGAGCAGGGCATGAGCCTTTTCGAAAAAGGGCGCAAGCCGGTAACAATTCCCACCCGTGCCCTCGATGTCTACGATGTGACCGGTGCCGGCGACACGGTAATCGCAACCTTCAGTCTTTCGCTGGCTGCTGACTGCTCGATGCCCGAAGCGGCAGAAGTGGCCAATCTGGCCGCCGGCGTCGTTGTCGGCCTGGTCGGCACCGCCGCGGCAACCCCTGAGCAGGTTCTCGATCACTACGACCGCATTCACTATAAAGAGGGCCGAAGATAAATGAAAGATTATCTGCTCGAAGACCTGAATCAGCTTAGACTAACCATGACATCGGTCGGCCCGGAGCTTACCGTTTCTTTTGCCAATGCCACGACCATGGTCGCCGATTGCCTCAAATCCGGCGGCAAGCTTATTGTGTGTGGCAACGGTGGTTCAGCCGCCGATGTTGAGCATCTTGCCGGCGAAATTGTCGGGCGCTTCGGCTTCGACCGCCCTTCCCTGCCCTGCATTTCTCTGTGTACGCCATCAGCAACCTTCACTGCAATCGCCAACGATTACGGCTATGAAAATGTTTTCAAACGCCAGGTTCAGGGATTTGCCCAGCCCGGCGATGTTCTCATCGGTATTTCTACCAGCGGGAACTCCGCCAACGTCGTTGCCGCGTTCGAGCAGGCCCGCGAAATGGGCATAAAAACCATCGCCATGACCGGCAGCCGTGACTCAAAACTGACCGGTCTCGCCGATATCTGCCTGCGCTCGCCCTCAGAAAAAACGCCGCGCATCCAGGAGATCCATGGCATCATGGTCCACAGCCTCTGTCGGGCCGTTGAAGAAATTCTTTTTCCGGAAAAAGTTCCGGCCTGTCTGCCGCCCGGCAAAATTATCAGCGCCGCCGAACTCGACCAGTTTGCGCTGGCACTCAAAGCCTGGCGCTCTGTTTTCACCAACGGTTGCTTTGACGTTCTGCATCCGGGGCATGTCTACGTCCTTTCAGAAGCCCGAAAGCTTGGTGATCTGCTCATCGTCGGCCTCAATTCAGACGCCTCGATCGGCCGCCTGAAAGGGCCGCAGCGGCCCTACCATCGTTTTGCCGATAGGGCTGCAGTGTTGGCCGCACTGAATTTCGTCGACTATGTAATCGAATTCGATGAAGACACGCCGGCTCGCCTGATCGAAGCCCTGACTCCAAAAGTTCTCGTCAAAGGTGGCGATTACAGCATCGAAACAATTGTCGGCGCGCCACACGTCATGAAAAACGGCGGCGAGGTCAAAGTGATTCCGCTGCTCGAAGGTCATTCAACTACAGGGATCCTCAACAACAATGCCCAGTAAAAGAGATTACAAAGTAATTGGCGTCGTCCCGGCCCGCCTGGCCTCAGTCAGACTTCCCGAAAAAATGCTCGCCGACCTCGACGGTCGGCCGCTGATTGCGGTTACGGCCCAGTCGGCTTTTGCCAGCGGTGCATTCAGTGAAGTCATCGTCGCCACCGACTCGGAAAAGATTCAGGCAGCAGTCAATCAGGCTGGCTTCAAAGCGATTCTCACCGACCCGAACCTGCCCTCTGGCACGGCCCGCGTTGCTGAAATTGCCCGCCAGACCGATGCTGACGTCTACGTCAACATCCAGGGCGACGAGCCTCTGATCGATGGCGAAGGGCTTTGTCGCGTCGCCGATGCCTTCATCGACCCGCAAGTGCGCATGGCAACCCTGTCATTCCCATTGTTGCCCGAAGATGAAAGCAACCCTAATGCGGTCAAGCTCGTGCTCGATAACAAGGGCGACGCTCTCTATTTCTCCCGCAGCATAATTCCCTACCCACGCAATTACGACAAGTTCGCGCCGCTCAAGCATATCGGCGTCTATGGCTACCGCCGCGACACCCTGCTCGAGTTGATGCAGCTTCCCGCCTGCGATATCGAGAAAATCGAAAGCCTTGAACAGCTCAGAGCGCTGTATTATGGCATTAAAATCCGGGTTCTCCCTGCCGTCCGCGATTCAATTGGAGTCGACACCCACGCCGACCTCGAAAGAGTCAGACAGGAACTGCGTCGCCGCAGTTCTTCCGCCAGTTAAGGAGTCATATCGATGTCACGCTTCGTTTTCATTACCGGAGGAGTTCTTTCGTCACTCGGCAAAGGCATAACCGCTTCAAGTCTGGGTATGCTGCTCAAGGCCCGTGGCATCAACGTCACGATCATGAAGTGCGATCCCTACCTCAACGTCGACCCTGGCACGATGAGCCCCTATCAGCACGGCGAAGTTTTCGTCACTGAAGACGGCGCTGAGACCGACCTCGACCTCGGGCATTACGAGCGTTTCATCGATACCAACCTGACCCGTTACAACAGCGTGACTACCGGGCAGATTTATTCGACCGTCATCGCCAAAGAGCGGCGCGGCGATTATCTAGGCGCAACCGTGCAGGTCATTCCCCATATCACCAATTGTATCAAGGAAAGCATTGTCCGGGTCGCCAACATCAACGATGCCGACGTGACAATCGTCGAAGTCGGCGGCACCGTCGGCGACATCGAAAGTCTGCCCTATCTCGAAGCCATTCGCCAGATGCGCGGCGATATCGGCCGGGACAACGTCTGTTACATTCATGTCACCTATATTCCATTTTCAAAAACTATCGGCGAAATGAAAAGCAAGCCGACCCAGCATTCGGTCAAGGAAATGCGCGCCATCGGCCTGGCTCCGGATTTGATCGTCTGTCGTTCGGCCCGGTCGCTGACCCGTGAAGTGCGTGACAAAATCTCGCTTTTCTGCGACATCGACCCTGAATGTGTTCTTGAAGCCCGCGACGTTGATTTCATCTATGAAATCCCGCTTGAAATGGAGCGGCAGGGCTTGGCAACCAGTGTTCTCAAGCGCCTGAAACTCGACGCACCCGAACCGGATCTCGAGCAGCAGAAGCAGATCGTCAAGAATTTCCGAACCCAGTATACCGACAAAGTGCGCATCGGCGTTATCGGCAAGTACGTCAAGGTTCAGGATGCCTATCTGAGCATCATGGAATCACTCAATCATTCTTCGATCGGGCACCCCGCCGCACTTGAGATCGTGTGGGTCGCATCGGAACAAATCGAACGCGAAGGCGCTGAAACTGTTCTGTGTAATCTCGACGGAGTGCTGGTACCGGGAGGCTTTGGCGACCGCGGCATCGAGGGCAAGATCATGGCTGTGCAATATTGCCGGGAAAACGGCATTCCCTTTCTCGGAATCTGCCTGGGTATGCAGTGTGCCGTTATTGAGTTTGCGCGCAATGTTGCCGAAATGACCGGCGCCCATTCGAGCGAATTCGCCCCCGATTCTGAATTTCCAGTCATCAGCCTGATGCCGGATCAAACCGGCGTGGTCAAAGGTGGCACCATGCGCCTCGGCGCTTATCCCTGCCGCATCAGCGACGGCACTCTCGCTTCACGTCTCTACGGGTCGAGCCTTATCTACGAACGGCACCGCCACCGCTTTGAAGTGAACAATGAGTTTCGTGCCCGGCTGAGTCGCAAAGGCCTGACTATCAGCGGCACCAGCCCGGATCAGCAACTGGTCGAAATCGTCGAAATACAGGATCATCCGTATTTTATCGGCTGCCAGTTCCACCCTGAATTCAAGTCACGCCCAAACCGACCCCACCCGCTTTTTGCCGGCCTTTTCACTGCCGCCTTTGCCCGGATGCAAAGCCGCTAAGAAAAAAAATAGTCACAAATTCTTTGTGACTCGGTGACTTCGTGTGAGAAATCATGGCGATGCGGTTCTGAAGATAATAGTTGTTGAAGGCCGCGGCGGGCAGGAATTTCAGCTTCATGCAT
>CAZQUE010000042.1:0-37044 GCA_964596185.1 uncultured bacterium | reverse complement strand
CCTGAAAAGGCAAACTTCAAACTATTAAAAGCACAGAACTTGATAAGCGAAAAGAATTATGCTGATGCCGAAAAATATTTAAATGAAGTTTTGAACAAAGACCCACATGATTCGGCAGTCTTAATTACCCTGGGCAATCTTCGCGTCGATCAAAATAGACTGGAAGAGGCAAAGAAGCTTTTTGAAGAAGCACACAAAGCAAACCCCGCCGACGGGTCAGTAGCCCTGGCGTCTTATTACCGCTGGACTGAAGATTACGCCAATTCAGAAAAGTTTCTTGCCGAGGCAATTGAACACTTTCCCCTGAACGCAACCCTTCATGTTGAACGTGGGGTAAATTTTGCCATTCAGAACGATCTGCAGAAAGCTATTGAATCCTGGGAAAAAGCTTTACAGATCGACCCGGAACTAGAAGCTGCCAAGAGAAATCTGGCGATTGCCAAAGCTCAGCTCGATCAGGCGCCTCAAAACTCAGAGCCGCGTCCCGGGCCGTTCAGACAAAACATTCCCGAAGCATCTAAAGATTGATAAAGATTCTTTCTGTTCATTTAAAGAAAGAAATATAGGTCTCGCTAAGTGAAAAAACAATTATTACAAGAATAATCGTTGCTCTAACCAGATCAGAAGCCAGTAGAAAGATTCTTTCTACTGGCTTTTCTTCTTCATAAGCAGGCAAAGCATACATTTCTTCACAAAGCGTCATTGAAGTTGAAACAATAGCAGCCTCAGGCAAACCTGCGGGTTCTGCCGAAGTAATGAAAGTTTCACCGGTACAGTTGGCGGTATCCCCCCAGATTAGGCTTTCAATAGCACTCAAGCTATTGAAAAAAGTCAGGCTGGGCATTTTTCGACTGATATTTCCCATGCTGGCCATACAAAATCCTGTCCAGTCCGGGCTGAGAAAATCGACATTGACTTTAATATCATTGGCGCGCACAAATTCATTTAATATTTCATATTTAAAAGGGCAACCGACAAAAATTTCGCAATCGTGCCGGTTGAAGAATTCACGATTTTTCATGAGCAAGCGTTGGCAATGTTCTATCACAATTACCTGATCGGGAGAAAGGATTGAAATGCTGCCGGGTATAAGAATAATTTTGGCTTCAACTGGCTGAGCAAGCAAATTTTCCTTAAATGTTTCGTATGCCGGCACAGTTCTTTTTGTCCAGTCTTTTTTGCGGGAATAAAGCCAGGCCACAAGAAGGCAGGCAAACCAGACAATAAGAAAACCACCGACAAACCCAGGCATCATTTGCCATGAAACTTGCATATATACTCCTTGTAAGGCAAAAGCAGGGGCTTACAGAAGCCCCTGCTTTCAAATTTTTATTTTATATTAGCTTCTAGCGGTTTATCGCACGAGCTGTTCTTACGGAAGTGGCTTCTTTCAGCAGTTTATTTGCAGCTTCACCACAGGTATCTTTTACTTTCAGGCAAAGAGCAGCAAACTGTCCTTCGTCAAGCTGCACAGTTCTTTCAATGATCGAGCGAGCCATCGGAGCGGCCAGCGGTGAAACAGGCTGAGCACCAATCAAAGCAAGCTCGGCCTGCAATGAAGTTTCATAAGCCTGGTAGGAATTGGCCAGTTCCGCATTTTCAAGGACGCGGGCAACAGCTTTATAAGCATCGATGAGGCCAGAGCCAAATTTCTGGTCTTTGCCCGGGGTTCCAAGGTCTTTAGCTGTTTCTTCACCGATCAGGCGAATCTGTTCAATGGTCAAAGCCGGATCGGCTTGATACATCAAAGCAACAACACCGGCAACACCAGGGCAAGCCATTGAAGTACCACTATTACTTACCATACCACCGTTGTGTGAGCATGAAACGATTCCATTTCCGGGAGCGGCAACATCAGGTTTCATAAGGCTTATGCCATCCCAGGCAACGGGTCCCTGACTGCTGAAGTAGGCCAGGCCATCAGTATTGGTTGTGGCCGCAACCGCCCATGAATGAGGGAATGCTGCAGGAGTTCCAACCTTACCACCCATCCAGCCGTTATTGCCAGCTGCAAAAACCGGCAGAATGTCAAGATCACACCAGGCTTGAACTATATCCCAGAATGATTTGTCGGTTGAATCGTTTGAGCCCCAGGAATTGCTTACAAGTCTTGGGCCATCATTTGTTTCGGGGTCGCCATCGGGGTCGACGACCCACTGCATTGCGTTGAGCAGGATTTCAGTTGTAGTTCCGCCCTTGGTATCGAAAACGCGGGCAACAATGAGTCTGGCTGCGGGAGCAACGCCAACACCTTCATCACCAACGATGGTTCCGGCGGTATGAGTGCCATGCCCCTGACCATCAAACGCTTCTTCTTTGGCTTCGGGGGTAAAATCCTTGAATTTAAGGACTTTTCCAGTAAGAGCAGGATGCCCGGCAAAAACGCCGGTATCGAGGTGACCAACGACCACACCAGCACCGTCAATTTTAAATTCGTTCCAGACTTCTGGGGCGCGCATTCTTTCTACGCTCCATTGAATTCTGTTTTTTTCGACCTTAACAGGTTTTTTATCAATATCTTTATCGATCCAGATTTTGTATTCAGAGCGGGTGACTCTTTCAACTTCCGGCATGGCTTCAATTTTCTGAAGAATGTCTTTATTCGCTGAAACTGCGACAGCGTTGATCAACCAAAGCTTATTGATATCAAGATTCTTGTATGACTTGATTACTTTTTTCAGACTGCTGATATTTTTGTCGAGCTGCTCCTGTTTGAAGCTGACGACCCGCTGATGCGTGCCTTTAACCGCCGGGGCATCCTTGAACTTGACGATAAATCGATCTGAACCGGCAGCCCATACGGCATTAAAACAAAATACAAATGCCATTAAAAGGCAAAATACAGAACAAAACTTCTTCATACTTGTTACTCCTGATAAAACTTATGTTTTTTTTAGTGTAGCATGTACATTTTGAAAATACCATTCCCAATAGAATCTTTTTGTTCAGGCAGACAAGCACCATAAATACTTGATCACAGAAAAACAATCTGGCAGGTCGGAATAAATATTTCATTACTTGAGTAACTACAGACATTCATGCTAATAATTCAGAATTAATAAAGTGCAGGAGGGAGTTAGATGAATCAGGGAACAGTGTGGAATCTGGATTCTTATTTCAAAGAATTCAACGGTAAAGAGATGGTTGAATTCAAATCCAATTTAAAGAAAGATATTGATCAGGTAAAAATTAGGGCCGAAAGCTTGATTGCAATAACTCCAGATAATTTGGAAAGCTGGCAGCAACTTGTCGTCGACTTCGAAGAAGTTGCTACCAGGCTGAGTCACTATTCTTCATATATCGGCTGCCTAAGTGCCGCAGATGCCCACAACGAGGATTATCAAAAGGCTTCGGCAGAGCTATCAGGAATCGGAGCCGAATTCGGAAAGATCGAGATATACATCAAGATGGGTCTTAAGACCTGTAATGATGAAAATTTCAAGAAACTTTGTCAGCTTCCAAGATTGCAGAACATCAACTTTTTTCTGCAGGAACTGAGAACCGCCGCCCAGAGAACCATGGACAAAGAGCTTGAAACCCTGGCATCAGATCTTGGCGTAGATGGATTCGATTCCTGGGGACGTCTTTACGACAATATATCCGGCAAGCTAAACTTCACCATGCAATGGCCAGATGGCCGGGTTGAGGAATTGCCAATTGCACAATGCCGCTCGACGATGCAGGATTCTGATCGCCGAGTTCGCAAATCCGCATTTGAAAATGGCAACGAAGCCTGGAAAAAAGTTGAAGATGTCTGCGCAGCCTGTCTGAATGCAATTGCCGGCAATCGCCTGCTTCTCAATAAAAGGCGTGGAATCGGACATTTTCTTGAAGTCCCATTACGCCAGTCAAGAATTACTGCCAGAACACTTGAAGCAATGTTTCAGGCGATAGAAGACAGCAGTGATTTCATTCAAAAGATCGGGCGCGCCAAAGCGAAAGCTCTTGGCCAGCAAAAACTGGCCTGGTATGACTGTGAAGCCCCGCTGGCCATTCCCAGCCTCAATCGCACAACCTGGGAAGACTGCCTCAGGCTTGTTGGCTCGTCTTTTGCGCGCTCATACCCCAAGCTGGGCAATTTTTTCCAGGATGCGTTGAAAAAGCAATGGGTTGAATCAGAAGCCAGGGGTGGAAAACGACCAGGGGCATTTTGTACCGGATCGATGCTTACCGAAGAATCGCGAGTCTATATGACCTATGCTGGCAGCCTGCACGATGTTTCAACTCTTGCTCACGAAGTTGGACATGCCTTTCATAGCCACAATTTGAACGGTCAGCGTGTGATTCTTAAAGAATATCCGATGACTCTGGCAGAATCAGCTTCAACTTTTGGCGAAATGTTACTTGCTGATGGAATCATTTCCGATCCAGAATCTTCAGACGCATTGAAACTCAGCATCCTTACAGAAACCATCAATCATGCAATCGCATTTTTGATCGACATTCCAATTCGCTTCAACTTTGAGAAGTCTTTTTATGAAGAACGCAGCGAAGGCGAAGTCAGCGTTTCAAGATTGAAAGAACTGATGAAAATTGCGATGCAAAAGCAATTTGGCAACCTTCTAGAAGACGGCGGCGCGAACGAATATTTCTGGGCGTCAAAAATGCATTTTTATATAACCGAAGTCACTTTCTACAACTTTCCCTACAGCTTCGGGTATCTGTTAAGCCGAGGTCTTTATGGCATGTTCCGCCAGCAGCGACATGAATTTCTGCCCAAGTATGAAGAATTTTTGCGTCGCTCGGGCAGTAACATGGCGCATGTTGTCGCCAAAGAAACCATTGGCGCGGATCTTGAACAAGCCGCATTTTGGAAGCAGGCTATCCTCAGCCATGAAGCTGATCTCAAAGCATTTGAAGATTTGTCAGCAAAAATTTTGCAGCCAGGCAAGGATGCTCTAAATCAAGTAGAAGTCGGCAAATGATTATTAAGGTTCAATAAGGATTCACGAACACAATTCCGCCCCAGGCCAACTGGGGCGGATCCAATTTTTTAAAACGAATTTTTAATTATCAAACTACAGAAGAATTCATCAAGGTTAAATAAATGGCTGAAAAAGATTTTCCCGAGCGACGCAGAAAACTTTTGTTGACAACAAATTTGTCCCAGCCCTTGTTGCCAGTCGCATTTTTTGACGCCGACAACACACTGCGATATACCAGAAGTGGCAAACCTTCTCCACACGGTCGCCATGACGTCGAACTATTCAGTCAGTCACGGAAAAAGCTTTTGGCATTAAGCCAGCAGGGATTTTTACTGGCAATAGCGTCGAATCAGGCCGGAATAACGAATGGTTACATCAGCTTTGCCGAAGTTGAAGAGGCTTTTCAGGAAACTCTAAGAAAATTTGCCGACATGGGAATAGTTTTTAATTATTACGATTTTGCCGAGGAAAAAGATGAAAATCGCAAACCTGGTGTGGAAATGGCTTGGCGACTAGAACGCAAGCTTAATTATTTGGGGCGAAAAATAGACTGGCCAAGAAGTTTCATGGTTGGCGACGCCGGATGGAAAAAAGGAAAAGATCTGCGCCCAGACGGCAGCATGGGCACAGATCATTCGAGTTCTGACCGGCTTTTTGCCGAAAACATTGCCAGACGCCATGCTGGCTTCGCGTTTTTTTACGCTAACGATTTCTTTAAATAAGTTTTTAATCTTCTGGTACAGGCAAAATTTCGTTGCAAACGAAACTGTCTGTGGCAAGGTCAAAAAAGTAAAAGCCAACAACGGGCTCGGCGCCTTCCTGGTAAATTTTCCCAAGGACGCGTATCCGGTTTTTTTCAAGAAAAACCAGATCCTGGCCATTTTGTTGGTAGAAGTCTGAGACCAAAAAATCTCTTTCGAGCTTTTCATTTTTATAGGTGAACTTGAAAGGAATCAGCTTTTTACCTTCGACATCGAATTTGAAGACATAAAGTGCGCTTCGATCGGGGCCGGTCATTGCCGGCACAATTATTTCGGGGAGATTATCGTTGTTAAGGTCTAAAGCTGCCAGAGCAAGGGCCTTTTCACCGAGGACAAATAGCTTTTCCTGTTCTCCAAGCGATTCAGAACGAACGATCTCCTGGCCAGCAGCGCCAAGGATTTTTACATAAACGGAATTCTCGCGCAGTTCTTTACAAGCTGTAAAGGTCTTGCCGGCAATTTCAAAAACAATTTCGGCCAGCAATGGGTCTGTCTCGCCAGGAACCTCCAGGTCAGCACGAATTGGCATGAGAACAGTCATAAGCATCATAGACAGTAACAATATTGTATTGAGTTTATTTTTCATCATTCAGCACCTCGACCTTATTTTACATCATACTGATAAAAATTGTTTGCCTTCATTATGCTGATAAGTTTAGAAGCATAATTCGGGTCAGTGGCGTAACCGGCATCATGAATCGCGTGCGCATAGCGATCCGGATCGTTTTTGTAGCGTAAAGCCGGGCTATATCTGGAATTCAACAACAATTTGCCATGATCTTCGATAGATTCCTGCCAGGAGTGATATTTGCGGAAATTGTCTCGGACGGTTACCATTCTTCCATTTATGAATTCTTTTGTTGGCACGCTGATGCTTCCTGCGGGACCAGTTCCCTTGATGCCGAAAAGATTTTTAGCATCTCCAATGGTAGAGGCACCCCATCCGGTTTCCAATGCCGCCTGCGCCAGGGTTACTGAAGCAGGAACACCTGTTCTTTTCATATTTTCCCGGGCAACGGGGCCAAATAGCCTGCCAAATTCAGCAGGTGAAAGTCTCCCCCCCTTGTAACCGGCCAAAGCCGACTCTGCAGCGGATGGTGAAAGCGATGATGAACTACCCGATGATGTGTTGGAAGAATTTGCATTCCTGGCACTCGAATTCGACGCTGTTATTCCTTGCGACATTGGTAAATATCCGCCGCTGCGAGTATTACCAGGATAAAAGGGTTCAACTTTTGAGGCAGGTCGATTCGGGATTGATATATAATTCTTATGCATATATCCTTTGCGGCCATCGATTTCAACCGAATAAAACTCTCCGGAAGCTCCGGTTACTTTAACTGATGTGCCAGGATCATAAAGACCAAGCACGACCCCCCATGGCCAGGAACGCAAACGCAGTCTGGTTCCGGCATCTACCATCCCCATAACCGGAAAACCGCTATCGGTGGTTGCCTCTTCCTTTTCCGAAGAAACGCGGGTCGAGCTTTCAGGCACTACCGATTCTTCAGTGAACGGGTTTTCAGCGGCCTGAGCAACAAGAGTCAAGCTCAACAACATTAAAATCAAAAAAAATCTTTTCATTGTTTTTCTCCCGAAGGTTTTGCTTATATTACTTTAAAAGAACATTTTAGTTTTTTATTGAACAAACATTTTGATTTAATTTCTTCTCATCTGTTAATTACAAGAAATCATGTTCTTCCCTTCTTTGAGAAATGAGTTTTTAGAAAAAAAAAAAAGTTTTTTCTCAACAATCTTTTATTACAAAATATTGTGCTATGTTGTTATAAAAGCCCCACTCTGAATTCCTTGGAGAACAAGATGAGTATAAAAACCGGCATTTGGCTAGAAGAACCTGTTCAAGAAAATGAATTCGCTCCTAAGCGGTCGTTTCTTTTCGGGCATGACTATTACTCACACCTCGCGGAGAAAATAAGTTTTGTAGCCTTAACATATTTGCACCTGACGGGAAAACTACCAACAGATCACCAGGAAAAATGGCTTGGATTTCTATTAAACCTTTCAGCAAATCCTGGCATACGTGATGAATCTTCTCTTGCTGCAATGAATACAGCAATTGGTGCGCCGCCATCGGTGAATTCCGTTTTGGCAGGTCTAATGGCCAGAAGTGGATTGAATCGTGGCGCGCGATGGATTGAAAAGGTTATGGAGAATATTATTGATAGTAAGGGATTGACTTCTTCACTCGTCGAGCGCTCCCCGTATTCGGGACTGGGTAAGCATTTTGGCCACACAGACGAAAGGGCTTTATCCGCCTTAAGCTTTTTAAAAAGCCATTCATGCTGGGGACAATGCTGTCAATTGCTTGAAGCCAGCGCTAATCCAGAAAACGAAATCCTTCTGGAAGGAATAATTGCTGCCGGGTTTCTTGACATTGGCCTTTCCCCGGCCTGTGGAGCGGTTTTGTTTCTTCTTTCAGCCGGACCTGCATTTGCGGCATACGCTCTTGAACAACAAAATCTTGGTTACAAAGCATTCCCTAATTACTTCGCCCCCGGGCATTATTTTCACTCAGAATCTCTTAACGAATAAAAAATATTAAAAAGGCAAAATTGAATGAGCTCCAAATCATCTATTCTTGATAAAGAAAATCTCAAACAATGGCAACAGAAAGCGTGGTCCGGCCTTGGTGGGGTAAATCCAGATCAAAGTGTCACACTATCAGGTTATTCCTTGTTCAAGGAACTAGTTGGCAAAATTTCTCTCGCTGGATGCCTGCATCTGTACATTAAGAAGAAAATCCCCTCGCCACAGGTAGAAAGGTTGCTCTCTGCCATCATAACGGCAACTGTTTATCCGGACATCAGAATCTGGCCCAATCGGGCCGTAGCTTTTTGTGCATCAAATAACACCGGTTTCGCAGCAGGAGTTTGTAGTGGCCTGATGGGTATTGAAGGACTTATGTTCGGTGGGAATTGCGTTGCCCAGTGCTTCAAGTTTCTAACTGAACTTGAGCAGGCATCCAACAACGGACACAGCATTGAAAAACAGCTTTTGTCCATAAAATCTTGCAATGTTAAAATTCCTGGTTTTGGAAGACCTCTGGTCAATGGTGATGAAAGATTGAAACCAATTTTGCTGGTAGCTAAGGAATGCGGACTCGATGATGGAAAATGGCTGAATTGGGGACGCAAAGTAGAGAAATTGCTGGAAAAAGAATATGGTATTACGATGAATGCCGCAGGTCTAATGGCATGCCTGCTGGGGGACATGGATTTTTCAAATTCTGAAATCCTGGCCTTTGGAACTTTTGCTCCGGTAATCTCTTTTTTTGGAATTTTTAACGAGCATTCTCCCGCAAAATCCTCACCCATTTTTCCACTATCCATTAATGATATAGATTACAATGGGCCATGCCCAGAGAATTGGAAGCAAGGGAATCATAATTCATGAACTGTGCTGAACAATTGATCAAATTACTGCAGAGTGAAGGTGTAAAATTCATTTTTGGTGTTCCCGGCGCACCGTTAATGCCAATTTTTCATGCCATGAGCAAAGCAGAATGTAAAATCAAACCGATTATATCCAAGCATGAGGCTGGTGGGGCATTCATGGCCGACGGCTACGCAAGAGTTTCGGGCAAGCTTGGAGTATGCTGTGGAACTGCAGGTCCTGGAACCACGAACCTTGTTACCGGCGTGGCAGTCAGCTTCAAAGACTCGATTCCACTGCTGGTCTTAACCGCTCAAGTGCCATTGAATGTCTTTGGCAAAGGCGCAACCCAGGAAAGTTCAGCAGAAGACAGATCATTTTCTTCTGCAGAGCTACTTAAGCCAATAACAAAGTATAGCGCCATGATTCTTACCCCTGAGCATCTTGCTTTTTTCACAAGAAAAGCAGTTAGAAATGCCATAAGACATAGAATGGGTCCGACCCATCTGAACCTACCGCCCGACATAATGCGACGCCCCAGCATTTCTGACAACACCCTTATGGAGGTTTTTGAAGATGATGCGAGATATTTCGATCGGGCGAAAGTTAAAGCCGCCGCTCAAGCTATTCTTGCCGCCAAACGTCCGGTTATCTTCGCCGGGTTTGGAGTGATTCTTTCCGGTGCCTCTAAAAAGCTTTTAGAACTGGCAGAGCTTTTATGTATCCCAGTAACCTCGACCCCCAAGGGAAAAGGCTGTTTCCCCGAAAGCCACCCACTTGCTCTTGGAGTAATGGGGCTGGCCGGCTCGGATGCGGCGGAAGAAACAATACTGGCACCTGACAACGCCGATCTTTTGATTGCAATTGGCATGAGCTTCGATGAATGGAGCACGAACAGCTGGGACTCTCGAATAAAGGGCACAAAAAAACTTATCCATCTTGATATCGATCCGCAGCAGATTGGCAAAAATTACTCGGCGAATATCGCTCTTGTCGGCGATGCAAACACAGTGCTTTCAGAATTGTTATATGAAGTTAGGCGGCAGGTTGAACACACCGGGTATGTACCACTCAGAACCCAGCAAGCATCGAATTCCCTTTATGGGAAGCTTTTAAACGAGACCGAAGCGGCATTAGCATTATCGAAAAATGTTCCCATAAAGCCCCAGAGGCTGATTCATGAAATTCGGCAGACAATGCCTGATGAAACGATTTTTTTCATCGATGCTGGCAATCACACATTATGGGCATTGCATTATCTCCAGATAAATCAACCCGGAACTTTTGTCATTGCAGCGGGGTTCGGCCCAATGGGCTATTCAATTCCTGCTGCCATCGGTGGCAAATTAGCTGCGGGCGACCGTCCAGTCGTTGCGTTATGTGGTGACGGCTGTTTTCTTATGCACGGCATGGAAGTGGCAACTGCAGTAAAATACGACATTCCAGTCATATGGGTTGTTTTTAATGACGGTCGATTGAACATGGTTTATCAGGCAGAGGAGCTACAAAAAAAAGGGGGATTGGAAAGTTACGATTTTCCAAGACTGGACATAGCTTCGTTGGCAAAGTCTCTTGGAGCGATTGGCCTGAGGGTGACCCGGCCAGATGAGATAAGCGATGCGCTTGAAAAAGTCAGGAAAGCTAACAAACCTGCTGTTATTGATGTTATAATTGATCCAGATGAGGTTTCACCGCTAAAAAAACGAATTGAATCAATTCAAAAACACATGAAGGCCTGAAATACTAGATATGAGTCACGCTAATCAGTTACACCAAGCATCCGAAGAACTTCGAGTTCTTTCAAAAATCATCAGAAATGTTTCCGGCAAAGTTCAGGTAGATGATTTTTTACAGGAAATAGTGGAAGATGCCAGACGTTACATCGGAGTAGAGGCACTCAACATAGGACTTGTTTCGGAGGTTTCAAAGTGCCTGGAGCCTTTGTGGGTAACTGGAATATCACCAAAACTTGCAAGAAAAAACTTCCCAAAAATTCCTCTGGAAAATACCAATGACATTGCGATTCAATGTTTGAACGAAAAGAGGATGTTTAACATTTCCAATATTCCAGAAGACTCATGCGTTCACGAAGACATAAAAATACTCCCTGGCGGAATGTCATTTGTGCTGATGCCTCTTGTGACAAATGATTCTGCGATTGGGGTAGTTGGTTTCAGCAATCCGATTTCCCATCAGGCAATAGACCCCGAAACCCTTCAACGCTACCAGAGATTCGTAGATACGTTGGCAATGTTTTTCAACAATTCCCGAATCTACGCCGAGCTGGAAATGCTTAAAAACGGTCTGGAAGACCAGGTAAAAGAAAGAACCGCAGAGCTCAAGCAAGCACATGAAACCATCTGGGAGATAAACGAGAATCTTTCAGCGATCATCGAGAATTCAACCATCGGAATCATCGCAACTGATCCAGTTGGAGAAATCAGGGTTTTCAATCGTGCCGCATCAGAGATTTTGAACACCAGACTAAGTCAGTTAAAAGCATCAAATATTAAACATTTGATTAAATCAGAACTTGTTCAAAAGATACTTGAGACTGAGCCATTAGAAGAACTTGAATCAGGTGTTTTATACAGAAATTTTGAAACGGAACTTTCACCTGGGAAAGCAGATTGTGAGAGCGAGAATCTTGTTCCGGTTAGTCTTTCTGCAGTCCGGCTTAGAAACCGTGAACGAAGAGTTTCCGGTTATGTCCTGGTTTTTCAAGATATCCGTGAAGTGAGATTTCTTGAGGCAAAACTTATTCATGCCGAAAAGCTGAAAATGATCGGGCAAATGGCAGCAGGCATATCTCATGAACTCAACACACCCTTAGCGATGATCAAAGCCTCAACTGCAGTAATAAAAAAGAACCAGGACTCCCAGAACAACGAAATTGTCAGCAAGCATCTTAGCTTTATAAACGACGCTGTTGGTCGGGCATCTTGCTTTGTAAAAGATTTTTTGACGCTGGCCAAACCTACCGAAACCTTTTTACAGAAAGCCGAAATTAAAGATATTGTCAACAAAGCAATCGAACTTTTTCGCCTGAAGATCCGCATGGAAAAAATTGATTTCCAAACGTCATTCATTGAGGAACTATTGCCTGCATACTGTGATGTAAACAAAATGATCCAGGTTTTTATCAATCTGTTTGACAATGCTGTCGACGCAATGGGCTCATCGGGAATAATCACGGTCAAGGCAATTTGTAGAAAGGTTTCTCCCGGTGACATCTTAATGGAAGATCAACTAAAAAGACGTTCCAGCGACCCCCCGCGCAGTAAACTTTTAAATTTCCGAAAATTTCATTTGCATGACATTAGTAAGCTTCCGCCTGTTTTTGAACCAGAAGCACAAATAATACAAATTGAAGTTACCGACACCGGACCGGGCATGTCACAAACATTGATCGACAATGTATGCGAGCCCTTTTTCTCGACAAAATCGGGAAATGGCAGCGGCCTGGGCCTAACCATTTCACAAGGAATAATTAGAGAACATCATGGTTGTTTAACTTTGATTTCTAAGCCTGGAGAAGGCGTAACTGCGATTATCAAACTTCCGACCTATGCAACGATGGTAAAATTTGAAAGGATCACACAATGATTGCCAACGACCGATTCAACGTTCTAATTGCTGACGATGAGCCAAGATTCTGTGAAATACTTGAAGATCTCCTTGGTCAGGAAGACGTTAACCTTTATAGCGTTCACACACCTGAGAATGCAATAAGTGCTGTATTGAATTATGACATTCATTTAGCCCTGCTAGACAAGCGCTTTCCAACCGACATCGAAGGAATTCAAACGCTTAGGCGAGTCAAAGAAATCAAGCCAGAAACAGAAGTAATTATGATGACCGCTTATCCTGACGCCGAGTCGAATCTTGAGGCCGTTGAGCTTGGAGCACATAGTTACCTTCCGAAAACAATGGATTATGAAAAAATGCACTCAGTTCTGAAACATTTATTTGAGCAGATAAGACAAAAAAGGCAAAACACAAGTCTTTTATCTGAACTTGAAGAGAGAAACAAGTGGCTGGAGTCGATTTCGGGTACGATAAAAAACTGGAACGAAAAACTGGTAAGGCGCATAAAAACGGCTGAAAAGAGTGGTTTGATTCAACAGCAGGAAGGCGAGAAAGCCCTTCCGCCAGACAATGTTGAGTTATTTGCCTTCGCATTGATACATGAGCTCAACAATCATCTGCAGATTATTGACCTTATTCTTTCGGAACTCACCCATGAAAATGGGGCAGCTCACAAAGCACCTTTAGAAGAGCTACAAAAAGCAATTGGCCAGCTTTCAAGTATTGGCGAAAGCTATTCACAGATTATTTCCGGTCAGGAAAGCAAAGCAATGCAACCAACGGATCTTGGCTTGGTCTTGAGATATGTTTTCCATGCTGCCAGGCGTTTTGCCCAACCAAAGGGGGTTTCAGTCAGCAGAAGGATTTCATTGCAACAAAGCAAGGTGATGTGCCAGACGAGATTAATTTCGGATGCACTTTTGAATATAGTAAAAAATGCCGTTGAAGCTGCAAATCCATTTGGGAATGAGTCTATTGCCCAGGTATCACTTTACGCGGAAGAAACCGAAACCGAAATCATTGTTAAAATTGCCAATACCGGCAAGCCGATAGATGAAAAGGTTTTTGAAAAATTGTTTATTGGCATGAGCCAGAAAGAAGGGCATTTGGGTGTGGGTCTTTGTCTGGCCAACTATGCCATAGAAAAACATAGTGGCAAGCTGGAGATTTTTAGAAAAGACGACTGGAATGTCTTTCAAATCAGTCTGCCCTTATCGCAATTACGAAGGCAGGTATTTTAATTTAAATTTTTGGTAGGCAGGAAATTGGTGTTTTACCCCGAGAGCCCATCAGGCATTTCGGCAAACCACAAACATTGCCAGTCCGGTCAGGCCTGCAATGACAGAAATGGTAAGGCTTATCCAGATATTAATAAGGCTGGGAAAAGGGTTTAAGACTGAAAATGCCGGATTTTGCGGATCATAATAAGCAAGGATAGTATTGTTGCGAGAGATAAGGCGGCGCAAATCAAGGACATCACTTTCTGTGCGACATATCGGATCAAAAGTTGAAATTTGCCTGGACCGATATTGTTGCCCATTTACCACATAGGTATATTCGAAATCTGGGATCCAATTGTAAATTTCCCGTTTTCCTCCCGGAGCGTCCGGGTCATCGCGCAATCTTTCAACAACCTGCTGGAATTCGGCACGAATCAACTCGGCCTGAACCGTTGGCCATTTTGACTGAGCACTGGTCTCCACTCCGAGCATTATCGTGTAGATAACGGCGGCGATTCCTCCCCAGACCAAAAACAGGCCAACATACTTGAATGCTTTTTCAATGGTAAACTTTGCCATGATTGCTTCAGACTACCGTCTGCATTGAAAATTAGCAAGCAGATTTCTATTTTTGATAAAGCCGGCCACCAAAACTGTCGTATACGATAAAAGCGGGCAAATTATCGACTCTGATACGATGCACAGCCTCCATGCCGAATTCTGCAAAATCGATAACCTCGGACTCAAGGATGTTTTCTTTGGCAATAAGGGCTGCAGCGCCACCAATTGTCCCAAGATAAAAGCCGCCATGCTTTTGACATGCTTCAATGACAGACTCGGCTCGATTGCCTTTAGCAAGCATAACCATCGAAGCTTGCCGACTCATGAAGAAATCGACGTATTCATCCATTCTCTGGGCAGTTGTCGGGCCAAAACTGCCGATAGCGTAACCTGGCGGAGTTTTGGCTGGTCCGGCATAATATACCGGGTGATTTTTAAAATAATCTGGAATGGGCAAACCAGCCTGAACCATTTCAAAGATTTTTGCGTGCGCCATGTCTCTGGCAACAATCATTGTACCGCTTAGCAAAACCAGGTCACCGGCACGGTATTTTTGCAACTGAGAAATTATTTCTTTCATAGGACAATCGAGATCAATTTTTGGCAAGGAATCATTGTCAATTAAACATTTATTCAGCAGCCGCGCCGGATTGCGATCGAGAACTTCAAGAAAAGCACCCTCCGAGGTTATTTTTCCAAGAATATTGCGATGTGCAGAACAGGAAACGCCTATCGAAACCGGACATGAACCGGCATGGCGCGGCAAGCGAATCACCCGGGTCCCGACAACCATGTGCCTTCCGCAGAACTGAGCCCCCCACCCTGTTTTAGCAGCAATCTCCGAGGCTCTTTTTTCCCAGAAAGAATCTCTAAATGGTTCGCCGCTACCATCGCCCTGTGTCGGCAAATCATCATAGTAACCGGCAGAAGCCAACTTCATCGTTTTCAAATTATTTTCGGGCGAAGTTCCGCCAACGACAACGACGAGGGTATATGGAGGGCATGCGGCCACCCCAAGCGAAGAAATTTTCTCTCGCAGAAATGCTTCAAAAGCCTTTTCATTCAGCAACGCACGACTACCCTGATAAAGAATCGTTTTATTTGCAGACCCCCCACCTTTTGCCATGAAAAGAAAGCGATACTCGTCACCAGCAGAAAAATTAATCTCTATTTGAGCCGGAAGATTGCTGCCTGTATTTTTTTCGGTAAACATGTCGATTGCTGCAACCTGCGAAAAACGCAAATTATTTTTTTGCCAGGTTTCAAAGATACCATCTTCAATTGCCTTAACATCGTTGCCCCCTGTCATGATTCTTTCGCCGCGCCATGCAAAAACTGTGGCTGTTCCTGTATCCTGGCAAAGTGGCAAGCGGCCCTCCCCGGCAATAATGGCATTTTTCACCAGGGCCCGGCAAACATATCGATCGTTTGCAGAGGCATTTTCATCGTCAATAATCGCAGCCAACTCATCGAGATGGTCTGAGCGCAAGAAAAATGAGACATCATGAAATGCTTCAGCAGCAAGATTTTGCAGAACCGAAGGCTCGATTTCTATGAAACGCTTATCACCATGCTGTTTAACTCTAATTCCTTGTGCGGTAATTTTTCTAAATTGGCGTTCGATCATCTTTCACTCCTGTTGCTCTTGTTTTTTTCTCAAAAGCATTTAAAACCAATCGCTGAGAACTCATTCATCAAAATAGACCATATCTTCAATCCCAGCCCGATACTTTTCGCCAACCATTCCGATCAACATGTATTCTTTCCAGATCGGGTCAAAAACATATTCTTTGTGAAGGCGAAAATTCTCGATTTCGGCAGAAGATTTGACATGGGTACGTGTGCCAGTGCAATACATTTCCCAGTCGCCAATACCAATACAGTCTTTTTTTCTGGTGCCAATCGGCAGATTAAGTTCGATCACTGCCTTAACCTTTGCTTCGAGTTCCTCAATGTCGATATTCGGTTTTTCCGGAAACTTGATGACAAAACCATGCTTGACATCAGAATGAAGAACACGACGCTTATAGTTGTATTCGGTCGCAAGAATGTAGCTGGTAATATCTTCGGCGGAATGGGCCATCTTACGGTATCTGGTGGTCTTTTCCACGACATTTTTCAATGAGTTTGGCAAGGGGCCGAAAACCGTTGGTCTGGCAACAAGCACTTCATCCCCGATTGCAAACAGAATCTGCGCATTGAAACCAAGCGCATCGAAAATCAGATCGAAATGTTCGATAACCACCCTCCGTCCGTTTTCTACTGCCGACTTGATCGCATCGGCAATTTCAAATTTCTGCTTGAAAGCCAATTCATAACGAATATCAAGATGAAAGGTATGAGGAGCAAAAAAGTCATCGGGTTGAAAATCATAAATAGGTGTGGGTTTGACGTTAACGCCGTCATCGTCATTGGTTAACTCCAGGCCGGGGAAAAGGCCCTTGATCAATGTCGATTTTCCCGAGCCTTCCGAGCCAATAATGCCGATCAGCAAATCGGAAGGAGTCAGATAGCGATTAGCGAGCTGGTCAGCAAGAACATACAAGCGTGGTCGGCCTCGGGGAGCGTAATATACAGAATAAATCAGTGTTTCAAAATGCAACTGGTTATTATAAAGAAATGAACTTTGTGGCATGATTAAAACTCGATTTTCAAAAGAGGCGCGTGCTGTTGAGCGCCGTAAATATCGGTTTCTCCGGGAGCACCAGATGGCATGGGCCTTTTTATGGTAATCTTCACAGCATTTGCCGGAGCAAACCAGATTATGCCAATAATGTCATCTATCTTTATCTGCAACAGTCCGGCCATCATTTGTTCATTAATGATCTGACGTTCTTTAAACATTTCATAGAATTCGCGATTTTTGAAAATTATGTCAAAGGTAAGCTCAAATGGGCCAGCATTTTTCGACCTGATTACTTTTGCTGCTTCCAGTATGCTTCTTTTCATATTGTTCCCTTTCACTTCAGTGTGCCATTTTCGAGCCGTTCGATCTTAACGGAGAAAAGTTTTTCTTCATTCATTTCAAGCAAATGATACAATGAAAATTCAAAAACCTGGCCCATTCGAATATCTGATGGCGAGAATGGAAAAGCAAGATTTCCAGCAGTTGAAATTCTTCCCTCGTAACCATAATGCAGCAGGGTCGAACGGGCCACACTACAAAGAGTGTCTGCCTGTTCCTGAGTTTTGCATAATGCCTCGATTACGATACATAATTCATGAGCCGTCACCTGCAACTGCGGTTCAAGGCTACCCATCACACCATTTTTGCCGTAGACATGGAAGAACAGCTTTTGAGAATGGTCGTCGTCAGGTGACATTTCACCCAACTGTTGCTGAACTTCACTTAGAATTCGCTCTATATCGCCAATCATTATTGGGTCGCGGGTTCCAGCAATACTTATACTGCGATAACCTATCGGGCGAGCTCCTTCAAGCTTTACCGAATATTTTTCACTGGCAACGAATCGACTGCCTTTAACTTCGACACGACCATCACCGAGATCAGTGAAAGAGCAATTTTCTAAGTCGATCATTCCGCCGGGTCCAGGCAAATGATAGGGATCTGACTTTTCATATAGAGTATGCGCAGCTGCCGATTCACAGGTAAATTTACGCTTTGGACTCAAAGCTTCGAGAATGAAAGAGTCTTGAGTCAGAATTCCAAGAGCACAATCCGCGCCAGAACCAGGAGTTGCGGCTATTGCGGCACATTCTAGAATTTTTCCCATGTGCAGAGCCAGCCCCGGATCATATCCTTTCATAATTGGCAGGGCCGCGAAAACAGCCGGATCATAACATCGTCCGGCAAGAATGACCTGACAACCGGCTTCAAGTGCTTCAACAATCGGCTCAATACCTATTTGTGCAACCAGATAAGTGGTTTCATCAATCTGTGACTCAGTTAAATCATGCACACATGCCAATGGGCTTATACGGCCTTCTTTCAAAGCGACCTTTACAATATTTTTTTCTATGTCGGAAGGAATTACCCCCATCTTAAAGCTGAGCTTCTCTTCGTTGGCAATTTCAAGGACGATCTGTCGACACCATTCAAGATGAACAGAAGCTCCCGAACCGCCCGCAGTTCCAACCACCACAGGTATATTTGCCGCAACTCCGGCTTTAATCATATAGCGCAGATCACGTTTTACGAAAGCCCTGTCGGTAAAGGCCTTTCCCGCGCCCAGATAATATGGTCCAGGATCGGTAGAACCAGCATCAACGGCAATCAGATGCGGATTTCTTGCGATTCCTTTATTAAATGAGCTTTCAGGAAAACCATAACCGAGAATAGCAGTCGGCGACAAAACTCTGAATTCTTCTCTAGTGCTCATCATCTTTCTCCTCTTAAGCGCAGAACGGCCAAAATCCGCTCCATCTCGTTATTTACAATGGTATAGCCTTCATCAAACCCCATTCCGGGCTTTGCCAGCATTCTTTCAGCTCTTGCAGCAACTGCCAGCTGAACACAAAGTCTTGCTGAAACATCGGTTTCATTGCAGGTTCCCCCCTGATATGCCTCAACTCCAGTCTTCTTACAATAAAGAACGCTTTCAATGATATTCTGAATTCCGCCGAGGTCTGGAGTTTTAATTTGCACCATATCACAGGCCCTGGCATCACAAAAATCCCGCACGTCTTCGTAAGTATTGCACCACTCGTCGGCAACAATTTTCACATTTGAACCAATCTGATGTAGCTTTTGTGTAATCATCCCAAGCTTTTCGATCTGCAACTGCTTTTCTTCCATATCTACCGGGCCTTCGATATAAAGGGGCAATCCACCGGCATGTTTTTCAAGAGAAGCAAGGTAATCGACTATTCGATCTATGTCATAGTCAAAAATGGGACCAATGTTGCCATAGACATCGATGTGCAGACTGGGTCGATATGCTTCACTAGAACGCAATTTGACGATTCTGGCGACCAGCCATTCGATGTATTCACGTAACTTGCCACCATCTCGCCCCAGCTTGGTTTCAATGTTGTTAATCAAGCCATGAGGCAGAACTTCAACCCCTTTGATAATCATTTTATCGACATTTTCATAACGATTGTCACCGGTCTGACCAAAGATTGGAACTCTTTCAGCAATGACCGGCAAATCGTATTCCCGGCAAACAACTTCACAGGGCATAAGATGATCGGCTCTGGCGCGGGCATCCAGTAAAGCCTGAGTAAGGCCGTAACGAATTGCAGAATGCAGGCTTTTGCCATCAATTTCAAGATTGGCGAAACGATCAGCCATTTCCCGGAAGGAAGAAAGCTCCATGCCTTCAAGCAATGGCTTCAAATTTTCATTCAAAAATGGAATATATTCGGCCGCCAGAAACAACGGGTCGCGGCCACCCGCTCCGGAATACTGGACGGCAGCGCAGTCGCCTACCGCAATTTGCCCGTCTTCTAGCAACAAAATAACCGAGATACTTTGTCCAGCTTCTCTAATACGGTTAAATTTCGGGGTAACCGGCGCGCCGACATAGACAAAACCGTCCTGCGGGGCACCTTTCTTGATCGCCCGCTGATCATCGAAAAAAAACGCTGAATTTCCTGGGGCAAACGTGGCTTTGCTAATCTTCATCTGGGTCTACCTACCAGCCTTCCTTTACTTATTGCGTAAATATCATCGGTCACCATCTGAAAACAGACCTGGCGCCCTTCAGCACTGGCTCTTTCCTCGAGCCGACTACGGTGATAATCCATTATATCCTCATCCAGAGCAAGATTTCCCTTATTAAAAACCCTGATATACCCCTCATTATCACGCATGGGCAGAATCTTTCCATGATTATGTACCGACGGAGCAAAGGGCACATCCATGGCACCGGACTCAAAAGCTGCGATCACGCCTGTCTCGACGTCGCCATTGCCGAGGCGATAAACAGCCTCCATAATGCAGCGCACTTCTTTTTCAATCTGTTCAATTTCTTGTTGATGCTCTTTCCCAATCGGGAAAACATGGTCGCGAAGCATGTTTACCGCCTGTCGTGTGCAACGCAAACCCTGGGCATTAGCCTCACGGGTAGGAATGCCCATGGCCTCATGGGGTGACTTAACAATGACTTTGTCTGCTCCGGCAAGAACAGCCACTGAAGCCCCCCAGCTGATTACGGAAAATGCCTTTGCTTCGTCTTCAGGAAAGCCTCCCATCCACTGGTGAAAAACTGTAGTCAATTCGTAATCGCTGAAACCTTCCCGGGCAAAAAATTCGTTTGCCAGGCTTTTCAAAGATTTCAAAGCGGCAATATCCTGAAAAAGGTTGCCCCCCTGACCGTAGCCGAGGGTAATCGACTTGACTCCCTGGCGCAATGCCAGAATGCCTTCGACAATTGCAACCACATGGCTGACAAACGGTGGCACAAGGGTTCCGGTCAGCGGACCAAAAGGTTCGCGATTGATATGAATTCCATTTTCTTCATAAATCCCCACGAGCCTGTCGACATACTTCCAGTCCTCAATTGATTTTTTGAGAGGAACTTTTTTTGCGTATGGAATGTTATATGAAATTCCCCCACCCTCATAACTGGTGAATCCGCCCGCCAATGTTATTTCTGCAAGAAGGCGGGCATCGGGAGTGCCATGTCGCACCTGAATTGGGGACCTAACCGCTTCGGTGACTTGTCGGCAACCAGCAAGCCCATGATTAACCGCAGGGAATCCATTTAACAGAGAAGTTCTTGCCTGAAGCGATTTCTCAATGCCCACAGCGGCTTCCTGATATCGATTTTGTCTGGTATAGGCATCGATAGTGGTTGGAAGAAGATCTGCCCCGCCTTCATCTTCAAGGTATTGAAGCAGCCTGATATGATCTTGAATCAAGGCAACCCCCGCCCGAGGTTGCAGCAAAGTTTCACCGGCCTGAGATGCCTTGCGCATTGCCACGGCAAAATTCTTTTCTGCTGGAATATTCTTTTGATAAGCAATTCCTTCTTCCAGCGATAAATCTTTGCCGGTCGGCCAGCTCTGCAAAATTTCACTGCGAACCTGGTCAAAATGTTCTCGGTTGAGCATATAGGAATTTTCCACTGTAACTAAGCTCCTTGAATTTTGGTTAATTTTGGCAAACCGGCAGTCCGGCTTATTTTCACATCGATCTTCGCTGAATCAGAACTAAACACGCCCATTTCTGTTTGCCTTGATAAAAATTCCACAGCAGAAATGGCGGCCTGGGCCGGGTATCTTGTCGCCAGATTGCCTAGCAGTGGCCACAAATAATCTATATCCGAAAAGTAGCTGAATTTTTCAGGCATCAGCGCAATCTTGTTTTCAGTTTTCCTTGAATCTGAAGAAAAAAAGGACAATTTCTGACATTCTCGCCCCATTGCAGCCAGATAGCCCCCTGATCCGACAATTCGATCAATATGACGCAAATCTTTTCCATGTTGAGCCCAAACCGGGCCAGCTGTGGTGTAAACCTCTTCTATGGTCCCTGCATGACGCAGCATAGCCTTCTCAACACAAATCTCTGCCAGAATCCGATCAAAAATTATCTCTTTCTCTTTATCTTTTGATGGCAAAAAATCTGGTCGCAAACCAATCTCTTCGATGTAATCAATCAATTCCTTAAAACAGACCGAGACTCCATGATCAAACCGGGCCAATCTTTGCTGCAAATTCTGGGAATTTTCTCCCAGAACTGCATTTGCGCTGACTCTTAAACCAAGGTCTCCTTCAACGGTCCTTTTCAATCTGGGCTCGATGATTCCTTTGATGACCGTTCCCGACTCTGGATGAAATGCGTCGGTAAACGAATAAAAATCGGTGGTAGCTCCTCCCATGTCGATAAGAGCAAAGTTTTGCCAGCCGGCACAATTTTTCCCGATTGCCTCCACCAGATTGAAAACTGCAAGTGGCGTTGGCAAAGGCTGAACACCAAACTGGTTTATCAGGCTTTCCAGACCCTTTCCAATCACGATGCGATCGAGAAAAACTTCGCGAATAACTGCGCGAGCCGACTCAATATTCAAACGTCCAAATTCAGGCATTAAATTTTCGGCAAGCCTGCAATCCTTGCCGGCTAGAGTTTCTGCAATTCGCTCAGCAACAAGGTTGTTGCCGGCATAAACAATGGCTCCCTGAAAATCGGAATTGGCAATAGAAACAGCATTTTCGCAGACATAGCGCTCATTTCCGCCATCAGTGCCGCCGCAAAGCAAAAGAATATCAGGTTTCATCTGCTCTATTTCAGCGATATGCTTACGAGTCAACCGATATGGAAAAGTCGCACAGATCCTTGCGCCTGCCGAAAAAGCCGCTAATCGGCCTATTTGCAGCGACATTTCCGGAACAAGACCTACCACGGCAACCTTCAATCCGCCCTTGGCAGAAGAGGAAAAAAACAAAGGAGCTGGTGCCTGGTCAACTCTTCGCCAGTCGACCTCGGGGCTGATCTCATTCAGAACGGCAAAAAAACTGTCCGGCAAAAAATCTACGCTGGTAGGCACAGACGACCGCTTCACTAATTCAAAGCGGTCGTTGTGCAACTTGAACCGGGCTGCCTTGGTCCAGGTCGAACCAATATCGACACTGATCAACGAGTGGGCAATCATTCCTCTTTCCTTGCCTCAAGGTCCTTCTTTAGTAACCCAACCACATTTTCCAGATCGCAATCCGGACCAAAAACCCGGTCATAGCCCATTTTCAAAAACTTTTCTTCAACTTCAGCAGCCGGAGTTTTACCGACCACAAGATTTCCGCCAACATACAAAAGAATGTCGTCGAGGCCTTTTTCAATGCATTTTTCACGCAAACCGGCACAATCGATCTCGCCATGACCGTATAGCGAAGAAACCAGAATGGCCTTGGCATCAGTCTCGATCGCGGCACTGATAAATTCTTCCTGGCTTACCATTACTCCAAGATTGGTCACCCTAAAACCCGCTTCTGTGAAAAAAGCTTCGAGAATTTTATTACCAACCGAATGACAATCGAAACCAATTACCCCGAGGACGAGATTTTTCATAGCGTTTTCCTTGAATGATTTATCAGGTTTTTTATCAGATCTTCCAGATGCAGAAGCGAGCCTCGCTCTATTTCATAAGCAAAATCGAGCAATACCCCGCCACGCTGACGAAAACTTGCGACAATCGGCAAAACAGAGGAAGAAAATTTCGATGTGAATCCTGGCGGCAATACCAGGGTATTTTTATCTGAAATAAAATCAGCCAATTCCTGAGAAGAGGCGTACAAAAAAGGAAATCCAGAAGCCCTGGCAACAATTCCAGATTTTTTTAGCCAGATCTGAATTATTTCAAAAAAGCGTTTGCTTTGATAAAGAATCCCGATTTTATGATCTGTTGGAATCCGTGCCAAAGAAACCAGGGTTGTCGAGGAGGGTGAAACAACTACCGGCACGCACTTTTCAGCCAACTCCGGAACAAGATTGCGCAAGTGCTCGATATGGTTGCTGGTGGTTATTATTAAATCGAAGGGCGAGAGCAACTTTTCTGGTTCAGGCTCAGCGTCTAGATCTGCGAAAAGAATCTGGGCAAGGGACATGCGCGTAAGCATTGCTATCTGCTGACGATAGATACCAAGGGCTTCCGGGTTGCAATCTACAGCAGCAATGCGAAAGCTCGCGACATCTTCTTCGCGCTGAGCCAGACAAAGACTGAAAAGGTCGGCTATTTCCCGATAACTGAGGTCGAGCGATTCGAGTTCGTTAATGGTAGCCCCTATTTTTTCCTGGGCAAGAGCTATTCGCCCGGAACCCTCTTTACCAGAGCTGGTGCCGCCAACCACAATGGAACCGCGCCCCCGGGTTGCGACAATCATTTTTTGCTGCGCTAACATGTCATAAGCTTTTTTAACGGTTCCGCGTGCAACGTTAAGCCTTTGCGCCAGCTCCCGCTCGGGCGGTAAGCGCTCCCCCCCGGTCAGGCGGCCGCTTTTAATCAGTCGAATAACATGGCGACTGATCTGTTTATAAACAGGAATATTCGATTTATCATCAATTTTTAGTGTCAGCATAAATTGGTGTATACCTTTTACAATTTGTATATACCAATCGTCTAAAATTGTCAATAAAAAAGGCAGTTGCAGTCGAATCGCTATTCTAACCTGCAGCGTTTTTCAAATCACCGTCTGATTCAGTTTCCTGTAAGCTTGGCGACCAGGGCCGCAATTGCCAGAAATGCAATAATTGCGACCATGAAATAGTTTTGTCTGGCAACCGGGTCAAAATCTTCAGCCTCAAACCGCCAGCGGCCGTTTGCAAGCTTTTGCGGGTTGATTCGCGTATTTTCGTGGCCACGGCAGAAAGCACAGCCAATTGCCTCAGCCATTTTTTCAGCCTGAGAATTGATCATTGCAGAGTTCCCGCTGTCATCTGACAAACGAATGGTTTTTCCGGTGCTGGTTAGCCCAACAGCCCAAAAATAAGAACTTTTTACGGTAGAATTATCCAGCGCTCCATGCAGGCCACTTTTCGCATTTAAAAAAGATGTCGAGCTGCTTACTCCTATTGCATGAATTTCTGAGGATCGGCAAACCTCGGACGAATGCTTGCTTGAAAAAATTTCGACTTGATGAAAAATCTTTTTTTGCTGATTGTCGAGAATTATTTTTCCCCTGATTGAGTATTTCACAACCATGGCAAAAACTAGAATAGCAGCAAAACCTCCAAACGCAGCAATTGAAACCTCACTGCCACCGAACTTTTTGAAAACCTGGAAAATAAGCCCCAGAAAGCCAATTGTTGCGAGCAATCTAAAAACCTTTGCCCACCCGGGAGTTTTTTCAAAGAATTCCATATGCGAACTGATTTCCGCTTTTTGCACAAACAATCACCTCATCAAAAAAACGTTGCCAGAGAATTTTAATCAATATCCGACAAAACTGACAAGTGTCCGAGCCACCTTATATGGCTGTACCGTGGCAAAATCGGTTAAGTTTACCCTGGTCAATCTCTCTGATATAATTGATGGCATGGTCAAAAATGTGACCGGGTTTCTTTTAACCAACCGAGTTTTTCGCTGGCTACAATCAAGACAACAGCCAATCCCAGGCAATCAGGAGAATTAAAATTGTCAGATACTGTTCCACAAAAGAAGAAAGAACAACCCAATCTTGGTTCGGCAATCGTCGCCAACATCTTTTTCCCTGGCCTTGGAAGCTGGCAACTTGGCAGTAAAAAGCGCGGAGCCATAATCATGGCGATAATGGTCTTGAGCGTTGTTATGGCCGCATATAGCTATGTTTCTTCTCTCAGCAGCCAAATCGATGCTGCCCTGGACATCGCCAATGACACTGCCTTTGAAGAGAGCTTCAATTCAACCGGAAACTTCATCTGGGTCGGCATTGCTGCCCTGACCTTTTGTTATTCTTTCATCGATTTGTACATCGTTTTTCGTAAAGATGCCTTGATCCCACCGGCAATTCATAAACGCTAGGTTTTCAGAACTTTTGAGCGCGACTGGCTTTGCAATTTCCGCTAACCATCAGCCTAACAAAAGGCACAGACGAACGGGGCATAAGATTCAATCCTTAACAGCTGGCGGGACGGTAGTATTATCAGTATCATTAAAATATTAATCTTACGCGAAGGGTACATAAAGTGAATAAAATGATTCGCTTGAAAATAAGCTTTTTACTGTTATTTGCGGTCTTGCTGCTGACTTCTCAGGCTTGGGCTACAAGCTATGAAGTAGAGTTTCAGAGATATTCTCAGGCATACCAGAACTACAAGAAAGCAGTTACAGAGAACCGCCCCCAGGCAGAAATAGACAAAGCCATTGCCGAATATCGTCAGGCCAAAGCAGCCTATGAAACAGCGATCAATGGCAATTCAGCTCCGGCTCAATCAAATGAAGAGCAAGAACAGGAAGGGGACACGTCCTCCGCCTCAGCCGACATGGCTATCAGCAGCGGCAAATCTGATGCTCAGCGAAGTCTGAAGTCTCATTACGCGCAACTTCCAGAAGACGCAAAGAGACTGGTTGAAGCCTTGCAACAGGCAAAAAGCAAGGCTGAGGCAGATAAAACAATTCAGGCAATCGAACAATTGCTCGCCACCAATCCTGATACAGAAATAAAGAGCATACTTCAGTTTGAAATAGCCACTGCCCTTGAAACCTTCGATATTGACCGCAAAAAGGCCGCAAAAATTTTCGCCGAACTTAGCAAAAGCCGAGACAGCAAGCTTGCACAATGGGCCAAGCTCAGCCTGAATTACATCAAGGGCAAGCAATACAAAGTTCAGTGGCAAGCGGTTATGGATAAAAAATTTGCTGAAATGACCAACTCCTTTAACAGCTATAAAAATTCGAGCTGGCTTGCCTTCCCAGTTAAAGCAGTAAAGGGTGTTAAATACCTTGGCAAATCAATGTCCTACATTAATACCCAAAACAAGCATGAAGACTTCCTGCTCTGGTATGAATCGGCGCAAGCTCCTTTCATAACCAATGTCGATGCTGTTTTTAACGATTATCAGAAAAGCCAGACTGGCGAGTACACTGATGACGAAGCTGAAATCAGGCTCATTTATAACAACTATCAATCCTGGTATGCCCGCTGGAAAATTTTAACCGAAGCCCGCAGCACTCTCGACGTCCAGTATTTTATCATTGAAAATGATGCCTTTGGACTATCATTGCTTGGCATGCTTCTAAAGAAGGCAGAACAAGGCGTTAAAGTAAGACTGATGGTCGATACCCGTGGTTCAAACAAACTCAGCTTCAAACTTATGCAACGCGGGTATCTTGAAGAGCTTGCAAAGCATCCAAATGTGAGGGTTAAAACATACAACCCGATTCAATCGAATCTGCTCGGAGCAATAACTGACCTGCGACGGGTCATTTCCAGCAACCACGACAAAATTCTTATTGCCGACGGGCGCTACTCCATTGTCGGTGGACGCAATATTGCCGACGAATACCTTGTTGATGCAGTCGACGACGAAAAAGCCTGGCGCGACACTGACGTTCTCATCAACAGCGAAAAAGTTAGTGCCCAACTACGGAAAGCCTTTGAAGATGAATTCGACATTCTCAAATCATTTGAAGTTGGAAGATCAATAATCGGTCTTACCAAATATCGCAGCCTGCAAATGCAAATTGGCTATGAAGCCATGCTTGCGAAACTTTATGGAAAAGGCCAACTTAAAATCACCAGGCGTTTCAGCTCTCAATCAAAAATTATCAATGATCTCAATGAGCAATTAAATAAATACAAGACTATGACCGGATATCCGGATTTTTCGTTGGGCGAAAATTCCCACCAAGCCCCTGTGCACATCCTCGACAGCCACTCTCTTACTGGCCCACGAAACGATATCACTGCAAATGTTGTTAAATACATTGACGGCAGCCGCCGTGAAATCATTATCCAGAACCCTTATGTAGTACTTACGCCGCGGGCCGAAGCCGCACTCAAGCGTGCAGCCAGACGTGGAGTGCCGATTTACGTTCACACCAACAGCCCGGAAACCTCTGATAGCTTCCCCACCGAGGCCATGCTCTATCGGGATTGGCGCAGCATCCTGCGTGACATGCCGACAATGCGCATTTTTGCCCGGGTAAAAGAGGGGCAATTGCACGGCAAGAATTTCGTCTTCGACAGCCGTATCGGCGTTGTTGGAACTTACAATTTCGACTTTTTAAGTGAAAAGGTTAATTCTGAAGTTGTAGCCGCTGTCAAATCGAACAGTTTCGCCACCGAGCTTCGCAATGAAATATTCTTCGATATCCGCAAGGCGGTAGAATATCATTTAGCCACCGCTGACAAAGCAGAATTTGGCCCAGGCGACGTTGAAAACCCGCAAAAGATGTGGTTAATCAAGATTCTTTCGAAGATGGGCTGGCTCAAGCCATTATTTTAAATATATGTTGGTTGGTATGTCGAAAAAAGCATTAGCAGTCTTGTTCTTACTATTGATGTTTTGGCCTTCTACGGCCAAGGCATCTGAGCAACTGTTTCATGCTGAATATCTCAAAGCCCAGAAAGCATATATAGAAGCGGTCAACCGAAGGGCTGATAAAGCTGAGATTGCCAGATTGGCAGAGGCGATGCAAAAAGCCCGCAACCAACTCAATGAGAACATAGAACCTTCAAAATCGGTTAATTTCCAGAGCGCCAGTATCAATCCTTCTTTGTCTAGCGAAAGTCTTGTCACCGATGATAACGCTGACAGGAAAGAAAAAAAATCACCATTTCGTTTTTTTACCGGGTTAAAAGACAAGATTGTCTTTGCCTTCAATCAATTGCGAGAACTATTCCCCAAGATCTCCCGTCTTCAGGCCTTTTTTGTTCAGAGAAAACTGAAAAATGACAAATTTGCCGAACTTGGTGATCTCGCCGCCAAGAATCAGCATCTGGGCTGGAACCGAAACGACAGCATAGACAAGGTTGTGAATGCTCACTATACCAATACTTATTCAGAACTCAAGCAGGCTCTGAAAAGCAACTGCAATTGGTTTGAGTGCGATGTAAGACTCGAAGGGCCATTAAGATCACTAATCCCGATATTTGGTGGAGAACCACGTCCGGTTACTGCCCATGACCCTTTTCAAACCAACGGACTACTTTTTGACGACTGGGTTGGCATAGTTGCCAGATCTGGTCGCGGAATCAAGGTTGATCTCAAAACAGACAATGCCCTTGACGGAACTCTGGCAACGCTGAAGAAGCATCGAATCGAAGACCAAAAATTGATTATGAACATTAACGTCCCGAGTGAGGGCCCAGAGGCGGCTGGCGACGAAAGAATCAAGAAGATTCGCCGAGATTTTCCCGGCTGCTTCATCAAACTATCGCCCGGAAGCGGCAGCAGTAAAAACGGGAAATATACCGAAGAAGCCATTGACCGTATGATAGAGTATTCCAAAGCTTGCGGCCAACCGGTTCTTTATGCTCTTAGAGCTGAATGGGTGACTCCAGAAATAGTTAAACGACTTGAACCCCATGGAAAAGTATCGATCTGGAATACAACCTGGTCATTCAACCCCAGAAGCATAAAAGCTGAAGTCGAAAAATTCAGAAGCTGGGGAGTTAGCGGCATCGTCGATCTTATGAGCACACTTGACCACTCTTTTAATCACTGATTTGTCCCCATTTTTCTCTTGCTGGCCTTCTCTTTGAAAATCTTCAACATATTTTTCCATAAATACCATCTACCCCCAGAAGGGAAAAACCGCTGAAACCAGCCTTCAAGGGCACATTTCAGCGGTTCAAGGTTTAACAAACAGGTCACCCGCTCAACAAGGCGGGCAAAATTTCTAGAATTCAGCGGATTTAGGAGTTCTCGGGAAAGGGATTACATCGCGAACATTTCCCATTCCAGTTAAGAACATCAGCAGACGTTCGAAGCCCAATCCGAATCCACTATGCACTACACTGCCGAAGCGGCGGATATCGAGATACCACCAGATGCTTTCTTCGGGAATACCGAATTCTTCAGCTTTCTTTTTGAGCAAATCAAAGCGCTCTTCACGCTGGGAGCCGCCAATAATTTCACCCACGCCGGGCACGAGAATATCCATAGCAGCAACAGTCCTGCCATCTTCGTTATCGCGCATGTAAAAAGCCTTGTTCTTTTTAGGATAATCCGTAACGATAACAGGTTTTTTAAAATGCTTTTCGACGAGATATCGCTCGTGTTCGGACTGAAGATCGATACCCCACCCTTCCACAAGATATTGGAATTTTTTCTTCTTGTTCGGATTGCAGTTCATCAAAATTTCTATTGCCTGAGTGTAAGTGACTCTTTCAAAATCGTTGTCGCAAACGAATTTCAACTTTTCAATCAGTGTCATTTCTTCGCGCTCGGCCTGAGGTTTAGTCTTGTTTTCATCGGCATGCCGCTTACTCAGGAATTCCATGTCATCGGCGCAGTTTTCAAGGGCATATTTAATCAAATACTTGAGAAATTCTTCGGCAAGATCCATGTTGTCTTTAAGGTCGAAGAAAGCCACTTCAGGTTCGATCATCCAGAACTCAGAAAGATGTCTGGAAGTGTTTGAGTTTTCAGCTCTGAAAGTCGGGCCAAAGGTATAGACTTTGCTCAAAGCCATGGCGGCAAGTTCAGCTTCAAGCTGTCCAGAAACCGTTAGATTGGCTTGTTTTCCAAAAAAGTCTTTTGCATAATCGACACTGCCATCGTCGAGAGTCGGTGGATTCTGTGCAGGCAAAGTGGTAACCCGAAACATTTCGCCCGCGCCTTCACAGTCAGAACCGGTAATTATGGGTGTGTGAACGTTATAAAAGCCGCGGTCGTTAAAAAATTTATGAATCGCAAAGGTCATGGCATGACGCACGCGAAGAATGGCCGAAAAAACATTGGTTCTGAAACGCAGATGGCCAATTTCGCGCAAGAATTCAAATGAATGTTTTTTTGGTTGCAGCGGGTATTCTTCGGGATCTGCAACACCTGTGACTTCGAGGCTTTCAACCAGCAACTCGACTGCCTGACCGCTTCCCTGGGATGCGACAAGCCTCCCTGAAGCCTTCAAAGATGCGCCGGTAGTAACTTTTGTCATTGCCGCTTCGTCAAGACCCTCAAAGCCCTTGTCAAGATCGACAACTAGCTGAAGATTGCGAATGGTTGAGCCGTCATTCAGCGCCACGAAAACAACGTTCTTGCTGGCTCTTTTGGTTCTAACCCAGCCACGAACGGCAACAATTTCATCTGAAGGCGACATAGAAAGAATTTTGCTGATTGCTTGGCTCATATTCTGACCTCGATATCGTTAATTCGGCTTGAGAAAAGCCGGCGGCTGATTATACTGCAGAGGCCTGGCTCAGTCAATAGGCCCTTAATCTTTGAAACAGCTATAATCTGCAATTTGCAAAGCGCTGCTCTTGAGCCAATCTAAAAAATAACCATGTATATACCAGTTGAATAACTGAAGAAAGAGCGCAGGTTTTTCTTCAGTGGTCGCGGATAAGATCGAATTCAAGCTCCTGATTGTGGGTAAACAGTTTACCTTTGCCGTTGGCAAAGAAAACCACACTAGCCTTGATGCTATCAGAATAAGAATTATCGATAATCAGCTCGGTTTCTCTATCATCATATTCAAGCGCTACTCTATCAGGATCTTTTTTGTGCTGGCCGTAAATGAAACTCACGTCGACTCTTTTGAAAGCAAGGCCCAGGTTCGCAGGGTACCCTTGCAGGGAAAGCTTTTCAATGGCAACATCCTTCAACCCATGTATTCGAGCCTTTTTTATTCTGCCAAACCCGACTTTTTCCATGCCAAAGATCTTGTCCAGCTCATGCTGAACCTTTTTATCACTTGACCAGAACTTGCTGACTTCAAACTCCAAACATGATGGATTAAGTTGGATAAAAAAACTGCCGTTCTTGAGCTTTTGTTTCTTAATTTTCGGCGCGTAAAGCATTACTTCGGCAACGATTTCGCCAGGCCGATCTCCTTCGCGAAATCGGCCGTCAAAGTTATATTTTTCCGGAACGGCAGGCATCCGGAACGGCAGGCATTTGGTCGAACTCGAACCGTGCTTCTTTAACACTGCCATTTGCGCCGATATAATGGAGCTTCAATCGATTTTTGTCACGCTCTGACGAGCCTCTTTCTTCATTGGATCCACCCATTTTTCTTTGCATTGAAAACTTCCATTGATTGGGAGACTTCCATTCGATCTTCTTGTTTAAAACCCCGATGGAAACATCGACCCATTCCAGCTGTCTGATCTGAAAATCTTTCCCTATTTCAATTTTCCCGGAAAAATCGCCAAGATTATTTTTCATGAATGATGGCTTGTAGTTGCCTCGCCGTCCAGGCGGCGGATTGGTTTTTACGGCCTTGGCAATCCAGATTCCAGAGATGTCATGGGAGAATTTCTTTACCAAGGGCTTTTTCGATGGCCCCTTTTCTTCTTCAGCGGGGCTTCTTAATATGAAATAAAAGCCGCCGATCATACAGGCACAAATCAGTGCAACAACCAGAAGACAACTCGTGACCCCTCTTTTTCGCGTTCTTTTTTCCAAAACATACCTCAGATTTCAAAATCTTAGCTCAAAGCATAAAACTTTCAGTGCTTATTTTGCAAACTTCATTTTGCCTACAAAACAAACCATGCAATTTTATGCCAATTTATGCTAGGTTTAAACTATATAAATGCAGCTATTGAGCGAGGTAATTTTATGAATAAAGGATTGAAATATATTGGCCTGACAGTGCTAACAATTATTTTAATTTTTGTTTTTCAGGCCATTCGCATTGGTTTTATGTTCTTTGATTTCAAAGAATCAATGAAAGTAATAAATGGTAGCAGCAGCTCCGGTCCCGCCAGAAAAGCTGACCCACCCGACCTTCTTGTCGGACTTACCGTTCCCGGCGGCATGCTGATAAACGGCGAATATGTTTCTGACCTTAAAAGCGACAACTTTCCTCAGAAGCTTGTCGAAGATGACAAGATCGCTGATCAGCTAAAAACATTGTCTTCAGATCAATTTGACAAATTTCGAAATGAAATTTTGAAAAGAGTTTTTAAGCAGGTCAAAGATCTTCCTGAGCCTCCAGAGATTAAATTTCCCCTGGAGATGGAAGCGCCAACGCAGAATTTTAGAGAGATTCGCGAGACCTCGCGATATTGGTATTTCATGGGTCGCCACTTTATGGCCAACGGTGACTACGAAGCCGGGTTGGCAAGTTTCTGTGCAATTTCGATGCTAGCGCATATCAGTGAAACTTATCCGAAAATCGGCTCATCGCTTATTACCAGGATGATCAGCATTGCGATCAGAAATATAAGCAATACTGGCATTCTTGAAACCGTTACCCGAATTCAGTTGCCGGCAAAAAGGCTGCTACAATGGGAAAAAGTTTTCCTGAATCTGGAAAAAAGCATCCCCGGGCTTGAGAGATCTTTTCTTTCTGAAAAGCAGGTTATTCCAAGCATTTTTCATTCAAGCAACATAAGGTCAAACGGCATACTCGCCCGGAAAATGCGCGACGAATCCCTGCACAAAAAATATCTCGATCCCTACTATGATCCTTTGATAGCCGCATGTAAAATGCCTTTCGACAAAGCCACCGAAATCAGCCACAAGAAGGGCAATGAAATTGAAAGAATGAGCCAGGATATCTTTTCACCAGCTTCAATTCAATATTTTTTCTGGCCGGAAGAATTTATCATGCAGCTTCTAATGACCATTTCTGTTCCTAATTTTCGCAAAGTGTTCAATCAGGATTTTCGACATCGCAATATTTTTCGCGGAGTCGTGGTAATGTTGGGAATTCAGGCTTACCGGAACGAGTTCAACAAGTTTCCTGAAAGCCTGGAAGCCCTCGAAAAATGGCAAAATTTTGAACTTCCAAAGGATATTTATTCAAATAAACCTTTTATTTTCAATCCGGACGCCGGAAAAATTCTTTTCAGTGTCGGCGAAGACGGCAAACCTGACACAGACGACGACATGGTCTTCACGCCTCTTTGAAAAACAATCAGACGATAAAAACAGCCTTTCATACGAAACCCCACAAAAAAAGCCGCCCGTCTGGGCGGCCTGACGGCTAATTCAATTAGCCAGAAGAAATTGGGAGTGTGCCGTTATGGCACTGATTGCACGCTGGTTATTTTCCTGCCATCATGGCTTCGATATCAGCTTTAACTTCGCCGGTGGGCATAATGTTGAATTTTTCAACCAGAACCTTGGCGACGTTTGGTGACAGGAAGGCTGGCAGAGTCGGACCAAGACGAATGCTCTTCACGCCGAGGAAAAGCAGGGCGAGCAGAACGGCGACGGCTTTCTGTTCATACCAGGCGATGTCAAATGAAAGTGGCAGTTCGTTGATATCTTTAAGGCCGAATACTTCTTTTAGCTTAAGCGCGATCACTGCCAGAGAATAGCTGTCGTTGCACTGTCCGGCATCGAGAACGCGGGGAATACCGCCGATGTCGCCAAGCTGAAGCTTGTTGTAACGATATTTGGCGCAGCCGGCAGTAAGAATAACTGTGCCTTCGGGCAGGCCATTGGCGACATCGGTGAAATACTGGCGATTAGCATGGCGGCCATCGCAGCCGGCCATAACGACGAATCTTTTGATTGCACCACTCTTAACCGCATCGACGACTTTGTCGGCAAGCGCCATTACCTGTGCGTGAGCAAAACCACCGACAATTTTTCCCTTTTCGATTTCAGTAGGCGGCTGACAATTTTTTGCCTGGGCAATGATGGCACTGAAATCTTTCTGACCGCCTTCTTTGCGATCGGCAATATGTTTTACACCAGGATACCCGGCATTGCCGGTGGTGTAAATTCGATCTTTATAGGCTTCTTTGACCGGGGTGATACAGTTGGTGGTCATGAGAATCGGACCGTTAAAAGAAGCGAATTCTTCGCTCTGCTTCCACCAGGCATTGCCGTAATTGCCATGAAAATGGCTGTATTTTTTGAATTCAGGGTAGTAGTTGGCGGGTAGCATTTCGCTGTGAGTATAGATATCAATGCCAGCGTCTTTGCTCTGTTCAAGCAGTTCTTTAAAATCTTTGAGATCGTGGCCGGAAACGAGAATTCCGGGGCGGGAACCAACACCGATATTTACTTCGGTAATTTCAGGATTGCCATAGGTAGAAGTGTTTGCCTTGTCGAGCAGCGCCATGGTATTTACAGCCTGCTCACCACAAGCCATAACCAAGGCAACCATTTCATCGACCGAGAGGTTTTTTGTGGTTGATGCAAGTGCCTTAACCATGAACTTGAAGATATCGGGATTCTTATGGCCCAGCACATAGGCATGATCAGCATAGGCTGCAACACCTTTAAGGCCGTAAATCAGCAATTCGCGCAATGAACGCACATCTTCATTTTCGGTTGAAAGAACGCCGACTTTTTCGGCTTTGGCAAGATAGTCGGCCTTAGAGACTGGTTTCCAGGTAGTGGCATCAGAGAGGCCATCAACTTTTGCGCCTGCAGCGGCAAGCTTGTTTTTGAGTTCGTCTCTGATTTCGATGGCGCGGTCGATTTGTGCGTAGAATCTTTCATCATCGAAATTTGCGTTGGTAATAGTTGTGAATAGTGAAGCGCAGATGAATTCGCCGAGCTGGTCGCTCAGCATTCCTTTTTCAGCGGCAATTTCACCCAATTCGCCGATGCCTTTAAGAATGAAAACAAGAAGATCCTGAAGATTGGCGGTATCGGGCTGTTTACCACAGACGCCTTTAACGGAGCAACCTTTGCAGGCCGCGGTTTCCTGACACTGATAACAGAACATACTCATAGAAATTCCTCCTGAATGATTTTTTGCGTAAAGATTTTGCCAGAACCGTTGTAATCTGGCCGATGTAATTGAAATTGTCTCAAATTTGATTCGTGTTCATTTATCTAATTATGAGCGTATCATAATTAACAACATCTTGAAAGCACTACCCGAAAGCACTGCATGGGGCACATTTGCCGGCATTACCAGACCTTCGCCAGCTTTTACCAGATGTACATTTTCGCCGACCTGAAATCTGGCTTCGCCTTCAATTACGGTTACAGTTGCATCAAAAGGCGACTTGTGCTCGGCAATACCCTGACCTTGAGCGATCGCAAACAGGGTCAGACTGCCTGCGGGCTTGTCGGTTAAAGTTTTGCTGACGATTGAGCCGTCGGCGTAGCTGACAAAGTCAGCGAAATTGATTACCTGTTCGGGTTGCCACAATTGTTTAGTCATTTTTGCCTCCTTTTTTCTTCAGCCGTAAATTCTTCGATTGTTTACTATTTCGCCCTCGAGACTCATGGTGACTTCATCCACCGCAAGATTTTCGGGCTGTGACATTTTAAGTGCTTCACCGACAATGGCTGTAAGACCGCCGCAACATGGGACTTCCATGCGCAGCACGATAACGCGCGGTATCGAATTCTGTTTAAAAATTCCAGCGAGTTTTTCAGCGTAGCCTTCGGTGCGGTCAAGCTTCGGACAGGCAATGACGACTGAGCGACCACGAATATAGCGCCAATGAACATCGGGGCTGGTAACCGGCGAGCAGGTACTGAGAATTACAAGTTCCCGCCCTTCGAAGAAAGGCGCTTTCGGCGGTACCAGGTGCAATTGCAACGGCCACTGCGATATTTCAGATTTCATAACTACGGGCATTGCGCCATCGGAAGTGGGAGCGTTGTTGTTCTTTGCTGCGGCAGCTCTGACTCTGCTGCCGGGGCACCCGCCTGAAGCTTTTGGCGCAGCAAGTTTGTGCTCGTGTTCAGCATGGGCTTCGCGCATTTTCTGAACTCCATCTTCACCGCGAATATTTTCGACATGCTTGATGGTAGCTTCGAAATCGAATTCTTCAGATTCTCGCTCTTCAATTTTCAAAGCTCCGGTTGGGCAGGTGCCAATGCAGTCGCCGAAACCGTCGCAGAAGTTTTCCTTAACCAGTTTGGCTTTGCCGTTAACCAGCTGCAAAGCGCCTTCGGCACAACCGACGATGCAGTTACCGCAGCCGTTGCACAGATCTTCGTTAATGGTGATAATTTTTCTTCTGGCCATTTGCTTTGCTCCTTTGTTTTTTCCGTTCTTACACTATTATTATGTGCAAAATGGCCAGTTGATTCCTTGACTTAAGTCAAATGAGCAAAAATTATTAAATTTTTTTCGAAAGCTTTATCAGATTCTCTCCTGAGGCACTCTGAAGATAGTCAACCTGATC
>CAZQUE010000041.1:0-37457 GCA_964596185.1 uncultured bacterium | reverse complement strand
GATGACAGTCTGATCGGGATGAAATTTCTTGTCGTCGAAGAGCTTGCTCTCGACAGCAAAAAGCCGACCGGAAACCATGTTGTTGCTGTTGACGCGGTTGGTGCCGGAGCTTCAGAGAATGTTCTCGTCGTTTCAGGTAGTTCGGCCCGATTGACCGAACGAACCCTGAAAAAACCAGTTGATGCGGCGGTTTGCGCCATTGTCGACGAAGTGGTTTTCGATTCAGAACGTTCCTGAAGCTCGCCTGCAGCACTAAAAAATATCGGGAGTAATCTTAAATGAGTGTATCAAGGGAAGATTTGAGCCTGATCGTTCAGGAAGTAATGAAAAAGCTCAACGCTTCTGGCAATACTGGCAGTTTCGCCGCGCCTTCTTCACCCAGCGGAAAGGGCATTTTCGCTTCCGTCGATGATGCCGTCGCCGCGGCAGACAGAGCGCAAAAACAGCTTCTCGATCTGCCCCTCGCCACCCGTGAGAAAATTATTGCCAATATGCGTAAACGCGCCATGGAAAAGGTTGAAGAACTGTCCCGCTTTGCCAACAAAGAAACAGGCTACGGCAGGGTTGAAGACAAAATCCAGAAAAACAAACTGGTTATTGAAAAAACACCTGGCCTTGAAGATCTTTATCCGACCGCCAACTCTGGCGATCATGGCCTGACTTTGATGGAAAGAGCTCCATATGGCGTTATTGGCGCCATCACTCCGTCGACCAACCCGACTGCAACCGTTATCAACAACTCCATCAGCATGATCGCTGCTGGCAATGCCGTAGTTTTTGCGCCCCACCCTGCCGCAACCCGCTGCAGCCAATTCGCGATGAGCCTGCTCAATGAAGCTATCGTTGAAGCCGGCGGCCCTGAGAACCTTCTCGTGACCGTGGCTGAACCCAGCATCGAAAATGCGCAGAAAATCATGACTCATCCTGGAATTCGACTTCTGACCGTTACCGGTGGCCCCGGTGTCGTCGCAGCAGCTTCGAAATCCCGCAAAAAATATATCGCAGCCGGACCCGGCAACCCGCCGGCAGTCGTCGATGAAACCGCCGACCTGCGCAAAGCCGCCCGTGATATAATTTCTGGCGCCAGCCTCGACAACAATGTTCTTTGCATTGCAGAAAAAGAAATCATCGTCGTTGAATCTGTGGCTGACGAGCTTAAAAAGCACATGCGCAACAGTGGCGCCTATGAAGCTTCGGCCCGCGAAATCATGCAGCTTGAAAAAATCTGCATCGACGCCAAAACCGGAGCGCCAAACCGCAATCTGGTCGGCCGAAACGCCTCGGTAATTCTCGCCGAAATCGGAGTCAGAGTTCCTGACGACACCCGCATCGTTCTTTGCGAAGTCGCTCCGGACCACCCCTTCGTAGTTGAAGAATTACTGATGCCAGTCATTCCGTTGGTGCGTGTGCGTGACGTTTATGCTGCGATCGATCTGGCCGTAAAAGTTGAACACGGCAACCGCCACACTGCGGTAATGCACAGCAAGAATATCGACAACCTGCACCTGATGGCACGCAAATGTGACTGCTCGATCTTTGTCAAGAACGGCCCAAGCTATGCAGGCCTCGGGTTTGGCGGCGAAGGCTGTACGACCATGACCATTGCCTCACCGACCGGAGAAGGCATCACCACGGCCCGATCTTTCACCCGGCAGAGACGTTGCGTTATCGTTGATTCATTCAGAATTGTCTGATCGTTGACAAAGCTGTATCAGCGGGTATTGTCCGGCAACGGCGGGCCTTGCTGATACGGCTTTTTATAACAAAGCGCATCGAAAAACACACTGTTGTCATCGCCTGACCAGGGCAATGCGTTCGTAATCAGTGCTTTTGCAATGCCTCGGTTATACCGGAGCATGTCAGAGACGGTAAATTTCAGAGAGCCTTTGTTTAACAGAACTGGAAGATAACATGGCAAATTATAACATCGCAGACCTCGGCCTGGTAGGTTGCGGGGGCGCCGGATTCCCAACCCATGTCAAGCTCGCCGCCAGAAACGTCGAAGCTATAATTGTCAATGCTGCGGAATGTGAGCCTCTGCTGCATAAAGACAAAGAAATTCTCTGGCATTTCACTGCCGATTTTTTCAAAGGCCTGATCATGGCCATGGATATGACCGGAGCCCGGCAATCCTTTATCGGCATGAAGAAAAAATATTCATCGCTGCTGGAATACCTGCAAAAGCAAATTCCCGACCCGCGAATAAAAATGTTGCCTCTCGGTGACTTTTATCCCGCCGGCGATGAGTATGAGCTGGTTTACGAAGCCACCGGCAAGTTAATCCCCTTTGGCGGAATCCCTCTTAATATAGGTTGCGTCGTCAGCAACGTCGAAACCCTGTTAAATCTTGGCCGTGAACGCCCGGTGACCACCAAGTTTCTGACTATTACCGGCGCCGTTCCCCAGCCACTTACCGTTGAAATCCCCTTCGGAGTCACCGTTGCCGAAGCCATGAGTCTGGCCGGTCTCAACAAGCTTGAAGGTCTGACCATTATCGACGGTGGGCCAATGATGGGAAAAATCATCGAAAATCCCAACACTGACATTGTCAGCAAAACCTGCGGTGGCCTGATTGCTTTGCCCGACAACCACGTTCTGGTAAGAAAAATGAAACGTAACGATCAGGAAAACTCACGCATTGCCCGCTCTGCCTGCGATCAATGCACCGATTGCAGCGAACTGTGTCCACGCGCCCTGCTGGGTTATCCGATTCGCCCGCACAAAGCCATGCGAACCGCACAACTTGCCCCCTATGCCAGCAGCAACTATGCTGTCGATGCGATTTTCTGCAGCGAATGCGGACTCTGTTCGATTTTTTCCTGCCCCGAAGATCTTACTCCACGTGAGATGTGCCAGATTTCCAAAAAATTCCACCTCGGCAATGGCGTCAAACTCACCGATTTCAAAGGCGAACCAGTCGTTAACCCAATGCGCTCAGTTCGTCGCGTCAGCATCGAGCGCCTTTTAAAGAAGCTTGCACTACTCGATTATGACAAAAAAGCCCCGTTCACAGAAATAAATCAAAGATTTGAAAAAGTTGTCCTGCCACTGAAGATGCACATTGGAGCGGCCTCTTTGCCTGTTATAAAACAGGGTGACCGGGTCAACGCCGGCCAACTTATCGCCAGAATCCCTGATGGGAAGCTTGGCGCCACCCTACACGCACCGATCAGCGGTCGAGTGACCGCAATAACTGAGCAAGCCGTGACCATTGCCAGAGAATGAGGTAAGTTATCATGATAAATCAAAACGCTATTGGACTTATCGAGTTGTCGAGTATCTCCATCGGTTACCTGGTAACGGACACAATGCTCAAAACAGCTTCGGTTGAATTGATTTTGTCGCGCACCGTCTGCCCGGGCAAGTTCATCTGTCTCGTCTGGGGCGATGTCGCAGCCGTTGAAGCCAGCGTAGAAGCCGGAATTCGCCTCGGACAGGGCTATATCGTCAATGACCTGGTCATTCCCAACCTGCATGAACAGATTTATCCGGCGATGACCGCAACAAACAAGGTTGAAGAAACCGGAGCGCTCGGCGTTATCGAAACCTTTGACATCGTTTCGACGATTTTGGCTGCCGATGCATCGGTTAAGGCCGCCGATATTACCCTTTGCGAAATTCGCATTGCCATGGCCATCGGTGGCAAGGCTTTCTATACCATGACCGGTGATGTCGCTGCAGTTGAAGCTGCTGTGGCTGCTGGCCTCAATTCGCTTGAAGGCAAAGGTCTGGTTGTTCATCATGTGGTCATACCACGTCCCAGACCCGAATTGTTTCAGGAGTTCATCTGATGCCAAAAATTGTTATCGGTTCCGACCACGGCGGCTTTGCCCACAAGGAAGAATTAAAAAAACATTTTGACGCTAAAGGAATTCTTTACGATGACGTCGGCGCTTATTCAACAGCTGCCGTCGATTATCCCGACATCGCTTTCCTGGTGGCCTCAAGGGTTGCACAAAACCCTCACACACTTGGTATTATCATCGATGGTGCCGGCATCGGTTCATGTATGGCGGCCAACAAAGTGAATGGCGCCAGAGCCGCTTGTTGCAACGATCTTTATACTGCCCGCAACAGCCGCGAGCACAATCATGCCAATATCCTGACCTTTGGCAGCATGGTCATCGGCACCGGCTATATGAAACAGATCGTCGATCTGTGGCTTGACACCGTGCCCGCACCCGGTCGCCATGCAAATCGGGTTGAAAAAATCATGAGAATAGAGGATATTTATAAGAGTAACAATCGTTGATTCAAATATTTTTGAAAAATAACTACGGGCCAGAATCAATGATTCTGGCCTGAATTTTTAACAAAGGAAATTAGACATGCGAGCAATATGTATTGTTTTAGATAGCGCCGGAATTGGCCCAATGCCAGATCAGGCAGAATACGGTGATGTTGGAGCAGCGACCATTCCAAATCTTGCCCGGGCAGGCGGAGGACTAAACGTTCCCAACATGCAGAAGATGGGTCTCGGCAATCTGGCTGAAATCGTTGGAGTAGATCCAGTCAGTGATGCCATCGGCTCATACGGAATCATGCACGAACTTTCGCCCGGTAAGGACACCACTACCGGCCACTGGGAAATGATGGGCGCAAAACTCGACTTTGCCTTTCCGGTTTTTCCCGATGGATTTCCCAAAGATTTCATCGAAAAATTTGAAAAGGCGATTGGTCGCAAAACGATCGGTAACTACCCGGCTTCGGGAACTGTTATCATTCAGGAACTTGGTGATGAGCACGTAAAAACCGGCAACCCGATCGTTTACACATCAGCCGATTCGGTATTTCAAATCGCGGCGCACGAAGAAGTCATTCCCCTTAAAGAACTTTACCGCATCTGCCAGGTCGCCCGCGATATGCTGCAACCACCAGATCTTGGGGCAGCCCGTGTCATTGCCCGGCCCTTCCTTGGCACCAGCGGCAACTACACCCGCACTGCCAACCGCCACGACTTCAGCCTGACTCCCGATGAAACGGTTCTCGATGTGCTTAAAGCCAAAGGAATTCCTACTTACGGCGTCGGCAAGATTTACGACATTTTCGCCGGACAGGGTGTCGAACCGCATGTTACAACCAAAAGTAACGCCGATGGCATGCAGAAAACCGAAGAAGCTATGCAGAAGGTAAAAGACGGTTTCATTTTCACCAATCTCGTCGAAACCGACATGAACTACGGCCATCGTCGCGATGTCGCCGGTTATAAAAAGGCACTTGAAGAATTCGACGTCTGGCTTGGGTCTTTCATGAAAACCATGAATGCCGACGACATTCTAATGATCACTGCCGACCACGGTTGCGACCCAACCTACAAGGGTTCCGACCATACCCGCGAAGCTGTGCCGCTGCTGGTGTATCAACCCGGCAAATCCGGAAAAGACCTCGGTGTTCGCAAAGGTTTCTGGGATGTCGCAGCCACAGTAGCCAGGCACCTCGGCGTTGATTACCCCAACGGCACTTCAGTAATTTAAAAAAACATCGGGCAGACACACAGGTCAACCCGTAATCATAATTAATCAACAACCAGATATTGCGTTTGTTAAAAGCAAAAAAAAGCCGCTCCATTCGGAGCGGCTTTTTTTGCTACTGGGTTTTAACCGTTTTAATCAGGTCTTACTGCCTCAACCCCAATAACCAATCCAGCGCCGGAATTGTCGACCGGAGGGTTGATCATCATCGGCAATACCGAGTTGATGACATAGGAACCGGAAGCCAGTGACGCAGGTGATCCGGCAGTAACGCTGACGGTATAGTTAAGATTGTAGCCAACAGCTACATTTCTGAAAACTACTTCCATTGGGCCGCCATTGACGTTGGTCTGTGGCAACGCTGAGTAATTTGAAGGCACTGCATCGTCGACGAAGATCTTTTCGTTATTGATCAGAGCCGGCGGCAGCCATGCAGGAACAGTCGTTCCGGCGGCAATGTTTGTCGGCAGATTGATGTAGACATTGACCGAGTCGCCGGCAATCAGGTTCGGGCCGGCAATATTGAAGTAAATATCCCGGGTTATCATGTTATCGAACAATCCAACTGTTTTTGCGGCTGTGAATGGGTCGTCATAGGTGACGTAATCTGTTGCGTTATCAGCGAGAAAGTCGATATCGATACGATAAGTTCCCATGGTTCCGGCAGAAAGGTTTCTGCTTTCGATTTTCATCACTTCATCTTTATAACCTCTAACCTGAACTCGAAGTTCGACAGGCAAAGCGAGTCCTGATACCTGAATGACTTCTGGCAAATTGGGAGAAGAAAGGTTGCCGAGATTGTTGATACTGTGAGTCGCGATAACCTGGGGAGGTTTATGGGGTTCAATACCGTCGTCATCGATTGCTTCAGCATAAACGTTTACGACACCACCCTGGATATAGTCAGGCACATTCACACATCTAAGCAACAAATTGTAATAGAGAGGCTCGAGCATGATTTCCTTGTGGAAATTTCCGGTAACATTGACCGTTTCAGCAGCCGAAGTGTAAAGATCGGTTCGATTCGGTTTGATGTTGATGGTATAGCTGGGTTCGGCGCTGAGAGTGAATTCTCTGTTTGCAATTTCACTGGGGGTAAGGTTTCTGAAGGTCTGATTATTGAAGGAAATATCAAAAGTTCCTGCAGAGTCTTCGATTGCCCGCAAAGTTTTCATGTCACGAAGAAGCAAGGTCGCAACAATCGTTTCCGGCAACGGGTTGGTAATCTTGCGAATGGCGATATTACCAACGTTGGTTACCGAACCGCTTCTGACCGAAATAGATTCGGCAATGGCTTCGACGGGAATTTCTTCATCGCCGATAGTCGTATCTTCGCCGGGGAACTGAATTTTGTTATAACCGGATGCCTGAACTTCAAGCACGACATTATCAGGATTAACATTTTCAAAAACAAAATTTCCATTAGCATCGGTAACTGTGGTCATCAGGTTGTTACCCTGAGCCAGTTCACTGCTGCCAACCTGCTCTTTGGAAACCAATTTCACAGTGGCATTGGGAATACCAAGCGACAGGTTGTCCTTGTCGACGACCTTACCGGTCACCAACGCCGATTTGACACCCAGCGCACCTTTTTCACAGCCCATCGTAAGCATTACTGCGATCCCTGCAAGCACCAGGAACCAGCCGCCCCAGAATCTTAGGTTCATGTTCTTAAACCTCCCGAACGTTTGAGAAGTGGAATTTTTCATAATCAGTTCACCTGCACTGTTACAATTTGTGGGTCAGCGCCATCGTCATTGATCAACACATCTTTTGAAGTGATTGTGCCTGCGCCAACGATATATCCTGAGAAAGTGAGAGTATATCCGGTAGGAATCTGTTGAGTACCAAGATCGATGACTCTAGGTGTTCCAAGTGTAAAACCTGGAGGATTGGTGACGATGGTCTGGGGCCACTGAGATCCAGTTTGTTCGCAGAATCCACCGACATAGTCATTGGTCGATATACCGCCACCACTGATGATGAGTCTTACATCGCGCATGATCTGCGCAAAATTGTTTTTCAGTGAGAAAGTCTGGTAAATCGTTCCCTGGAAATCTCCTGAAGGATAAACGACAACCGGCCCATTCATGCGATAGCCTTTTATTTCAGCTTCGATTGAAACTGAAGTTCCTTTTGGAATTCCGGGAATCTCAAACGACTGAGAATTCAGGGTTGAAGTAGCGGTTGCCACCAGCCGATTACCGGCATAAGCAAAGATGTTTGCTGTTGGCGCAGCCTGAAAAACCCATCCGGGAACATCCGTCCAGCGACCCACAACCTTGTATGATTCAGGTTGAATCATGATCGTGCCGAGATCGACATCGGTCGAAGGGCGTTCAATCATAAAATTGATTGGAGCGTATCCGGCCACCGAGATATCGCAGGTAATTGCATTCGCCGAGGCCGGAATTCTAAACCCGGTGGTGAATTCGGTGGGCAAACGATTGCTGAATGATTCATTACCGAAAACGAAATTGGCATTGCCGTAAGTTATGAGGGTTCCGTTGGTGGCGTCTTTCAGAGTCCCTCTGACGGTGATATACTGATTCTCTACTGTGGCTCTCATTCTGACATGAGGCACAGGTGAAGTCTCATTATTCACGACTACAACTTTCGGAGTAATGGATGCGGTTTCATCGATTGGACTGTAGCCGAATTTATCAAAAGTCAGCATCCATTCATCGGCCCGCATGTCGCCGAAGTAGAAATTGCCGTTGCTGTCGGTAGAAGTGAATTTGGTTGCCTTGTTGGCTTCTTCACCAGAAGTGGCAGTCACATTCACCCCCGCAATTCCGACAAGGGTGCGGTCGTCGATGACAGTGCCAGAAATGGCTCCGCCACTCAAACCCAACGAACCCTTTTCACAACCGACCAGGGTAAGTATCAGCACTACAAACAGTGCCGTCAGCAGTCCGAACGTTTTCGGATTCCGCCTTTCTCTATTCATATTTAACGCCTCCAACGGTATATCTTGAAGAGTTGGCTTCAATACCTCATCGGCTGATCTGAAAAAAAAATTAACCAATAATTTTTTCCGGCGGAGCAAATTAAAAGCAAAAAAAAGATTAAATTGCTCAACTCTTTACGCCGATAAAGCTACAGAGATATTTTCAGATTTCACATGGAGGCACCATGGTTAAACATCAAAAATCGCCTAAAGGACGTTGGCTGCTGCTGATCGTTCTGGCACTTGCAAGCATCGTTTTTACCGGCTGTGAAAAGGGCTCACTGGGAGTCAAGGGCGGCACGGCAATCGGCACGGTCATCAATGTTTCGGCAAATGACAAACCCATTCCGGAAGTACTTGTCAGAGCCACTCACCATGACCAGTCACTGACTACTTATACAAGTGGCGACGGCACTTACACTTTCAATGATATGCAACAGGGCGATTGGACCTTTTCAGTTGAAAAATCAGGTTACGTTCTTGCAGCTGATACCAGTGCATCAGACACTGCTGCCATCAATGCTGCCGAAGTTAAGGTTAACAATGGTGAAACCGTTATTGTTCCCACGATTAGAATGGATATGCTTATCGATTCGATCAAGGGCACACTCAAGGGCTACCCGGTTGATATGATGACCGGCAGACCTTTGCGCAACTTCAACGTAAATGTCCTCGACCCATACATTTATCGTAAATCCAAAAAATTCGAAATAGCCGATGACTTCAAAAACACTGGTTTCACTGGTCTTTCCGGTGGCAGATCGATGAAGTTCTCGATTACCTGTGACAATTACTACGAACAAAATCTGACTACCGTAGATGGTGACGACAATATCACCATCGGCATTACCCCCACCAATCTTGGTGTCATACAGATGCGCCCGATGACTTTAAGCGTTTCCGGCACCATGCGCAACCTTCCCGGTTACATCCTTGATTCTACCGATCAGGATATTCTTGTTTGGGCCGAAGCCGCCGGACGCGTCGTTGCATCTTACACTGACACCCAAACCCAGAACGCATTCAAAGGCTCAATCAACTATACTCTTGAAAACATCCCGATTACTGCCGGTAGCGTAGCGGTTAAATGTAAAATCAGAGGTTATGACGTTGTAACGATCAACCCGGCTGTAAGCTTGCCCAGCACCATGCCCGGCGGCGTAATCGGTTCTATTGATGCCGACTTTGCCAACATCGACCCCATTACCAGAGATCTGCGCATCATCGTTAACGGCACCGAACCCGATGAAGATACCCGCAGCACCTTTGCCAGCGGCGACATTGCGCGAATCTACATTCAGCAGGGTGGAAAAGATATCGTTCCTTACGTCGATGTTGTTTCGGTCAACAATCGTGCCGAAGGTTACATCTCAGGCGTAATCACCGGTTACCCGATAAAGATTATCGTGGTTAACATGACCGCCGGTTGGAACAAGACCACATCTGATGATATAACAGTCCTGGAAGACGGTAACAGTGCCTATACCGTCTTGCTGACCCTCGAATAATCTGAAAAGAAAAGCCCCGGCAGTTAGCCGGGGTCTTTTTTTTGCTTTTAATCAGGCAGTTAAAAACCTGCAGTTGAAAGTCAGTTGCGCTATCAACCTTCAGAGGCGGCAAGCAATCCCTGAGCATACAAAGCAGCATCGGTATCGGCGTATTGAGTCATGATTATCCTGACATGATTTTCAACTCCGGCTTTGTCACCGCGTTTTTTGCAGATCAATGCCAGTTGATAATGGGCATTGTCAACGTATTCACAGGTTGGGTATTCCTTGATCAACCGGTTGAATTCTGCTTCTGCCGCATCGAGTTTTCCTTCCTGATAGAGCTTTTTGCCATTGAAATAACATTCATCAGCTATCTCGGCCGGGCCCTTGCCCATCGAGCGACTGAGTTCGACATATTCGTCTTTACCGAAGTAAGCGGCATCTGAATCTGGATAATGTTCGAGCAGGTACTCATACCATTCAAGAGCTTTTTGCTCGTTTCCCTTTTTCAAGCAAATCTTGGCGAGATTGTAAACTGCATTGTCAGCAAGATCACTGCCGGGATATTCCCGCAGAAAGTTTCTGAATGCATCTTCTGCCTTGTCGGTTTCACCCTTTCTGAAAGCTGCGATTCCTGAATCGATCAATTGTTTTTCCGGACCAGCCATTATTACCCCTCCTTAGCAAAATATCGTTGCAAAAACTCATTCTTGAAAATGTTGAACCGATTTTCAAGTAAAGATTTTCGAATCTTATCCATCAGGTTAATCATAAATGTCACATTATGCAAACTTGCCATTCGTAATCCCAGAATTTCTTTGGCCTTGAACAAATGACGAAGGTAGCCGCGGGAAAAATTCCGACAGGCATAACAACTGCACTCAGAGTCGATGGGCTCATCCGATTTCTGCCAGCGCGCATTTAAAAGGCTTATTCGGCCATTGCCCGTAAAAACCGTAGCGTGCCGGGCGATTCGCGTCGGATGGACGCAATCGAACATGTCAATTCCTCTTTCCACGCCGGTAAAAAGATCTTCAGGCGTGCCTACTCCCATCAGATATCTGGGCAAATTCTCAGGCATAGACGGCATTATCCCGTCAAGCACTTCAATCATCAATTCTTTGGGTTCACCAACCGACAAACCACCTACCGCCATTCCCTCAAAACCGATCTCGGCGGTTCTTTTTATCGACTCGAGACGAAGCGGCAAATACATCGATCCCTGCACTATACCAAAAAGAGCCTGCCCATTGCGCATAACCGGATGATCGTTGCGACAGCGCTGCGCCCAGGCCACAGAACGCTCCATTGATGCCCGAGCGAGTTTTTCATCGGCAGGATAAGGACAGCATTCGTCAAAAACCATCATGATTTCAGAACCGATCGAGCGTTGAATGCGCATCGACTCTTCAGGGGTCAGCCAATGCCTTGAGCCATCGAGGTGCGAAGAAAATTCGACCCCTTCGTCACTGATACGGTTGAGCTTTTTCAGAGAAAAAACCTGAAAACCTCCTGAGTCGGTAAGCATCGGACGATCCCAGCCCATCATGTTGTGCAGGCCGCCGAAATGGTCGAGAACTTCGGTTCCGGGTCGCAAGTACAGGTGATAAGTATTCCCAAGAATGATCGAGGCTCCAGCCTCTTTAATCTCTTGAGGGGAAAGTGTCTTCACCGTGCCGGCAGTGCCGACCGGCATGAAAATCGGCGTGGGAATGACTCCGCGGCGGGTATGAATCTCACCGACCCGACCCCAACATTCGTTTGATTTAAACTGTAATTTAAAATTGAAATTTGTCATAATATCAACATTGAATCTCCAAAACTGAAAAATCGATAGCGCCGTTCAACCGCTTCGGCATAAAGCTGCAAAACCCTTTCACGCGACGCAAAAGCTGAGACAAGCATTAACAAAGTTGATTTCGGCAGATGAAAATTCGTTATCAGGCAATCTACTGCTTTGAAGCTATATCCCGGAGTAATGAAACAGGCGGTCGCCTGCCAGCCGGTCAAAAGATTACCGTCTGCCTGAATCGCTGATTCGAGAGTGCGCACCGAAGTGGTTCCGCAGGCAAAGACTCGCCCGCCGGCCTCTCTGGTCTTCTTAAACATTGCGGCCGTTTCTTCGGATATGTTAAAAACCTCTTCATGCATGACGTGGTCAAAAATGTTTTCACTTTCAACCGGCTTAAAAGTGCCCAGTCCAACATGTAGAATTACGTTTACGACATTGACCCCTTTGGCTTTCAGAGCTTTGAAAATCTCGGCATCGAAATGCAAACCGGCGGTCGGAGCAGCAATAGAACCCTCTTCATCTGAATAAACGGTCTGGTATCTGTCAGGAGAACTTTCCCGTGAAGTAATATAGGGTGGCAGAGGCATTTCACCGTATTTTCGATAAACAGAGACCGGATCAGCCCTGTCAACAAAATGCAAAACCCGCAAACCGGTTTCCAAAACCTCATCGACTTCAACCAGATTGTTGCCCGGCATCATGTGCTGTTTTCCGACTTTAAAACGCCGCCCCGGCTTGACCATCGCGGTAAATCGACCATTTTCAAGTAACCTGACGAAAAGCACTTCATAACCCGCACGACCGAACTGAGAATCGATGGTAAACATGCGTGCAGGTATAACCCGCGAACTGTTGAGCACCAACAAATCTCCGGGCCTGAAAAATTCAACGATTTCGAAAAAATTGCGATGCTGTACCTGATCAGACCTGCGATCGTAAACCAGCAATCTTGAGCCTGAACGCTGCTGCGCCGGCACCTGAGCAATCAGCTCCTCAGGAAGCTCGAAGTCGAAAAGTTCAGTTTTCATTTTTCTCTTCTTTGGGCAGGGATGATGAAAAACTCGCAACCAGCTCCAGAGCAGCAAGATCGGAAAACTGACTTCCGCCAAGTTCGATGGCGCGATCCCGATATGGTAAAAAATAGCTGATCTTGTCAATATACCTTGCTTCACCAGGCAAAGACGCGGTTCGAAAGGCAACCCGCAAGTCGGCGAAACTTCGAAACAGGGCAAAAATTTCCTGCAGGGCAAAGTCGGTTTGCACGTGCTCATAGGCCTGAGCTACAATTTGAGGCAATTTAACAAATGTTCCGGGGGTTAAAGCCTTCTCGACGAGAACGCGAATGAACTTCTGCTGGCGCTTGATTCTACCAAGATCGGCGTTGGCATCAGCCCTGAAACGAACGAAATTCAATGCCTGCCGGCCATCGAGTTTTTGCAGGCCCTTGTCAAAATGAATGTGCAGCTTGCCCCAATAGTCATCGTAATGCATTGCTTTTTCAATATCGATTTCAAGCCCGCCGATTATGTCGATAATATTGATAAAACCCTGAAAATCAACCTTAACGAAACGACTGATCTGAATCTGCATTAAATCTTCGATCAATGAACGCAAAACCGCTTCGCCATAACGGGGCAGAATCTCATTGATTTTTCGGGCGCGACCATTGATCAAAACACGGGTGTCTCTGGGTATTGACAACATTGAAATACGCCCTTTGGCCGGATTGACACCGAGAACAAAAATGGTGTCGGCTCGATGCGTGCCTTCGACGGAATCGACACCCATTACCAGAACGTTGATATTGCCTATTCGAACCTGTCCGCCGGATGAATCTACGTTTTGCGTTATACTGATTTCGGCAGGCACCATCGAACGCTGATAATATTGATGTGCCAGCGCATAAAAGAAAAAAACCGTGGTCAGCAGCAGCATCAGCTCAATCAAAAAAGCACCGAACCGAAAACGTTTCCTGCCGTGGTCATTATTGGCTATATCGTTCGTCATGAAAGGTATCTTACCAGACCAGAGGCCGAAACTCCAGTACTATAGCTTGCTTTTTGCGGCATCGCGCTTCAATTGCAAAACTCTGGCAAATTTTTCGTGCAGAGGCAGCGGAATTTCGCGCAACTCATTTCGGGCGGGGATACCCCGCGATGGCTCAAGGGTATCGGCAATGACGAGAATTTTGCCCAGATCACTAAGATCAGGCTCAGGTAGCGTATGGTGCCGCAATGCTTCGATTAGCTCTGAACTCAGCTCAGGGAACTCGTGCCGCAACAAACCGGCAGCCGCAGCCCCATGCGCCAGCATCGGCACTTCTTTTTCGATTTCGGAAAGATTATAACCACTTTTTTCAGCCCATTCCTGAATATGCGCAAATGATGCGATTCTGAAAATATCATGGGCAAGACCGGCAATAATTGCCTGCATTAGAGGAATTTCGGCACCCAGAGCAAGCAAAAAGGCCTGTTGCGCAACCCCTTCAACATGAACTCGCAAACCAGACGGCATATCCATCAAATATTCGTTTAATCTACGCAAGACCCTTGCAAACAAATTTCCGGCGGCGCCATAGTAATTATTGCGTAAAATCTGATACAGAACCATCGGTGGCAAATCTGAAAAATCGCTAAAATCATGGCTTTTTAAACGTGCTCGAATATCGGTCGAAGAGATTGGCGACAATTCAGCCTCTGCCCAATGCAAAACGGCTTCTTTAACCGGCGATTCACGCGAGAAGCCTGGCCTTTCAACAACGATAAATTCTACCAGGCGCACCAGTTCATCGATGCTACGCCAGGTCGACAATTCATTCAATGAATCGCCGCCGATGATCAATAAAAACTTGTATGTCGGATATCTATCCTGAAGATGCTTGACGGTCCTGACTGTATAAGAGGCTCCGCCAAGCTCTTTTTCTACGTCGACAATCTGCATGCCATCAACTTCGGCAATGGCCAATTGCAATAATTCGCGACGCTGTTCGTAATCGAGAAAATCTTCACGGCTTTTATGAACCGGATCGAAAACCGGAATGAACCATACTTGATCGAGATCTGCAGACTGTCTGGCGGCCTGGGCTATAGTCAGATGCTGGCGGTGAACCGGGTTGAATGAACCGCCGAAAATCCCAACCCTCAATCGAAAAACTCCTGATATTCAAATTCCATATCACCAATGGAAATTAAATCTTCATTTTCGGCATCTAGACCGGCGAGTTCGTCGATAAAGCCCATTTTCTTGAGCTTGCGCTTGAAAATGGCTATGGCTTCGTGACTGGTAAAATCAGTCATCGCGACCAGGCGCTCTATTTCGGCACCGGAAACGGTATAATAACCATCTGCAGTTTCTTCAATTTCAAATGGTGCCAGATATTCATAGACGCTCTCTTCTTCATTGGCATTGATTTCATGACTAACCTGCAGAGTTTTCAGCATGCCGCTCAAATGTTTCAGAAGGTCTTCGACTCCCTCACGGGTAGCGCCGGAAACCGCAAAAACAGCAATTCCTCTTTCTTCAAGTGCTTCTTTGAAAAGGGGAAACAGTTCGCGGGAGTCGGGAAGATCCATTTTATTGGCAGCAACAATTACCGGTTTGGCCGCCAGGTCTTCTGAAAAAGCCTTCAATTCGGCCATAATGACGTCGTAATCTTTCAGAACGTTTTCCATATCGAGCTGGCTGGTATCGACCAGATGCAGCAACAGGCGGGTGCGTTCAATATGCTTGAGAAACTGGACGCCCAGACCGGTTCCCTGGTGTGCTCCCTCGATCAGTCCTGGAATATCGGCCATACAGAAAGATGGCGCACCTTCGGGTTTAACTATGCCAAGACTGGGAATCAGAGTTGTAAAAGGATAATCGGCAACTTTTGGCCTTGCATTGCTGACTGAGCGCAAAAATGTCGATTTACCTGCGTTCGGCAGACCTACCAGCCCGACATCGGCAAGAAGTTTCAATTCAAGCCGCAAACGCAAAGTCTGCCCAGGCTCACCCTTTTCGGCCATTCGCGGGGCGCGGCGCACTGAAGAGACGAAACGAGCATTGCCTCGGCCACCTCGACCGCCGCGGGCAATTATTTCCTGCTGCCCCTTTTCGGCAAGGTCAACGAGTAATCGACCGCTCTCCTGGTCGAAAACCAGTGTGCCAACCGGCACTTTCAACCATAAGCTTTGACCGTTTGCGCCAATCATATCCTTGGGCTGGCCTCTTTCGCCATCCTGTGCCGCAAGACGCCGGGTAAAGCTTAACTCATACAGGGTCGTCAAATCATCGGTGGCTTCAAAAATCACGTCACCGCCCCTGCCGCCGTCACCGCCGGCCGGGCCGCCCATCGGCACGAATTTTTCGCGCCTGAAGGCAACGGCACCATCGCCGCCTTTCCCTGAGGTTACTTCAATTGTCACTTCATCAACAAATTTCATAGGCAGCGATTATAGCACCTTTGGCGGAAAATCTCCAGCAGCAATCTTTAAATCTTGACGAATGGGGTGCAGCGGTGATAATCTCCCAGTTGTTATTTTTTTCACTAACTTTATACTCTACAGCCGGAGGCAGTGATGAAGGTTCCTCTTTTAGATCTTAAACCGCAGTATGCTCAAATCAAAGACCAGGTAATACCTGAAATAATGGATACCATTGAAAATCAGGCTTTCATTCTTGGCCCCAAAGTCAATCGACTCGAAGAAAAAATGGCCGAATATATTGGTACCAATCACACCGTTGGCTGTTCATCAGGCACCGATGCTCTTATTCTGGCGCTGATGGCTTTGGATATCGGAACCGGCGACGAAGTGATCACCACACCATACACTTTTTTCGCCACTGCCGGGGCAATTCACCGCGTCGGCGCCCGCCCGGTTTTTGTTGATATCGAACCAGACACTTATCTGATGAATGTCAAGCTCATCGAAGCGGCAATTACTCCGAAAACCAAGGCAATCATGCCGGTTCACCTCTTTGGCCAGTGTGTCGACATGGATCCACTGATGGAAATCGCCAAAAAGCATAACCTCAAAGTTATCGAAGATGCAGCTCAGGCTATCGGCTCCAAATACAAGGGCAAGAATGCCGGGCAAATGGGTGACATCGGCTGCTTCAGCTTTTTCCCCAGCAAAAACCTTGGCTGCTTCGGCGACGGAGGCTTGGTCTCTACTGACAGCAAAGAGCTTTACGATCGTCTGATCGGCCTGAGAGTGCATGGAGGAATCGTTCAGTATCATCATCAGGAAGTAGGCCTCAATGCCCGAATCGATGCTCTGCAGGCTGCGGTAGTTTCGGTCAAACTTCCCTACCTGGCAGGCTGGACCGAAGGTCGCCGCAAAAACGCCGCTCTTTACAACGAACTTTTCAAGGGCAATGACAAGGTTGTAAAACCGGTTGAACTTGCTGATCGCTACCATATTTTCAACCAATATGTCATCCGAGTTGAAAAGCGCGACGAACTCAAGAATTACCTGACCGAAAAAGAAATCGGTTGTTCAATTTATTATCCCCTGTCACTGCATCAGCAGAAATGTTTTTCTTATCTCAACTATAAGCAGGGCGATTTTGCCGAATCTGAAAAAGCTGCGCTTTCAACGATCGCCTTACCAATCTACCCTGAACTTTCAGAAGAACAGATAAGATTCGTTGCCCAGACGGTAAACGAATTCACCAAAGGCTGATTTTAGCGGGCGGACAGGATGGTCCGCCCGAGCATTTATTTTTTCCAGACCGAATTTTAGAGGTAAAGAGTCCCGAACTGTTCGCGTTCAGGTCATGACTTCGAATTCTGCTTTTTTTAAACAGACGCAGTGGTCCGCCACTGCGTTTTTTTTCACCCGAATTTCTGTGCTAGTGCTCTAAAAATTTGTCTTTGGTGCAATCGCTTCGGTGCGGCATTTATTAGAACACTAAACTTTTATCAGCCGACTGCCGATATTTTGAGAAGCTAAGATTATAAGTAGACAGATTCCCGAAGCGGAGGCAGCAAAATGATCCAGGAAAGCCTGATAGAAGGCATTTTTAGAAGTTTAAAACGAAACGCGGGCTGGGCAACTATTATCGTCGCTCTTGCAGTGGTGGCTTCAGCCATGATCAACCGCTTTTTCCCGGCAGTTTATCAGAGCCAGGCAATGTTGCGGGTCATGACCAGTGAGCAAACGGCCGATTTAAGCATCGCTGCCTCGATGAACGGCGTTTTTGCCCAAAAAAACGTTCTTGCCGAACTTGCAAACGAGTGCGGACTTGCTGCTGATGAAGTTATCAATCGCAATCTCGTTGAATTTCAGGATGCCGGAGCCGGATTGGTAAAACTCATCGTTCGCCATGAAAACCCGGCCTGTCTCAAAGAAATCAGTCAAACCGCCATTCGCATCCTTTCCGATCGCTTTCTGGTTTTCAGTGCCGAAAAGCGTGAATTTGAAATCAAAGCGGCTGAGAAAAAAATCGAACATCTTGAACAGGCTTTGAATCAGGCTCGCGAAGACCTGGTCAAAGCTAACCAGACAACGACAATCAAGGTTGACGAAATAACTCTTCAGCTTGAGAACCAGCTCCATCAGCTCGAAGAAAAAATAGACCTGAATCGCAAAAAACTGCAAACCACTCCTGAAACATCATTTTATTATATTGAAGAAGAATCTTCGGCTTATCGTAAACTGAACCAGGAACTCAACAAGTCTCAGCACCAGCTTGCCGAACTCTTTAAAAGCTACAAAGAAAAACACCCGAAAGTAGTTGAATGCAAAGCGCAAATCAAATCTCTCGAAAACAAACTGAAAAAATCACGCACCCGAACCAGAAAACAAAAGCCCAACCAGGCCTATATCGCGCTTTCTGCAGAGATTGAAAGTGACCGTGAAAAACTCAACCTGGTAAAGACCGAGCTGAAAAGAACCAGAACTCGGGTAGCCGGGCAAGAAGAAACCAGAGAGAACCAGATAAACAATATCAACCTGCGCATCAAAGCACTTGAAGAGCTCCATAACCGAACCCTCCTGGCTCTTGAAGAAACCAGGCTAAGCCAGACCTCTACCCAGGGCAAGATAAACATTCTGCAAAGCGATGCCCACAACCCCAAAACCATCGGTTTTTCTGCAGTACAACGCGACTGCATTGCCGTCGTTTCCGGTGTGTTGATGGCCATTTTTCTTCTTTATTCACCGGCTCCAGTGCGCACCGAAATCGTTTCGGTCTCCGGAGAAATGCTTGCCGGTGCTCTGGGCGGCAACAATGTCCCGATGCTTACTGCAGAACCAGTTGAGATCATTCTTGAGGTGCCGTCTTTAACCTCGACTCCTTTGGCCTTGCCGGCACCTGAAGCAACTTCAGAACCCACGGTCTACGACGAACGCCTCATTGTCCTCAACGATCCTGAATCTGACAATCTCCAGCCCTACCGTTCGTTGGTATCAAACCTTCAGATCAGCATTTCCGAAACGCAGACCAGAATTGTCCTGGTAGGCTCGGCTCGCTCAGCCAGCGGCAGAACCACCCTCCTGGCTAACACCGCGGTGTTGATGGCTCAGGCCGGCTATTCCGTCCTGATGATCGATGCCAATTTCCGCAATCCGGTTTTGCATCGAGTTTTTGAGCTTGAAAACCACATCGGCCTGTCAGAGGCTTTAAATCATGGCCTTAAAGAGCCGATGCTGCAAAAAACTTTCGTTAAAAATCTTTTCCTGATGTCTGCGGGAATGACGCCCGCCAACCCGGCAGAGTTGCTTGGCTCACCTGAAATGATCGAACTGCTTGCCGAGCTCAAGCGCAAAGTCGAAGTCATTCTCATCGACACCGCGGCATTGCTTGAATACCCTGACACCGGCGTTCTCGGTGGCCAGACCGGTGCCATGGTCTTTTTACATCGCGAAGGCGAACCGGAAGAAGATCTCATCGCTGCGAAAAAGCTTATAAAAACAATTCGTGCAAGGGTTTTCGGCTATGTAAAAGTCTGATTCAGGTCTCAATTATAAGTTGAGCGCAGCCTTAATCTATTGTAGAATTCCATTGAAATGGAACCAGCTCAACAAATCATCTTATTAAAAATAATAGCCGCATCTGCGGCTTTTATTGCTATGCTGACCGACATGACCAAAGGTCGAATCTACAACTGGCTCACTTTTCCCTGTATTTTTGCCGGCTGGGCGCTTAATTTTGCCTTCTTTGGTTTGCCGGGATTAGGCTACAGCTTCGCGGCAACTTTTGTCGGTATCGCCATATACATTATTCCTGCGGCCATTGGCCTTATCGGGATGGGTGATGTCAAACTCATGGCCGGAATAGGTGCCCTGGGCGGCACCAATTTCGTTGTAACTGTTTTCTTGTACACTTCAGCGCTTGGGTTACCCCATGCGATTCTGGTACAATTTTTAAATTATGGCAAAGATGCAATCGGCATGCTCGTAACAAGTTTTTCAACCCGCGCCTTTCTCGAGAAATCAATTCACAATGAAAACGCGGCCGGGCAGAAAAAATTTCGTTTCCTGCTCGGCATAGATATATTTTTAGCTGTTCTTTTAGGCATCTATCACACATTCAATTTCAGCTGGTAAAAAAAAGCTGGCTTTTGTTTCATTTTAATGTACATTTACGTGGTTAAGAATCAATACACCTTTGTCGATTTTATTTTCATTCTTGCAGGTTGTATAATTCTTTGATATATTCCTAGTTTAAATTTGTGTCGAGGAGGATCCTCAACGGTGAACAAAAGAGCGATATTTGTGGCATTGGTGGCGAGTCTGGTCATTTCAATGCTCCTGTGGAACAAGCTTCAGACGAACACGCCCCCGAAGATTGAAGCCCCGGTTGTACAACAGCCAACGATTTTAAAGACGCCGGTTGTTGTCAGCACCAAAAGGCTGGCTGCCAGAACCCGCCTTGAGCCTAAAATAGTCGAGGATTCTTTCGAGATCCGTGAAATGATCGCGTCAGCGGTACCTGCCGATGCCTTCTCGAATCTTGCTTCGATTACCCACCGATACACATCGGTAACCATTCTTCCCGACGACATGATGACCGAAAAACGTCTTCTCGACGAAGCTTCGGTACCCAATCTGGCCCGAGCCATTCCTCCGGGCAAAAGAGCGGTATCGATTGCCGTTTCCAAGGTTACCTCCGTTGGCGGCTTTGTTCAGCAGGGCGATATCGTCGACGTTATCGCAACTTTCCGCCCCCGCAATTCAGAACCTGTAACAAAAATCGTATTGCAGAACATTCAGATTCTGGCGGTCGGCAACACTTATGAATTTGATGGTTCGATTCCTTCTTCGACTCCGGCAATTTCTGCCGCCAAGGTTGAGTTGGTTACTCTCGCAGTCAGTCCTGCCGAGCTTGAAAAATTGCTTTATCTGGACAGCAGTACCAACTTCCGCTTTGTTCTGAAAAATCCGGTTGACAGCAACCTGATCCAGACCAAGGGCGCCACAGAAAGAACGGTCATGACCGACATCGGCCACCCAGACTATGTAAAACAGACTGTTGTTTCAACTGACGACAGCAAAACCGAATCAGTGGTGACAACGATTCTAGAGCCCATGGATGACGGCAGAGTTGAAATCATGTATGGTGCAACCTCTCGTCGTGAAATTTACAAATATGGCGGCCCGGCTGCCAGCAAATTCAGACAACTTCCCGCCCAATCAGCCGTTTATTCCCCACCGGTAGTTTCGACCATGAATTCTGGAAAAGCCGCTGAAAGCGTAGAATAACGAGGAGAGAGATGATGAAATCAGCAACAAGAAACCAAAATTTTAAACTGTTTCACCTTATCCTCGGCATAGTTTTACTTTTGGCTGCCTTTAACGCCGAATGTGCCGCAGCCGAGAAATTGATGATTCCCATTGCCAAATCAATTGCCATTCCCGCCAATGGCGTCAAAAAGATCCTGGCAGTAAGAGAAGGAATTGTTGAAGTACTGAACGTATCTGACGAAGAAATCATTCTTTCAGGCGTCGGCGAGGGGCCGGCGGTTACACAGCTCATCCTCTGGGACAAAACCGGCAGAAGAGTTTATGACGTCGAAACCTACAAGGAAGCCGATATCATTCAGGCCAAATTTGCGTCAATTCTAGACAATGCCGCCGTTCAGCTTTTGATTTTCCCGGATGCAGCATATCTTAAAGGACGAGTCAGCTCTGAAGACGAAAGAAAAAAAGCTGAAACAATCGCTTCAAGCCTGATAACCGATCGAAAAATCCTCAATCTTATCGAATTCGAAGCTTCTGCTCCGACACTTCAGCAAAGAATTCAGGCCGCAATTCAGCTTCCTGACGTTAAAGTCAGCGTCATTTCAGCGAAAATCGAGCCAGATAACACCCAGAACCCCAATAGCCTGGCCGCAACCGATACAGCCGGCTTACGCGTAGTTCTTGAAGGAAAAGTCAAAAACCAAAACGATTACATTCACATGTCAGAGATAGTTAAAGGGTTCGTTGAAGATCCTGAAAAGGAAATCAGCAATCTTGTCGTCATTGAAGATCCGATTCAGGTTGTTTTTCAGGCCTACATTCTCCAAGTATCCAAGAACAATACCAAAGATCTGGGCATAGAATGGGGTAAGCAGGGCACAGATGGCGTTGTAACCGGTGTTCTTGGCTTTCTTGAAAATGCCAGCAACGACTTCCGTGGTGACACACAGTCTCTTGGCGCCCCGGTGCCGAACAACATGAACCCGTTCTACATGAACAACATCAACCGCTTTGACCTTATTGCCGCGCAAGTAAAGGCATGGGAAACCAGCGGCAAAGCCAAAGTGCTTGCCAATCCCAAGCTGATGGTTTACGCCAACGCTTCTCCACTTAAAGTTGCCGCCTCCGGCTGGCTCAAAGAAGACGAAGAAGTTAAAAACGAAGACGACATCGCTGAAGATTCCGGCCTCGCCTTTGTTAACGTCGGACAGAAAATCTTCTACTCTACCGGCCAGAACCTTACCACAGGCCAAACGAACTACGACGAGGTTGAGGCATCGCTTAAGCTCGCTATCAGAGATCTTTATGTTAACAACGACGACCTCAAGTTTTCGGTTTTTGCAAAACAACAGGAACCGAGCTTTGTTCGCGGCAACTCCGGCCCTCCGGATATTCTTAACCGAAGCATCATGACCACCCTCAAGATCAAGGATCAGCAGACCGTGGTTCTCGGTGGCCTGATCAACCGCTCTGACAGTGTAACCTGGGGTGGAGTTCCCATCCTGAGCAATCTGCCGTTCATCGGTCGCATTTTTAAAACCAAAAATGTTCAAAAAACCGAAAACGAACTGGTCATTCTGCTTACTCCGAAAATTTCCAGTAGCGAAACTGATCTTTCCGGCAACAAAAAGTTCAAAGAAGTTCCGGTTCCGAGAAGATCAGACAAACTTGAAAAGCTTCACAACATTTTCCAGCAGATCAAATCAAGTCATCTGCCTGCTGAAAACTGAAATCCGGGGCCGGTGTCGCGAGACACCGGCCTGACCTGACCTAGAGGAACTGCCTTGGTTGCAACTCCCAGAATCAAATTGCTGATAGCTGACGATATGGATGAATTAAGGTCAAATGTCAGAAGAATGCTGAACAATCAAGAGAACATCAAGATTGTCGGCGAAGCTCGCAATGGCCTCGAAACCATCGAAAAAGTCAGAGAGCTGCAACCGCACATCGTTCTGATGGATATAAACATGCCCGAACTGGATGGCCTTAAAGCGGCTGAAACAATCACCAAGGATTTTCCAAACGTCCAGACCGTTATCATGTCGATTCAAAGCGAGCAGGAATATTTTCGCCGGGCAATGAAAGCCGGCGCAAAAGATTTCCTGGTCAAGCCTTTCTCGACCAATGATCTGGTCGACACGATCCAGAATGTTTTCAACCGCTGGATAAAAGACCGCCCGGAACTGATGCAGGAAGACCAGAAAGCTGACATCGTCACGTTCTTTTCAACCAAGGGTGGCGTCGGCAGAACTACGCTGGCGGTGAATCTGGCAGTAAACCTTGCCAGTCGCGGCAAACAGGTGTTGCTTGTAGATGCCTCACTACAATTCGGGGACGTAGCAATTACGCTTAACCAGCCGGTCAAACGTTCGATTTCCAATCTTATTGAAGCCGAAGAAATTACCATCGGCGAGATTGAAAAAAACCTGGTTAAACATGAATCGGGTCTCGACCTGCTTCTTGCACCGAAAGAACCCGCCATGGCCGAAGCCATCAAGAGCGATCATCTGATTAGCATTATCGAGCATGCCCGACATTCCTATCATTACATCGTCTTCGATCTGCCACCAAGTATTACCGAAAAAGAGCTGACGATTCTCGACAAAAGCGACCTGGTTTTGCTTGTGGCAACACTGGAAATAAGTTCACTGAAAAATACCAAACTCTGTTTGAAAACCTTTTCCGACATCAACTTCGATATGGCGAAAATAAAATTGATCCTCAACAAGGAGATTCCCAACGTTGGCATTGGCAAGGCTGATCTCGAGGCTGGCCTTTCCATTCCGGTTTATGCAACCGTGCCAATGGAATCGGAAATCGCCCAGCGCTCTCTTAACCATGGCGAGGCATTCGTGGCCAAAGCCCCAAACAGCGCTATCGCCAAATCAATCATCGGCATGGCCGATCGTATTCTCGGCCCCAAAGATGGGGCTGCTGCCGATACCGGCAAAAGTGCAATTCTGAAAATTAAAGATCTTCTCTTTGGTTCATAAATTCTGGAGGTAAATAATGGGTGGTCTGCTTTCACGTCTGAATGAAGAAAAAAAATCTTCCGAAAAATCCGGTATTCTTGAAGTCGCTTCAACCCGCGAAATTACCGGTTTTGAAAGGCTGAAAGAAAAGGTTCATACCAAACTGATCGACGACATGCCGCAGTCGATCATGGCAGAAACCAACATGGACAAGAAGCGCTCGCTGCTACGCGAACGTATTCTTGCCGTCGTCGCCGAAGAAAGCCCGAAAGTAAACATTACTTTATCGCAACGCGAAATAGACGCGCTTTCGCAAACGCTACTCGATGATATGATCGGCTTTGGCCCGATTCAACCGTTACTCGATGAAGAAGACATTTCAGAAGTAATGGTCAACGGTCCGTTTCAGATTTATTTTGAAAAAAAGGGCAAGCTGACCCTTTCGGACATCAAGTTTAAAGATAACGATCATGTAATGCGTATTATTGAACGCATCGTCGCTCCCATCGGCCGCCGTATCGACGAATCTGTCCCTTACGTCGACGCCCGTCTCCCCGACGGATCGCGCGTTAATGCGATCATTCCGCCACTGGCGCTCAATGGGCCGACGATTACCATTCGTAAATTCAAAAAAGAAGCCCTTGGCATCCAGGATCTGATCAAATTCGGCACCCTGACCCAGGAAATGGCCGAATTCATTGAAGCCTGCATCAAGGTGCGCCTGAATATAGTCGTTTCCGGTGGTACCGGTTCCGGTAAAACGACGACTTTGAACATTCTCAGCTCTTTCATTCCCGAAGATGAACGCATCATCACCTGCGAAGATGCCGCTGAACTGCAATTGCGCCAGCCACACGTCGTGCGCCTTGAAACTCGACCGGCCAACATTGAAGGCAAAGGTGAAGTCAAAATGCGCGACCTGATCAAAAACACTTTGCGTATGCGCCCCGAACGGGTAATCGTCGGTGAGTGCCGCGGTGGCGAAGCACTTGACATGCTTCAGGCAATGAACACCGGTCATGACGGTTCACTGACCACAGGCCACGCCAACACCCCTCGCGATATGCTGGCTCGTCTTGAAACAATGGTTTTGATGGCTGGTATGGATCTTCCGGTTCGCGCAATTCGCGAACAGATCAGCTCTGCTGTGCATCTAATCGTTCAGCAGTCTCGCCTCAAGGACGGTTCGAGAAAAATCACCTATCTGACCGAGATTCAGGGTATGGAAGGCGACAAGGTCGTCACTCAGGATATATTCAGATTCGAACAGACAGGCGTAGATGAAAAAGGCAAAATCCAGGGCCGGCTCAAGCCCACCGGCATCAGGCCGAAATTTGCCACCAAGTTCCAGGAATTTGGCATAAAATTGCCGCCCAATATATTTACCGATACATCGAGAGGATGGTAAAGCTTTGCTTCAGTTAATTTTCATTGTTTTTGCAGGGATAGCCACATTGTTTGGTGTGTTGCTGTTGTTTTCTCTGTTTGCCAAGCCGCCCGGAGAAGAAGTTCGCAGTCGAATGGAGCAGTATCTGGTTGAAACCGAGATGGCTGCGGCTGAGTATGTCGTTCCCGGCGATGATGAACTCGAAGAGAGCCATAACGAGGAAGTCTCCGATGACGACTGGCTGATGGAGGGACGCAGCGAAAAAGGTGCTTCCGGTGCCAAGAAACTGTTGGCCAACATGGGCAGCATCATTACTCCGAAGGGCATGGCGCTTAGAATCGCCAGTCAGTTGGCCAAGGCTGATGTTCCACTCAAGGCCAACGAGTTCGTGGCCATTCAGTTTCTGGCGATAATGGCCGGGTTGATCGTTGGCATGCTGGCTTTCAAGAGCATTTTTGTCGGCATTGTCTTTGGTTTGTGCGGTTACTTTCTCCCGTTCATCTGGGTTGCCATTCTCAAGCGACAACGCGTCAGCGAATTCAACGACCAGATTCTCGATACTCTGGTAATGCTCGCCAACGGCCTCAAAGCCGGTTACTCTTTCCTGCAGGCTATGGAAATGGTTTCGCGCGAGTCACTGCCACCGATGTCGACTGAATTGAAGCGAGTACTCAAGGAAAACGGCCTCGGTATCAATCTTGAAGAGTCGCTGATCGCGATGAATGATCGTCTTGAAAGCGAAGACTGGGATCTGGTCACCACCGTTGTTCTGATTCAACGCCAGGTTGGCGGAAATCTTGCTGAGATTCTTGACAAGATTGGCTATACGATTCGTCAGCGTATGAAAATAAAGGGGGATATTCAGACCAAGACCGCTCAGGCCAAGGTTTCAGGGGCGCTTGTCGGCGTTCTTCCCCTCGGTATCGGTTTCATGATTTATCTTATCAACCCGACTTTCATCATGCGCCTGTTCACCTTTCGAAAAGGTGCTTTCAGAGGCTGGTTCGTCGTAGTGTTCGGCGTAATCTGGGAAATAATCGGCATGTATATCATCATGAAGATTGTGGATATTGAGGTATAAGCATGAATTTAATATTTCTGATTCTCGGTGGCTTTGTAATCTTCCTGGTTATTTTGCTGCTGTTCCCTTCAGGCTCGAAATCAGACATCCAGGATCGCCTCAACGCACTTAATGAAGGATCCGCTGCTCCTTCCGCCATAGAGGAAGCTTCAGAGCTGCGCAAACCATTTTCTGAACGCGTTATCAGACCATTTCTTGCCCGCCTTGCCGGCAAGAAAGATCCGAAAGATATGCGCAAACAGGCGAAAAGCTCGCTTAAAAAGCAGCTTGGTCAGGCCGGTTATCCAGGTGGATTGACTGTCGGGGAATTCGTAGTTATTCAGAACCTTTTCAGGGTTATCACACCGGTTGTTTTCGTTGCTCTGGCTCTGGTTGCGAACCCGAAGCTTCTTGGTATGGCGGCAGTTCTTGGCATCGTCATCGGCATGCTCGGCCCACGCCTTTTTCTGCAGAGAAAAATTGCCGAAAGACTGCATGGCATTCAGCGCCAGTTACCCGACGTACTCGATCTGCTGACAGTCGCGGTTGAAGCCGGTTTGGGTTTTGACGCCGCTTGTGACAAGGTTGTTGAGAAAATGCGCGGTCCGATTCCTGATGAATTCAGTTTGACCCTGCGCCACATGCGTATGGGGCAAGCCCGCCGCGATGCTTTTAAAGGCATGGCTGAGCGTGTTGATCATCCCGACCTAAATGCCTTCACCTCGGCAATCATTCAGGCCGACCAGCTTGGTGTTTCAATCGGTCAGGTTTTGAGAATTCAGTCTGAGCAGTTGCGCGACAAGCGTCGACAGCGCGCTGAAGAAGAGGCAGCCAAAGCACCGGTTAAAATGATGCTGCCGCTGGTTTTCTTCATCTTCCCGAACGTCGGGATAGTTATCGGCGCTCCTGCCCTGTTTCAGATCATGGAGGAATTTGCCAAGGCATCTATTGCCAAGTAAATAATCATGAAAATGTTGCGAATTACTAATACGAGAAACAGTCAGGTCATCGGCGAGCGCATTCGCGTGGCCGACACCTTCTTTGCCCGCTTCCGTGGCCTGATGCTGGCCAGCGAACCGGCAGAAGGCGAAGGCCTGCTGATTTCCCCCTGTAATTCGATTCACATGATGTTCATGCGTTTTCCTATCGATGCAATTTTCATCGACGCAGGCAATCGCATCAAGGCGTTGTATCGCAGACTTTCGCCCTGGCTCGGCATTTCGTCGATCCACCGCGACGCCTGCTCGGTAATCGAGCTTAAAGCCGGCAGTATTGACAAGGCCGGTGTAGAGATAGATGATATTCTAGAAATGGAGTCAATATTATGCTGAGAGACTTTGGAATTTGCTTGCCCCGAAAGGAGAACGAGGCATGATGTCATTAGACAGATACATCGGGAAATTTTTCTATCTGGCAGTTTTCAGCTGCATACTGGTCACCGCTTTTATGGTCGGCTGCGGCGGCGGCAACAACCCATCCGGCATTGGCGTTGCGCCGGAACCGGCAGTTACCGAGCCAACTGAAGAACAGACCTGGTCCGTTGCCGGTATTTTGACCAATGCCATAACTGGCAACCTCGTCTCAGAAAACGAAAACATTACGGCGACTTTTTCAGAAATAGGCTCTGACAAAACGCCAACAACACTGAAGATTCCGGTATTTAAGGTAGCAGACCTTGAAAAAGGTTATTACAAGATTGACGTTGCAGAAAGCACCAATTTCTTCGCTGACTCCAAAACCTTTGAAATAAATGCTTCCTCGCCTGCCACCCTTGAGCTGACTTTCAGTCTTATCCCAAGGAACGTTGCAGCGAACGCAACCATGGATTATTTTGGTAAAATTGTTGATGCTGCTACCGGTAAAGGTATTCAGCATGCAAAAGTCAAGGCAACGAACTCCACCGGATACAGCTATGATTCCACAACCCTTCTCGACGGATCATTCCTTCTCAGACAGCTGGCGTCAGGCACCTACACGATTTCGGTTTCCAAGTCCGGTTTTGATCCCGCCACCAGAGATTTAAACATTCTTGAAAACAGCCTGACATTCGGCACGTTCGTGGTTTCCGACATTGCCGGCAAAAGCCTGACTGAAGCGCAAATAGTAAATCCGGCTGACCCAAATTATGAAGAACAACTCAGCAAGATAAGAAATCTTATTGATAATCCATTGGTCGACCTTGGAAAAGTTTTAATCGCTCCCCAGATTGAAAACACCGGAGCCCTGGCAGGAGTTCTTATCGACAGGGCTACAGGAAAACCCTTCGATACCACCGTTACGTTTGATCTTATTTTCGACAGCAATCTTGACGATGATAAAGGCCCAACAAGAATTATCAGCGGTTTCAAAACAGTCAACGGCTATTTCATGATCAAGAATCTTTCTGGCGGTTGGTACACGATCTGCAGATCAGGAACCCCCTTCTTTGCTGCACCCAAAAAAGATTCAAGCGGAAACGTTGTCGGCTACGTTCTTGTTGATGCTGCGGAATGGGCTCTGTTTCAGGCTGGAACCGACGTTGCAGCGCTTCAGAACATTTTCAACACTCAAGCCAACGATTTTCCAGTCAGTTTCTGGTCTAACGTAACGGAAGGAGTAACCACAATTCTTCCGGCGATGGATTATTCAGACAACGAGCTGTAATCTTTCCTAAAAAAAGGGCCTGGTAGAGTTCTACCTTCTACCAGGTCTTTTTTTGCGGCAAAATCACCACAGTGTTTCAGAGTTAAAACTACCACAGTAAAGTATAAGTAGCGATATATGTATGTACCGGTTTCCGGTCGCGAAATTAAATATTCTTTATTTTTTACCTGAATTGGTATATCTTATGAATAAGAATAAATATGAATTACAGCGATTTTTGGCAGAGGAGATTATCCCGACAAAAAAGGATTTTTTCCCCAAACACCGCCAAAAACATGCTGTAATTGCTGTTTTTTACATGGTATAATTTTTGCGTATTAATAGTGCGGAGGTGTCGCCGATGTTTAGAAAAAGAAGACGAAAAGGGCAGGCAATCGTTGAGATGGCGCTGGTTTTTCCGTTTTTTCTGCTGATTGTAGTTGGCGGATTGATCGACTTTGGTTTTGCTTTTTACAATTATTTGTCATTGCAACAGATCGCCAATGATACTGCACAATGGGGCGCAGAAAGTGCCGGTCTGGGCCAACCACAAAGCAACTCTGCCATAGTTGCTCGGGCTAACAATCTCAGGCCCGACTGGTGGACAGGAACCTTCACCGTTAATACTCCGGTAATAGGGAATCTTGCCCAGGATCCAGGCAGCCAGTATGTTTCCGTAACCATGACCTATGACTCGCCAACCTTTACCCCGTTCTATCAAATCATCTTTCAGGCAGCCTCCGGCGCACCCAGCATTCGATTGGGCGCTCAGGCGGCTTACAAGATTCCAAAGCTGAATACGACTCATTAAGGGGATGTAATATGAAAAAGACAAGAAAAGGCCAGGCAGTCGTAGAAATGGCTCTTGTTCTGCCGATCTTCATTTTTGTTCTGATTGGAATTTTTGATTTTGGCCGCGCACTGCATTCCTGGTCAAATCTTAATTTTCAATGTGTTCAGGCCGCCAGAGCTGCAACAAAAAGAAGTGAAAGCCTGTTTAAAACTCCCGGTCAGTATTTGCCCAAGTTCTATCCGACTTCAACTGAAGTAGAGGCCGCCTTCTGGAAAAATCGCTCGCCGCTGATGCCGGAAAGCAAATACACAGGCCCAACCCTGACCGGAGTTGGAGAAAACGTGGCGACTGTTGAGGTAAGGGCCTCTTTCGAGCTTGATCTATATACGCCGCTTCTGGGCAGTATCGTCGGCGCTGCCAATAAGGATGGGGCTCTGGTCATTAGTGCCGTAGCAACCGAACAAAAAGAAAACTGAATCGAGTTCTGATCTAACCCACTGTCAGAAGACAGATCGGAGGACAAACATGTTTGGAAATCATTTTAAGAATTGGTCAAGAGCCGGTAGCGTTCTAGTCATGACCGCCTTTGCATCTATTTTTCTACTTGGCATGACTGCGATGGTTACCGACGTCGGTTATATGTATTATAACCAGGCGCGACTACAGACCGCAGTCAACGCAGGATGGAAAGCCGGTTTTGATCTGATGATGCAACTCAAGGACGACGGTGTTCTCGATTCTGGCGAACAGGCACAAGTAACCGAGCATGTTAAAGAGGTCATGAAGGTAAATGGCTACACCGATGCGGAACTGGCAAATCTTCAGGTAATCTTTGGACCCAACAACGAGCTTGAGGTTCGCTCAAATCATAATATCGGCCTTTTCTTCGCCAATGTCATGAACTTCAGTTCGGCAACAGTTGCTGCTAATCGTGACAATTCCGGCGATATCCTCAGCGGACAGGGCATCGTGCCCTTAGCGATCCCTTATGGCGTAACCAAAGACCTTACCAAAAATACCTATGTATGTGAAATGTTTCCTCGTAACCCTGATGGTAGCTATGACCCAACCATCCAGGGTTTCGCAACCGGCACCACGTACATTCTCAAACTTGGCTCAGGCGGACCAAATAGCGGTGACCCAGGCGACCCGATGCCTGAAGTCGGTAAGATTCTCATACCAATGGATGCGGGTTCCCAAGACAGTGATGGATTCCTCAAGGCATACGGTGCAGCTTTCTGGTGTCTCAAGATCGATGAAAGTGACCCGGGCTTCGTTCCAGTAGAATGGCTCTTGGGTTATCGTGGCGGTGCGTTTCTGCTGCCAAATCATGACGATGTTAAATCCATTTTGCGCGATTACGATGTAAACTATGTTGAAATTACAGACGGTGAAGAACTTCAGGCTATTTATGATGCGGTTAATCCCAATGTTCTGGAATTATTCAACCGTCCCCGAGTCGCAGTTTATTCATCTCAAGGCAGTACCGACCCGGTTGAGCAGGTATTGCGAGACGGCAAAATCCCCTATGGTGAATATAGCCAGCCAGGCAACTGGGCAAGAAATCAGAATTATCGGGAAAGCAATTGTAATGCATTCTATGATTCTGAAATTCTTAGTGATGAGTTAGACAGATACGAATGGCTACACCTGCATCATGAGGATTTCACAGGCTTCAGTGGAGGGTGTGACTACTGGCTGGATAGCTGTCAGGATTCTTTGAATGCCGGCAGACTCGGATCAACGGATACCAAAACAAAACGCAAAGCCTGTAAAGAAAGGATGTGCTCATACTGCCGGAGTTACTATGATTATAATTACCCGCCCAGTGACAGCCGCGATTTCGCTTCTGGTTATAACCCTAGGCCAAGTATTAGCGAGACAAGATGTCTCAATGCTCGACGACGTTGTGCAGAAAAAGCGACTTATGAGGGTATTCTCTGGAAGGATGTCAGCGCAATCTACATCTGTCGCGAAGGCGATGTCGGTTATCCTCAATGCTGGCATGATGAAGAGCTTCGTCAAATCGCCGATTCTAAGGGATACACATCAGACCCGGGTTCTGAACCTAAATCGCAATTCCCGGTATACTCAAATGGCAGTTACCCCCTTCCAGACAATGAGCCTGGCTGGTTTGACAAGGCCAACAAAGTTCAAAAGATGAAATGGGATGTCGTAAGAAAGGTAAAGAGCCATCTCGATCAGGGCGGCTTTGTTTTCGCCCAGTGTTTTGCCCCCGAAACCTTTGACCTGGCACTATGGCAGGCTGCCATTTACGAAGGCAAAACCCCAACTCAGGCCTATGACAACTGCGTTGCCTTTAAAAATTTCCATTATACGACCTTTCCAAGAAGAGTAAACCCTGTATGGTATTCTGATATCAATACGCAAGATTCCAGCAGCAACCAATATTTCAATCTTCTTGATCCACTCGATCCCCGCTGTCAGAATCATGGAACAGGCTATTGCTGCGACACAGGACGTGGACATACTGCCGCATTCCTGGCGTCGCAAATCAAGCCTGAAATAACCGTTCTTGGCTACCAATCAGGTACCAGTAACAATTATGTTAAGTATCTTAAAGGGAAAGTTGGAAATGGAGATTTCACTTTTCTCGGTGGACACTATCACCACAACGTTGAATCAAAGCGTCTGGTATTGAATAACATTTTGCTTGGCTCATTGGTCGAAAAGAACGTTGGTGGCGGCGGAACAACTACGATTACCGGTAAGCAAAAAAGCAATTACGGCCCGGTTGACCCGGACAACTACACTGGTGGTGGCGCAAATGATTATCGTGACCGCTTCATGCATGGCTTCAATCAGCCATTGCAGTTGAGCGACCGCATTCTGCCCGAGCCTGGAAACCAGCGTGGTCCAACGGATCAGGCCGTCGATTTCAGGGTTAATGGTGATGCCAATAATCCGCCGAGCAAATACATCATTGTCCCTATCACCGATGTTCCACCAGAAGTTGCAACAAACAACACTCACAACGCAACTGCGCAAACTGTTTACGACCTCCAGGGACAGGATCACCCCAACGGCATCTATGATCCGACTAAGTATGGCTTTGGTTCTTCAGTGCGAATCATCGGCTTTGCAAAGTTTGAGATTATACCTACCGGCGACCTGACAGAAGACAACCCTGACGCCCGCGTAGGTGAAACCTACTCGTCCGGGGATGCCGGAGACCTTGGCCCTTATCAACCCGGTCAGGTTCGCGGAAAATTTGTTGAATACGTAATACAACCCGGTGAAGTTCCGCTGTATTGACCTGAAATAGCAAAAGGGCTGTCCCGTATGGGACAGCCCTTTTTTTATTCTGGTAATTAATAATTAGGGGGACAGTATACTTAATTCGCAGAATTAAGTATACTGTCCCCCTAATTATTAATGATTGCTTCTAGTCGGCGAGAGCAACCATTTCGATTTCGACAAGACAGTCGAGAGGCAGCTTGGCAACCTGAAAACAGGCTCTTGCCGGTGGCTCGGCTTTGAAGCGGGCACCATAAATTTCGTTCACCTTGCCAAAATGATTCAAATCTTTCAAATAAATAGTCGCTTTAACAACTTTGGAAAAATCGGAACCGGCAGCAAGCAAAACGGCTTCAAGATTCTTCATGACCTGTTCGGCCTGGCCTTCGATGTCGGTTGCCTCGATTTTGCCGCTATCAGGCACTATCGGCACCTGACCTGAAGTAAAAACAAAACCGTTGGCTTTGATTGCCTGAGAATAAGGTCCGATTGCCGCTGGAGCTTTGTCGGTTGAAACAACTTTTTTCATAATTCCCTCCTGGTGAAATATCTTCAACTGGTTTACCACCAAATCAGCAAATTTGCAAAACAGGAATTAGGGGGGCAGTATACTTAATTCTGCGAATTAAGTATACTGTCCCCCTAATTCCCTCCTCAAAGAAAAAACGGGGAAAAGTAAAAAAAAATCAGCGCACTGCCGATACTGGCATGAACTCATCTTGACTGGAAAATGACTAAACCATTGATATTTTCAGGCAAAAAACGTTAAAATAACTCTTGTAAAAGGAGACCGCGCATGAAGAATTCTGTCTTCAAACTATTGGTAATGATGCTGTTACTGCTTTCAGGCCTTCCTGGCCAGGCGCAAGCTGCTCAGGAAATCAAGGAAATTAACATTCTTTCGGGTTATCTTGGCGAAATTTTCAACTTCAACCGCAAGATTCTGAAATACTCTCATCTGATGCAGGAACAGGCTCGGCCTTTTGGCAATCCCAGACATCGAGCCCGTTATCGCTTCGAACCGAAAGACGATCATCCGCGCGCGATCATGGTTCTCTCACGCCGTATCGCTTCGAGATTCAAAATGGTTAACGGTCTGCTTTACCATTCCGAGATGCCCAACCGCCTGATGACCTTTCGCCAGGCTCTTGAAACCAGTGAAAGCATGGTAACCTTTGCAAAAAGATCCATTCGCGCTATCAGCGATGGCAATTATGCTCTCTATCTGGCTTCTGCTCAAGGCATTGAAAAAGAAGTGTTTGCACTCAACGAACTCATTGCCAGCCTTGAAGGAGCCATAAACGCCGTTATTGAAGAATCCGACGGCACCAAGGAATCCCTCTGATCCGGCAAAAAAATTAATCGAGGTTAACATGAAATCTATCAGAACCGGCCTGCTTATAACCGTAATCCTTATTTCAAGCGCAATTCCTGGGTTTGCGAAATCAGGCAGCGAAAACATTACGGCACGCGAACGGGCTGCAGCTCTGATTCATGAAGGCCTGAATCTTTTGATTCTTGAACAGAACAAAAAAGCTGAAGAGCTTTTTCTGCAGGCAAAATCAATCGATCCTTATTCAGAACAATCTTACAACTTCCTTGGCCTGCTCTATCTGCAGGATGGGCTTCTCGAAAAAGCGGAAGACATGCTCAAAAGGGCGATTGCCATCGAACCGATGTATCCGGAAGCCTTGCGCAATCTTGGCAAGCTTTACCTGCGCCAGGATCGCTTCGATGAAGCAGCCGTTTATCTACGTCGCACCCTTAATCTCGATAAAAACCAGCCATACACCTGGTATCTGCTGGGGATGTCGCAATATTTCAGCGGGCAGGTCGAAGAAGCGATCGAGTCATACGAAATCGCTTTCGCAATGGAACCTGGCCTACCGGTCGAAGCCCACTACAACCTTGGCGTTGCTTACCATGAAACCGCGCGTTACCTCAACGCGGTTCGCCAGTATGAAGAGGTGCTCAAGATCGATGGCAGTCACATCAATGCCTTGAACAATCTTGGCCTGGTATATTCGATCCTTGGCGAAAAAGAAAGAGCTATCCAGCTTTTTAACCAGGTTTTGAAAATTGACGACAAGAACGTCAAAGCCCGCATCAACCTTGGCAACGTCTTTCTGAGCACCAAGGACCTGGTCGAAGCTGAAAAAATCTATCGCAGCGCCATTTCTCTCGATGCATCTGACATCAGCCCCCGCCTGAACCTCGGCGTCGTCTATTATGAAAGGGGCGATTTTGCCAAGGCCAAAGAAGAATGGGAAAAACTGCTCAAAGAAAACCCTGACAACATAAGGGTTCTCTCTGTCATGGGTTCTGCTTTCCTGGAACGCAAGCAATACGATCTGGCCATCGAAGTGTTTCGCAGAATGGTTAAGCTCCACCCCGATAACGGCAGTATCGCCAACACCCTTGGCTATCTGCTTGCCGAACAAAATCAGGATCTTACCTACGCCCAGGAACTCGTTGAAAAAGCCATCCGGCTCGACAAAACCAATCGTGCAACCTACTTCGATTCACTGGCCTGGGTTCATTATCGGCGCGGCAACTATGACAAGGCGCGCACTTTAATCGACAAATCGCTGGGCATATTCAAGCTCTCCCATGACTTCGTTTCAAGTGAAGTTCATTTTCACAACGGCAAAATCTATGAAAAAGCCAAAGAATATGATCGAGCCAGAGATTCATTCAATCTGGCAATCAAAGCCAACACTGACCGCGACATTGTTAAAATTGCCTCGGAAAGCCTTGATTTAATCAAAGACAAAAAGTGAACACACAAAAAGGTGTTTCAATAAAGGCTCTTTTCGCCTCTTGTCTTGGCTGGGTCGCCATTTTTCTGCTTCTCTACCTCTCGAACGGAAAAATCCCAGAATTTGACCGACGTCTGGCGACTTTTCTCAGTGCCGCGCTGCTGACTGGCCTTTCAATCTGGGTCGTCTACGCATTTTCCTGTCTCAAGCTATCCCGACAGACATATCTTCTCATCGGCGCCATTTCAATCGCTGCAGTATTTCTGGCGGCAAAACCAATGGTGCAACGAAGTCAGCTCATCAATCTTTCAGGCGACCTGCCTGGTCAAAGCTTGCTGATAACCGGACAAGCGGCAATGGTGCCAGTTGAGCTCGATAAACTGGCTTTGCCCTTACGCAATGCTTTTTTTTCCGAAATCAGCGACTTTGTCGACAAAGCGATTCCCGAACCGCCCTTTTTGATAATTCTTCTTTGCCTGGCGCAACTGGCGCTGGCCTCTGGAATAGGTCTCTGGATCGCTGAAGGCATTGACGACATCACGCACCTGATTCCGGTTGCGCTGATTGCCACCATCGCCGACATCTGGAGCGTATCAGCGGGAGCAACCGCCAAAATAGTCGTTTCATCTTCGATAAACTATTTTTTGCTACGCTATCCCCTGCCCGCCTATGGCTCAATCCCTTATCTGATTGGCCTTACCGATTTTCTGTTTTTCGCCATTTTTTTTCAGGCAGCGGTACGTTACGAACTGGGCGCTTTACGTAATGCGTTTTTGCTTGGTTCAGCCTTTATCATTGCCGTAATCAGTGCGCTTTATACCGCTACCGGTTTGCCGGTTCTGCCGTTCATGGCCATTTTTTTCGTGGTAGGCAATTTTTCGCGACTGCAATGGAAAAAAGAGGAATTGAAACAAGTTGCAGTCTTTGTTATTGTCATCTTGATACTGTTCGCTTTTATTTCTTACAAACTGCATTAAATGCTTGAAGCAGGAGGCATGCTGCAATGATCGGTTTTCACAAGATTCACGGACTCGGCAATTGTTTTATTTTTTTTGAAGAAATGAATCAGGATCTGGGTTTTCTGAAAAAGCCCGAAGTGATCAAACTTTTGTGTGAAACCAGCCGTGGTCTCGGCTCGGATGGTCTGGTATTCATAGGCTCTCCAAAGGATCCGAAGCATCATTGTCGCATGCAGATGTTCAACACCGACGGCAGCGAAGCCGAAATGTGCGGCA
>CAZQUE010000040.1:5314-38481 GCA_964596185.1 uncultured bacterium | reverse complement strand
ATGGGGTTTGATGTATTATTTTGTTTTCAGATTTTTCATATTGAAATTTGATTTGAAGACCCCGGGTCGAGAAGACGCGGTTGAAATAGATGTTTCGGTTGCTGCCGAGCATGAATTTACCAGACAGTTGGTGCTGGCTTTTGGTGGCAAAAGCAATATCGTCAGTCTCGATGCCTGTATTACCCGGTTGCGCATGGAGTTGAAGGATACGGGCAAGGCCGATCCGAATCGTCTCAAGCAATTGGGGGCCGTTGGCGTAGTCGATGTTAGCAGCGGTCTTCAGGCCATTTTTGGCACCAGATCAGAAATTCTGAAAACTGAAATAGAAGAGTATCTGGCTCTCGCCGGCGATGATGCTGAGGTTGAAGTTGATCGTGTTCCAGAAAGAGAAGTTGCAGGTTTCCCGAGTGTGGCGGCTGACCCCCAGGCCCGAGAAAGGTGTCTGGCCTGGCTTGAAGCAGTTGGTGGCCAGGAAAACATTGTGGCAGTTGCGGCTTGTGCTGAGACAAGATTGCGGCTGCAGGTTCGTGATCAGCAGAAATTGAACCGTGAAAAATTACTGAATTCAGGAATCAAGGGTGTAATGGTGCTCGCCGATGGCGTAATACATCTGTTGACCGGCCTTGGGTCTCACCAATACGAAGTCGAAATCAAAGGTCTGCTTTCTTCAGACTGATTCTAATGGAGGCATTTACATGAAAATCGTTGCATTCAACGGAAGTCCAAGAAAAGAAGGCAATACCGCCATTCTTTTGAATGAAGTGCTAAAACAGTTTCCGGAAAAAGAATTCGAAACCAGCCTTATTCAGCTTGGTGGGCAGGCCATTCGCGGTTGTATTGCCTGTGGAAAATGCGTCACCATGCAAAATCGACGCTGTGCGATCGAATCAGACCCAATAAATGATTACATTCAGCTCGTTGCTGAGGCTGATGGGGTCATAATCGGCTCTCCAACTTATTTCGCTGATGTAAGCGCCGAGACGAAGGCTTTTATCGATAGGGTCGGCATGGTTGGAATGGTCAATGGAGCCATCTTTCAGCGTAAGGCCGGCGCGGCGGTGATAGCGGTAAGACGGGGTGGCTCTGTGCATGCTTTCGATACCATCAATCATTTATTTCAAATCAGTCAGATGTTGGTGGTTGGTTCAAGTTACTGGAACATGGGCTATGGTAGAAATCCGGGCGAAGTGAATCAGGATGAAGAGGGCTTGCAGACAATGCAGAATCTGGGTAAAAACATGGCCTGGCTTTTGCGCTGTATTAGCTCTTGTGAAGGCAAGGTCGCATTGCCCGAAACCTCGATGGTAAAAAGAACCAGTTTTATTCGCTGAGTTATTCAATTATTTAATTAAAGAGGCAAATATGCAGTATAGAAGATTGGGAAAAACCGAAGAACAGGTGTCGATTCTCGGGTTTGGCTGTATGCGGCTTCCCTTGCTAGATGACCAGAACAATAATATCGATCGTGCTGAAGCCGTTAAGATGTTGCGATTTGCCATCGATCAGGGCGTGAACTACATCGACACGGCTTTTCCATACCATGGAACCGGCTTCGACAAGGGTGGCGAAAGCGAACCTCTGGTGGCTGAAGCTTTGGGCGATGGTTATCGTGAAAAGGTTAAAATTGCCACCAAGTTGCCCAGCTGGTTGATTCAAAGTCGCGAAGATTTTGACAAGTTTCTCAATATGCAATTGCAGCGCTTGCAGACCCAGCAGATAGACTTTTATCTTATTCATGCCCTGAACAAGTCTTTTTGGGCCAATCTTAAAAGTCATGATCTTTTTGGTTTTATCGATTCGGCTCTGAAAGATGGGCGCATAAAACATGCAGGCTTTTCATTTCACGATGATTACCAGACTTTTGTTGAAATTGTCGATGCCTATGATTGGTCGTTCTGTCAGATTCAATACAACTATATCGATATCGATTATCAGGCCGGTTTGAAAGGTTTGCAATACGCTGCAGATCGCGATATGGGCATCGTTATTATGGAACCTCTTCGCGGCGGTGCTCTGACCAGAAATCTGCCCGATCAGGTTCTGCAAAAATTTGAACAGTCAAATCGCTCATGGTCACCGGCTGAATGGGCTTTACGTTGGCTGTGGAACAATCCGCAGATTGGCGTTGTTTTAAGCGGCATGAGCGACATGGAACAGACCAGGGAAAATCTGACTGCTGCCGCTTCATTGCAAGGCCAGATGAGCGCTGCAGAGCTCAAAATCATTGAAGAGGTCCAGAAGATTTACCGGCAGAGAATCAAGGTCAATTGCACCGCATGTCGCTATTGCATGCCCTGCCCGGTCGGCGTCGATATTCCTCGCAACTTTCAGATGTATAACAGCTATTTCCTATTTGATAAGGCTGCTGGGCATTCTGTTCGCTTTCAATACAACATGCAGGTGCCTGATGATGCAAAAGCAGAAAAATGTATCAAATGCGGAAAATGCGTTGTTCACTGCCCGCAGAATATTCCCATTCCAGAGGAGCTGGAAAATGTTTACAAACTGTTTTCGCAAAAGTAATTAAAGGGGAACTATTTGTCAAAACGAATGAAGTCGCCTTCATCGCCACTGGCATCAGTAACCACGACCAATCTTTCATAGGCGTCAAAGCATAATCCTTCCGGTTTTCCGGAAAGATTGCCATCTATTCTTATGGTCGAGACTATTTCCAGTTCTTCAATGTCTTTATCAATTCTGGCTTTAACCTCAACAATTCGTCTTGATTTGGCCGAGATTAGCAAAATATGGCCGTTGCGCAGATCGACCGTCACGTCTGAAAGATTTTCAAGCAGCTCTTCAAGATCTCCGGGTAATTTGCACATGGTAACTTTTTTCAGTTCGGGCAGAGAAAAAATGGCCAACGCCATCGGCTTATCCTGGTGAACTGCTAAAAGATGGTCCTTGCCGTCTAGAATGATTATGCAGATTCCTTCGTAGCCTTTATTTTTTTCATTGCCGATCATTGCCAGACTGCCAAGTAGTTGCGGTTCCTGAAGTTGAACCCCCTGGGTTCCTGATGCAAGATTGCTGACAAAAATCCTGCCACCGTCTTCCGAAAGCAGATAAACATTTTTTTGATCAGTCGAAATGGTGATGCCTTCAAGGTCGTCTAGAGATTCATACTGGTGCGAACTCAATGCTGGCCAGACTTTTTGCTTTTGTGGGTCAAAAAAGAAAACTCCCTCTTCGTCATCGATGATCAAAAAATTGCCGTTGGGCAGGCAGGTAATACCACTTGCTTCGCCAATGGGAATCTTAAAATTCATTACCTGGGCAGAAGCTGAGCCAATATAAAAGAACACTAAACATGCCAATATCAGAGTCGTTTTGCATAGGTTAAATCGTTTCATTGTTGCTCCAGTCAGCAATTTTTCTCTATTTTTTTAAGATTATAACTCAACCAGGGGCAATATTGAAAATTTAGAATGCCACAATTGCTGGGGAAAATTTCCTTTTAACTGGATAAAATTTCCTGTGTGGCTGCTTTTAAAATGCTGAAACCATTTCTAGTAGGCGATTTTCAATTTGGCATGAAAAATGCTCAATAACCTAATGGTGGCGGCGCTTATCTCTTGAAAGTTTCTTACCCAACCCTTGCAGAGGCTGATAATATCAGCCTTTTTTTTTACCGATCAGCCGCCGGCACGTTTGACCCGGTAACCCATTTTTTCAAGCTCGACTACAAGTTTGTCACGGTGCTCGCCCTGGATTTCAATGATTCCATCTTTGATTGCTCCGCCAGCGCCGCACTTTTTTTTCAGCTCAGCGGCAATACTTTTTAGCTCTTCTTCTGAAGCAATTATCCCGGTTATCAGGGTTACGCCACTACCTTTGCGTCCTTTGGTTTCACGACTGACCCTGACAATGCCATCGCCAGTTGTCTGAGTTTTGCTCTTCTGGCGACAGGTGCAGTTTGTCACGGGATTGCTGCAGCCGGGGCACATCCGCCCGAATTCGCTAGAATAAACCAGCCCGCCGCTACTTTTTTTCATTGGTCTTTTAGCTCCCAACCATTGCTTTCATCTTCCTGGCGGTTTTTATGAAAGTTTTCTAGCAGTCTCTGCAGCGCAGCCTGGGCACCTCTGACGTCGGGAATGTTGAACAGTCCGATTTCCTGGCTGCGCTGGTCATTGTCAGAATCGCGCCAGACCTTGTGAGCAACGACCAGGTCGCCGGTATCGGCACGCTCGCGTCGGGTCATTTCCTTGATCTGATCGGGCATTATGCTTTTGAATTCGAAGGTTCGCCCGCCGGTCATTATCAACAGCCTGCGGTCGGTAATGACGTAAACGGTTTTTTTATCTTTCAAATAGCTCCAAATCGGCGATGAAAGCATGGCAATGCCGATGAGAACGAATGGAAGACCAAAAAGAGGAAAGAGCAGCATTGGGTTGAAACCTTTGCTAAGGTCAGGAATTTGAAATCCTGCCGCTCCGAACATCCAGAATATGGCGAAAGCTGTCCAGGGAATCGCGAAGAGAAAGGGAACTGTTGTTTCGATTTTAAAAAACCTGGGAACAGGCATCCCTTTCCATTCTATCATTTCGCCGCCCTCGAGCTCGTTTTTGATTCTTTGATCCAGTTCGTAGGGAATTTGTTGGTACATTTGAGCATTCTCTCAATTCAGTTTGGCTAAATGATAGTTGAACCGGGCACCTGTTTGCAAGTGCCCGGTTCAGATCAGCTGGTGATTCCTTCAGAATCATTCTCGAAGCGTTTTTCTACGATCAGGTAGATCGAGGGTATGACAAAAAGGGTTAGAAAAGTTGAAGTTAATAACCCAAAAACGACAACCGAGGCTAAGGGGCGTTGAACTTCAGAGCCGATTCCCGAAGCAAGCAATAATGGTAATAGTCCGAGCAGAGTGGTGATGGTTGTTACCAGAACCGGCGCAAGACGCTGCAGACTGCCTTCTTCGATCGCTTCTTCGAGATTTTTGCCATTTTGCCGCAACTGGTTAAAACAGGCTAACATCACCATGCCGTCGAGCATGGCCATCCCAAAAAGAGCGATGAATCCTATTGAAGCAGGAACAGAAAGATATTCTCCGACGATTTTCAGGCCGAAAACTCCCCCGGTAACCGAAAGAGGTACCATGACAAAAATGATCAGCGCATGTCGCAAAGAATTGAAGCTAAGCCAGAGCATAACCAGAACCAGAAGGATCACAGCCGGAACAATGATCATCAAGCGGTTCATTGCCCGCTGTTGATTTTCGAACTGTCCGCCAAATTCGATGTGATATCCGGCGGGAAGATTGATTTTCTCTTTAACTCTTTGTTGAATATCAGCAACAACACTGCCAAGGTCGCGGCCGCGAATGTTTCCGGTTACTGTCCAGCGTCGCTGGTTGTTTTCACGGTTTATCTGCAGTGGGCCGGTTTCGGAAGTGATTTCCGCTATATGGGCAAGAGGAATCAAAGTTTTGTCTGCGGTCATCACCAGCAGATTGCCAATGCTGTCGATATCATTGCGGTATTTTTCCTGATAGCGCAAATGAATGCCGAAACGGCGGGTATCGAGAAAAATATTGTCGACGACTTCACCGCCAATCGCCAGCTCGACGATCTCAAGGATCTGAGCAACACTAATGCCATGGGCCGAACATTTTTCCCGGTCGGCTTTAACAATAATCTGCGGCTGACCGAAGCTTTGCTCCACTGCCAGATCGACCAGGCCGTCAATGTTGTCGATGCTGTTTCTGATTTCTTCTGCTTTATTCTGGATTGTTTGTAGATCTTCACCGAAAACCTTGATGGCTAATTGGGTCTTGACCCCAGAGACAAGCTCATCAAAAGCATTTTGAATTGGCTGGGTAAAATTAAGCTGAGTTCCTGGAAAAGCTGATAGAGATTTTTGCAGATCATTTATCAAATCAGCTTTTGTGCGGCCTTTAGCCCAATTTGCCAAAGGCTTCAATTCGATCTGAATTTCACCATAGTTTACCGGGTGTGGATGAGAACCAGCTTCAGGTCTGCCAATTCTCGAAACGGTTTCCCTGACTTCTGGAAACTTCGCTATTTCTCTTTCCATTTTCATGACCGTTTTGGTTGCTTCTTCAAGCGATATCGATGGGGCCATGTTCAAGCCTATGAAAATTGAACCTTCTTCAAGAACTGGCATGAATTCGGTTCCAATGGACAAGAGAGTGAATCCTGCAATTGCCAGAAGGACGAACGCGCCAGTGACAATTTTGCGGCAGTTGTTGATTGCTCGAACCAACAGAGGTTGATAAATCTTTTTGAGTTTTCGGACAATTGCTGTCTCCTCGACTTTTTCATATTTTAGAAAGAACAGTGCGAGTGCGGGCACAATAAGCAGTGCGACGATTATTGATCCGACCATTGCCGAGGTAATCGAAAAAGCCATCGGTGAGAACATTTTGCCTTCTACGCCCTCTAGAGTTAGTAGTGGCAGGAAGACGGCGATGACAATCATTCCAGAAAACAGAATCGGGCGGGCGACTTCTTTGGCTGCATCACTGATTAAAGTCAGGATTTTTTTTCCGGAATTATGGTCGAGTCTCATCAGAATTGCTTCCATCATTACGATCGAGCCGTCGCAGAGCATGCCGATTGCGATGGCAATTCCGCCGAGAGACATTAGATTGGCTGAGATTCCACTCTTGTTGATGATTACAAAAGCCGACAGTGCGCAAAGAGGCAATGAGAGCATGACAATGCAAGCCGTTCTCAGGTTTCCCAGGAAAAGCAATAGAACTATGCCGATGAGAATCGCGCCCTGCATTAAAGCGTTTGTGACCGTAGTGGTTGCTTTTTCGACCAGTTCAGCTTGATCGTAGTAGGCAACAAGGTTTACGCCTTGTGGGAGCGTTGCTTTAACCTGTTTCAGCTTTTCATGAAGCTTCGAGATCACCGAAGAAGTGTTTTCGCCATAAAGTTTCATGACAATACCGGAAACGACTTCTTCTGAACCATTTCTGGTGACGACGCCGCGCCGTATTTCTTCGCCAAAACTGACTTCAGCAATGTCCTTGATGCGAATGGCGGTGCCATGCTCAGATTTCAACGGAATGCCTGCCAGGCCTTCGAGCGAATCGAGCAGGCCTATTCCACGCACCAGATGTTCTTCTGAACCAATGGTAAGATACTGGCCACCGGCGTTTCGATTGTTGCTGTTGATTGCTTCAACGATATCGCTGATGTGCAGATGATATTTCTGCAGGGCCTCGGGATCGATGCGCACCTGGTATTGCAAAACTTGCCCACCCATCGATAGAACAGCCGTCACACCTTTTACCGTTTGTAATTGATACTTAATTACCCAGTCGTTTAGCTCACGCAGCCATGTTGCAACAGATTTGCCGCCAGTATCAATCTGGTTGGGGTCTGCAGAAAGGTAGTAGATGAATATTTGCCCAAGACCGGTTGAAATTGGCCCCAGCGTAGGTTTTGTGTCAAGTTGCGGCATTTCTGAAGTAATGCCGCCAAGTCTTTCTGCTACCAGTTGTCGGGCGAAATAGATGTCGGTTTCATCGGAAAAATATACGTAGACGACTGAAAGACCAAAAGCAGAGGTCGATTTTATTTGTGTGACCCCAGGAAGCCCATTCATTGCCGATTCAATCGGCCAGGTAACCAGTCTTTCAATTTCCTGGGGAGCCATGCCGTGCGCCTCGGAAAAAATCGGCACCATAACTGGTGATATGTCAGGAAAAGCATCAACAGGCATTTGTCGGTAATTAAAAATGCCATAAACTATAAGGATGATGGTCAGCAGAACCATCAGGCCTGCTTTTTTCAAGGCCAGGTCAATTAAATGATTAAGCATGTTTTACCACCTTTTCAATGACCGTGGCCGGCGTGAGAATCCATGGTGCTGGTCAGTTTAACTGATTTTAAAGCGAATGCGCCTTCACTGACGTATTCCTGTCCAGCCTCAATCCCTGTTTTGATTTCGATTTTGTTGTCATCCTGCCGGCCGGTCAGGACAGGTTGGATGCGATAACCATGTTCACCCGGAACAAAGACTACGTTTTGTCCATTGAGCTGCTGGACTGCATTGCGATTGATCACAACTGCAAGATTTTCTTCGGCGATAGTTATTTTCCCTGTCAGAAAGCTGCCTGGAAGCCATTTTCTTTCTTCATTATTCAAGGCGACTCTTACCGAAATCGTTCTGGTTTGTTCATTTACCACCGGACTGACAAGCAAGACACGGCCAATGGTGATTGTGCCATTCGGTGCTTGCATGGTGACCTGCATCCCGGGTTCGATAAGTGAAAAATCTTTCAATGAAGCCTGAAGAATTGCCCATAGATTTGAAGTATCAGCAACAGTGAAGATTGTTTTATTGCTTTCAACTTCCTCGCCCGGGTTGACATCACGAAAAGTTACGATGCCGCTTCGACCGGCCTTGATCAAAATTTTTGAAAAATTCGGATCTTCGTTGAGGTGGGAGTGATTTTTTCCATTTGCGACGCAATCTTTGCAATCAGGGTCGGTACAGCTTTCCTGAATGGCTGCTCCATGCGCTCTGATCTGGTTTATTTCCTCGGTCGAGAGTCCCAAAAGCTGTAAGCGCCTTTCGGCAGTTCTTAGCTTGAATTCGCTTACCTTGACGAGTCGTTCGAGGTCTAGAAGTTTTTGTTTCAGCTCGAATCTGGCATTGTCCCGAGTGGCGAAGTATTCGGCCATCGCTTTTTCATAGCCGTTTTGGGCATTGAGAAATTCATTTTCGCTCAGGATTTTTTCTTTGAAGAGCTTTTCTTTTCTGCGAAAAGTTTTGCCGCTGATGACATATTCTGCATAAGATTTCAAAAGGGATGCACCATAATCAGACATGTCACCAAATTTAATCTGCTGTAACGAAGAAATTTCGGGGTTCTTTTCAAGCGTGGTAAGAAGTTTGCCGGTATTCCCGGCAACGGTCCTGAACCTGTTAAGGTCGATGAGACAACAGCCAACTTCGTTGAAAATTTCATAGAATTCTGATTTGGCCTGACCAAGTTCAGCGCTGTCGATGACTGCAAGAATGTCGCCCTTGCGTACGTAGTCTCCTGCAGAGCATTTTATTTCGACAACGATGCCTGAAGCCCGGCTGGAATGATTGATAAGACTGTCTGAGTTCAGAGTTACCTCTCCTGATAGAGAGATTGTCTTGTTAAGGCTGCCGGGTCCTGCTTTGGCAAGTTTGATTTCTGCGAATTTTGTCTGCTGGGGATTGAGTTCAATTGTATCGTTCTCACAATCGGTGCCTGAATGGTCGTGACTGCTGTGATCGTGCCCGCTGTGGTCATCTTGCTCATTTCGGGCCGGTTCATGCTTTTGGCTTGTATGAGAACAGTTCTCATGCTTATGTTCAGCTTCAATTGGCTGAGCAGAATGATCGTGATTAACCTTGGTATGGTTTGGTTCCTGGGCAATGGCAATTGAAAACACTATGATAACTGTCTGCGCCGCGAGAATGGAAAACCTTTTATAGTTAATGTTCAATTTTCGGTCTCCTTACAATCTTTTGCGATGAAATCCCAGTTCGTTTGGGTTTTCAGACTTATTGCCACAAGAACTTCAAGTCTTTCGGCCTGAAGTTGGACAAGGGTTTTTTCTGCTTTAAGCATTGCTTTGTGGGTATCAAAAAGCTCGAATAGCTCTCTTTCCCCGCTTTCAAAAGCTTTTTGCATTTGTGTGAAAGCTTCTTTTGCTGCTGGAACCAGCAAATTTTCGGCTGTATCGAGTTCTTCTGCAACCGAAGCATATTTTTTGAAAAGTTCGATCAACTGGGTATGCACTGTGAGTCTTTCCTGCTGTAGCGATTTCTCACTACTTTTTTCTCTCGCAGATGCGCTGAGGCGATTGCCCTGATTGCGGTCAAAAATAGGCAAAGGTATGCTTAGTCCGACAAAATAATGATGCTTGTTGCCATCGCGTTCGCGGGTAATTCCGCCCTCAAGGGAAAAATTCGGCTGTGCCATGGCCTCTTCAAGCCTGGTTCCTGCCTGGGCCCGTTCAAGTTGTAAGCGAGCAATTCTAATCTCGATAAGCTGATCGGCCATTCGTTCAAGAATGCTTTCATCGAAATGAGCTGGCCAGGCAATTTCATCGATCTTTTCGGCAATCGAATAATCGGTCGAAGTTGAGTTCCAGGTTGCCGCAAGTTCGTAGAGCAGTGTTTCTTTTTCGCGCAGCATTTTGCTGAGATCGGTTTTGGCGGCAACCGCTTCAACCTTAGCTCTCGTTGCATCTATTGGTGGCATTTCACCGCCGGCAACTTTTTTTTCGATGGCGGCAAGATTGCGTTCGCTCAATTCGACAAATCTTTGTTCTATTTCGATCAGCCGATTCAAACCGATAAGTTGAAGATAAAGCCCGGCAACTTTTTCCGTCAGTTCACGGCGTGCCAGCTCGCCTTCAAGTTTGGCAATTTCAAGATCGATTCTGGCTCTTTTTACGTTCAATCGTCGCTTGCCGCCGGTTACGAATTCCTGGCTCAGTGAAACTGAATTTTCGAGCTGGCTGGTGCCGGCGAAATCAGAATTGCCGGCGAATTTGTCGAATTCGATGCCTATTTCCGGATTCGGCCTGAGCCCGGCTTGTGAAACCCAGCCTTTGGCGGCTTCGATCTGAAAAGATGTTGCAGACAGACCAGGGTTGTTTTTGAGTGCCCGCGTGATCGCCTGCTGCAGGGTAATTGTTTCCGCAGCCAGAAGGCAGCTGATAGAAGAAAAGATGAAGACAAAAAGCAGGAAAATTGGAATAGGAAAATTCTTTAACATATAGTTCTCCATTGAATTTGTTGGGGGTAATTAATGAAATATTTGATTAAAATGAATCAAATAATAAGGCAGGCTGTTTTGACTATGATCAGGCCGGTTGAAATTGTGAAGGTCTGGTGTGTGCCGTTTCCAGCGATTTTATTCTTGGCCGGAGTCTCGTTTTGGGTTGCTCGACAAAAATTAATTTTGCCCGCCTGGGAGCTTTTGCTCTTAAGTTCATTTGAATATGTGCAATCTGATCGATGCTGGTGATCTTTTTCGGAGCTACAGGAACAGGATTTGTCGTGATTGTGGGGTAAAGCATCGTTATGATGCTGATGCCCTGTATTCTGGAAAATTTGAATGATTTGAATCAGTGACTCTTCGCTGTCTGAATTGCTTTCATTGTGGTGATGGATTTCCTGATGGCAAGAACGAAGATGGGCGCCCGAAATCGCGAAGTTGCTGAATGGCAATATCGAAACTATGAGCGAGAAAACCAAAATAAGGTTTTTCAGTTGTATGGCTGAGTGCTTCATCTGCATTGCTTCATTTTAACTTTGCTGGATGTTAAATACAATATGTTCGAATAAAAAAAAGCGCCGCTTCAGGGTTCGGGATATTTGCCCGATTGCCCGGCGGCGCTTTGAATTGTAAATAAGGTTAAAGTGAGGTCAGTAGTTCCTGGTATTTCGCCATTGGCCAGAACTCATCGGCGACAAGTTCTTCTGCGCTGTCAACGCAGGTTCGCAATTTCTCAAGGGCTTTCTCGCCATCCTCGCCAAGGAACGCTGCTTTTGCTGCAAGGCTTTTCTTGCTTTCGCTTTTATGAAGGACTTTCGCCAGACTTTCGGTGCAATTTTTGATCTCGACCAAAAGTCTTTCGAAGGTTCTGGCCTGCTGGGTAAGAATTTCGGACTCCAGTCCAGCGCTTTTCATCGCAGCGGCCGCCTGGGCGGTTTGGGTGATCTGTCGGGTAACTGCAGGCGAAATCATGGTTTGAGCAATGTTTATCGCGGTTTTATATTCTATTTCCTTGGTTTTGATGTAGGTTTCCAGTTTGATTTCCATCTTGGCATGGACTTCTCGGGCGGTAAGAACATGTGTTTTTTCCATTAGCTCAATGACGTCGCTGTCGGCAAAAACCTGCATTGCTGCAGGGGTGTTGCGAGCATTGGGGAGGCCTAGTTTTTCGGCTTCACGATGCCATTCGCCCGAATAGCCGTTGCCCTCGAAGCGTACCCGCCGAGTTTCTTTGAATACGTCCTTTAAGACCATCAGTGCATTTTCGCGAATATCTTTGCCTTTTTTGGTAGCCAGTCTTTGTTCGATGACAAAATACCCGTAAGTGCAGATTTGGTTGAGAATTGTCGCTGCTTCTGATGGATTGTGAGACGAACCAACCGCTCTGAATTCGAACTTGTTGCCGGTGAAGGCAATGGGGGAAGTTCTGTTGCGGTCAGAAGAATCGCGGGCGATTCTGGGTAAGTTGCGTACTCCCATGTTGATACTGGCCATAACCTGATCGGTAACTTTGCCCATGCTTTCAATTTCATCGATCAGTCGGGTCAGGTATTCGCCAAGATAAATCGACATGATTGCTGGAGGGGCTTCATTTGCGCCAAGCCGGTGATCATTGCCGGCATCGGCTACGCAGGCTCGCAGCAGTCCGCCAAATTTGTCGACGCCCAGAAGAATTGCGCCGAGAGTAAGAAGAAAGTTGATGTTTTTCAATGGCGATGCAGATGGCTCAAGGTAATTTGTCCCTGTGTTGTCGCCAATCGACCAGTTCACATGCTTGCCAGAGCCGTTTACTCCGGCATAGGGCTTTTCGTGCATAATCACGACGAGATCGTGTTTTAGCCCTACCTGACGCATGATGTCCATTGTTTGCAGGTTGTGGTCTATTGCCAGGTTGGCTTCTTCAAACAGTGGTGCAATTTCAAACTGATTCGGTGATACTTCGTTATGTCTTGTTTTTGCTGGAATTCCGCGGCGGTAAAGCTCGTGGTCGAGATCGGCCATAAATCTGATCATTTTGGGGTGAATCGCACCGAAGTAATGATCTTCCATTTGCTGGCCTTTTGCTGGTGGGGCGCCGAAAAGGGTTCGGCCGCAAATCCTCAGATCCGGACGAAGTTCATATAATTTTTTTGAAACAACGAAATATTCCTGTTCCGGGCCACAGTTTACGATGATTTTTTTGGCGAGGCGATTGCCAAGCATGCGCTGCAGCTTGATTGCTGCGTCGTTTAAAGAGCGCATCGATCTTAGAAATGGCGTTTTCAGGTCGAGAACGTCGCCGGTCCATGAAAGAAAAACCGATGGGATGACCAGCGTTTTGCTGCGTCCGGTTTCAATGAGGAAGGCCGGGGAGGTGGGGTCCCAGGCAGTGTATCCGCGAGCTTCGAAAGTTGAGCGAATGCCGCCGGACGGAAAGGAAGATGCGTCAGGTTCACTTTGTATTAACTGTTTTGCTGAGAATCGTTCGATAATTTCACCGTTTTCTGAATAGGAGATGAAGGCGTCGTGTTTTTCAGCTGTGCCCCCGCGCTGAGGCTGAAACCAGTGGGTGAAGTGGGTTGCTCCTTTGCTGATTGCCCATTCTTTCATGGCGTGGGCCACTTCTTCTGCGATGGATTCGTCAAGATGGTTGCCGCTGTTGATTGAGTTCAGGAGTTTTTTGTAGGTTTCATGACTAAGTTTTTCCTGCATTGCTGCGCGATTGAACGTGAGTTCGCCGAATACCTGTGTAAGTTCCGACATGCGTATCTCCCTGATTTTTCAGATGAATTTGCTGACAGTTGATCATAATTGTCATAAATGAAATCGTCAAGTATTAATCGGTAAAATTCTGAAAAAATGCTAATAAAATATTTACAAAACTTAAAAAATGCAAAAATGAGAGGGTAAAAAATGCTTATTTGCATAAAATTGCATGATTTTTTCTTTTTTTGCAGAAGATGTAGGATGAAAAATTAAATTTTCGCTTTACGGATGTTGGTCGTGCTACAATTACTCTTAGTAAATTCTATATAAGTTAAGAGGTTTTACTGTGCAAAACAGAGGGCAGAAATTATTCTTTCTTCTTTTTATTCTCATATATCTGCTTCCGGCATCCATGGAAGCCGCTTCGGCGAAGTTTCACGTCGATGTTGGTCTGAATCATTTTTACAAAAAGAGATTTCTTGAGGCTTACCGAGAATTCAAGGCCGCTCTGGAAAAAGACCCCAAATACGCGGAGGCTCATTACAACCTCGGGAGGGTTTATAAAGCCCAGGGTTTCATCAAGGAAGCGTTGATAGAATTCCAGATAGCTCTTAGGCTCAATCCCGCTTATCTTGCTGCACAAAGAGAGCTTGATTCCATTAAGTCTACATTGGAGCAGGATGTTCGGACGCAATTGAAAATTCAGGGCCAGGAAACAGTTCAGCAAACCGAGTTTGCTACATTGCCCGCTGATGAAGCTGAGAAAAAAGGTCGACAACTCTTGAATCAGGGAAAAAGTGGCGAGGCTATTCGTTATTTCGAGCAGGCTTTGCGGCAGAATCCCAATAATGGTCAGTTGTTAAAAATGGTTGCATATCTTTATTTCCAACAGAATCGTTTCAGTAATGCGCTTGATTACTATGGTCGCGCCCGGGAGTATCTGCTGACCGATGCTGAGATTCCTTATGCGATCGGACTTATATACATGAAGACACGAATGCCGGAAAAAGCCGAAGATGCCTTCAGGCAGACCTTGAAGTTACAGCCTGACCTGGTAAAGGCGGTTTTCGCTCTTGGCGAAGCTCTTGAGGCTCAGGATAAAATCGAAGATGCCATTTTTCAGTTTCGCAAATGTCTGGAATTGAGTCCAAAACTGCAGGTTGCCGAAGACAAGCTCAGCTACCTGGTAGGAAGACTCAGTTTCAACTACTTCAGTCGGGGCAGCTATTTTTATCAACAGGGCAATTACGATAAGGCAGAATCAATGCTTTCGCTGGCCAGGACATACGGAAATCTTTCCGAAGAACAGAATCGCCAGATCGACGAGATGCTCAATGCAAGTCGCTTCTGGATCAACAAGCAGCGGGCTCAGGCCAAGATATCTTCAGAATACCAGGATTTGCGCAATGAATCTTATATAAACAAGACCATCGAGGTATACGACGTGAGCCAGAATCCCAAGCCATATCTTGGGCAACCGGTAATCTGGTCGGGCCGGGTCGAGTTCGTCGGAAATCGCAAGGGTAACAAGTATCTTTTCGTCAACAGCCGCCCTGAAATAAGCCTTGATAATGGCATGGAAAACGCCTTCGAAATAGAGTTCCCAAAAGAGTTGCCTTCAGACCCAAGAATTGCGCTCGGCTCTGAAGTAATTGAGGTAAAAGGCAAGATTCTTCGTGTCGAAAAGATTCGTGATCAGATCTCGGGAGCTTTCAGTCGTCGGCGTCAACCGGTTATCAAGGCCACAGAAATAGAGATTATCAGAAAAAATTACGAACAGCCTTTAATAATCAGATTTTACTAGGCTTTATGAGAATTATATGCATGAGCAAGGCATCTACTGATGAAGTGGGTTCCTTCTTTCCCTGATCAATTCAGGCAGGAACCGGCAAAATTTTTGCTGGTCGGGGTTTTTAAAACTCTGGCCATTGTTTTGTTGCCGGCCTTTCTCTTCGGCGGTCTGAATCAGTTTTTCATCAGGCAAAGGCTGGTTGACGATAAGCATATTCAACAATCTGAAATGGCCCGTTTACTAGCAGATATCGCCGGATTGGCAGATCCGCAGCAGAGATTCAACCGCCTTTTCAAAGAGCTGGCAGACATTCCTTTTCCATCAGAGACCTTTTCTCGACGCTTAAAGCAGATAATTGCCGACGCTCCCGACACATTTGATATTTATTTCTTCGATACAGACGGAAAATGCCTGGTCATAGACCATTTGCCGCGGCCGCCGAAATTTGTCGCCCAGAAATTTATGGCCGCAGTTAAAGACCCAGAGCAGGCCGAAAAAGATGAAAAGTGGCTGGTTCAATTTTCTGGTTACAAAAAAGCTCATGTAGCAATTGCGGGATCAGTGGGTACCATTGTTAAAATTGGGCGCAGCGACGATCGGCAATGGGGTGGAATTTTTCCCCTGAAGTCTCAAAAACAGAAGCCCGCCGGAGATTTTGTCGTTTTTATTCGCAAATCGGCGGTAAAGCAGGATGATTTTTTGTTTGAAGCGGTTCTTGACGCCAATGTGCGATTTTCCAGGAATTTTATTTTTGCCTGGTGGGATCCGCTTGCGCCTGCGAAAATTCTTCCTGTTTCAGCTGGCATGGCAACAGAAACTTTGTCGATACTTGAAAAGCTGCCTTTTGGACAGGCAGTTTTTGAATTTCAGGGCAGACAAGGTTATCGAAGTTTTACCGAATCGGGAATATCTTTGCTTGCAATGGCCAGATACCCGCTAGATCCCCCAGCTTTATCCGTCTATGTCGGGTTTACCATCAAAATTGCGGCGGCGCTGGCATTTATCGTTCTTTTACCGGTTTTTCTCGGAATTACCACTTTCAGGCCCGGGCTTAAGGTCAAGATAACTGCCATTTTGCTTTTTGGCGCCGGTTCATGCATGATTGCTCTCCTGTTTACCGGGGTAATCGACCGCTCTGATCGGGAAAAAGTTCTTACCAGCCGGTATCAGGTTGACAACATCGATGAATTGAAAAGAATCGATGAGGGCCTGGTTTTTGAATATAAAAGAATTGAACGCCTTCTCAAATCAAGAATCCGGCGCATTGAAAAATTGCCCGAAGATGAATTTGGTCGCGAATCAAGGCTTTTCTGGCGAAATCTGACTGCTTTTGCCGACCGTTTTAAAGAACTGGTTATTGTCAGCTCATCCACTTCACTTCTTTTCCGCCCAGAATCGGAAGACCCCCTGCCTGATTGCGGCGACAACTCAGCGGCCATGTACGGCGATATGATCTTGCAAACATACCAGGGACGCTACGTCGCCCCTGACAACGAAGCACAATCTCACAATCTAAAAGATGTTATCCATAATTCCAGCGCCGCTTTTTCAAGAAACTTCATCCTCAAGGGTGGCAGATTTGAAAACCTCAGCCTTGCCGACAACAGTGTGCCCACCTATATCGACTTTTTTCTCGATCTTGAAAACCAGGGCCGGGCAATTCTCCTGGCGTTTCTTTCCAAGGCCGGCATTCAGCGAAACTATCTGCTGGAGGTAAGTCGTCTTTTTGATGAGAAAAGGGGAAAAAACCAGCCCCGCCTGGTTGCTTTGCCTGTGGTTGCATCAATCAACTGGCCAGCATTTCCAAAGCGCAGCTCTGCTGAAAATCTTGTGCTCAAAACTCTTGCCGCAAAAGCAGCTTCAAGTGATCTGCCGGTTCATCAAAGGGCGACGATAAATGGCCGTTCGTTCCTGCTAAGCGCTTTGAAGGGTAAGAATCTCGATGGGTACATTCTAATCCTGGCCCGACCTTATAATGTAATCGGCGCAAGAATTGCCGGACTCAACAAAAGTATGCAGATCCTGGCCATATCAGTCATTCTTTTGGCTGTTATACTCGCCTGGTTGACTTCAAAACTGCTGCTTCGACCAATTTCAAAACTGCGTAACGTTTTGAGTGAAATTACCAAGGGCAATTTTCGCGTGAGTCTTGCTACAGAAACAGTTGCTGAGTTCAATCAGGTTGCCATGAGTTTGAATCGAACACTTGAAAGTTTTCATGAAATGAAAGTCGCCAGCAACATACAAGAGCATCTCTGGCCGGAAAAGGGCTTGAAGGGCCAGGACTGGGAGTTGGAAGGCGCATGCAAAACCGCAACCGAACTTGGGGGAGATCATTTTGACTGGTTTGAACTGCCTGATGGAAGAATTCTCATTACCATAGGTGACGTAACCGGTCATGGAATTGGTGCCGCAATGGTTCAGGCTTCGATAAAAGTCTGGATAGCCCTCAAAGCATCAAATTGCGAAGATTCAGCTACCCTGCTCGATCAAATTAACCGATTGCATTGTGCTTATGGTGCAAAACGTCTGCCAATGGCTTTTTGGGCCGCTTATTACTTCCCAGACACCGGCAAACTCGACTACGCATCCGCCGGCCAGACTTACCCGATTTTGGTAAATACCCGCGGTGAAATTGTTGCGCTGAAGCAACCGGGCATTCCTTTGGGAATCAGGGCTAAAAACCAATATAATAAAAATGAAATTTTCATTGATCGCGAACAAAAGCTGGTTCTCTATACGGACGGTATCGTTGAAACAGCGGATAAGAACGGAAAAGTAATCGGTTTTGATGGCCTGGAAAAAATAGTTTCCCAACTTGGGGCCCTGGATTCACATGCGTTGATTGAAAAATTGTTCGATGTGGCTAATGAATGGGGCGAGCAGATCGATGATCGCACGGTTGTCGTTTTGAGCCGATCTGCGTCGGAGTAAAACATGGTGAAGAATCGAAAAGCCAAAAATTTATTTTTCCTGCTATTGATTGTCGGTTCGATAATCAATGTTTTACTGGCAATGATTTGGCAGCTGCGGCACTCGGTGGCCGCAAAAGAGCAAATCTTTGCCCGAGCCGATCATTTTATCGAAAAGCTTCATTCGCGTTTCAACATTGAAATTGCCTTGAGAAACCAGGCAAACCAGGTTCTTCTTCAGACTGTAGATCTTTCGCCGCTAGAAATGCAGAAAGAGTTTTCGGCCTGGAAGAAGAAGAATTTTATTCCGGCCGATGCCGCTGAACTGCTACTTTTTGACGGTAACAGGCCGTTGAATGTCCCGGAAAATAAGTTGACAGCCTGGCGTTTGTTTATTGAGACCATCAGTAGAAGCTCTTTTCGTAAGTTCAGGCTGGGCGGCGAAAACAAAAATGATTTGATCAAACTGCTCAAGGGCGGGGTTGGTTATGAAACAATTGAAGGCAAGCCAGGCATTATCAGAAGAATCAATCGTGGTCCGGAACTGACCTATGCAATATGGAACAGAAGCAGGATCGAGAATTCTCAACGAATTGCAGTCTTGTTCATTCATGAAGGAAAGCTTCCACCCAGTTTTCTTGCCCGATTTCTGCTGAAAAACTTCCCAAATTCTGAAGGTATGCTGTCATATGTTAATATCTTTTACCCTGAACACTCTGTTGTGCCGGGCAAAGCATTCAGTCCATACGACATCGCTACTCTGGCAAGCACTTTTGATATCAAGAACAAAAAAGGCCGTTTTATCGTCGCCGGCTCAGAGATTTTCCTTTCTGCCAAGCCGGATGGAAGAATCCTTATTTTCTCACCATGGCATAAGGAAGAATGCCTGCCAACCTGGTGCCTGGCTCTGCCTTTTTTCTGGATTCCTTTGTTGTGGCGATTCTCTTGCGGTGATCGCGCATTGTCATGGTTCTCATTGCGCAATCTTATCGTAGTCGTCGCTGTGACAGGCATTCTTCTGCCGGCAATATTGACTGGTCTCTATTGGCAAAGCTTTCTCAATACCAAAATTGAAAGCCATAAAATTGAGTATGCTCGCCAGCTCGAAGGTTTCATGATTCAGATCGATGCGGGGCATCAACAGATTTTGCGTGAAAACAAGGAGCGCTTTCGCAGATTTTTCGCCATTGTTGATGGTAAGCCTGAAAAGCTACAGGAATTCATCGATGAGTCGGTTCGTCTGGAAATCAACAGTGATATAGATGCTTTGATTCTTGTCGATGAGAATGGTGATTTTTACCGGCCTTATTCGAGTTGTCTCAGTACCGTGAGAAACCTGGTTTTTTACCCGCTGGATTTCAGGGAAAGAGTGGTTAAGGAGCATTTTGCCAGAGGCTGGGTTCCCTTCGATCTCGAAGTAGACTACCTGATGAATACTCGAAATGTTGATTTCAATGAGCACGTAGGTTTTCGTAACAATCAGGGCCAGGTAGTCATAACCTCTTTGGGTAAAATGGCAGGTAAGGATATCATCCTGTCATATAACAGTAAAAAGGGTTTTTCCAGTGGCTCTGGCAATCAAAAAGTTTCGTCGATGATCATGGGATCTTTTGTAGAGTCTGCTGATGAAAACCCAGGTGAGGTTATCAACCAGAACCTTGGCGATTATGTCGAATTTGGTTTTGGTGAGTACAAATCAAGAAACTTCGTCGACGTCATTCGTGATGGTGAAGGCCGTGCCATATATTGTGCCATTATTTATGGTGCGGCTTTGCTGTCGACCGATAGATATTTCGACCGTATTTTTTCTGCCCGCGATCGTTGGCCAGACTCTGTTAAATTCATGGCCATTTCCGATTTGCCGCTGAGAATGTGTTTCCCCTGGCCCGATGCCTGGCGGCGAATGGAAAATCTTTTCGGAAGTCTTCAGGCCCCCAGAAATCTTCTTGTCGATGAGGTCATGATCAACGGCCAGTTGCATCTGCGTTGCGCTTACGTGGCGCGCAAATGTGCTGATTACGTGCTGGTGGCTTATGTGCCGATGGCTAAGGTCGAGGCCGAAGTCAAAAGTCTCTCGACCACTTTGTCGAGCGGAGCATTTCTTCTGCTGTTGATTCTTGTCTTTGTTTTTTACCGACTCTCTCAAAGCATTCTCGAACCAGCCAACCAACTGATGAAAGGGGTTGAAGCCTTGGAACGCAAAGATCATTCACATCAGATCCGACTCGATACCCAGGACGAATGGCAATTGCTGGGCAATACCTTCAATACTGCTCTTGATCGAATCAAAGAGCTTGAAGTCGCACACTTCGTGCAGACCTGTATTTTGCCGTCTGCTGACATTTCTGGAGCGAACTCGGTTTTTGCCGGCAAAACAGTTCCTGCCGATGATGTTGGTGGAGATCTTTACGAAGCTTTTCTGGTCAACGAAGGCATGACTTTTGTTATGGGCGATGTCTCGGGTCATTCGATTTCGGCGGCGCTGGTGGTAAATATGGCTGACGCGGCATTCAGTGCATTGGTAGACCAGGGCTTGCATCTTCCTCATGATCTTTTTGCTGCGATGAACAGCCTTATGCTTGAACATCTTGGCCGAATCAAAATGATGACCTGTTTTGGCGGGTTTGTCGATTCTGCCGGGTTGTTGACCTATTGTAATGCGGGCCAGGCTTATCCTTTTCTGGTTCATGCCGGCGGGGTCGAAATTCTCAAACAGGTCGGTTATCCTCTTGGTGCGGCCAAAAAGAAAAAGTTCAAGTTCGATACCATGCAACTGCCTGAGCATTGTCGATTGCTGATGTTCAGCGATGGGATCATTGAGGCCTTGAATGAAAAGGGGCAGCCATTCGGTTACGAGCGCCTTGAAAGCCTGATTGTCGAGCTGGGTTTCGAGCTTGATCGTCAAAGCTTCATCAGCAGAGTGTACGAAGAATTAAAAAAATTCACCGGCGAAGTCCCATGGGGAGACGATGCGACTCTGGTTTTGCTCGACCATGATCGGCGGCCTATTGTAAAGCGGCAGTAAATCTCATATACTCTGCGTATGAGAATAATCCTTCGTCTTTTCGTATCATTAAAAACGGCAGTCGTGACCATCTGTATTCTCACGGTGCTGTCGATGCTGGGCACCTTCATTCCCCAGTCTCTTGAAGCCCACCAATATCTTGACCGATTCCCAGAATTCGGTCATTGGATTCTCGCTCTTGGCTTCGACGACATGTATCATAGTCTGGCTTTTCAGGTCTGTTTGTGGTTTTTGTCAATATCAACCCTGGTTTGTATTCTAACCCGCTGGAAAAGCACAAGAAGAAAACTTTTTAGCCGGATCAAACACGTCAGCGACAAAGAAGTCAAGGCTTTTGAGGCCGGGCGAATGCTTGAAAAAAAGGTTTATCTCGATGATGCACTCAAAGCTTTCGATGAAGTCAGAGATTTTGCCGACAACACGAAAATTGCGCTGAGAATCAGTGGCAAGGCTTCGCTTCTCGGGGGAATGTTCATTCATATCGGTTTTCTGGCAATTCTTGCCGGTGGTCTGATCGGTGTTTTCTACGGTGTGGAAATGGCCGTGCGTGGCCGCTCGGGCGATAGGGTGCCTATTCCCGAACTGGCTGTGGTAAGAGCCGCCAGAGATGCTGATAGATTGAGTCGAACTGCCAGAAATGTCCGTCATTTCTCGCCAAATGCGCCGATTCTTGATGAATACCGCACTAAGGTCGAAAACCTGCATCGAATATATTCTGAAGGTTTGGCCAGCCCGTCATTCCATGTTGAGTTTGAAAAGCTGTGGGTCGATCATCATGTTGATGCCGAGGGTCAGATTAGAGGTATTAAAAGCTGGAATTCTGCGATAAAATTCGTCGCTAACGGCAATGAGCTGGCTTCGGGGGTAACCAGAGTCAATCAGCCGATTAGTTTCGGGCAATACACGTTTTTTCAGGCGAACTGGAACAAAATCTTTCGTCGGGTAAAGTTAAAAGTTGATTTGCTTTACGACAAGCCCGAGATTGAGACTTTCATAACCGCAAATGCAAGTTTCCCGATTGTCATTGAGCTTAAACTCGAAGAACCGCAATCTTTTGAATGGACTCCCCTGAAGCTGGTGCTACATGATTTCATGCCGGATTTTCGCATTATCGATGGCAGATTTATCAGTGTTTCCAATGAATTGAACAATCCCGCTGCACGAATCGTCGCCTATGATCAGGCTGGTGGCGTTGCAGGTCGGGCCTGGGCCTTTCCTGATGATCGCATCATGTCCGCATCACATGTTTCCAATCTTCCGTTCATTTTTACCTTTGTCGGTGCCGAACCAGAATTCGAAAGCGGCCTGCAAATGACTTACGATCCGGGAAAACCCCTGGTCTGGGCCGGATGTCTGCTGTTTACGCTGGGATTGATCATGAGCTTTTATATCGCATATCGTGAAGAATGGCTGCTGATTTACCCTGATGGTCGCAAGAAAATAGCCGTTTACGGCAATCGCCCACTAGAACAATTGCTGAAAGACCTTGACAACCTTGAAAATGAGCTTTGTTCCGAAAAAGAATATAACGATCAGGAATAGGTTACCGCATGAATGAAACTTATATTTTCACCGCTTCGATGATTTTCTATCTCATCGCTTTTGTAGCCTTCAGCATCTCGATAAGCCTCGACAAGAGTCGATATTACCAGATCGCCCGATTTGTGCTTGCCGCCGGGATCATTGCCGCAACTGCCGGGCTGGGAGTGAGATGGTACAATGCCGGTCATCCGCCATTGTCAAATATGTATGAATCTCTTGTTTGCCTGTCGACTTTTCTGGCCCTTGCCGGTTTTCTTTTCACAAGAAATCGGCAATTACCTTTGCTTGAGGCCGGCACCTGTGTTGGCGCTGTCCTGATGATCGGGGTGGCCTCGGTCTTTTCATCAGAAATTCGCCCGCTGATTCCCGCTTTACAATCATATTGGCTGCATCTGCACGTTTCGCTGGCGTTCGTCGGTGAGACCTGTTTTGCGCTGGCTTTTATACTCAGCTTGATGTACTGCTTTCGCAAACTTCTCGCCCCGGACAACGAAAGTCCCCTGGATCTGAGGGAAAAAGTGGTAGCCCTGATTGTGGTCGCTGGTTTGCCGGTTTCTTTCATTGCCGGTATGCTGCTGCTCTATCAACATTTGAAATCGCATCCCGTCTACCAGGAAAGAGCGCCAGCCCTGCTTTACTGGGTCATTTTGCCGTCCAGCCTTGCCGTTTTGTTAATCGTTTTTCTGACTTATCTTTTTCGTGGAGCAATTGGTGCAAAGACCGAAAAATGGCTGCCGTCGACGCAGGTGCTCGATAGCTTGACCTATCGTGCGATCGCTCTTGGATATCCGTTGTTCACCGTCGGTGGGCTAATTTTTGGCATGGTCTGGGCTAACAAAGCCTGGGGACGATACTGGGGCTGGGATCCAAAAGAAACCTGGGCCCTGATAACTTTTCTCGTCTATTCAGCGTATTTGCATGTTCGCCTGACCAGAGGCTGGAGCGGCACATGGACTGCATGCATTTCAGTACTCGGTTTCATCGTCACCATGTTCACTCTCTTCGGAGTGAATCTCCTGGTAAGCAGTCTCCACTCCTATGCCGGAAGCTGAATCCAGGTCATTGAATGCTTCTTGAATAAAGGCAAAGGCCTCTTCGCACGTATGCCCGGAATTTATTGACTTGAGCTTTTCAAAATGTAGTTTGAAATCCTCAAGTTCTGGCAGGGTTGCAAGAGTCTCTTGTCCAGCTTCCGCTGAATCCCAGAAACTTTCTAAAATCAGCCCGGCAAAATGCTGTAAATCAAGCGTATGCTCGACTATTTGCATGCTTTCATAATTGAAACCTGCGCGTGGGTGTAGCCAGAAATAGTTTCCGGCCCCGGCAACCATATTGTTGTTCAATAAAACAGTCTTGAGCGAGGCATTCAAACTGGCAAACTCTGCGTTTGCCATGCCTTTTTCTAATCTGGTGCAGGTTCTTACCCATTCTTCATGACTGAAAACCTTCGCGGCCAAAGCTCTGAATAAAACCTGTTCAGGGGTCAGATGGAGCTGAAATGGCCCGAAGCAAAGCCAGAGGCCAGGGTGATGCTGTACGTCCCAGAATTTGTAAATAGCATGGCATTCGGGGAAAAACAGTCGACAGCCGTAGAGGGTCGTTTCTGAAAACCTCAGCGCCGCGGCATAGATTTTTTCTGCCCCGGCATTCTCGTCAATCAGAAGAGTTTTGATCAGATCTTCACGTTCGCTGCGCGATAAGTACTGCTTGATCTGCATGTAAGCACTAAGCAAAGCGCTCAAATGCTCCGGCCTTTCAGCCAGAGCATAGTTTTGCAGCTTTTTCAGCATTTTGAGGCATTGAGCCGGTGTTCCCAGCTTGCTTGCCGTATTGTTGAAGGCCCTTATCGATACTCCCAGAGCGACAAATTTGTGCTCTGACCAGAGATACTCGTAGATCCCACGGTGAAAACCCTGTAACATTTCAGAAACTGATGAAGGTTTTCCACTCGCCGTCTTTGTAACGAGCGACGGTTCCGCCTACCGATCCGACCCAGATGCTGTCGCCTTTTACTTTCAGCGAATGCACACTAGCCTGGGGCAGTCCGTTCTTTTCATTGTGAACGATCCATTTTTCACCGTCATATTCTGCTACGCCAGATGGAGTTCCAACCCAGACATGGCCATTGCGGTCAATCGCCAGGTCTCTGATTACATCGTTTGGCAGGCCCTCTTTAGTGGTGAAGCGTTCCCATTCCTTGCCTTCAAGATTGCAGGTAGAAATGCCTTCATTGGTGCCGAGCCAGACCCGTCCATTCTTTTCATCGATAGAAATGCAGGTGATGTAGTCGGATACAAGGCCGTCATTCAGTGGTGGACTGGTTCTGGTGCTCTTGTTGGTGAAATTGGTAACTTTTTGCCCATCATGAATCTTCAGGCCATCACCGTAGGTGCCGACCCAAACCGTATCATCGAGCACTGCGTAAGCCCGGTTGTAGGTGTTGAGCAAAGAATCCTTGCGGAAATATTTAAGCCAGTTCGTTTCAGCGTAAGTCGTCTTCGGAAAGAAGAGAATGCTGATCAGGCTTAGAAGTACGAAAAGAAAGAACCATCGTGAATTAGTCTTTTCCATCATTTGGTCTGCCTCAATTTTCTAATTTCTCTAAATGTTATCGGTTGTATCTGATCGAAAGTTTAGCGGTTGTCTTATCGTCTTGTTCAATAAAACAGGGGAACGTTCAATGCTACGGTGCCACTTGCGCCCTGCAGTTTCATTTCGGATACTACCGGCAAGGGGCGGGGCGGTTCAGGCTTATACTGATGGAAAGTGGCCGCAGATTTAAAACGATGCGAGACTGTCGTTTTCTCGCCCGGCTTGAAACTGACATAGGGAAAAACCACTTTTTTGTAACTTCTGCCAAGCCCATAGAAGCGGTCGAAGCGCATTTGTACTTCTATTTTCAGAATGCCCGAGGGAATATTACTGAGACTTTTCTCATAAACCGCCGTATATTCCTGCCCCAATCCATCTGACCAGCTGTGATGAAAGTCTTTGCTGACAACCTCTTTCTCTGTCATGTCAATGTTGCCGTGATAGACTCCATTGATGAACAATTTGCCGTAAGGCGGCATTCTTTCAGGGTTTTTCCCGGTGTAAAGCAGTTTGACGGTAAGCTCGGACTTCTGCAGGGCGTTGTATTTCAGCGCCGGATCGTGCAGATTTTCACCACATTCCGGGCAATTCATCTGCAGGGTCGAAATGCCTTCAGCATGACAATGCGGGCATTCTCCCGCTTCTGCAGCAATTGGTGCAAAAACGAGAAACATCAGCAGGAAAAGGATTGTTGCCGGTAATATTTTTTTCATCTCTAAATGTTTTATCGGCAATCCAGATAAAAAACTTCAATTTTCTGGTTCTTCGCTTAAAAGAAAAGAGAAACCTGCCGATAGAAATCAGCAGGATTGAGGAGGAGATAGATTATGAAAGCTTTGATTGTATGGGTGGCCGGCTTGTATTCAGTATCGCTTATCGGCTTTCTTATTTACATAAGAAAAAGCTTTTTCCAGATCAGCGGTGAGGGCGCATTGCCCTGGCTGAACTTTGATTCTGGCGAAGACAGAAGCGACGACGAATAATTTCTGTAAATAATTGTTGCTTTGCTTTCTTTGAAACACTAAGATAAATAATAATTTATTTATCTGGTGAACCGAATGCCGTTCGATACAAAATTCGAATTCATTCTGCAGTTTGAAAAGATTCTTGGCGACATGAAGCGCAAGAATCCTGAAACCTATGGGCGCAATGTTCAGTTTTTAAGCGTTGAGCCCATGGAGACGGTCAGGCCGATTTTACAAAAATTTTTCCCATCGGATAAAGAATTGATCGACAGTTTGAATCGTAAAGACGTCGATCTGATGTTGATGCGGATTTTGCGTTCGGAGGTCGTCGGTTTCCAGGGCGAAGGCGAGAAGCTGATTCGCAAGGCCAAATCGATCATTTCCCAGTTTGGTTTTCTGCCGCCGGTGGAATTTTTTTATGCCTACAATGGTGCCGAGCTTTTTGAAGCGATGCTCGATCGCATTTACAAAAATTTGCGTAAAAAGGGTAAGCCCCAGAGTCTATCTGATATCTGGAGACGCTTTGCCGCACCGCTTACCGCAAGTTTCGAATTGAAAAACGTTTTTACCAAAGATTTGCTTTTCAAGATTCGTCAGCGTTTGAAAAACTATCTTGAAAAAGATCCGCGTTTTTTTCTCGATGCCCGAAGCCCCAAAAAACTTTTTGTTACCCTGACCGAATGGGGTGAAGCAGAATTCCTTGACTAGGCTGGAAAAAGCGCAGCCATGAAATTTTTTCTGATTTTATTGCTGAGTCTGTCATCGATTGCTGTCCTTTTCTGGTCCGCTCCGGCTACCTATACCAGTCTGGCCGCCGCGATCTGCCTGCTGATCATCGTCGTAATCTGTGTAAAGGCGTATTTGATCGACCAGAAGAATCTAAAAACAGTTTGTAATTTTTATCAAAATGCCCACTCGCTCGATGAATTATTGCTATTGGAAAATGAGCGTCCCTATCAGAAAATTCTCAAAACAGTCGTCGAGCTTGGCGATTTTGACTGGGCCATTCTTTTTCTTATGGATTTCGATGAGGATGCATTTATCGCGGTTGAAAGCACCGGCATCAGACGAAAAGGCTTTGAAAAAATATATTTTGATGAGCTCGAACCTTCCGATAATCATTTGAATCTTTCATTGAAACTGCTCGAACATGCTTTCAAAAAGTTTGCTCTCGAGGGTGCTCTGGCCGGCGCGGCAATCGAACGAGACGAAACATTTTACGGCTGCCTGCTCGTCGGTCGAGACGATCCGGAAGCGGTTCTAAGTGAAAATGACAATCTACGGCTTCATATTCTTTCAGACCAGATCTCGATAAGTCTGCACAATTATCAGATGCATAAAGAGCTTTCTCTCAGAGCCGAGCATCTTGCAGAAAACCAGGCTCGCCTGGCTAAAGAACTAAGCATGGCCAAGCTGGTTCAGGACAACGCCATTACTCTGCAGGCTCCTGAATTCCCAGGTTTAAGCTGTGCCTGTTTTGTTCGACCGGCACGCTTCGTTGGCGGCGATTTTCTCAAATTTTTCCCGCAGCCCGACAAGGAGCAGATGGCTTTGCTTATAGGTGATGTCTGTGGTAAAGGCGTGCCGGCGGCGCTGGTCATGTCGGTCATGCTTTGTCTCTTCCAGGGAAAAAGCGAGTTGTGGAATCAGCCAGACCGACTTATGCATGAGATCAATCTGGCGCTGAAAGATTTTCTTGGCGACGATTCGAGGTTGAACTCTTCAGCAATTTTCGGAACTTTTGATCTGGCTGGGAAAAAGCTGGCCTATGCCAGCGCCGGCCATGATTTCCCTTTATTTTACAGCAAAAAAAATGATCAGCTTAACAACTTGCAGTCAACGGGAACTTTGCTGGGTATTTTCCGGGACAGTGAATTTGTTGCCAGCACTATTCAGCTTGAATCGGGCGATAAAATAATTTTTTATTCGGATGGACTGGTAGATTTCTTTGAAATCCTTGAAAACGTCGATGACGGATTTGTCGCTCTTGAGAAGTTCGTTTTTGCACGTCGTGATAAAAATTGCGACGAAATCGTCAATGAAATTCGCAGCCTTGTCGAAACCATGAAAACAGATCTGAAGGATGATATAACCCTGGCTGTTATCGAACTGGAATAATTACCGGCAAATGCTTTTGCGAAAGACTTTTTTTCTTTTATTACTGCTGCTGTTTTGCACCGAAAACGTTTCGGTTGCTTCGCTAATTGTCAAAGACGGAACTTTTCTACTTCGCCAGCGACAAAAAGAGCTCGATTACGAGCAAAAAAAGCAGTTTCTACTCAACCCCTCGGTCAGAGCATGCCGGAATTTGCCACGGGGCAATCTGCAGATCAACCATACCGAGGTTGGCTTTCAGGTTTACAATTTCGTGTCCGGCCGCTATGAATACAAGCCGGGAATAATGGTTGCCGAAGGCGAGCACTGTCGCATTTTCCTGGAAAAGGGTCGACTTCATGCCTGGGGTGAAGAGCGTGAAAAAATCCTGAAACAGATTGTTACTACTTTTGATCAACATGTTTACCAGACCGTGACCCAGTGGTTTGGCGAACCATACATTCCGCCAGAGTTTTATCTGCCCGATGCCAAAATTTTCATTTTCCTCGTCGATATTCAGGATGGTTTTTCCGATGGCTATGTCGCGGGTTATTTCGATCATCGCGATATCGATGGACTTTTTGGTAATCAGAAACCGGTATTTTTCATGGACATTTCTCCGGGGAAACCGGGAGATCCGTCTGATAAGGCCAATCCCTTTTTTCGCACTCTTGCTCACGAGTTTCAACATATGGTCAGCTTCTCGCGACGTTTGAAGCTCGGCTTGCCGGCTCAGGAACGGTGGCTTGACGAAGGTTTTTCTATGTTTTCCGAATTCATTTTTTCTGGCAGGGTGGGCGAGAACGACATTTGTTTCCCGCCGAGTCCTCATTACGAAAAATTCGTTGAAGATCCTCTGGTAAATCTTTTCAGCAGTTCCAGTAACAGCTGGTTTAAAGAAGACCGGCTGTTTCGGCAATACGGCGCTTCGTTTCTGTTCACGACTTATATGATTGAAAAAGTTGGCGGCAAGACGATCGCAGAACGGCAGGGGTTTTGCCGTAGTCTTATCGACAAGGCTTCTCCAGGAGCGGCCGGTCTGGATAAGTTTCTCAATAGTTACAGTACCGGGCTAACTGAAGTTTTTCAGAATTGGACTCTGGCTTGTTATCTAAACGATGCAGAATTGAATGGCGGTCTTTGGCATTTTGCATCTTTGCCGGTCTTTAGGCAGGCGAAGGTCGGGCAGTTGCCGCTAAGGCACGTTACTCATTTTTATGCTCGTGAAGCGAGCTCATTTCTGGGTGGCGAAGGTGCAACCGTTCCAAATACCATCAATCTCGAAGAAATTCGCGGTGAAGCACCAGTTAGAATCAGATTCAACTTTGCCGATGGCATGACTCCGGCCCTGGTGATAGTCGGAAAAGATGGTGAGGTCAGCCTGGTCAATTTATCTGCCACAGCTGACCGCGAAAAACTGGTTGATCTCGATCTGGAAAAACTGGAACGGGCATTTCTTTTGCCCGTAGCTGTGAAAACTGACTTTTTGGGGGATGAAAAAATCAATTTTTCATTCGCTTCCGTTTCAAATGGACTTTTGATGTATCCGGTCGCTAACCCGGCTTTTCCAGATCAGTTCATCATATTTCTCCGGTCAGCTCAGCAACCGTTGCTTGCGACTCCCACCCTGAAAATTTCGTTGAACAACCTTATCGACAGCCCTCAATTTGTGCCTGTTGATGAGCGTCGCGCCGTTTTTGCCGCTCATTACCGGTTGCCGGGAAATGGGCGTGGTCAGGCAACCTGCTATGCCGGTGAAGATTCGTGTTCTTTCAGTTTTTCTGCGGCCAGAGTCAGCGGTGATGGCGTTTCGATCAGGCCTGACGCTAAAACATTTCTGGTTTATAACTCTGATGCATCAGCGATAGACGCCGCTGCGATGGTCTTTGAAGATGCTACAGATCTGAACCTGGAACAAAAAGGACTTCTAGCAGGACCTTTCAATATTGTGAATACAATCAATGCTTCAGCTACGATGATTTTTGAAAGGATCGAGGATCTAACCGGGGTTGGCCTTGCCCGGATCGGTTCCTGGCATGAATGTATTGAATGGCAGCCAGTGAAAATGCAAGCTTCACAAGTTTCGGCAAATGTTCGTGGTTCGGGAAAATATGCTCTGATGTGCGACAAAACACCGCCGGTAATTGAAAGTTTCGGGGTAATTGGCTATGAAAAGCCCTCGGCCATTGAGATAAAGCTTGGCGATGATTTTTCTGGAATCGCACCAGATACCCTTAAGGTAAGCATCGATGGTTATGGGCCCATTTTTCCGGTGACAACGCGCGCTGAAAGTTTCATTTTTGCTCTGCCGCAGCTTGCCTGCGGTGAGAAAGTTTTTAGAATCAGTTTTGCTGACCGGGCCGGCAATGTTGTTGAAACCACCCGTTTGCAAGCCCTGGCGGGCATGATCAGCCTGCAAAGCTGGACGGTTTTCCCGAATCCATGTCATGGGCGCTGTCGAATGCAACAGCGCTTTTCAGCGGCAATCAATCTGATTTCGGCCCGAACGAGAATTTATGATTGTGCCGGTGATCTTGTTGTTGAGCTTGAACCTGTTCAGGTCGCTGCAGACCTCATCGAGACAGCCTGGGACAGCAGAAATTCAGCAGGCCACAAGGTAAGCAACGGGGTATATCTGGCAAAAACCAGAATTGTCACCGATCAGGGCAGTTTCAAAGCCAGCGCAAAAATAGCGGTTTTGCGCTGATTTGATTCTTGCAAACTATTTTTTATAAGCGCCGATCGCTCGCTGATATCTGGCTTTCTGCTTTTGGAACTCTTCAAGTTTTTGCTGGGCCAAAGTTTGATTGCCGCTGGCGACAGCACTTACATAAGCTTTATAAGCGGCCTCGTAAATATCTTTAACTTTTTTGAGGTTCGGGTGCATTTTGCTGTACGGAATGCTGTCGATTTTATCTGAAAGTCTTACACCATAAGGATCAGAAGCTTTCGGTGCGCTTTGATTGTTGCTGAGCTTAGCCGGTAAGGTCATTTGGTCGGCAGCCTGGTAAGTCGACAGATAAACCGGCTGAGGTTCGGGTTCTTTAGAACTTTGGGCGATCTGTTTCTTTTTGTAGCCAAACAGTCTGGCGATACTGCCGAATATTTTTTCACCGATTATCCCGCCAACGATGCTGCCGAGCATTGTGCCAACCACCGGTATTGGAATCATCGTACCGAGCATGGCGCCAAGAGTCGAGCCGACAGCTTGACCGGCGATTGCTACTGGATCGAGTGATTTCAGGGCATCTTTAAAAGTCATTCCCGAGCCGAGATTGCCTCCCAATGAGCCACCGACCAGGGCGGTCATCGTTGGTATAAGAGCTCCGGCAATGGTGCCGACGATTGGAATTGGAACAAATGTTTGAATCAGCGGGGTCACTACCTGTCCGGCAGCGGCTCCAAGTGTTGAACCAACGACGTTGCCGACGAACTGTAATGAAGCAACTGATTTTACCGCTGTTTTCAGACTTGGCTTTTCGCCGTTCATCAGTTGACTGGCGAGATTGATGGCGATAGAGGTGCCGGCAGTCATCGCCAGGTTTTTGACGCTGAACGAGTCTTTTATTGAATTGGCGGCGTTTTTCAGACCGACACCGAGGGCTTTTTTACTTTTTATAAGGGTTTCACTAAGACGCAAAGAGCGATACTGCTGTGAGGTTTCATCGGAATAAGACCGGCTGCCGTCGATCGCGCCGTCGATTTTTCCTTCAACTACCGCCTGTTTGTACAGGCTTTCCTGCCATTGCTTGTATTCAGAAAGCTTGGCATCGTATTGGGCTTTGAGCTGTGCCTTGTTTGCCGAATCGGTGGCATTGAGATAGGCCTGCTGGGCATCGTGAAGTTCTTTGTATCTGTTTCCGGCATTACTGTCGACGGTAGCGAACTTGGTGTTATCCAGGAACTGCTTGATCATCTGACTGCGATCTTCTGGATACTGTTTGATGTAGCTGTCGACAAAATCGCGATAAGTTTGCGGTTTGGCTGATTCAAAAACCTTGATTACTTTTTCGTAAGGAGCCTGAATGCGGCCGTTATTTAAAATATCATAGAATAGAGAAGCGTTGACGCCCTCGGTTGAAAGCATTGCCTGACCGCTTTTAAGAACACCGTCATTCGGTCCGCTGGTGACTCCCATATTTTCAAAAACGTATTTGTTTTCAGCAATGTTTTTGTGGGTCTTGATGCGCCATGAAGCATTCTCTGAGTTATGGTAGTTCTTGGTTGACAGGGCTTCGATTGCTTCTGCCCAGCCTTCGGAAAGGGCAAAGCCTTCGTCAGTCACCGAATTTTTGGAATGGGCGCCATAATAAGCTGTTTTGGGATAATTTGGACGTTCATAAAGCTGATCCATGATCATGTGTCCGACTTCGTGGGCCATGACAGAAGCGGCCGACGGATCCTGCATGCCGCCATTGAAAACTTCGCTGTTGGGCGGAACTACCAGGCGATTAACGTGAGAATTGTCACGATAGGCCACCTGACCGTTGCCGGCCTGTTCCGCCATCACGAAACCACGAGGGTCGTGATAAATTCCACCCGAATTACCTACTTCGAGATAGACGGGCTTTTGCAGATCGTTGGTAAGCCATTTGGCAAATGCAGCATCCTTGGTCCCGGCGGCAACATCCTGTTGAATCCGGTTGATTTTGTAATTTCGGGCTTCAACCTGCATCGCTACGGTCTGCCGTAACCCCGGGTTGTTTTCGATATAGCTTTTGAGCTGAACATAGCGCGGATCATTATTTGAAAGAGTTTTCAATACTGGCACTTTATTGCCCATGAAATCTTTGGTCGTGACAGAATGACTGGTGCCTTC
>CAZQUE010000040.1:0-5214 GCA_964596185.1 uncultured bacterium | reverse complement strand
AATCTTTTCATAAAATGCCTCCGAGACAAGGGGATTTTGTTTAATTATACTAAGATCCGGGTATTCTCACAAGGTACCCCGCCAGCCTAAAAAAGAAGAATTGGCAAGCTATATTTGCTGGCAACAGCGCTTGATTGACTGCCTTTTTCTATCGTGATACCATGCTCAGGGTGCTGTTTAAGTTAAATTTTGAGGATCTGTTTTGAAAGAAAAAAATGAATATTCTTTGGTTGTGGGTTTGGTTCTGGTGGTGCTTGGGGTGTTCGTATTTGTCGCAATGGGAAAGCTGAGAGCCCCACAGGAACAAAAAGATGCCGAAGAGGTCAACATTCGCTATGTTGAAGTTGAAAAGTTACATAAGACAAGCGAATCGGTAAAGATTTCCGGTTTCGGAACCGTTCAGCCAAGGGTTTCGGTCGCTTTGCCGGCTGAGATTCCTGGAGTCATCAGTTGGCGCAACGAGTTGCTTGAAACCGGCGGAATAATTGCTTCGGGCGAGAAAATAATCGTTATTGACCCGGAAAACTACCAAATTCAGCTGCAAAGAGCAGAAAAGAATCTGGCAGCAGCTCAATTGCAATACGAGCTTTCACAGAGTGAAATTGAGGGTCTCAAGAAAAATCTGGAAATTTCGGCTGAAAACCTGGAAATCGCCAAAAGAGAATTCGAAAGGTTTGAAAAACTTGAAAAGTCGAATGCCACTTCAAGATCGCAGCTCGATAAAGTCAGAGCAGCTTTTAAAAATGCTTTGGCGGCCAACATTCGCGACGATAACGCACTTAAACAGGCCATAATTAGAAGGTCTGCGTCCGAAGTCAGCATTTCTCAGGCACAGGTTTCTGTGGCAGAAGCTCAGTTGAACCTTAGTCGAACCGTTATTAGAGCGCCTTTTTTGTGCCGGGTCGAGGCCAGACACACGGAAATCGGCGAATACGTTGTCCCGGGAAAGACCATTGCCCACCTCTACGACCCATCCACACTCGAGGTGCATGTGCCAGTTTCGGTTTCTGACCTGGTCTGGTTGCTGCCAGAGTCGTCAATGCTTGCCCCGGGCAATCTGAGAGAGCTTAAAAGCGATGCTATGGTCAAGTTCTGTGTTGAGGATAGCCTCGAGGAAGTTTGCTGGCATGGCAAAATCAGCCGTTTGTCGGGCTCAATCAGCAACAAAAACCGAACTGTTGATATCGTCGTTGAATTGCCTGACGGATCGATGCAGGGAAGCAAGTTGCCTTTTATTAAAGGCCTTTTTGTTGAAGTTGAATTGATGGGGCGCCTTCTTACCGGGGTTTTCAAGGTGCCAAGAGCATTCATTTCAAGATTCAACACCATCAATTTGTATGATAACGGCAAATTGAGGGTTGAAAAGGTCGAAATTTTGCGTAGCGAAAATGAATATGCCTATCTGGTTGGCGACCTTAAAGAAAATGATGAAATCGTTACCACGCGATTGCCTGAAGTTTTTCCGGGTATGCCATTGCATTTACTTGCGACCGGAAGCCCGGCTATAAATGATGACGCAGGCGCAAAGCAGTAATTTATGCGAACAGTCAAATGGTTCATTGAAAACCCGGTTTCAGTAAATCTGCTCATTGCTTTTCTGGTCATTGCCGGGTTGATTTCAGTTTATGATATTCGCCGGGAAATTTTTCCCGCGTTCTCTCTTGATCGGATTCTGGTAACTGTTGTTTTTCCGGGTGCCAGTCCGCAGGAAGTTGAAGAGGGGATATGTATAAAAATTGAAGAAGCGATAAACGGGCTTAGCGGTATAAAAACCGTTACTTCGGTTGCCCGTGAAAACCTGGGAACGGTTATTGTTGAAATAGAGACTGACCAGGACATCTTTAAAATCAAGGATGATGTTGAAACAAGAATTAACACGATCAATACCTTCCCGACCGATGCCGAGCGGCCGATAATCAAAAACCTCGAGCTGATTTTTCCCGTTTTGGATATTGCCGTAAGCGGCGAAGTCGATGAGGCTACTTTGCGCAATCTTTGCGAAAACATCAAGTCTGAGTTGCTTACTTTTCCGGAAATCTCCCAGGCAGAAGTCAGAGGCCTCAAAGATTTTGAAATTTCAATTGAAATTGAAGATGAAAAGCTGCGTGAATATAATCTGAGTTTTGACGAACTTGCAGCGATAATCAGAGCATCATCTTTCGACATGTCGGGCGGAGTGATCAGAACCGATGGTGGCGATAAGCTTTTGCGTGTCAAAGGCCAAAAATACGTTCGCGAGGAGTTCGAAGATATAATTGTCCGGGCCGATTCAACCGGAACGATTATTCGCCTGCACCAGCTGGCCAAAGTGATAGATGGATTCGCCGAAACCCTTATTGAAGGTAGTATGAATGGGCGAAGAGCTGCGCTGGTGTCAATTTCCAAAACCGAATCTGAAGACGTAATCAAGATTTCCGACCGGGTAAACAAGTTTATCAGCGAAAAGCAAAGATCTTTGCCAGATTCGATAAAATTTGAAATTCTCAATGACACGTCAGTAGCGGTTAAAAGCAGGCTCGATCTACTGAAAAGAAATGGTTTGCAAGGTTTAATTCTGGTCTTCATCTGCTTAACCATCTTTTTGAATCTCAGGCTTTCTTTCTGGGTTTCGACGGGAATTCCCATTTCGATGCTTGGTACCATGCTTTTACTCAACAAGTTCGATCAAAGTCTCAATATGATGAGCATGTTTGGTTTGATTATGGCTCTGGGTATGCTGGTTGACGATGCCATTGTCGTTTCGGAAAGCATTTATTCCGAGCTGGAACATAATCCGCAGGCCGGTTCGCATGAAGCTGCAAGAACTGGTACCATGAAGGTTTTTTGGCCGGTTCTTGCTGCGGTTTCAACAACTATCGTCGCTTTTATGCCACTGGGTTTCATGACCGGGGTCATGGGAAAGTTCGTGAGAATTCTGCCGATTACCGTAATCTCCTGCCTGCTCGTTTCGCTGATTGAAGCTTTAATCGGTTTGCCGACCCACCTGGCTCATTATCTGCATCCTGAAGAAAAATCACAGCGAAACAAATTCAGGCAGGGCGTAGAGAGTCTGATTCAAGGTTTCACCAACCAGTATGAAAAATTACTTCGATTGGCCTGCGAATTCAGATACATAACCCTCGGACTGGCGATTTTCATTCTCTTTTTCGCAGTTGGCATGATTCGGGCCGGTTGGGTAAGTTTTGTAATTTTTCCGCGCACCGACAGCGAAAATGTTATGGCAAAATTTGAATTTCCTGAGGGCAACCCCTTTGAGATTTCATTATCTACCATCGAAACATTGGGTAATTCGCTAAGTCGCGCCGAAGAGAAACTTAAGAAAAAATACAATCTCTCTGAACCATTGATCAAAAAATCCTATTCCGTAGCCGGGCAACACCCCGGCCCCGAAGGCAGTACCGGCAGTAATCTCGGCCAGATTAGCGTCGAGCTCAGTTCCGCCGAAGAAAGAACTGTGAGCTCGGCAGAAATACTTAACACCTGGCGTGAGGAAACACCGCCATTGCCGGGCGTGAAAAGTTTGATTTTCGCCCAGCGCGAAAGCGGGCCGGGTGGTAAACCCATTGAAATTCAGCTCAGGGGCGACGACTTTTCGGTTTTAAAAGAGGCTGCCGATGAACTTAAGGCTCATTTAAGAACTTTTCCCGGAGTTTTTGACATCGACGATGATTACAAAAGCGGAATCACAGAAATTGAACTGGATTTAAAACCTTCGGCCAGGAATCTTGGAATTTCGCTTCTTGATCTGGCACGTCAGGTTCGCCATGGCTTTTACGGCAATGAAGTCGTGCGTCTGCAGCGGGGCATTTTTGATGTTAAGGTGTTTCTCAGGTTCCCTTACGAGCGAAGAAAAAATATCGGGACCTTTGAAAATATGGTTATAAGGGCCGGAAACTCAGAACTGGTTCCATTGAAAGATGTTGCCAATGTCAGCTTCAAGGCAGGCACCTCGACCATCACCAGATGGGGCGGCTTCAGAGTAATTAATGTCTTTGCCGACCTGGATGAAAAAAAGGCCAACGCTCAGCGCATTACCTCCCATCTCGCCGACTCAGGCTTTCTCAGCAAACTTGAGAATAAACATGGCATTCGTTACGCATTTGAAGGGCAAAAGCGTGAAACTAGTGAATCTGTCGCTGGCCTGGTTCGCGGTTTTATACTTTCGTTCATCGGCATTTTCATTATTCTGGCTACCATTTTCAAGTCTTATTTACAGCCCCTGATAATCATGATGGCAATTCCATTCGGAATAATTGGCGCAATTTTCGGTCATCTTTTTATGGGCTATTCGCTGACCATGCTCAGCCTGTTTGGCCTTGTGGCGCTCAGTGGCATCGTGGTAAACAATTCTCTTCTTCTAATTGATTTTATCAATTCGGCAGTAGATTCCGGAAAAACTCCCATTGAAGCAGCAATTAGTTCGGGAAGACAGCGGTTACGCCCGATTGTACTAACAAGCTTGACAACCGTTTTTGGTATTTCGTCAATCATGCTTGAGCGAAGTTTTCAGGCTGTTTTTCTCATTCCCATGGCTTTAAGTATTTCATGGGGACTGGTTTTTTCCACCTGTATTTCGCTGTTACTAATTCCGGCGCTCTATCTGATTCTCAACGACCTCGTCGTTATGCTGGAAAAGAATTTCATGTTCAAAACAACACCGGATTCCGCCAAAAAATAGACAAATAATTTGTTCTTTTTTGAGGTTGAGAACATTCCCATCTAACCAGGCTCATGGATTATTTCGAAGCTTTCCCCAATTTAGCCAAAATAGCTTCTAAAAAAATTCAGCCAGAGTGCCGATGATGAGAAGGAATAATATTCTACCTAAATCCCACGAAAGACAGGGGAATGCATGAAAAAGGCGAACAGAACGTTTAATCGTAGATTTTTGATCCTGATTCTGGGGCTGGTTTTTACCGCCCAGATTTCTTTGGCACTGGAAAGTATCGTGCCGCCGGATATGCGAGAAGTGGCCGTGCAGCAGGCTCAGCAGGCAAAAAAGCTGGGCGTCGATGCTGATCTTGGCCCCTTTGTCAATGCTCCGCTGTTCGCCCAGGAATTGCCGTTAGGCAATGGAGTTAAGGCATCGGTTCGCGCGGTTGTGGGTGGTAGAAATTTCTCGGCATCTGATATCGACCTGGCTCAGGTGCCTTTTGCAACTTCCAATGGCTATGGGTTGAGCAATCTTTATCACGACAGCGGACAATGGCCGGG
>CAZQUE010000039.1:0-39027 GCA_964596185.1 uncultured bacterium | reverse complement strand
GGAGCTTTTGCATGATGCGACGCTTGAGCTCTTCGTATAGTTCTTCACGTGAATAGGTGCAGAGCTGACCAGGCTTTCCGTTCCGGGGATCACCACCCTCGGCCTCGATGGGGAAGATTTTTTTGATGTTGTCCGCAAGCGCGTTATAATCGTAATCATCCGGATCCATTGCCGGATTCAATTCAGTTTTAATCAAATCCTTCAAGAGCTCATCGATCATGGAAAGAACATCATCGTGAAGGTTTTCCTGTTCGAGTGCTTTGCGACGATCCTTGTAAATCTCCATTCTCTGCTGGTTCATGACATCATCGTATTTCAAAACCTGTTTTCTAACATCAAAATGATAGGCTTCGACTTTGCGTTGAGCACTTTCAATCGAGCGCGAGATCCAGGGATGTTCAATTGGCTCGCCTCTTTCCCAGCCAAGTTTTTCCATCCAGCTGGAAATATTAACCGAACCGAACAAGCGCATCAGATCGTCTTCAAGCGACAGATAAAACTGGCTGGCGCCCGGGTCACCCTGGCGACCGGCACGACCGCGCAACTGGTTATCGATACGTCTTGATTCATGGCGCTCGGTGCCAAGTATGAACAAACCACCGGCAGCAAGAACCCGCTTCTTTTCTTCCTCACAAATCTTGCGATATTTCTCGATCAATTCCTTGTATTCAGGACTGTCGACATCGTCGATTTCTTTTTTGGCAAGCATTTCCGGGTTCCCGCCAAGAAGAATGTCGGTACCACGACCGGCCATATTGGTGGCAATGGTTATTGCCCCTTCTCTACCTGCTTGCGCGACGATTTCGGCTTCACGCTCATGGTATTTGGCATTGAGGACTTCACATTTAATACCGCGCCGTCGCAGCATCTCGGCAATAAGTTCACTTTTTTCGATTGAAATTGTACCAACGAGAACCGGTTGTTTGCGTTCGTGAATTTCAATGATATTTTCGACAATAGCCTCGAATTTTTCAGCGACCGTTTTGTAGATAACGTCGGAAAGATCATTTCTGATGCAAGGCTTGTTCGACGGAACGACAACGACTTCACATTTGTAAATTTCTTTGAATTCTTTGGCTTCTGTTTCAGCGGTACCGGTCATACCTGCGAGTTTGCGATAAAGTCTAAAGTAGTTCTGAAAGGTAATTGAAGCAAGGGTCTGATTTTCCTGTTGGATCGCCACGCCTTCTTTAGCTTCAATAGCCTGATGCAAACCATCTGAATAACGTCGGCCAAACATCAGACGACCGGTAAATTCATCGACGATGACGACTTCAGGGCCACGGCCATCTTCACGGGGACGCACTATGTATTCTTTGTCGCGATGGAAAAAGTGCTTCGCTTTCAGGGCGTTCTGCAGATGATGGACATGATCCATATTGTTGTTGTCGTAAAGGTTTTCCAGGCCCAGGGCCTTTTCAACCTTGGCGATACCGGCTTCGGTAATCGAAACTCCGTGGTGCTTTTCATCAACGACATAATCCATTTCAGGTTTGAGCACTTCTTTAGCTATCTTGGCATAGACAAAATACAATGAAGTCGCTTTTTCGGCCGGGCCAGAAATTATCAGCGGCGTTCTCGCTTCATCGATGAGAATAGAGTCAACTTCATCGACGATGGCAAAGTTATATTCGCCTCTCTGGGTGCAATCGGCCAGGCTTAGAGCCATGTTGTCGCGCAGATAATCGAATCCAAATTCGTTGTTGGTGCCATAGGTTATGTCAGAAGCATAGGCGGCACGCTTTTCTTCTGCTGACAAGCCATGAACGTTCAAACCAACAGTCAGACCGAGAAATTTAAAAACTTTCCCCATCCATTCAGAGTCGCGGCGGGCAAGATAATCGTTGACGGTGATTAATTGTGCGCCACGACCAACGGGAACCTGGAGGCCGTTTTTGTCGGTAAGAGGGATAAACTCTTTTACGCCCTGTTCGCGGGCAAGCTTTTCCCATTCGGGGTTGAGTTCAAGAGCATTTAAATAAAGAGGCAGGGTGGCAACCAGAGTTTTACCTTCACCGGTCTTCATTTCAACGATTCTGCCTTCATGCAAAGCGCAGCCACCGATAATCTGCACATCGTAGTGTCGCATATTGAGGACACGGCGAGCAGTTTCACGAACGGTGGCAAAGGCTTCCGAACGAATATCTTCAAGAGTTTCACCCTTGAAAAGCCGCTCACGGAATTTTTGTGTCATTCCGGCCAGTTCAGTGTCACTCATGGCTTTATAGCGGTCTTCGAGCTCATTAACTTCTTCGAGAATGTTATCAAGCCGGTTCAATTCACGTGCGTTGAAATCTGGAATAAAAAATCTGATGAACTTATAAAGCCAGTCAAACATGCCTGACCCCTTTCAAAAAATCAAGGCGCGGCCCTACTGGGAAGGCTGCGCCTGTTGATTCAAAAATATCGGACGAAAATCGTCCAAACGAAGCTTACTTTTCTTCCGCCGAAATGATTTTAAGCACTTCTTCAATGGTTTCGGCTTCCATCAGCTCATTTCTGAATTCCTGATAGCGCAAAAGCCGTGAGAGCCTGGCAAGAGCCTTGAGGTAAAGACCTCCTGACTCTATGGGTGCGGCAATCAGAAAGATCAAATGAACCGGTCTGTTGTCGAGAGCTTCAAATTCAATACCAGAACTTGAGCGGCCAATTGCGACCACAACTTCGCGCACGGTTGAGGTGCGTGAATGTGGAATGGCGATTCCTTTGCCGATACCGGTCGATCCAACCTTTTCTCTTTCAAGAACAGATTTGAGAAAAGCATCGGCATCGGTAAGATAACCGGCGGTATCGAGCATATCGATAAGCTCTTTTATTGCGTCTAGCTTCGTGGTGGAACTCAATTCCAACTTTGTCAGCTGGGGTGATATAAATTCGCTTAGTTCCAAAACTCCTCCTGCATCCCGTCAGGGGCTGAAATTTTTATTTTAGATCAGTATTCGGGTTCAATCAGACCGAAATTGCCGTCATTTCTGCGATAAATAACGTTGATCTTGTTGGTTTCAGCGTTAGAGAACACGAAGAAATCCTGGTTGAAGAGTTCAAGCTGTTCAGCGGCTTCATCAGAATACATCGGGCGCATCGGGAAAGTTCCGCTGCGAACGATTTTGGGTTTGATTTCGCCGGTTTCTTCGGTAGCAGAAGCTTCTGCAAAGCCTTCACCGAAAGAAATGATCGAATGGGTTCCCTGGATATCCTGGCCTTTACCTCTTCGGCGGCTGGTTTTCTTTTCTTTGAACTTTTTAACCTGGCGCTCGATTTTTTCGGCAACCATGTCGATCGAGGCGTAGAGGTCTTCAGAAGCCTTTTTCCCATGAATTGGGGTGCCGATTGATTTGGCCCATACAGTTACTTCACAGACCTTGCTTTTGCTCAAGTCTTTTGAATCTTTAACGGAAAGGGTTACATCGACTTCGATAATGTGATCGAAGTATTTCTTGATACTTGCCAGCTTCTTTTCTGCGTAATCTTTGAGAGCCTGAGTAAGCTGGAGATTTTTTCCCTTGATAACAAATTGCATTATAATGCCTCCGAATATTGAGGAATAGACGCATTTCCCTTGAAATACGGGGTGACAAATACTAGCACACCCCTCTGACACTGTCAAGATACACCATAATTATAAAAAAACTCAAATGGTTTTGAAACCTTTCTACTGACTTTTACGTAGTAAGACTACGGGAGCACTTTTTTTTATGATTAGCAGCAAGATTTGTGTACAAAAACGATTTATTTTTCAGCCGTGGCTTTTGCTGGCCCTGGCGATAGTTTTGTTCAATCCAATCAGCATCTTTGCTGAAGCAATAAAGATCAGAGCCACCGGATTCGCTGTTAGAGACATGGTTGAAGACAGTAATGGCATCATCTGGATTGCCACTTTCGGCAATGGTTTATGGAAATATGACCATGGCCGGGTCAGCGTTTTCGCACCCAAAGCCGGTCCGGGGCCTTTCCCGATGATCAGCAACCTTTTGCTCGACAAAAATCGGCTTTGGCTTGCCACCGCTGGCGGGGGCTGTGTTTGCCTTAACCTTGCAACGGAGATGCTTGAACCGGTTGAACAGGCGCTCGGATTTGAAAAACTTCACGGCCTGCTTAAAACGTCTGCCGGAGAGATGATCATCGGCGCAGTCGGAAGCGGCACAGCAACGCTGGTTGAATCGGACCGGGTTCCCACCTGGGAAAGTGTTGCAGCCAGACCGCTGCAGCACCTTTCATGGGTCAATGATATCGCTGAATGGCAAGGAAAAGTCTGGCTGGCAACAGCTTGTGGACTTTATTACACGCCTGCAGACAATTTCAGGCAAAACTGGGATCCGCGCTCAGCAAGCCTGGGCGAAGGGGCGAACTGCATGCAGGCCTATCGCGGCCTTCTTTATATCGGCACGACGACACGAGGAGTGTTTGCGCTGAAATCAGGGAAACAGCCTTATCCGATAAGAAACACCTATGGCGAGATCTATTTTCTGACCAAATTCAAGGATCTGCTCATTGCCGGTGGGCAATTCGGTCTATGGACTGTCCAGGAAACGACTGGAAAAGAAGTGGCTCGATTTCCTGAGTTGCCGGCAAAATCTCAGCTTGTAACAAAAAATAATACTCTGCTGATCGGTACAATGGATGGTAGAATCATAGAAACAGAAGATCTACAGGAGTTCAAATTGTTGCTCAACCTTCAGCAACATGGACCTGAGGAGCCAGCAGATGCGAAATAGAAGTCGGTTATCAATAATTGTCTTTTTTTTGTCATTCCTAGTCATTTCTCTAATCGGTGAAGACCTGAACAATCTCATCAATCAGGCAAAGGCCAAAATAAAGAGCGGTGATGCAAAAAAGGCGGCAGAAATGCTCAATCAGATTCTGACCGGGATGAAGGCGGAAATCCGCAATCATCCGCGCCATGCCGAAACCTGGTATTATTTCTCGGTTGCACTAGATCGGCTCGGTCGCAAAGAACTCGCTGCCAAAGCTCTCGACCGCGCCAGAAAACTAAAACAGATGCATAGCGAAAAGAAAGTCGAAGCCCAAAACGATGCGCTGAGTCAAAGCGCAAATCAGGCCGGAACCGATCAATCAACAAACAAAGACGAAGAACCTGATCAAAAGGTTAATGCCGTCAATAGCGCATACAGCCTTGCCTCAATCAAAAACGAAACAGCCCAGAACTTTTATCGCAAAGGCGCAGCCTATCTTGAACAGGGGCAATTACAAGCAGCAGCCGACCAGTTTATTTTGGCCTGCGAAGCTGAGCCCGGCAATTTCGAACTGCTCGAAAAAACATGTTCTGCTCTCGACCAGGTTGGCGGCAGCTACTATATCAAGGCACAAAAATTTTATGCTGAGCTGGCAAAACACGATAAAATGTCGGCCATTCAGAAAGCAGCACAGGCTCGCGCCAATATTTTTTCCAGCAAAGCAGATCTTGAAAAAGCAGAATCAATACTTAACCAGCTGCTGAAAGAAGATGAAAAAAATGTTGAGGCAATCGTTCTCTCAGCTCAGATAGCCACTGAAAGAAAGAATTATAAAGCTGCGGTCGGGAAATTTGAAAAAGCAATCAAGCTCGACCAGAACAATATGCCCGCCTATCTCGGTCTTGGGCACTGTTATCTCCAGATGGCCAACCTCAACAAGGCTATTGAAGTTCTCAGCAAAGCGAGAAACATCTGGCCAGACAGTTTCAAGCCTCTTGTGGCATTGGGCAAGGCTTATCTTAAGAATAACAACCTTGGCTCAGCTCTGCAGATGTACAACATGGCGTTCATCATGAGCGAAAACGATTTCGAAGTTAATTTGGGATTGCTGGAAATTTACGTTCGCAGCAATGACCCCAGAGCCGCGCAGCATCTCGAAATATGCGAGAAGGTTTTCAAAGGCGATCCGCGGGTAGAATTTTTCAAAGCTAATTACCTCGAGCTCGATGAAAAAATTCTTCAGGCTCGCAAAATCTACAACTGGCTGGCAATGTACGATGACGAGATCAGTGTTAAAGCCAGGGTGCGCCTGGGGCAGTTATATTCTGGCAATGGTCATTTGAGCTTTCCTGGCAACATTCTGGTAAAAAACCGCCCAACCTATGTTAACAACTACAAAAGAATGGCGGATCATCGCCTGGCCTTCAATTATTATCAGGAAGCAATCGACAGGAACAAGCAGCTTTCAGAAGCTGTAGAAATACAAAACTGGTTGAATGAGAATGAAGAAAGAATCAGCGAGGCATACCAGTTCGACGCTATGATTCAAAGTCATTTCAGGCAATAAACAATTTCGGGATTTATCAGAAGGAGGAAATATGTCAAAGATTGCGAAAAAACCAATCGGTCTGGCTCTGGCCCTAATGCTTTGCCTAGGTTCATCAGTCCTGCTGGCGGTAGAGGTTACCCCCGGGGACGAGTCAAGTTACTTTTACAAATCCAAGATCAAACCGTTCGATTCAGAATTTATGGGAGGAGGACTGCTTTCTGACGGCATGGATATCAGACGTGTCAGCGGTCACCATGATAAACCTGAAGCACAGATAGCCATCTGGATGCCCTTGGTCGAGCCTGATCCAATCGTAAAAACCCAGGGCAACGAAATTACCGATGCAACCCTCATTTATCGCAATACCGGTCCTACTAAAGATAAGTTTCCCTATGTTATAAAAGATAAAAGCAGCGGAAAATTCTATATTTATCGCAATGTCAAATATCATTGGGCCTTTGAAAAACCCGATGAAAAGAAAAAAGTTCTGGCCGAAGGAAATAAAGGCGGAACTTCAGGCGGAGAGGTCTATTCGCCGTTTTTGAATCTCAGAGAAGCTAATGGCCAGTTCTTCGAAGACGTGGTCAATGGCAATGCTTCAGAAGGCGACGTCTGGGACAAAAAAATGTTCGTAAACCGCCACACTGCGCCTTTCGATTCAGGTATCGCCGGTGCAAAAATGGTCTCTGGCTCGACATTGTTACAGCAGGTCGGCATGATCATGACCTACGAAAGAGCAGAAGTAAGTGGTCTAACTCCTTCTGGAGCTGGCTACCCCAGCACGGAAAGAGATACTGCCGATCCCGCCGGCGAGCTTCCCGGCACAGTGAATCTCAGCGCGGTTCCGGATAATTCGGCTTTTGAAAAATTCGGTCCGGAAAAAACCACCAAACCAGTGCCCGAAGACCTAAAAGGTTCCTGGAACCTGACGATCACCATCGACGGCAAAGAATACAACCAATTTACCGACTACAACATGGTCTATGTTGAAGATTATTCTTATCCGGAAATTTCACAGGACTTTCTCGACCCCAAGGGCTCGGTATACACCGGCGTTGTCGGCAAATATGTCGGCTACACCGATGGCAAAAACATGAATGTCAGCTATGTTAACGAAAATGCCGACCTTCTACCGACTTCGCCGGCAATTACTTCGGCTTTTGATTATTTTTTCAGTCCTGACGAGCTGTATCACATGGCCAATCCGTTTTATGACGGTTCGCCAAGCCAGCAGCCAGTATTGTTTTTCTACTTTCTCAAATCGAATGGTGCGTATGGCCCCTATGTTGGCGTTTGTAACCCAAGCTTTGAAAAAGATTATTATGTCGACCATCATCCCTACTGGAAAAACCAGCCCAAGGAAAAACTCGACAAATTCATGGCCGATCGTTACGCCAACTGCTGGAAATCAAATTTCCTCGCCCCCTGGGAAAAAGGCGTCGTTCTTTATGTTCTTTATCAGAATGGTGATGGTGAAAGCCGGGTCAACTATCTGAACGAAGCCTGGAAGACCCGCGACCTTAGCCAGCTGATCGCCCTCGACGATCTTGAAGACGAGCTCAACGGTAAAACCACTCCGGAAGCGGCAGAAGCCAGACAGGCAATACAGGCTCTTAAAACCTTCATTACCAGTTCATCAGAAGGGACCCGCGATGCAACGAGATTTGCCCACATAGGTTTCAGCGCCCACAGCGGCCGTTGTGGCATTTCAAAAATCACACTTGAAAATATTCCCAGTCAGCATGAAGAAAAAAAGGTCATGAAAACCGATCCGGCTACCGGCCAGCAGGTCGAAGTAAAAGAAGGCTCCTGGACCGTTTCGGGTAAGCGTTTCATTCTGCCACGCCATTTTGCCACCAACTCGATCGAATGGAACGATCATTGTTCCGACGCCCCCAGCGGTAAGAAGACCAAAGAAATGGTCAATTATTACAATGATCTCAAGAGCATGCCACCCGATTGTCTGATGACCCAGGAAGTCTCAAACTGCTGCGGTAACGCCGCTCCTGCCGGGTCTCTGGTAAAAGTCGAAGATGTTGCCGAATTCAGCAAACCTCTGATTGGCTGCGAAATTGAAGACATGGTCAATGGCACCACCCACAAAATCGGCGTTCCGCCGATAGAATCACTCGATCACGGTTCACAGCTTGCTGCCAGAGACGTTAAAACAGGCACAATCAAGAATTATGGCGAAGAAGGCGTGAATGAAGATTTTGATATGGCCGGCAAAGACTGGTTCATTATCAAAAAAGACGGCAGCAAAGAAGATCTGCCCAAGCTTCCCAGCGATCCGGAAGGGCCTGAAAAGAACAATGTTCCGGTTGAAGATCAGCGCATGAAGTTCGTGATCAAGCCTTATGACAACATCGACAGTCTTACACCGTTCCGTGGCATCGTCAAGACCGAGGTCGAAATCGAAGCTCTCGATGAGAACCAGAATCCGACCGGCAATCTGGAACAAATAGAATTCGAAAAAGACGGCCAGATCATTGCCAACGCTAAAGTCGTGAAAGACGGCACCGGATTGAATAAATACGAGCTTAACAGCTTCGATCCAACCGTACAGTTCTATCACATTTTCAGAGCTGCTGGCTGGTATCAATTCAGGGTCAAGGCCTTTGATCGCGCTAAAGACGGTTCAGCCGGACAGTCGCGTGAGATGAAATTCAACATCAACGTTTTGCCGGCAGGTTTCAATACCAGATCCATCGACGGACGCTAAGGAATCTAAAATATAAAATGAGCAGGGCGGGCGTTTCTGCCCGCCCTGCGCTCTTAGGGCTAAAATGAAACAGTATTCATACGTTTTTTTGTTTTTGTTTCTTTTTCTAAACTTATCGGCAAATGCTGCTGATTTCAAGGTTCGGCAGGTCGATCACCCTCTCTTGCGAGATCGAATTATCTATGCGGTTGCCGAAGAGGATGGCATGGTGGCCTGGGCAACAGACAATCGACTGGTCGTTTTTTATAAGGACGGCAACAATCAGATATTCACCCCCGAAAATTCGCCATTGATTGAGGCAGCGACCATTTCGGCGGTAGGAATCTGCGAAGGCTCAATCTGGGTAACTCAGGTAAATTTCAGTAATGGCTACGGTATTTTCAGATTCAACGGTGAGAAATGGGAAGTTTTTAAAGACCCTGAAAAGGAAGGCATTCTCAGCAACCGGGTAATTAGAATTCATGTCGATGATGACAAGGTTGTCTGGTTTGGCCATGAATTTCAAGGTGCAACGCGCATGGTCGAATCTATTCCCTTGAAATTCAGCAATACCAAGATTCTGCATCTTTTCAGAAATAGACTGTTAAGCATTTATATGCAGCTGACTCACTTATGGATAGGATCTGTAAATGGGGTTGTCCGCTACCGGTCAGAAATTGAATCAAATTACTATTTGAATGTTGACACCTGGAAATTCCCGGAATTTCCAGCAAAAGCAGCCTATTGCATCACTGAATATTTGCACAATCGCATTTTTGTCGGTACGGATACCGGCCTGGCAGTTTATGACGGAAAAAATTGGCAGTTATTGAAAAAAAATGCAGGTATCAAGGCCTTACCAGTGCTGCACATGGCTAATTGCGGCAACGACCTATGGCTTGGCAGCCCGGTCGGAGTGCAATGCTGGAATGAAAGCCAGCCCTCGAAACTGCTGACCAAAGAAGATGGATTGCCGACACACCGGGTTACCGCCATGGCCAGCGACCAGAAGGGTAAGCTTTTCGTCGGCACCGAAAGCGGCGCTTGTATCATTGAAATGACAGAAGCACAATAAGAACAAAAGATAAAGTAACGCTTCAGCCTGAAAAAACAACGGGTCTGAAGCGTTGTTTTTTTAGGGTTCTCCCTGAGTCTGGCGGTAGAAACGCAATTCACCTTCCCGCTTTAGAAACACATTTGCAACTTCGTTGATGAGAGCTTCTTTTTCGACATAGCGATCGTTTTCATCAAAAAATGTTATGGAACCGGCTTTAGGAAAAAGAGTGGTAATGTGGTCGATAAAAGGCGTCTCGCTAAGTCGCGCCAAAGATTTTGGCACCTGGACTTCCCAGAAGTAGCGATCCTGATCGGTAACTTTTTCTGGAACTTTCCAGATAGGCTCTTTTTCAACTTCAGGCAGAAGGCGCCCCTGCTTGTCAGTTGATTTAGTCGATGAGGAATTCTCTTCCGACCGATTTTTGCCGAAATGAATTTCAACCCACTTTGGCATGACTTTGGCGGCGGCCGGTGAAAGGAAAAACCTCGCCAGTTTACCGGTAATTCTGAATCCGCTTCTCTGAGTGTGTTCGCGATTGACCAGCAGCAATTCTTCTGCAAGCTTACTTTTATTTATCATGAAATCGGCTTCTTTCATGGTGCGGATTTTCCAGCAATGCTTCACCAGTCGGCGACGCAGGTCTTCGCGAACATCGTCGGTCATTTTTCCGGCTTCATCTTCGGTAATTTTCAGGACATGGTCGACAAAAGCCTGGCCATGTTTTTCCCACATTGGTTGGGGCGTATTGCGAATGAGCTCCAGCGCTGGCATCAGGCGACTACTTGCGGCGGCCTGGCCGGTTCTGACCGGATTTTCGAAATCGACTTCGGGGACGACACAGGGAATGAACTCCCAGAATATGTCCTGCTGCCCGGGTGCGAGCAGCCTCTTTATCTGCTCTTCCATTCTTGCAATCTTGTCGAGAGCTCGCCCGGTAATTTCATGGGCGGCATTATCGAGTTCGACGACTTTACTTCTTACGGCGGGCGGATCTTCGGCCAATGCAGTGTAGAGTTCATCACGCAATTGAATCATTGCCGGCATCGAGTTAAGTGCCTTTATTTCAGCAAAAGCTTCAGTTCTGATTTTATCTGCTTCTAGTGCCAGGTTCGCCATTTCCCGGGCCTGGTCTTCGGTTAAATACATGCCACGCAGAACGTTCAACAATGAAATTTCTTCAAGCATGTAACTCATTTCATCGATATACTTTTCAGCAGACAGAGGCGAAAAACAGAAAAATAGAAAAGTCAGCAACAGCAAACCTCGTTTAAGCATGTAAATCCTCCTGTTTATAGGCCAACATTGCCGGTTGGCAGGTCATCGAGCCAGACACCCGGCAATTGATAACCGCAATCGGGGCATTTTCCTTGATTTAGCAGGCTTCGCAAAACCTGAAATCCTAGTCTTTCAACGACTTTTTTACCACAACTCGGGCAGTAGGTATGGTTGCCTTCCTGACCTGGGTTGTTACCGGTATAAACGTATTTAATTCCCATGGCCAAAGCAGTGTTTCGAGCCATTTCAAGCGTAGTATTCGGCGTTGGGGGTAGATTTTTCAATTGGAATTCGGGCAGAAACCTTGAAAAATGCCAGGGCACATCTGGACCGAGGTTTTTCAGAAGCCATTCAGCCCCCTTTTTGATTTGTTCTTCGCTGTCATTTTTGCCCGGAACCAGCAAAGAAACGACTTCAAAGTAGCGATCGGAGTCTTTGAGAATCTTCAGGGTCTGCTGAACTGGTCCCAGACGGCCCGCAATCACGTCGGCATAGAACTTCTGGTCAAAACCTTTGTAACCAACGACAAAAATGTCGATCAAATCAAGCAGATCAGCCAGGGGCTCAGGGTTGATATAGCCTGCGGTCACCATAATGGTTTTTAAGCCATTCTTCTTGGCCAATCTGGCAACATCTTTCATGAATTCGATGTAAATAATTGGTTCAGTATAAAAAAAACCAATAGTGTGTGTTTGAAAATCAAGAGCCCTTACCACCACATCCTCTGGGGTCATTGCAAAATTGGTGGTTTCAGCGGGAGTTTTCTGAGAAAACTGCCAGTTCTGGCAATATTGACAAGCCAGGTTGCAGCCTGCAGTGGATATTGAAAGGGCCGGACTTTTCACATGGTAATGAAAAAGCGGCATTTTTTCGACCGGATCAATGGCGATTACGCATGGGAGTCCGTAAACCAGGCTGGCATATTGACCGTTTCTAACGCCACGAGCACGACAAATGCCGTTTTCACCTTCTTCGGGAACACAACCGTTCGGGCAAAGCTGACACTGCCATTTACCAGAATTCAACTTTTTTGCGTATTCCGCGGGATGACTACTTTCCTGACCGGCAAAAAGGCTCGACTTACACGACAACCCAAGCATTGCCCCCGTAGTCATGGTTAGAAACTGTCGGCGATCGATGCGACTAAACAGAGAATTTTTCTTCATGACTAAAATTCCTCGACAAACGTATTACTTGTTCAGTATACGAAATTCGTTTGACAAAAGTAATCTAAAATTTGCATGCAATCATAGTTTTTGCTAGTCTTTAGTGAAGACAGATGAGTCGATTAAAAAACAGAAAATTAGCGTTCACCCTGGTTGAAATTGTGCTGGCAATGGCCATTCTGGCCGCCACCATGGTTCCGATCTTCTTTTTCATGAGCAAAGGTGCTACCGAAACGGATTTCAACGTTTCACGAATGTTCGCCATCAGTCGAGCTTCTGAAGTTTTGAATGCCATGCTCGACAATGTTCCCTTTCAGACGCTAAGAGCAGGCATTCCAGCCTACATAAAAGTTGACGATCTCGCCAGCGCCAAGGGATACGAAAAATTCGACGACGACTGGGCGCAAAAATTCATGAACACGGTTTTTCCCGGCAGTGTAAAAACTGCTGCCGGCTACCCTTGTCAATGCGTGATTACCGACCCCAGGGGAATGCACTATAAAATCACTCTGCGCGTTGAAGACATCGTCTCGCCTGAAGCTTCGGCGGCTGAAAAACCACCTCTGAAAAAAATAGGCGACGAGTATCCAACAAAGCCTCCCAGCGAATTCAGTCCGATTTCAACTGGTGAAGTTACCTTTTCTTTTCTAAAGAACCCGGCACGCTTACAAAGCCAAGCATGGCATAAAACCATCTATTTGCCAAACCCCATCGGAATGTTGCCCAAGCTGGGTGAATATCGCTTTGAATCAGAATTACCCAAAAAAGTTTCTGAGAACTATGAAAACTTCTATCTAGATGATGGCTACACCGGCGTTCACCCAAACGCCCCGCGCTTTTTAAATCCGACAGCGACGCGCCTGACCCAGCGGATGGCTAAAGCCGAAGTCAGCTATACCAAAGATGAAAAATTTCGTTACTGCGGATTGAAACGATTGATTATCGAGGTTCAATGGAATGTCGAGCCCGCACACATGAAAGACCCTGAAAAAACAGGCACTGGGCTAAAAAGAATTCATCTGATGACCATCAAGGCAGACATAAATGTTTAATCATTTATTTAAAAAAGAAAAACGAGGCATGGCTATCGTCATCGTTATCTTTTTCTCTTTTGCTTTGCTGATTCTTTTTGCATCGATGTCTTTCCAGCACCGCAGCGTCGCAGGCCGAAACAAACTCTCCCTGCGTGATCAGCAGGCATACTTCGCCGCACGAGCAGCCATGCAGCATTTTCTTTTGAAAGCCCGTCTTTTCCCGACCGAACTTTACGATGCGGTTGAATTCCAGCAGGGAAAAAACCCATATATGGATTTCACGGAGGTTCCATTCAGGAATGAGAAAGGCGACCCGATATTCGAGCAGATTCCAACGTATTCCGGGGTTTATCGCCGGATCATTCCGCCGGAAACAGACAGTTCAGGCAGAATCCGCTATTTTTACCTGCCAATTAAAGAAAAAGACGGTGAACCTGAGGTTCTGATCCGAATGGCCAGCTTTTATAATCCGCATTACCGCTATCTTGCTCCGAATCTTGCTCCAACCAGTTTTCCCGAGAAATATATTTCGCCAAACAACGGCGCGAATGCCGCTCAGCATCCGGGCAAATTTCTTGCCTATTTTTTTCGTGATTGCAGCAATGACTTTGTCGATGGCAAAATTCTTCAACCTGAGCTTCGGGCAGAAAAAGCTGCCGGCCTTGAAACAGAGCAATCATGGAATATAAACAGCGAAGGCTTTCCATACACGATGAATTATCGGGTAAAGAAAGTTGAAATAAGAGCGATCAAAGGGCTAAGGCGCTACAACGAAGAAGCGATCGAGATAGAATGTGAAGGCAATGTCATCGATTTTCAGGACCAGCCTTCCAGCAAAACCATAAATCAGGTCAAGAAAATTACCCGAACCGGGCAACATTTGCTCGATTAGCCAATAATGATCAACAAAAGAATGCCCCTCGCCCTAATCGCTGCCGCCACGGGTTTCTGCGCCAATCTCGCCCAGGTCAGTCTTTTTCGTCTTTTCATGGGCTTGTTTTACGGCACAGAAATGCATTTGGGGATTTTTCTGGCGATATGGCTCGGCGGAATCTCCTCTGGAGGGCTGATCGGCGGAAAACGTTCGCTGCAACCCCAACATCTGCTAAACTGGTTTATCGCAACTCTGGCTTTTTCAGTTCTGGCAATCTTTAGCGCACATCATTTTCTTCCCAATCCACAGGGCGGGTTTTTGCCATTTTTGCCCGTCGTAACACTTATGTTTACTAGCGTTTTCCCGGTTTCATTCTTTATCGGCATGCTGTTACCGGCTTTACTACGACAATCGAACTTAAGCCTAGGCGTTTTTTACAGCTATGAAGCAGTCGGCAGTTTTTTTGCCGGCGTTTTTTTCTCTTTCATTCTTGGTGGCACTGCAAGCCCGATTCTTTGCCTGCTGAGTCTGCCGATTGTTTTGGTTAGCGTTTCACTTTTGCTTGCCCCCAGTAAGGGCAAGTTTTTCCTGCTTCTTCTGTTGGCACCAGCCATTTCATGGTTCGGGCCAGGCCTGGTTGAACAGATAGAACTAAAATACTGGAAAATGGCCAATCCAAGCCAGAAGCTAATCGCCACCAAAGAAACGCCGTATCAAAAATTGCAGCTTTGCTCATATTACGAACAGCAAAGTCTTTTTGCCAACGGAATGCTTTCTGGTTCCTGGCCAATGCAGGCAAATTCAGAGCAACTCGTTCACAGTTTCGTCACAGCAATGCGTGAATATCGGCAAATACTCATCCTTGGCGCACCGCCGCCGGATGTTATCGAAGAGTTCATTAAATATAAAGATCTGCAACTGACTCTGGTAGAACTCGACCCAGGAATCATCGAACTCTATGGTTATGCAGAGACAATCAAACAACGCGTAAAGATTCTAATCGATGACCCCCGCCGATTTTTGCACCAGACCGAGCAGAAATTCGACGGCATAATGATTTATCCGGTTTCACCGGTTACCCTTTCTGGCAACCGTCTTTTCACCATCGAAGCCTTTGAGGCGATGAAGAATGCGCTAAATCAAAACGGAGTTTTGAGCCTGCAGGTTTCTGGCACCGAAAATTATCTTGGTTCGATCAAAGAGCAGATAATACTTTCAACCTGGCAGGGATTAGGAAGCATTTTTCCATTCCGAAGCGCTATGCCGGGAAATACAATCACCTTTTTCGCCTGCCGCAGCGACGGAGTTCTTCCTGATGGGGTAAAAACCTACATGAAAAGGTTCAGAGAGCGCAAAATCCCGACCACCACATTCATGGCCCTGAGTTTTTTCAACATTTTGCAGCCATTTCGCGTGAATGAACTCGACAAATGGCTGAACCGGGACATAATCGCCAGACCAAATACCGATAGTCACCCTGAAAGTTTTACGCAGCAACTTGAACTTTGGAACATCTACAGCGGCACTTCGGCCAACAGCATTTTTGCGAAGCTTCAGCAGATCAACCTGCGGCAGATTCTGCTTTTCGTAATTATTCTGGCGTTCCTTTTCTGGTTAACGAGTCTATTTTTGCCGCGAAGAGCCTCTGTTTCAGCGATAACAACAGTTGGAGTAGCCATCAGTGGAGCGACCGGAATTCTTTGCGAAATTATTCTGATTCTTCTTTATCAGAACAGTTATGGCGCGGCCTATCAGATGACCGCTTTCTTTTTCGGAATCTATATGCTTGGGCTGGCATCAGGTGCGTGGCTATTCGGTATTCGCCAATCTGCTCAGGATTCTTTCACCAGTCTTAAACTGGTAAAGGTTTTGCAGATTCTTTTTACGCTTGCAGGCATAGCCTTTATCAAAAGCACGTTTGTCCATGGGGCCACCGGAACGGGAATCGCCATTTTCACCATCGCCTTTCTTGATGGTATCGAGTTTCCTGTTGCTGATCGTATTTTGCGCAACCTGGGAAAAACTTCTGCAAATTCGGCCGGCATGCTGTTGTTTGCCGACAACGCCGGAGCCCTGTTAACAGGGCTAGGCAGCGGATTGTGGCTATTGCCGACTATCGGTATGCGCGGCAGTTTCATTCTGCTGGCGACTTTATTAATTTTAAACCTGGCACTTTTGCTGGTTATCGCACGAAACTACCAGTCAGAATAGGTTGTCTCTCCATCAAGGGTATTTTTGCCCGTAGGTGAAAAGATAGAGCGAATTGGATGATAGGTAGTAGGTTTTTTCTGGTCGAGCAAATTGATTCTTTCAAGCTTTATGCCATCGAACCACACAGCCGAGCTTGCCGGATTTGAACTGTTGTTATGCAAAATCAGGCGAGTATTACTGGCATTCAAAGGATCATGAGTATAATCAAACGAAATGAAGATGCGGTAATAAGTGAAAACATCAGATAAATGCTCTGGGTGAGTATAAGACATTTCCTCCAGAATTCCTTTATCGACTATAGGAAAGGCACTTGAAACGGCCGTCAGATTCCCGGTAGAATCTATGCCGACAGTGGCTGTACCAACCGCATCGCCAAACTCATTGTAAGTTACGAAAGAAATGTTTGCAGAGCCAGATCCAGGGCAGATCCAACCGGATAAAAAGTAGCGATTATATGGGGAAATCGCAGAAAATGCCTCGGTGGCGATTTCCTGAACAAGGCTTTCAGACTCGATATCAAAATCAGGCATGCCGCTGTTATCAATTTCAACGGTAAAAATACAGCTGTCATTTGCAGTCAAATTGGCAAGCTGCTCTGATCCATTGTAGATGCCACTTTCCTGTCCAGATGCAATTGGCCCAAGTTGAACGGTAGCAGTCCCATGTTTTCCTACGTCGATATCCAGAGGCAGAGTAAGCGACAACAAAGAACTGTCAATTTGATAGGTCCCGGAAATCAGATTGTTCAGGTTCCATACAAATCCCGCGCTTGTAAGCACGACATTTCCGAGATTTTCTACGGTTATCTCGATTGCTGCCGAAGTTTCACCTGGCGCCATAGTGCCAAAATCCACTACCGCAGGAACGATATTAAGCCATGGATAATCGGTTACAGTTACCCTAAGCTCAAATGTTGCCGAGGCTTCATTAGATTGAATGATGCCATCGTTGTTTTCATCTTCCCATAGGGTTTGAATTCCAGAATATAGGCCTGGCAAGGTTGCAGAAGCAATGGTTATCGAAGCGACCGCCGGCGAAGTTGCCCCGGCATTTACGATAAAAGGCGAAGTTGGAGTAAAACTGAACATTCCGGTGGTAATAGTAGCAACCCCATTACCTAGATCAACCGGAAACCATTTTAACCTATTCAAAGCAACTGCACTGGTATTTGTCACGGTAAATCCAGTGGTATAACTATTTGCCGGACTTACCGAACCAAAATCGACCGGATCGGTAACCGACAATGATTTCTTAACGACCGTCAAGGTTAAAGTAAATGTAGCATTTTCTTCAGTGCCACTGTCAAAGCCAGCATTTGCCGGATCATAGTCATCATAAACAGTCTGTATGCCCGAATAAGTTCCTTCAGGTTGATACGGACCTACTACAACGGTGATAGAAGCAAGAACTGAAGAACCTACCGACAAAGCTCCCGCAGAAATAGGCTGAGGCGAAAAAGTTATGCTGGCCGCAGGAATGACATTGGTAAGATAGGTTACCTGATCTGACAAGCCTCTAAGCAAGTCCAGATCAATATTTCCTCGATTTACAATTTCAATTGTTCCAGAAGCTGTCCCCCCTGGCGGCACGTTGCCTAAGTCGAGCGTGGTTTGCACAATTTCAATCACCTTCTTTGAATTTACAGTAAGCTGCAAGGCGATAGAATCGCTAGCTTCCAATGGGTCACGCACCTGATCAAGATCGGGATCGTTCCAAACATACGCGGTTCCAGTGTAGACGCCGGCAAGAGTCATGGGAGGAATGTTGACCGACCATTGGGCAGGTGAAGTCTGACCCGAGAGTATATATGACATTGGGTTGGGCGCAAAAACACTGCATGAAGCAGGCAAAGTCTGCGGGCCAATCAATGCAGTTGCCGTCGCTCTCGGGTTGGATAGAGTTAGCGAACCGGTGTTATCGACCAGATATGAAGCTGCGGTAGTTGTTGTGTTTGGATCTCCGACGACAGCAAGCGAATTCTCCACTACGTCTAAATCCGTTTTGCCCACACGACAACGAACATTGAACCAGTCTGAAGGCTCAGAAGGATCACGAGTAGTTAACGGAGCATTCTCGTCCTCAAACAACCAGCTTGAAGAACCGAGATAGATTCCCTGAGGCTGAGCAAGAGGCACATTGACCGAAATCTGCCGATTGAAAAACGCCCCTGCGGCAACCGCGAAAGGAGAGGTGGGCGGAAAGTCATAATCAGTTTGATTCAACACATCCGCTCCACTCAAAAGATTGGTTTTTTCCCAGTCTAGAGTGCTCAAAGGCACATTTCCGGCATTTCGGCAGGGAAAACTGACAGTTTTACCGGTTCCCGCCGAAACATCGCCAAGGTCGACAATATCCTGCAAAACCTGAATAGACTTGAACTCGGGAACAAATATCTGCAATACAAAAGTATCAGAGGCTTCGCCACTGTCCCAGATACCATTGGCGTTATTATCTTCAAATACGCTTTGTTTGCCAGAGTATGTCCCCATGAGGGTTCCAGCGGGAACATAGATATCTATTGTTGCAGTTCCGATGTTTCCGGTATCAATAAAAGCCGGCGGTGCCAGGCCGATGTTTTCGGAGGCTATTGAATTACCGCCATCTGACAGTGCCAGAGTTCCAGCTACCAGGTTTGTCAAAGGCAGGTTGCCAGTATTGGTGATTGTTAGTTCTACTCCGGAAATAACATAAGTGGGGGTAGCGGTTCCACAATCTAGTAAAGCAGGTGAACAGGTGAGACTTTTTCCGCCAACCCCTATTTTAATTTGAAAAGTATCGCTGGCTTCACCCAGGTCACAAACACCATTCTCGGTTACGGAATCATCGAACAGGGTCCAGGTTGCTATGTACACTTGCGCCGGAGTCATAGCGGGTATAACCGCAGACACCGAGGCGATCAACACGCCTGCTACCGCAAGACTCCCTGGTTCGTATGGTTCAACGTAAAGAAAAGTCGGGCCCGTAAGTCTGCGAAATTTGAGTTTTGTCGCAGGAATATTACCGCCATTGAAAGCACTGAAGGAAAAGCTTGCTGTAGTCGTATTATCGAGCCAATCACCCATATCGATAATATCTTCTACCACGACTACTTTTGCCTGCTCAGGCACAAGCACTTTTACTGCAAAAAGTTCATAAGGCTCATCAATTTCTCGATTGAGATTGGAATTATTGTCTTCATAAACGGACATCGTCGCAACATAGGCTCCAGAAGCCTGGTTGTAGGGAACGAAAAGATTGGCACTGACTGCGATATTGCCGCCCGTGGCAATTGCGCCAACCGGGTCGGGTAGAAAAGTCAGATTGATTTTGTGAATAACACTGCCTGAAGGACCGTTAAGATTCGCCGTATTCCAGTTAACTGAATCAAGACCCATGTTGCCTTCATTATCAAGCTGGAATGCGATATCGCCGCTGTAATCGCCCGGGCCGACCGTTCCAAGATCCACCGTTCCTGCGCTTAAGCCCGAAACGCCGATAGCTTCTTCAAGAATAAGAATTGAATTTGAAACCGCCTTGTTAGACTCGGTCGCAATACCGGTATTTGCTTCTACCCCAAATGCCGAAGCGGTCAGAGATGCCGTCATTGAATAGCTACCGACATCCGTGTCATCAATAGCCTTGTAAACCCAGGTGAAGGTTGCAAATTTCCCTGGATCGATGCTGCTTGAAGCCGGCAAAGGCCCGCTTTGCCAACTTAATTCGCCAAGACTAAGGGTTGTGGGAATAAGATTTGACGGAGTGGCGACACTAATAGCCGAAGAAGTGGTGGCAACATTTTTTACACTGAGTTCTGCGGTGACCAGGTCGCCAACGGCAACAACATCCGGGCTAAGGGTTAGCGAAGCAACTATTTGCGCGGATTCCTGAACTTTGAAATAACCGACAGCCTGCATTGTTGCCGTTGTATTTCCGTTCAAATCAGGATCAGCCTCGATAGCCACGCTCCATTTTCCGATGGTGGAACCGGCTGGAAAACTGTAAAAAAAATCCACTGCACCGCTGGCGTTTGCTGCGAGCATTGGCGAAACGTTGATCCAACCGGCAGGAGAAGTCCCCTGGTCGGGAATCTCAAAATCATAAAACCTCATGCGGTACCATTGCGAACCTGGTGCCAGACCGAATGCGCGCACGTAAACGGTTTGGCCGATATTGAAACCATATTGTTCTGGTTCATAGTTTATGTTATTGGCAATTTGGAAGCCTACCGAAGCCACGGTCCAGGAGTCGCTGCCACCGGTAATGTAACTGGTTGAAGCCGGAATATTCAGATCATAAGAGTTAACAGCGGCGCTAATGTTTGAAAGTCCTGTCGGAGACTCAATGTCAACGTCGACAAAGAAAGTAAAAGGCATCAAGGTATCACGACCATCGAGCTTGAATGGTAGCTGCGGGTCTACCAGAGTCAGAGAATATGACCCGAGGCTGAAGGTTGGGCTTGCAGAAGTTATAACTGCCGCAGCCTCGCCGGTATTTTGCAATTCAATCGTCAAGGCTATTTCCTTCTGATTGCGATAAACAATGGTTGGTTCAGTCTGCACGGTAACAATCTGAACGTTCGGCGGCGATTCGATGATACAGTATGGTGATCTAGGCTTGACATAGTCAGTCGGCACGATAACGCGGGGGGTGATGGTCGGCGTTTCCCACCAGAGTTGGGCAATTGCATGCCCTGTAAGTTCAAAGAATTCAAACATCAATTTATATTCTCGACCGGCCTCAAGATGAATCTGTCCATTGGCCCAGCGCGCATAATGGGGAGGCCAGTCGCTGAAAACCAGCTGGTCGTCTATAAAAAGACGATTTCCATCATCAGCATAGCTGTGAAAAGTGTAGGTTGCCGTTTCAGGAGGTACCAGGGTCGCAAACCACTGCACGTAGAAATTGTCTTCCTGGATGTCAGGGTGAGGACGACCACCGCTCCAGTTGAAGGAAATACGCGGATCTGTACGGGTGATTACATGGTTGCCGTAATTGGTTCCGTTGTAAAAGTCATAATAAACACCCCAGAAGCCGCTGGAGCTTGAATCTCCCGGGGTGACGGGTCTAAGTCGATTTTCGGGAACAATGGCCTTGGGCACAGATGGAGAAGACCACCTTAGCCTTGCCATAGCCTGATTACCAGTATTTTCATAGTGTTCAACAACTATAGGAACAAGCTTTCCCGCCTCAAGAGGCACGGTAGAAGGTGCGGTAAACTCACCGCCGCCATCGACCCAGTTGTTGATTACCAGGTTGCCATCGACATAGAGCCGTTCGCCGTCGTCGAATTCGGTATAAAAAGTATAATCTTCCGAATACTGGGGCAACAGGTAACCGGTCCAGCGACAGCTGAAGGTATCAGGGCCAAGAGCAGCGTCAGGAGAAAATTCTCGCCAGTAGAAATTTATATCTGGGTCATTTCTGGAGACACTTAGACCGGTAAAATTGGAGTTATCCCAGTATGTGCCATTAACCCCCGTATTGATGGCGGAAAAGGACATCGGAAGGTTAACATAGCTAGTTGTTGTAGCAGTCGATACCGGCTCATCAGAATTGGCATCGAAGCCGCTTATCATACCTGATAGCTGAAAAGTGCCAACACTGACCGCGGAATACTGATAAGTATATGTCGCGACTCCATTTCCAGGAACATCCTGTATTGCCGGCACCGGGCCGGAAATCAGGTTGGCGTTGCCGGTTCCTTCTTTGAGCAGGGTTCCAGGAACAGCACTTTTAATGGCCGCGCCACCGTTATTGACGACTCTTACGTAGACAGGAAAAACCTGACCGATTGTAACCCTATCCGGAAGTTCAACGCTTATATCAGGGTCAGCGCCACTGACAACAGAGAAATTGCTGACGCACATTGTCTGGGTATTGACCGGGTTAGTAATCTTTACCTGCCAAACACCGTAGTCTGAGGAACTGGTGAGAGTGAAGTTATGGCTTAGAGTTCCGCTGGCATCTGCAGTAATGGGAGGATTGCTGTATGCAACCTGATTGCCATCCGGGTCATACCATCTGACCACAAACTCCTTGAAGGGTGCCATATTCTCGCCCTTGGCAAAAACATTCAAAGTGTCAGTTCCAAACGGACGATTGAAACTTGCCGAAGGATACAAAAACGAAGCATCTTTGTAGGTACTGACCTTTTCAGCTTGAATTGTCCAGGTTGCGGGCAAGATAGCACCGCTGGCAACGATTCCGGACAAGGTGGTTGAATCTCTACCATTAACCAGGGCATCTATGCCGGAAGTACCAGTAGCACTAAGGGGCGAAATGTCTACTGCGTAGATTCCTTGAGCGGTAAGGCCACCGTAAATTTCCAGTGGGAAAGCGGTTGTCGGCAAAACCGCATCATAAGTTCCGAGGGTAAAATATAGTGTCGATGAATCCCAGAAGGCTTTGGCTTCACCCAGATTGGTAACTTCAAGATAAACCGGAATTCCCGTTTGTCCGCGATAGACGGTTTCCGAAGCGACAATTTCGTCTAATGAAAGATTTGCGGGGCTTTGAATGGTCCATGTATCTTTTATTACCGCGGAACTTGCCGAAACGACGGCACCACTGAAAGTACTCGTGCCGGTAGCGACTGCGTTGAGGATTTCCACTCCAGATGGGCTGCTTGCCAGAATATTGACACTTATGGTGGCCATGACGGTTTCACCGCCGTTAATTACCATACCGATATTGTTGGGTGGTAACAGTAACTGGTCATAATAGCCCAGAGCATAGGAAAAGGATGCGCCAGTGAGCGTTAATGGAGTTTCACCGGTATTGGTCAAAGTTATTGCCAAAGGAACGTTATTCTGGCCTTTGTTGACGAAATCGAAACTGGAATAGACCTGATCGATCACCAGATTTGGAGCGGAGCGTACCCACCAAACATGTGGAGTATCGGCGTCAGTGTCAGAAAAGGTCGATATGCCGTCTGTTCCGGTGGCAACAGCATTTACAGTAGCTGTTCCAGTAGGCGAATCTGGCCAAACATCTACAAGGAAAGTGGCCACGACGCTTCCACCGGCAGGCAAATTGAAAGGAATGCCGGGGACATCCAAACTAGTCGTATATGAGCCGAGATCGAATGAAAGGGTGGTCGTGGCAATTGTGATATCAGCATTATGCAGGCTTTTGTAGGTAACCTGAACCGGAATGCCTGTCTGACCCTGCGATACGCCCTGCGGAGTATCGGCAACCACAGTTTCGATTGAAAAGCCGCGGCAAATGAACCTGATTTCATTTACGACCGGTAAAGCCCCGGCCGCCGAATTGCGTTGAAACAGGCAGCGGTGCTGAATATATCGTTCATTTGGCACGCTCATCGCCTGATTCCCGCTGGTGGTAGCGGTAGCGATGTGATTCCAGGAGCTCCAGCCGCCCATTTCTGGCAAAGGAGTCGGGCCGGTGCGAACAAAAAAGCCAATCTGGCCATTGGCACCAGCATTACAATCGTATTGCAATTCTTCCCAATAAGGCGTCGTAGTCGTTGAATCAAATACCATCGACTGAATTTCAGCAACTGAAACCATATTGCCGGGAGGCGCCCCTTCAATTGGACCGACGGTTACGAAACCTCTAAATGCATCCATGCTTTGAAAGAATGAAGTTGGCGTCTGCCCAATACCAATCTGAAGCGGGGTATTGTTTAAAAATCTCCTTGGGACCGAGCCATCGTTCGCTGAAATTCCTGCAGTATTGTGGATGTTTACAATAGGATCGGAAGAAGCCCCGCCAATAGTGGCACGAGGGCTGAGAAATTCGTAACGATGGGCGATGTCGCCCGTTTGGTAAAGAACGGTCTGAAAAATGTAAATATCGTCTTCAGAGCCAGATGGCAACCAGATATTACAACGCCATGTAAAAACTTCGCGATTGGGGCTGCCAAGACTATCTCTAAATGCCCCCGGGTTTTGTGGAAACCCGGGCATATCGTATTTTAGATCGGCCCAAAAAGGACAAATTATACCGCTAAGAAACCTTGTGTTTCGATCAAATTCACCATTAGCCCAACCACAATAGGCCCAGTCGTTGTTGTTAACCGTCTCGGAACCACCGATACTACCATAAAGCAGGCCATTGGCCCAGACTCGCCATTGCCGGTTGTTTGTACCATAGAAATAAAAATTTCCACCAAAAAGGTTGATCAGATTGCCTCTGGCATCGTCTCGCCAAGCGGTATAGTAGCCACCGCCATAAGCACCATTTTTATATTCAAACTCTTCGCCCCAATTCTCATTAAGATTGTTTTCAGGATAATCGGGCGGTGCCGAATCCTCAGTCCAACCAAAATTATAGGCAAGCGGCACGTTTTCAAGACCGGCAGGCAATAATCTTCTGGTATAGTACGGTGTCCAGGCTTCGACCGAAACCTGGTTGGTGTCCAAAGTCCAGCCGTAGTTGCCCGGCGGATCGCCGACCCCGTTATTTCCCCAGTGAGCCCAATATTCTGCGGTTTCATTGCGACGAAGATTTACCAGCATGGAGATTTGTGGAATAGCGACTGAGCTTCCAGGCAGATTGTAGCGGGGAATCTCATTACCCTTGCTGTCAGTGATTCTAATTTCGTTAACGTTGTTAGCTCTTTGGCCGGCAGGGACTGACCAGGTGACATAGCAGGGGGCGTTTATACGGTCAATAACTCCCGGTTCAGTAACGGTGATCTTACAGCGATATTGCCACAAGCCGCCAGAGCTGAAATTAGACGGACGAATCGAATTGGGATCGGTTGTAGTATCGATAAGATCGAGCACTCGTGCATTATTAAAATATGCTGCGGCAGAAGTATCGGTCAAAATTCTATGTTCGCGAACCGTAACTCCGTCACTGGTTGCCTGCTGCTGAACCTGACCGAAGCTGTCTTCAGCTCTTACTGTTACATAAACAGTTGTGCCACTAGCAAGGCTAACCCCTGTAAACACCAGATTATTGGCAAGTCCAAGATTCTGCCAGCCAACCAGATCACTGCCGCCGGGAGTAGTGCCAGCGCAGGCAAGATATCGCATCAACGGCGCAGCTGGGTTTACCCAGTTAGCTTCGATTCTATCTTTCAGCCAGGTTTCATCGATATCGCTATTGATGCCGTCTTTTATGAAAAAGGGGAAATACAGGGCCTCAGGAGAAGTTGGTGACTCGTCGCCGGCGGTATCGACATCAGAAACGGCATAGTATATTACTTCGGCAGTAGGAGGACTTGGATCGGTGTAAGTAGTCGTTCCTGCAGGAACGGTGTTAAGGAAAGTATAAGGTCCGCCACTGGTTAAACTGCGATATACTCTATAGTTTGCCAGGGTAACATTCTGCCCGGTACTGGCAGACCAATTTAGCTCGACCCCGCTTCCGGATGGAACGGCGGTAAGATTTCCAGGGCTGATGTTACAATAAATGTTGTCAACATAAGCTCCGGCTTGAGAACCTGCGCCTGTGGTACAATCGAAGTAAACCTGAACCCGATGTTGAGTTGAAGGCGCAAGCATTGCCATGCTGCTCCACCCGGTGGAAACCCAGGACGCGTTGTCCAGAGCAGTGTCATCAAGAAAAGAAATAACCAGTCCTTCATTAGGGTAAGCGCCGGTTGAAGTATCTCTCAAGGTTCCCTGGAGGCTAATTGCATAAGTTCCCCCAGCCCATTTGTCATAATGATCTATCCTGACATAGCAATTTACCGGGTAAGCGGGAGTGGTAAATCTTTGGTGAAGCATGCCATCTCTGTGTCTGTTTTGTGAGGTGAGATCACCTCTGAAGCACCCACCACTGAACCCATCGTAATTAATAAAATTCAGATTGCCAAAACTGACATTATTATCTCTAGTCCAATTATTGCTGTTGCCGGCAAAAGTTGGATTCTGCAGTTGATTCAAAGAAAATGCTGGCAGTGTAGTTACAAAAAAACAAACAAAAATAAAGAATTTGAAGTATTTTTTAAACAAAACGAACTCTCCCAAACCGGTACCTTCTACTTTCATCTTACTGATTAAAAACAGAAACTTCCAGACTTTTAATGTGTTTCAATGAAATCAACACTTTTTTTGTGCCGGCAGAATGTGTTAGTTTATAGGAAAAGGTGGGATATGGAATTTTCCGGATTAAAAATCAGGCAACGAATAGTTTTTTTTCTTTCGTTTGCATTGATTTTGCTGTTTATCAGTACAGCTTTGTCGGCAAAGGTCGTTTTCAAAAAAGATCCGAAGCTGGCAATGAGCATGCACATGCTTCGCATGGCGAAAGAAGCGCATGAAGCCGGAGACCACCATGAAGCCAAAAGAATCTGGATGCAGGTTCGAGCGATCAGTCCGGCATTAGAAGAGCCTGCATGGCTTAACACACCCGCCCAAGTCAATGACTCAGAGCCTCAAGATGTAGTCTGGAATCGGCAAAGACTCATTCTGGAAATTGACCAGCAAGGATTTACCCAAGAGATACTTGAGCGCACAGAAAAATGGATTGAAACATACCCGGAAGACCGCCTGATCAGGATGCTTTTACTTGGACATGCTTCCTTAATCGGCGACAAAGGTGAAATAAGCCGACACAAAAGCCTTCTGAAACAACCAGAACCTAAATCATCCATGACATTGATTGTGATAAAATCATTGTTATCGGTTATTCTTCTGGCTTTAATTATCTGGCAGATCGCCAAGCTGAAAAAAGATTTTTCAAAAATCGACTGACTCAAACGTCCGAGTCATTTTTCGTTTCACTGGTTTTATAGATCTTTTTATGAATAGCGGTGATTCGGCGTAAGCGATGATTTACCGCTGATTTGGTCAGAGGCGGAGAAAAGCGGGCCCCAAGCTTCTCAATGCTGTCATGGGGAAACTTCAGACGCATCAGAGCTGTTTCGTAGAGGTTTTCTGTCCAGAAATCCTGTTCTGGAAGATCGATCAACTGCTGAATCTGAATAATGCTTCTTTCAGCGGCACTGACCAGTCGGTTGATATTTGCCGTTTCGGAGTTCACCTGCCGATTGACCATCGAAAGAATTTTGCGGGTCGCGATGAAATCAGAAAGTTCCAATGCCTTGTTAAAAACGCCCAGACGGTGCAAAAACCTGATGATACGTCGACTGCTTTTACTATAAAAAACAAGATAATCATCCTTTTTGTATGAACCAAAACGAGTTTTTAAAAATCGGGCGGTTTTTTTGAAAGCAGCGGGCAACCAACGACCCTTCAGGCGAAACTCCAGATGATAACCTCTCCCAGGATTCTGAATATAGCCGTGGGCAATGAACAAACCCTGCATAAAAGCTGTCTGGCAATGGAAAGAACTGGTTTCAGCATCGGCAATCAGATTGAAGCGATCGACAAACTTGCGCCGCAGTTCAAGCAAAGACACATCCGGTAGAAACAGCCTTGTTCCGGCAATCAAAATGCGCTGGTCAGTTCCAAACATTTTTTTAAAACTTCGAACCAGTCTTTTGATTAACCCACGGCGAGTACGCACAAAAGTCTGGCGGTGATGTCCAGAAAGCAGACCGGCAAGAAAAGATTGGCGACAACAGGGCAACTGAGAAACTGCCGCAAGCATTTCACGCTTAATCCCCAGAGAATAGTCAGCTCTTTCAGACATTCTCAGCCTTTTTCCGCGGCATTAGTCTTCATCTTCGTCATCAAAGCCAAAAAAACTTTCGTCTTCTTCTTCGACTACTTTCGCAGCATCCTTATGCTCATTGATAAGGCCGATGAGAATCGCCGCCAGCAGGTTTGAATTGTGTCGCAATAAATCTGATTCCAGCAGCAAATCGGTTGCCACGACACGAATACCCAGATCCTCAATTTTTTTAACAGTCGGAGGAACCCAATACTGGCCTTTGTTTTCATATCGTGCCAACAATGGTCTGGCAGCACGCCTTGAGTTGACGACAACGATGTCGATACGCTTCAATCCGGTTTTTTCCAAAATTGCCTGCACATGATCAAAGGCATTGAAAGAGTCGGTTTCACCAGGTTGAGTCATGACGTTGCAGATGTAAACAACTCTTGCGTTGCACTTATTAATGCGTTCAGCCACTCCTGGCACAAGAAGATTTGGAATCACGCTGGTATAAAGACTCCCGGGCCCGAGCACAATCATGTTTGCATCGTCGATGGCACTAAGAGCCTCGGGATTGGCGGCAGGTTTTGCCGGAGAAAGTGAAATTGCCACGATTCTTTTCCCGGCGCCACTGATCATTGTTTCGCCGACAGTTTCGCTGCCGTCTTCAAATTTAGCCGCAAGCTGAACATTTTCTGTAGTTACCGGAATAACATGACCTTTAATGGCGAGAATGCTGCTGGCTTCGCGCACAGCGTTACCGAAATCACCCATAACTCCTGTCATGGCAGCGATGAAGAGATTGCCGAAACTGTGCCCTTCAATCTGGCCGCCTTCGCCGAAACGATATTGAAAAAGCTTAGATAGCAAGCTTTCAGAACGAGACAAAGCGACAAGGCAGTTGCGGATATCCCCGGGAGGCAGAATCTGCAAATCTTTACGTAAGCGCCCGGATGACCCACCATCATCGGTAACTGTAACAATTGCGGTGAGATCCACAGGCAACTCTTTCAAGCCCTTCAGCAGCGAGCTAAGGCCGGTGCCGCCACCCAGCGCAACCATAGACATCTGTTTTTCGCTGACGACATTGCGCTTGAAAACAAATTCGCGCAGTCGGTTAGCTAACCCGTAATCACGACTGTCAAGAATCCTGAAAGCAGTTCTAAAGCCTTTATAAAGCCAAAAAGAGCTGATCAAAAAGGCAGATAGAGCCGTAAAACCTAGCGCCAGAGGATGAAAACTTCTAACGGTTTCGACGCTGGCCGGTGCGAGGACGATTGTACCAAGCGCCGCAAAAACGAAACCGAAACACATCATGATCAGGCCAAGAAAGAGAAAAGCTACCCAGCGCCGCGCCCTGATTTCATGACTGAATTTTCGCCGCAACGAAAGCAGCATCAGAATTCCCCAGCCATTTTAGCCCGCAATTGGCGCGAAAACTTTTCGGCACTGAGAATGCCCATGCGCCGCAGATAAAAATTCATTGCCGCCGTCTCGATTACCACGGCGAGATTTCGACCTTCACGCACCGGAATCGTAGTGCTGGGGATCTCAACCTTAAGAAAACGCACCGTGCGCTGCAAAATGCCAAGCCGGTCGTATTCCTTGCGATCATCCCATTTTTCAAGGTTAATCACCATATCAACCGGCTTTTCATCCGCGGTCGCAGCAATACCGAACAAAGAGCGGATATCGATGATACCCAAACCCCTGATTTCCATGTGGTGAGCAATCATTTCATCGGGCGAACCGACAACTTTAGTATCACTTATCTTCATCAGTTGTACAGCATCATCGGCGACGAGACGATGTCCTCGTTTGATCAACTCAAGAGCGCATTCACTTTTGCCGATGCCTGATGCGCCCATAATAAGGATACCAACGCCATAAACCTCGACAAAAACACCGTGCACGCTCTTTCTTGGAGCAAAGCGGTTGTAAAGATACCGCGAAAGCTGATAGATGAATTCGCCAGTTCGGGCAGAGGTTCTCAACAATGGAACGTTCTTCTGGTTACACATCTCGATTAATTCGTCGAGAACCAGCAGATCATCGGTAATGATGATACAGGGAATATTGAAAAACAGCAGCTGCCTTAGCCTTACTTTGCGGGTTTCAGCAGTCTGTTCGCCAAGATAAGCCAGCTCGGTGCGCCCCAGAACAATGATGCGCTCATAACCAAAGTGCTCGAAAAAACCAGCCAGCTCAAGACCTGGGCGATGTACTTCCGCAGAAATCACTTTGCGGTCAAGGCCTTCTTTCCCGGCGACGATCGCTAACCCCTGATCTTTGACAATTTCTCTGACGAGAATCAGAGCCATACTTCGACTTTGCCTTTCCCTGATGAAGTACCCACAGAATAATACAGAACCGGAACTATTTCAATTCTTTTGCCGCCTGACGATCGAGATACCCGGCCCGTAAAAATAAAAGAATTCCGATAACGACAAAAACCGCCGAAAGAATCTGACTGGATGAAAATCCCCAGTAAATAAAGGGATTGAGGCGAATCGATTCAACCAGAAAGCGCGAGATTCCGAACCAGACCAGAAAAAAAGCGAACCGCCTGCCACTGCCAGGCTTCCAGAACGATGCCAAAAGGATCGCGAGCAAAAGAAAAGAAGAAATAGATTCATAAAGCGGAGTCGGGTGCACCGGAATATCCGCGGGAACCGGTTCGCCAGGAAAAAGTTTTACCCAGAGCGATACCAGCATTGGATTTTTGCTGCTCAACGTCGAAACAAGACCATTGGGGAAAGACATTGCCCATGGCTGTTTACAGGGAATGCCGTAACAACCATCGCCGGCAGCAATACAACCGAGTCGACCGATTGCGTAGCCAACCGCCATTCCCGGAACATATATGTCAGCAATTCTAAAAAAAGGCTGTCTAGCCAGATATACACGCCCGACACATAAAATTATCGCCAGAACGTAACCACCAAGAACCGAAAAGCCGGTGGTCGAAAAAATCATTGCCATCGGATCTTTTAAAAATTCGCTGAAATTTTCAAAAATGAACAGCAGACGAGAGCCGATCATGCCACCGAAAATTGCCATAAAATGAAGATCCCATGCCAGCTCGACATCACATTCGTTTTTCTTGAACTGCCAGTTGATCAACAAGAAGGCCGTTAAAAAGGCAGTTGCCAGCAACACTCCGTAAGAGCCTATTTTTACCGGGCCAAGATCTAATAATATCGGATACATGAATCACAAAATATCACAATCAGCGCCTGTTGTCGCTAAATAAAAGAACGACCTTAGAGCAATTCAACAACGATTCGTTCGTCCCGGTCATTATGACCTGTCAACATGAATAAAGCTGCGCGGTTTTCTTTGAAATCGAAAAAGCTTTTAGTCAGTTACTTTTGCATAATTTTCCTGCATCAAATAAAATCTACCTAGCAACTTATTTTCTCTAAGCGAGGTTTGCCTTGAAACAGGGCTTCAGCTCAAAAAAACTGATAACAAGGAACCTGCTGCTGCTTTTTTGCTTTTCTGCGTTCCCGCTTTTTTTACTGCACATCTCTCTAACCAGCTATTATTCTCTTGTTTCTCAGCAACACTTATCAGAAATTTTCTACAAGAACCATAAAGCCTTGCTAAAGATGAGTGAATATGCAGATGGACCCAGGTTTTTCGAGCTACTTCTCAGCAAGCACCTTGATAATATTGAACCAGGCAAGCATCAAACAGCTACCTTGAAAAAAAGACTGGAAAAGCTAAAAATCAGCTTTCCGCAAACCTTTGAATTCATTGTCTGGAATCAAAAAGGAAAGCTGAATAAGGAACTCACCGATAAGCCAGACTACATTTTTTTTCTCAATCGCCTCAATATATTTTTAAAAAACCTTCATGAAATAGCAACGAAATGCTTTCCAGGACAAATTAATATTCCTCCGGAAATAGACCGTCAGATTCGCAGCTTTCGCCAATTTCTCGGCCCCTTTATTCCAGCCGGTAAAATAGCCGCATCTTTTATTCCCACACAAAAACGCAAGTGCTTTCAAATGCACGGTAAGGGCTCTAGAGCCTATGGCTGGTTTACCGCAGCCAACGGTTATTCAGTATTTGTATTCATCGAGAAAAGGGCGGCTACTTCTCTAATTGGCGCCCAGTTACTTTGCAAAAGCTTCAACAGACATAGCCAAAAAGCAAAAATGTTCATTCTGAATGAATTGTCGGAAAGTATTTTTCCCAAAACCAGAAAGACTCAATATAACCTGCTTAAGCTCAATTTAACCAAAATGAAGCAGCTTGTGCCCCCCGAATATTTACAATCAGATGATTCAATTTTCAGTTTTCAGAATCTTAAGCCTGGAATATGGGGTGCTATTGTTTTCAATAAAAAAGAACTTCAGATATACGATTTTCTGCCAGAAGCAGTGCTATTCAGAATTTTTGCAATAATTCTCATCTTTTTTGCTTTTACTACCAGCTTTTTTCTCACCCATAAAAACCCTTTCTCGTCGATTCGTTTTAAATTGTTTTTTGTTTTCATCTATACAGTCGCTGTCCCGGCAATGATTTTTGCAACCCTGGGGTTTGATTATGTTTCCCAAAAAATCCGTCAAACTGAGATAGAATACGGAAGCCTGCTGATGCAAAGCTTGAATAATTTTGACCGCGAGTTTGCAAATTATAATCATCAGATAGCTCTAAAGGTAAACGATATAATTGATCGATTTCTGATTAAGAGCAAGAATCGTGACATTTCACAAATAGACTGGAATAATCTTGCCAGATCTCTAAAGCAGGAATGTTTCGCCAATGCAATTCTTATTTTCGACGCCGAAGGCAATGACCTACTCGAGCGAGATTATTCGCGCGAATTCCTGGACAAAACTTTCCCCAAATCGCTGGCGATAGATTTGCTTGAATTTCTTAACGATAGAAAGCTTGATCAGATTAAGCAGGTTAAGATTATGACCGAACCATCAATTCAGTCTTTCAAAAAAACCAGAAACAAAGTAAATCTTCTTACGATGGCGGAAAAGCAGTTTTTCTTTTTTAACAGTGACATTCATTTAAACAATTCAATGAAAGCCGAAGTCTGCATTCAAATCTATTGGGAATTAAGAAATATGCAGAGTATCTTTTTTCGAGAGTTACATAAGAGAATGAAGAAAAAAGACTTTATCAGACCGGTTTTGTATTTTAATGAAAATGGGGCGGTTTTCCCTTTTGAGCAAAGCAGTCCAGAGCTGGTCAATTTTCTTCAAAAAGTTGAAATTCAAGGCGCTCAATATGAACGTTTGCACTCTTCAAATGCCGAAATTTTTGCAGCCGGATTCAAAGGACCAAATCTGGTCAATTCCGTAATGGCAGCAGTAATAGATTACAAATTCGTATCCCAGGCAAAGAAAGATTTGCGAGATTCAATTTTTCTCATGCTTATTATCATTCTTTTCTTTTCTTTGGCATTGTATATTCTGCTAAGTCAGCAAATTCTGAACCCTGTTGGCAAGCTGGCTATCGGGGTTGAAAGAGTAAAACAGCTTGATTATCACCACCGAATCGATCTGTTATCTGAAAATGAATTCGGAGCATTGGCCAAATCTGTTAACCACACTCTTGAGAATCTTGCTGAGCTCGAAATAGCCAAAGTGGTTCAAGAAGCTCTTCTTCCGGAAGAAGCCCTAAAAACAGATAATTTCGAGGTTTATGGCGCCACTCAACCAATGCACAAGCTCGGCGGTGATTACTTCGACTACTTTATCAATGAAGAAAAGGTTCTGCATGTCTTTCTGGCAGATGCGGCCGGGCATGGGGTTCAGGCTGCTCTGATGATGGCAATGGCAAAATCAGCCACAATAAATTCAACAGAACATTTAATCAATCCGGTTGAATTTACACAGAGGCTACATAACCTTATTTACAGAACAAAAACGAAAAAGCAGAAAAAGATCATGACTTTTCAATACCTACTCGTTAACCAGGATGAAAACAGCGTAAGATACTGCAATGCCGGAGGCTGCAATCCATTTCTGGTTAATGGCAAAACAGGTAAAATTGAAGAAATTTCCTTGCCGGCAGCAGCTCTTGGTGCATTTAAAAAAGGGAAGTTCAATGAAGTTCAGTTGAAATTTGAGCCTCAAGACGTTCTGGTATTGTATACCGACGGCATAATTGAGGCCAGAAACGAATCTGGCGAGGAGATTGGTTATCCGCGTTTCAAAAAGATGCTTCTTGAGTGCTGGTCACCAAAACCAGAACGGTTTTATAACTCTGTGTTGGGAAAATACCATGATTGGCTGGGAAATGAGCCGCCACAAGATGACCTAACCATGATTTTTCTTGGCCTTTCAGACTGTTAAAAATCGCGGTTGCCGACAAATCAAGCTCAGCGCCTATTTCAACCGATTCAAAATCCTGTAATCTCTGCACCTGATTTTCAAAAGATTACAATAAATCATTTTGAAAAAAATTAAAAAGCCGTCGCGACAGAATGCCGCAACGGCTCATCAAATAGCCTGCAAAAAGATTATTTTCGGTGAACCAGGACTCCGACCACATTCATGTCCCGGGTTGTTTTCACCGAGATCTCCGTTCCAGCCGGCACTTCGATATCGTCACCCTTTACGAAGGCCCCGCCGGCAATGCCAATCGGGCCAAGAACAAGATAACCGAGTGTTGAGGCTCCGGCGGCCATACCGATACGTTTTTTATCGAATCTTTCCTGCCCGGCATAGGCAACTTCCACCGGCAATTCTGTCGAATCCATGCTTTCGATTGATTTGATATCGAGATTTACAAAACCGGAACGACCAAAGCGGCCGCCACGACGCACACTTCTAACTCTTGCGCTAATGATGCCGCCTTTGCCCATGGTAAGAATGTTACTGTCGACGAAAAGATCGTCAACCACGGTCATTGGCACAATGTCATTCTTTCGAGCGGTTTTGCTCGAAATATTTTTGCCCAGCTTCAGCTTGATTTCGGTTCCGCGAGGAATTCTCACACGATGCAGCGAAATCAGACCGTTTTCGATAGTCAGATGCACCAGCTGCTCAAGTCTGAAAGCCAGTGGTTCGAAGGAAACAGAGCCGATGACCTGTTTGTCGAGCTCGGCCAGTCGCGCTTCAAGATTTCCCTGACCGGTTTTGTTAAAAAGCTTCCATTCGAGAAAACTCAGTTTCATATCCAGAGAGGGGTTTTCGCCCGAATCTTTGAAAATCAAATCATGCAGATAAGTTATTTTTTCAGCGTCGTCTTTACCGGTCGAACGACCGAACATATCTTCTTCGAGCTGATTAAGTCTGGCCGAAACCGCGCCACTCTGCTCGTCTCCATAAACATAGCGCTCAATTTTACTGATGCGAACTTCATTTAAATCCGAAGTGGCCGCAACAGCCGGTAGAACCAATGCAAGCAACAAGGCTGTCAGTAAAAATCTGAATTTCATTTTTTGCCTCCGTCGGGAATTTTGGCGGCAGGTTTGCCCTCTTTTTCTTTCTTTTCAGGCTTAACTGCCGGCATTTTTCCAGAAATTTCTTTTTTATCAGGATCAAATACAATAACGACATCGAGCTCGCGATCAGGATGATTGATCATCTGCAGACAAAATGCGGCAACCGTACCGGCATCTGCATCAGGAACAGTGATATCGCTGCGTGAAAGCTCGTTTATGTGGGCCGGAACATACTCATAGGCTCCTTCTTCGAGACCGCCGCGGGCTTCAACGACATCGACGGCAAATTTTACCGCCGGGCGACTGAAACGCTCTGGTTGCGGAATCATCGCCTCCTGAAACAACAGCGCCCCGTTTGTGTCGAACAGACGCGGAAAAATGGATGGTTCGAAATAATAGTTGCGCACATCGACCACCAGTCGCTTACATTGCGGCACCGGCAGTTTTTCTTTCGAAATTCCCGCGCTCCAGCTGGCGAGAAAACTGACCGGCTGCTGTGACTGTGGGCGCATTGCCGCCAGATACAACGCAGATCTAAGGCTAAGCTTACCAGAGAAGGGAACTTCGAGACGACAGCGGATCAGTCCGGTGTTGTCGGCCTGATAAAAACTCTTTTCTGCTGAAAGAAGAATCAGGCCAAGCCGGTCTTTAAGGGCAGGATTGGTCTGCAAAACCTGTCTGACCAGTTTCCCTTCCATCAAAGGCAAAGCCAGAATGCTTTCGTAGGCGTGATGCATTGCATCCATCCAGGCGCGGGAACGCTCTTCATCAAAGGAGGTCTCTGCCTCCCATGGTGTTCCTGCCAGGCCTACGACCGTCAATTTTTGTTCAACAAATGATTTATAGTCGATAACGGGCTCCGCCCGCACGAGGCAGGCGGAGAAAACGAACAAAAGGGTTATGATGAAAGCCGGTCGCACTGGTTTTCTCCCGTCAATCAAAGGTTACGTGTGCTCCAACATAGTGTTCCCGGATAACTTCGCCGTCATAATAAGCGTAGTCCATTCTAACATGCGGAAGAATGTTCATGCCGAAGCCGAGAGTCAGAGTTCCGTTAAGAGTGCCCATACGCATGGTAAAGTCATTTTCGATAAATTTCTTTTCGACGCCAAGGCGATATTGCTGATCGGTAGTGCGATCTGAATTGGTAATGTTTACTGCGTCAGCCGAGATGGTGGTGCCCTTGGTAATTTCTACCGCAGCGCCGAGATTAAGGCTGACGCCATTTCTATCGCCGGTGCCATCGACATTTTCAACCAGATTATCAACGGTCAAACCGCCGGTTACCCGATCGTTGTAATGATACATCAGACCGATGCCCATTGACTGGGTATCTTTTTTAACATGCTGTTTAAGACTTTTGATATAGCGGTCTACCGTCATCATTCTGAACTTGATACCACCATACAGCTGCTCTCTGGCGAGCATGCGGCGGGCAATGGGAAACCTGGTTCCAAACGCCAGTTGCAGATCTTTGATGTCTCGGCGCACACCGAGGTATTCGCCACCGACAAGCTGGCCAAATTCTTCAGAACGGCTGTCTTCAGTATATGAGACGCCATAGCTGTATTTTGGTCGCCTTGGCAGAGGTTCTTCAAGAATATTATGTTCAAGATAATCAGTAATCGAAAATTTGTCTTCGACGTGGTCTTCATAGATGTGACCGGTAAAGGCAACGCTGTTCCAGTCAAAAATATCGCGTTCATTAACCTTTACCTGCAATGAAGCTTCGCGCCCCTGAATCTGTGAAAGACCGGCCGGGTTGTAATAAGTTGCCGATTCGTCATCGGACAGACCAATGAAAGCACCGCCCATGCCTCGAGAACGCGCAGATTGTGCGCAAACATCATTGGCAGAAACGACAACAAACATTAGTAAAAGCAGGAATATACCTGCCTGGAAGAGTGGTTTATGTCGATTCATGAGCGGCCTCCTGTGAGAATCTGTTTCTGGTGCTTTATTTTTAATCGTCATTTTCTTAACAAAAACTGAGAACTTGTTATCAGAGTTTAGGGGTTCTTTTTAACGGGTTTAATCGGAACGAAACCTTCAGGAGGTTTAGCGACCGGTTTAAAACCCAGATCTTCCGGTCTGGTTACCGGATCGAGCTTGATAAATCCGGAAGTTTCTTCACTTTTCTGTTTCTTAATCGGGGCAACAGGTGCAACAGTTGCCGCCGGCGGTTTTATCAGACCGGCTGGTTTTGCAAAGCCTGGGCTTTTGCCGCTCTGGTTTTTATAAACGAACGGGACCACGGCATATTCGATGTTCTCGCGATAGGGTTCAGACCTGAAATTGCGCAAAAGACGGTATTGATCTTCATCTTTTGGAACTATCATATCGATTATCGGCGGATCGCCATAGGTATCATGGCCGCCACCAAAATCATCATAAGTGGCAAAGGCTTTTACATCACGGTTCAAAAGACGGTTTGGTGAAACAATATCCTTATAGCCCATGACGAAGCATTGAAATCCTGAACGCTGTGAAAGCCCGGGCAACTTGAGTTTACTGATTTTGATGATGACCTTGTCACGTTGAACTCTTACGTAATCAGGGTAAACTATATTTTCGACCTGATCCTGAAATTCAAGTTCATCGGTCTTGTTGCGCAGAATGCTGAACATTTCAAGCTCGGAAAGAGGGGTAACCATGATGACTTTTTCCCAGCCCATATTATCGCTGAAAAAAACATCGCGACCGGGCAGAGCTTTCTGATAACCGGATTCAGCAATGCCATCGATGTCAATATAAATATCCCAGAGGTTGGCGACAAAACCCTGATCTTCGCTTTTTCTGGTGTCGGGCCATTCACGCATGATGTAATTGCGCATTTGAATTTCAAAAACGACTACCTGACCCTCTTCATAAACGCTGAAACGTTTGAGGTCAAAGGTGCCGCGGCGCATACGCTTGTCAGCGGGATACTGATAATAGCCCGGCCCCTTGTCGTCACCGATATTGTCGATAACATCCAGCAAAGCTCCGCGTTCATAGAAGTAATTAACCGGCAGGTCGGCAGCGGAAACTGAAGCGGTCATTGCTGCCATTGCCAAAACGAGAAACAGTATTTTGATCGTTTTCATCATTTTACCAGAACAATCGAGTATTCAGAGTCACCTGATTCCTGGTAGGGATCTTTGACCTGGCTGGTATCGGTAATATTGAAAGCATACTTATGATAGCCGGGAGCCACACCGGTGAAAAGGCGTGTATAAACTCCGTCGCCGGCAACTTCGTCACCGTTGGTAGCGTCATCATACATCTGCTGTGGCTGCCAGTTGGTGAAGTCGGCGACAACAACCGGGTTGGTGACCTCGGCAAAATCTGATTTAACCATTATCAGCTTGACCTCACCGCTTTTCTTGGCTGAAAGGGTTGTAGTCGGAACGTCATAAACGGTAACCGTGGTCAGATCGACCGGAATGGCACGGATATGCAGATTTGCACTTCTGAAGACGAGATACTCACGGCCGTTGCCTTCCATTGGCATGTTGTAAGCACCGTCGCTGTCACAGAAAATTGTGCGAGAGCCTTTCTT